>NZ_CP011273.1:5856391-6507102 GCF_001610895.1 Planctomyces sp. SH-PL62 | reverse complement strand
GCCCCCGCCGCTAGACGTCCCTATCCATCCCCGAGCCAAAAGTCGGCCCGGCGATTTTCCCTCTCCATCAAGGCTGACCCAGGCTCGCTCGACCCCGTGACAGGACCAGCTTCCCTCGTCAGCCACGAAGATATGCGCCCTGGGAGGGACGGAGTCAAAGACGGGGGAGGGGCAAAAAGGGCAAGACGCGCGGCGATGCGCCAGGTATGCGGAATGCGCCAGGCTAGACCCTGCCGACGAGGGAAAGTCGATGGGCTCGCCCAAGTCAAGCCAGGCGAAACCTGCCGCAAACAAGGGATGCGCCCGCGCCTCAGGGCGAATCGACGGCGATTCGCTCAAGAAGCCTCATCGCCCGCTCAGCGCGTGCCCGGTCAGTCGGATTATGGCCCTTCCTCGGTGCAGGGCACGCCCCGATCCTTCGCCCGCTGGAGGATCTCGGGGATGGCGTCCTGGAGATAGCGGGCGGCACCGGGCTCGACCTGGATGAGGGTCGTTTCGCCGGCCTTCGTGGTGAATTCGAGGTAGTGGACGTCCCTGGTCGTCCGACCGAGCGGGACCTTCCTGACGGAGTGGTCGATGCCTGCGAGGTCGTCGAACCGGAAGTGGAAGCGATTGAGCCCACGATTCCACTCGACGTGCTCGGAGTCGACGAGCGCCCGGCTCAAGGCCAGGCCGGGGACCGTCGTGAGCAGGACGAGCACGCCGACGCCGAGCAGGAGGTAGCCGATCCACTTCCGCCTGCGACGTACGAACCACCCCGCCACGGCGGCTGTCGTCGCCCCGAGGGCCGTGGCGGCGATGATCCAGGGCTCGGGCGAATAGATCGAGGCGTCGCCATCGAGACGACGCCTGACGCATCCGACGCCCAACACCGCGGCGGCGATCAACAGGAAGGACGGACCTCTTCGCATCTCTCGCCTCTTCATCAAGCTCGAAGTGGATGGTTGAGACGGCTCGATCGCAAGGCAAGGGGATCGGGACGCACTCCCGAGCAGGTGGCTCCCGGTCGGCCGGGCACACAAGCAGGGAAACCACGAGGGTGTCGGTGCCATCTCGACTACCCCTCAGGTTGCTCAAATTCTCAGGCTTGGTAACTGGCCTTTGGTCCACTTCATCGCCCTCCGTGCGGCATGCTGCGAAAATCCCACGCCGTTCTCTACCCCAAATCCACCAGGCTACCCCAAGGAGATGAGACGGGTAGCAATCGACTCATACCAATATGCTGTGAGGAGAGCCTCCAAAGCTCGCACCTTGCTGGCGGAGCTTTAAAGGAGAGCCGACTTCGACCACGAGAAAAGCGAACACGCATGCTGTCGTGCAACAACGTTATTGTCCAGCTTCATCCTTCCGATCATAATAACGCTTTTCCGCCGCCAGGCGGTGCCACCGGCCTCCGGTCACCTGCGAACGATGAGTATCGGGTGATGTGCCGGACCCACCACGGAGCTGCGTCGTGCTTTATGCGTTCCTCGTTTGCCTCGCGTTCGCCCTTACGGGTGTCGCCCTCTATTTCTTCTTCCGCTCGCAGGAGCTGAGCAGCCAGCTACGCAAGGCGAGCGAGACGTGGCAGCAAGAAGCAGAGGCCTACACCTCGGAACTCGCCAGGCTGGACAAGATCAGGCACATCCCGGACATCATCGACCGCGCCAGAAAATCAAAGGCCGATGTCGAGGCGAGGCTCGCGGAGGCCGGTAGGAAGGCCGAAGAGATCGTCCAGCGGGCCGTCGCGGAGGCGCAGGAGCGGGGCAGAAAGCTCAGAACCGCAGGCGAGAAAGAGCTGGAAGTTTCGAGGGAGACGGGGTGCCAGATTCTGATCGAGGCATCGGCCCGAAAAAGAGAAGCCGAAGAGGCTCTCCGGCTCGCGAAAGCGCAAAGCCAAGCGGCCCTGGATGAGGCTCATAAGGCGGCGAGGGACCTCGCATCCAAAGCGAGGAAGGACGCCAAGGAGAAGCGGGAGAAGGCGGAAGCAACCCTCGATCTGGCGACGAGCGACGCGCTGAACATCAGGCGGAAGGCTGAGCATCGAGCGGAGCAGATCGCAGGTGCGGCCTACGAGGCCAAAGGCAAGCTCAAGGAATACGAGGGCAGGATTCAGGCGCTTCAGAACCGGATCGACAAGTACGAAGGCGTCTACCTGGTCCCGCCGACCCACATCCTGGACGAACTGGCCGAAGAGTTCGGCTTCAACAAGGCCGGCGAGAGGCTCAAACTCGCGCGAGAACGAACGAGAATCATGCAGGCGAACGGGACCGCCGCCATCTGCGGCTACCCGGAGGGTTGGAAGAGGGACCACGCGCTGAAGTTCGTCCTGAGCACCTTCAACGGCAAGGTCGACACGATCCTCTCACGGATCAAGCCGGGCAACCAAGGGAAGCTGATCCAGGAGATCAAGGACGCCTACGCCCTGGTCAACAAGGACGGCGACGTCTACAAGAACGCCCGCATCCTGGAAGAGTACCTCGACTCCCGGCTGGAAGAGGTCAAATGGGCCGTCGCCGTGCAGAAGCTGAAAGAGAAGGCTCGCGAAGAGCAGCGCGCGATCAAGGAACAGATCCGCGAGGAGGAGCGTGCGAAGAAGGAGATCGAACGGGCGATCAAGCAGGCCGCCCGCGAGGAAGAACTGGTCAACAAGGCCATCGACAGGGTCAGAAAGCAGCTCGAGGAGGCGAGCGAGGCGGAGAAATCCATGTTCACAGCCCAGCTCTCGGAGCTTAGGGTCAGGCTCGTCGAGGCGGAGGAGAAGGGCAAGAAGGCGATCTCGATGGCCCGGCAGACGAAAAAGGGTTACGTCTACGTGATCTCCAACATCGGATCGTTCGGAGAAAACGTCTACAAGATCGGGCTCACTCGACGGCTCGATCCCACCGAGCGGGTCAGGGAGCTGGGCGACGCCAGCGTGCCGTTCCCGTTCGACGTGCACGCCATGATCTCGTCCGAAGACGCTCCTGGTCTGGAAAACGCCCTGCACAAGCGATTCGTCGAGAGGCAGGTCAACAAGACCAACAAACGGAAGGAATTCTTCCGAGTCAGCTTGCAGGAACTCAAGAATGTGGTCGACGAACTGCGACTCGACACAGCCTGGACGATCGAAGCGGAAGCGAGTCAGTACAGGGAGTCGCTCGCCCTCGAACTGGCGATGAAGTCGGATGCGGCCCTGCATCGGAAGTGGCTGGAGGAACAGGCCAGCTTCGACTTCGAGGATGAATCGCTTGAAGATGTGGAGCAGGAGTTGGAAGAGGTCGAAGCGTAATCCGACCGGATCCGGCGAATATGCACTTCGCGGCTGGTCGACGGGATTCGGACCCGACGTTGGTCAGGCACCCACGGCCCGGTCGGCCGGGCCGCGAGTGATGGGTGAGAGGAGCATCGGCGTCGTCCGGCTTGCCTTACATGGCGGCGCAGCCGCCGGGGCCGCAGCCGGGTTTGCCGCAGCCGGCGGCGGCGAGGCCGGGGGCGGAGGCGGGGGAGTAGCCGAGGGTGCCGGTGGGGGTGCCGGCCGGGACGCTGAACTGCTTGGCGACCTTGTCGTTGCCGCACTTGGGGCAGCGGGCCACGTCGGACTGGCCGCGGATCAGGGTTTCGAAGGCGTGGTCGCAGGGTTCGCAGCGGTACTCGTAGATCGGCATGGCGGGGCTTCCTCGGGGCGGGGGGTCTCCCCCCTTACTCGTCGGGGGCGGTTCCTGTAGTGTCGAAGTCGGTGAGGTCCTTGTCAACGTCGACGCGAAGAGGGAGAACGAGCGATGACGCGACCTGGATGCCGTCCCCTGTCGTGCGAGGAGCTCCGAAGCCTGGACGTTTCGGCGGCCGATGAATTCGCCCTGTCGACGCTGGTGCTGATGGAGAACGCCGGCCGGGGCGCCGCCGAGCGGTGGGCGGCGATGGCGGGGTCGGGACGACGCCCGAGCGTCCTGGTCGTCTGCGGGCCGGGGAACAACGGCGGCGACGGCGGCGTCATGGCCCGGCACCTCGACGCCTGGGGCTACCCCGTCTCCCTCGTCTGGTTCGCCCGCCTGGACGCGATCCGGGGCGACGCCCGCGCCCAGTGGGACGTGCTTGAGCGGTCCGAGGTCCCCCAGCAAGACTGGTTCGACGCCCGCTCGGAAAGGGACGAGCCCGATCCGGCCGCGCTCGACGAACTCTTCGCCGGGGCCGACTGGCTGGTCGACGGCCTGCTCGGCACCGGGCTGGCCCGGCCCGTGGAGGGGGCCTTCCGGGCGGTGGTGGAGGCCATGAACCGCTCGGGCAAGCCGATCCTCGCCCTCGACGTCCCCTCCGGGCTCGACGCCGATTCGGGCGAGCCGATGGGGGTCGCCGTCCGCGCCCGGGCCACCATCACCTTCGCCGCCCGCAAGATCGGCTTCGACGCCCCCGGCGCGTCCATCTATACCGGCGACGTCGCGGTCGTCGACATCGGCCTGCCGGGGAAGCTGCTCCAGCGGTTCCGGGCCGAGCCGCCCATGTAAGCGAACTCGGCGGCGTGCGTATCGGGAAGGGCAGGGGATCTCCGTTCGGCTCTCACACTTCGAGGCGCCCATGCCCGCCCCGCTCACCCACATCAAGCCCGACACCCCGATGGGGGCCAACCTGATCGCCGACGGGGCCACGTTCCGCGTCTGGGCCCCCCACGCGCGGAAGGTCTACGTCCTGGGCGACTTCAACGGCCGGATCAAGGACGACTCCAGCCTGCTGACGAAGGACGCCCAGGGCCACTGGCGAGGCTTCATCCCCGGCGCGAAGGACCGCGACCGCTACATCCTCCACATCGACGGTACGGGAAGCTCGGGCCTCAAGCGCGACCCCTACGCCCGCGAATTGCAGTCGCCCTTCCCCAGCGAGTGCGTCATCCGCGAGACCGACTTCCCCTGGCACGAGACCGGGTACGTCACCCCCCGCTTCAACGACTTCGTGATCTACCAGCTCCACGTCGGCACCTTCTACACGCCGAACCTGCCGCGCAAGGCCGGGACGTTCCTCGACGTGGCCCGGAAGGTCCCTTATCTCGCCGAACTCGGCGTGACCGCCCTGCAACTCCTGCCGATCCAGGAGTTCCAGACCGCGTTCAGCCTGGGCTACAACGGCACCGACTACTTCTCGCCCGAGATGGACTTCGCGGTCGAGGACGCCGCGCTCCCGCCCTACGTCGACGAGGTGAACGAGCTGCTCGACGCCAGGGGGCTGGCCCGCTTCGCGGTCGACGACCTCCGCGGCGAGATGAACCAGCTCAAGGCGCTGATCGACGTCTGCCACATCCACGGCCTCGCCGTGATCCTGGACGTGGTCTACAACCACGCCGGGGGGGATTTCGGCGAAGAGAGCCTCCTGTTCTTCGACCGCCAGCCGACGTCCGGGGGCGTGGCGGCGAACTCGCTCTACTTCAACGGCCGGGAGCACGCCGGCGGCAAGGTGTTCGACTTCGCCAAGCCCGAGGTCCGCGACTTCCTGATCCGCAACGCCCGGTTCTTCCTGGAGGAGTATCGGGTCGACGGTTTTCGATATGATCAAGTGAGCGTCATCGACCACGACGGCGCCCCCCACGGCTGGCGGTTCTGCCAGGACCTCACGTCGACGCTCAACCACGTCCGCCCGGAGGCGATCGACCACGCCGAGTACTGGAACGTCAACCCGTACGTCGTGAAGCCCCCGTCCGAGGGGGGCGCCGGCTTCGACACCACGCTGACCGACGGCCTGCGCAACGCCATTCGCGACGTGATCCGCGAGTCCAGCCGGCCCGACGAGCGGCCCCTCGCCATGACCGGGCTGGCCGCCAGCCTCTGGCCCGACGGCTTCCCCGAGCCGTGGCGGTTCGTGCAAGGCCCGGAGAACCACGACCTCGTCTACCGGGGCCGCGACCAGCGGGTGGCCCGCCTGGGGGACTTCGACGACCCTCGCTCCTGGTACGGCCGCAGCCGCGCGCGGGTGGCGACCGGCATCTCCCTGACGGCGCCGGGCGTCCCGATGCTCTTCATGGGCCAGGAGTTCCTGGAAGACAAGCAATGGGCCGACGACGTCGAGAACCACGCGAACCTGCTGCTCTACTGGGCGGGGGTCGAGGCGGGCGACAAGCAGATGCTCGACCACATCCGCTTCACCCGCGAGCTGCTGGCGCTGCGACGCCGGCAGCCGGCCCTGCGCGGCCAGGGCTTCCGCCCGGTCCACACCCATGACCAGAATCGCGTGCTGGCCTTCCACCGCTGGGTGCCCGGCGAGGGCCGAGACGTGATGGTCGTCGTCCACCTGTCGACCTTCAACCGCTTCGGCTACCGAATCGGCTTCCCCCCCGGCGCGTGGCGCGAGACCTTCAACAGCGACGTCTACGAGAACTGGGTCAACCCGAACGTGGTCGGCAACGGCGGCGGACTCTCCATCGACCCGATCCCCCTGCACGGCTTCGATTCGTCCGCCTCGCTCGTCCTGCCCGCCAACAGCGTCCTGGTCTTCGCGAGGGACTGAAGCCTGGGGCGAGGGGAGGGGGGACGGACGGCGATCGCGGTCGACCTGAATCCCCCCACACCTTCGCGGATCTCCACCATGACGACAGGCCGGTCGATCCTCCTCGGTTGCTTCCTCGTCGCCGCCGCCGCCGGGCCCATCGCCGGGGCCGACGACGTCCCGCCCGCCGGGCTCGCCGGGGCCTTCGAGCCCCCCCCGGAGCTTGCTGGCGACCTGGGGACGCATCGCTCCCCCTTGATGTTCGAGGACGGTCGCGTCGCGCGCACCAAGGCCGAGTGGCGGGAGCGCCGTCGCGAGATCCTCGGCCAGTGGCGGGCGCGGATCGGCGAGGAGCCTCCCCGGATCGAGAAACCGAAGGTCGAGGTGCTGGGCGAGGAGCGCCGGGGGACGTACCTCCAGCGCCGGTTGCGCGTGGAGGTCGCCGCGGATCGGATCGAGCCGGCCTACCTGCTTGTCCCGGACGGGCCCGGCCCGCACCCGGCGGTCCTGGTGGTCTTCTATGAGCCCGAGACGGCCATCGGCCTGGGGACCAAGCCGCGCCGGGACTTCGCCCGCCGGCTGGCCGAACGCGGCTTCGTCTGCCTCTCGATCGGCTTCGACCCGAGGGTCCTGGACCCCTCGAAGTGGGAGCCGCCGATCCAGCCCCTGGCGTATCTGGCGCACGTCGCATCGAACGCCCTGACGGCCATGCGGGCCATGCCCGAGGTCGACCCCGCGCGGGTCGGCGTGATGGGGCACTCGTACGGCGGCAAGTGGGCGATGTTCGCCGCCTGCCTGGACGAGCGGTTCGCCTGCGGCGTCTGGTCCGATCCGGGGATCGTCTTCGACGAAGGCCGCCGGGACGTGAACTATCAGGAGCCCTGGTATCTCGGCTGGGAACCCGGCCGGAAACGCAAGCCAGGCCTCGTCACCCCGGAGAACCCCCGCACCGGCGCGTACGCGAAGCTGGTCGCCGACGGCCGCGACCTCCACGAGCTGCTCGCCCTGATGCCCCCGCGCCCCTTCCTGGTCTCCGGCGGCGCGGAGGACGGCCCCGCACGATGGCGGGCCCTCAATCACGTCCTCGCCGTCGACGCCCTCCTCGGCGTCCGTCGGGGCGTCGCCATGACCAACCGCCCCGCCCACGAGCCGACGGACGAGTCCAACGAACAGATCGACGACTTCCTGGAGTCCGTCCTCGTGCCCCGCCCAAGGCCCTGAACGTCGCGCCGGGGGTCGACGCCTCGCGAAACAATCCGGTTTAATCGAGAAGATTCTTGCAATCCACGCACGCTTCGATAGGCTTTTTCCGGGACACTTCAAAACCGATCCTTGCCTGGAGAAGCACCGTGAAAGCGAGAAAACGTCCTTTCCTTCTCGTCTCGCTCGCGGCCTCGACGGCCGGCGCACTGATGGCGCTCAGCTTTTTCGTCGTCCCCGGGACGGGCCTCGCCCAGGAGCCTCCGCCGCCGCCCGCGCAGCCGACGGGCGGGGCGTTGGCTCCGATGCTGGGGGGGCGGCTCCCCGCCCCGACCATCCCGGTGACGATCACCTGGGATTCCCGATTCAAGCCCGTCGAGACGATGGCGGCCGTGGTCGGCCCGTACGTCGTCATCGAGGGGGACATGATCATCGGCACGACCGACGACGTCAGCAACGCCATGCTGAACGACGCGATCGCGGCGGCCCAGGAGTTCGACAGGAGCCCGAACAAGGAGCGCCTCGGCCTCCCCCCCGAGATTCGCGAGGCGGTGGTCCGGATGTCGCGGGAGCTGGCCCAGCAGCCCAGGCAGGCGACCCGACTGGCCACGCCGGCGACGGCCTCGGCCGGGGCCGAGCGGTTGCTGCGGGCCGTGCGGCGGCTCGAGGAAGCCCGGCGCATGCTTCGGTCGCCGACGGCGGCCGCGCCGGGCGGGGCGATGACGAAGGGGGCCGACGAGGCCCTGGACCAGTTCGTCGCGGCGTCCCAGGCGTCCGCGCCGCCGAACGCCCCCCCGCCCCCCAAGGACGATCCCAGCCGGCCGGTGGCCCAGGCTCTCGCGATCCTCGGGGCGCAGAACCTCTGGCCGGGCGGCGTCATCCCCTATTACATCGACCCGAGCTATGAACCGTTCCGCCCGCGGTTCGAGGCGGCCGCCAAACTCTGGATGGACCAGACGACGGCCGTCAAGTTCCGGCCGTATACGCCGGGAGACCCCAACTATCTTTACGTCAAGCTGGTCGGCGGCGACGCCGGCTCGTCGAGCGTCGGGATGATCCCCGGCGGCCAGTGGCTGAACCTGCTCGACCCCAGCCGCTTCCCGGAATCTCACATCGCGCACGAGCTGGGCCACGCCCTGGGCTACTTCCACGAGCAGTCGCGGCCGGATCGGCCGGCGCACCTCTCGCTCATCGAACGGAACATCCAGCCATCCTGGATTTCCCAGTTCACCACGCCCACCCAGGAATTCACCACCCTCGGCACCGGGTTCGATTTCTTCTCGATCATGCTCTACGACTCGAGGGCGGGAAGCGTGGACCCCAATCGGGTCGACGCCTTCTCCCGCCCGGTCTTCCCCGTGTACTCCATCCCGAAGGTCTGGCAGGACTTCTACCGGACCAAGCACAACTACAACCTCACGACGGACGTGATCGGGCTGGGGAACGTGAAGAAGCCGAGCTTCTATGACGTCGAAGGGGTCAAGCGGTTGTACAGCCCGGCGGCGATGGCGGCGGCCGCGGCCATGGCTCCGGCGACGTCGGCCCCGCCCCCAGGAGCCGGTGCGACCCCGCCGGCGCCCGAGCCCCCCTTCCCGTCCACGCCGGAGTCGGTCGGGTTCGCCCCGATGGTGGACGTCGCGGCGGCAGCGGCGGCATCTCCGGCGCAGGCGGCTTATTCGGCCCCTGGGGGGGTCGCGGTCGGCCCCGCGAATGGGGCGATCACGGTGACCGTGACGATCCCGTATCCGCAAGCGGCCCCCGCGGGGGCCGGCCCCGTCTCCATCCAGGCCGACCACGACGCGGGCGGGGGGGCGGCGTGGCCGTGCCTCCCGACGGCGAGGTCGGTGCCGATCCGCTCAGCGGCCCGGCGCCCCCGCCCGGCCAGGCCCCGGCCCAAACTTCGGCGGCCCCGGCCGCCACGCCTCCCGCCACGCAACCGGCCCCCGGGTCGGAATAATCACGGCGAACTCCAGGCCGGGAAAAAAAGATGCGTCGGGGAGGGTCTCGGCCCCATCCCCGACGCATCGTCGCGTTCGACCAGGACTCAGCCCGGGTGGCGCGCGGCCGCTTCGGTCGCCGGGTCCGCTTGGGTCGCCGGAGCGGCTTCGGTCGCCGGGGCGGCTTCGGCCTCCGGGGCGGGTTCGGGCAGCTCGGGAGTCTTCAAAGGCTCGTCGGCGGGGGCTCGCGGCGGCGGCGGGACGCTTTCCAGATTCTGTCCGTCTCCGGCGGGCGTCTCGACCTGGCCTCCGCCGACGACCTGGCCGTCCGCGTTGACGATCGTCACCTTGGAGCCGGCGGGGATCTCGATGGTCACGACGGTGCGACCGCCGGTCGCCGGGAGCGTGGCGCCCGGCTGGGGCTGGTTGTTCAGACCCCCTCCGCCGCCGCCGAAGCTCCCCAGGACCTGGCCGGCGATGCGCTCGAGGATCGCGCGTTCGGTGGTGGTCGGGGCGATGCCGCTGGCGTTGACGAAGGCCTGGACCGCCATCTCGAACAGGGCCTTCTTGTCCAGCCCCTGGCCGAACTGCCTTAGCACCTGGAAGATGTGCGAGCCGAAGAGCTGGCCGTTGAACAGCGGGGCTCCCGCCGTCACCGGCAGGATCGGGGCCAGCTCGCTATAGCCCTCAAGGAACGAAGCACGGGCCGGGGCCGCCGGGGCCATCATGCCACCCGCCCAACCGTAGTAGTAGTACGGCGAATAGCTCGCCTGACCGGCGGCCGGCAGGGTCGTCGGGGCGAACATGGCGCCCGATCCGGAGACCAGCACGCCGGGAGCCATCGCACCCGGGGGCGGGGGAGGGCCGCCGAGGGGGCCGACCGGCGCGGTCGTCCCGGCCGGAACCGGGACGGGCATTCCGACCGGGACGGGCACCCCGACCGGGACGGGGGCCACTCCCGGCGTCGTGTAGCCGTAGCACGACGCGCACCGGGAGTAGCCGTGGAGGCACCCCGCCTCGGCTTCGACCGCCACGGCGAGCACCAGTCCCAGGACGGCCGGGACCGATCTCAAGGCCGACATGCTTCTCATGCTGCATCTCCAGAAATGGATCTCATCGAGGCGACGTCGGCCGCTCGCGGCCGTCGAATTCAACCCAGGCCGAACATATGAGCCAGGTTCTCTATATTAACGCATGAGGCCGGTCGGAGTCGTCGCGGACCAAAAAAAAACGCGTGAGGAGGAATCACCCGCCCCACGCGTTCCGAGTTCAGCTTCAGGCCCGACCCTTACCGCTGGGGCGACGCCTGGGCGGTCGGGGCCGGGGGTGCGAATTGGGGGGCGGCGGGGGCGTAGTTGGGCGCGATCGGTACGCCCTGCGGGGCCGCCGGGGCGAAGCTCGGCGCGTAGTAGGCCGGAGCCATGGGGGCCATCTGGACCATCGGCGCCATCTGCATCATGGGGGCCATCTGGACGGCGGGAGCCATCTGGACCATCGGCGCCATCTGCATCATGGGGGCCATCTGGACGGCGGGAGCCATCTGGACCATCGGCGCCATCTGCATCATGGGGGCCGCCGGAGCGAAGAACGCCGGAGCGGCGGCGGGCGCCGGGGCGGCGGCCGGGGGACGGCCGTGGGTGACGGTCTTGATGGTCGTCTTGCTGTAGTACGTGTGGATGCCGAACGCGAGACAGGGGGACGGCGCGAGGGCCGCCGCGGCCAGGGGCAAAACGAGCGTGAGGCAGATTCGTCTCAGCATAGCGCACCTCCACGTTCTGAGCCGCGAGGGGCGACGGTCCTCTCCCTCCGTGGGGAGGCCCTGCTCGCGGCGGGGATTCTGTCTAACTGTATCCGACGCCCGTCCCCGTGCTCGAAACTTGGCTGAGAACACCATACGTCGATTCCGGCTTCTTCCGCTTGTTCCGGGAATCCGATTTCTTGGGCTCGGCCGGTTTACCGAAAGTTTGCGGACGATACGGACGATTTTCTCTCCATGAGTCGCCGCGACGACCCCGATCGGCGGGGGGGTCGGGCTGGAGAGACGTTATCGAGGGGATCGCCATGTTTCAGGGCCGCCATCCGGGCCGCTCGGCCCGACGCGTTGGAGTGTCGATGCTCGTCTCGGCGGCCTTGAGCCTGGGGTCCACGGGCCTTGCCCCGGCTTTCGAGGAGCCTCTGCTCGACCTGCCCGCCCCGCTCCGTCCCGCTCCCGAGATGGAAGCGGAAGTCGTCGCGTCTCACCCGGAGCCCGCGGCCGTGCCGCTACGGCCGTCGATCCCGAGCCCTCGGACGACGAGGCCGACCGCGAAGCCGACCGCGACCGCGACCACGCCCTTGCGGGCCGACGCCGGCGACGACCAGATCGGGCTCGTCGGTCGTCGGATCACCGTCAACGGGGGTCGCAGCACGCCTCGCGGCGAGCTGGCCTACCGCTGGATCCCGCTGTCCGGTCCGAAGATGGAGCAGGGGGCGCAGGAGGAGGGGTACTACTCCTTCGTGCCGACGGCGTCCGGGATCTACCGGCTCGGCCTGGTCGTCGCGTCGGTGGACGCGGACGGGGTGCGGATCTCGGAAGTCGACGAGGTCGTCGTCACGGTGGGCGAGATCCCCTCGACCGTCGGGGTGGGGGCCCCCGGGGTCGCCACCGCCGCCATCGACCAGATGTTGCAGGGGCCGGGCGCCGCCGCCGGTCGATCCACCCTGGAACAGGCCGCCGGGGTCTTCGACGCGATCGCGGCGAGGGCCTCGCTCTACACGAATTTCGACGAGCTCAGCGCCGAGATGACGCGAAGGCTCGACGGGGTGGTCCCGGCGGACCCGAGTTGGCGGCAGTTCTGGTCGCAGGGGATCTTCGCCCCGCTGACCCAGCATCTCGTCTCGGAGATGCTCGCCGCCGGACTGGACCTTCGGAGTCCCCAGGGCCACGCCGCCCCGCTCGGCCAGGCCCAGCAAGAGCGGCTGGAACGGCTCTTCTCCTCCTACGCTCGGGAATTTCGATCGAAGTCGCTGGCCCGCTGACCCGGCCCCCAGAGTCAGGACGCTTAACGGAGTCATTGTTCATGGACGGACAGAAGCGGATGATCCTCGGGTGGTCCCTCGTCGCGAGCACGGGTTTCGCGGCGGCGCTGGTCGCCCCCGGCGCGTGCCTCGGCCAGCAGGCCTCGAATTCGAGAACGGTGCGGGCGTCGGCCTCGTCGATCCCGTCCCCGATCCCGCCGTCACGGAGCGACCCGGCGGTGGAGCGGTCGCACTTCAATGAGCGATACGCGTCGCCGCAGCAGCAGGCGCCCCCGGCCCCGTCCAAGCCGCAGCCGTCCTACGCGCCTCCGGCCGCCGCCCCCCCCGCGAGCTACGCCCCGGCTTACCCGAACTACGCGCCTCCCCAGGCCGGTTTCGCCCCGGCCCAGCCCGGCGTTGCGCCGCAGTACATGATGGTGCCGGTGATGGCCCCGCCCGTCGCGGCCCCGCCCGCCGCGGCCCCGGCGGGGAACTTCTTCCTCCCCGCTGCGGCCCCGATGATGGCCCCGGCCGCCCCCGGTTACGCGATGCCGATGGCCCCCATGGCCCCGGCCTTCGCCATGCCGATGGCCCCGGCGCCCCCCCAGCCGGCGGCCTTCGGGACCGGGATGGCGCTCGGCGGGTCGTCGGTGTCGGTGTCGGTGCCGACGTCCAGCTCCACGAGCTCGGTCGAGATCCGAGGGCCGGGGATCTTCTCGGCGGCCCTCGCCCGGGTCGGCGAACGCATGGTGCAACTGGGCCGGACCCGGGTCCGCACCGTCCAGGAGACCGTGCTCCAGACGCCGCAGTCCCAGCCGATGGGGGGGACCGCCACGATCGCGACGGCCGGGCTGACGCCCATCCAGCCGCCGGCCGCCCCGCCTCAGCCCCCCCAGCAGTACGCGCCCCCCGAACAGGAGGCCCCGCCGGAGACGCCCGTCCCCTCGCCCCAGGGCGCCCACGCTCATCCGAAGTCGAAGGTCCACCGCCTGTTCGGCCACGAGTGACCGGGCGGGGCGCGGCCGGCGAGGTTCGGCGAGGCCTTCTTCCTCAGCCCAGGATCGGGGCCGAGGAGGCCTCGCCCGGACGCGCACCTGGATTGAGCCCGAGCGGGACGCCCGTCTGGGGACGTCGCTTCCCCTTGGGCGCGGGCTTCATCTCGCCCGGCCCCGGCGGCGCGACGTAGGGAGCGTCGGCGGGGGTGTCCGGCTCTCGCCGACGCGGCCCGTCAGGGAGACGGCGAAGGCCGAAGCCCCGCCAGATCCTGGACCGGACGGTCCGCCTGCCGCTGCCGGACGTGGCGAGCCGGCCCGGGTTCTCGCACGCGGAGTCTCTGAGCGTCGCCTTCCGGCGGGCCGTGGGCTCGACGTCCGGGGCCTACCGCCGCGAGAACCGCAAGCCGGCCGCCCCCCGGGTCGAGATCGCGCCCGCCCCGCCCCCGCCCCCGGCCGATCCCCGCTGAGACGCCCCTCGCGACCCGCGATCCCTCACATCCGCATCAGTACTTGGGGACGTACTGGGACCGCTCGTTGTACTTGGGGCTGTGCTCCCACTGGTTGAGGATGACGCTGAAGCCGCGGGCGAGGGTGTCCTTGGCGAGGTCGGCCCAGGGGGTGTTGGGGTAGGCGGCGACCACGTCGTCGAGGAGGCGGCGGGCTTCGACGTACTTCTTGGCGGTCTCGGCCTCGGGGGCCAGGGGCTTGGACGAATGGTCGACGACGAAGTCGATGGAGACGTCGGGCGTCGGCTGCTTGGTCGGCTTCTGGGGATCCCGGACGAGCCGCTGCATCAGGGCGCGATATTCGTAAGCCTTGATCTGGAAGACGACCGTCTGGGCGAGCATCAGGTCGTAGTGGGCCCGCCAGCGCCGCTCGGGCTCCCGCTCGCGGTACTTCTTGAGGGCCTCCAGCCGCTTCTGGACGTCGACCAGGGCGGTCAACCGTTCGCTCACCTGGGGGATTTCCGCCAGGGCGGCGGAGGCCTGGCCCTGGGCCTCGATGGGGAACTCGCGGCGGTAGCGGAGTTCGCGGGTCTCGGCGACGAGGCCGGAGAGGATGCGGCGGAGGTCCGACTCGGCCCGGCGCTGGACGTAGGCTTCGCGGCTGGCGTACTCGGGCACGAACTCCTTGAGGGCCGCGATGGAGTAGGTCTTCTCGCGCTGGCTTCCGCGCAGGAACTCCTCGGAGGGGAGGATGAAGTAGATCCCCCCCGACTCCTTGGTGAGCCGGGCCAGCTCCCACGGGGCGAAGCCGGAGGGCTGCTCGTCCCAGCGGCCGTAGAGGCCGTCCCACTGGAAGGACTCGACGTCGGCCGACTCCGGGCCGCGACGGATCGCCGGGCGATAGACGTCCTTGGTGATGGGGTCCACGTAGCGATGGTGGGCGATCGGATAGCCGAAGATCGCCGACCGGCCCATCACGAAGAGGGCCGTCCGGGTCTTGCGAAGGTCCTCGAGCGCCTGCTCGACGAGTTCGCCGTCGTCGCCCGACTCGTCGGTGACCAGCACGAGGATGAGCCGGCGTTCCTTCGAGACGAGGCCGGAGTATTTGGACACCGCGGCGCTGACCGCCTTCATGGTGATCTCCTCGCCCGAGGAGTCCACGGGGAGCTTCTTCATGGCCCGGCGGATCTCCTCGAGGTCGGACGAGGGCTTCTCCAGGATGACGTCCAGGCCCTTGCCGAAGCCGAGGATCGCGTGGTTGATCGCGCCGAAGGCCTTCGGATCCGAGTCGACGACCTTGGCCAGCTCGGTGGTGACGCGATCGAACTTGTCGAGGATGACGCGCTGGTCGTCGCGCATGCTGGCCGATTCGTCGAACAGCCAGACGACGGTGAGCTTGTGGTCCTGGAGGTGGCGGAGGATCTCGCGGGTGAGCTGATTCATCGCCTCGCCGATCTCCGAGACGTTGAAT
The DNA here is from genome assembly GCF_001610895.1 of Planctomyces sp. SH-PL62. NCBI lineage: Bacteria > Pseudomonadati > Planctomycetota > Planctomycetia > Planctomycetales > Planctomycetaceae > Planctomyces > Planctomyces sp. SH-PL62. The sequence goes on along the minus strand of NZ_CP011273.1, from coordinate 6,491,627 downwards.
ATGGGGTCGCCGCCGGGACGGCCGGTGACCGCGAGATCGAGCCCGAGCGCGGCGGGGACGTTGCTGAAGGAGGAGAGGTCGCGTCCCTTCACCCCTTCGAGCGCCAGGAAGCGGCCCTCGGCCCCCCCCCTCGCCGGCCCCGAGGCCCGGACGGTGGGCGTGTCCGAGGTCGCCCCGGCGCCGGTGAGGACGCTGCCGATGTCGGGCCGTTGGTCGGCGGCGAGGGGCTCGGTCGCCGGGCCGGGGACGATCTCGATCTGGTCCCGGATGCGGTCGGGGCGGTCGTCGGTCGGATCGTCCAGGAGCGGCAGTTCCTCGATGGGGCGGTCGGCCCCTCCCAGGGCCGAATCGAAGTCGATCGGCCGGATCTCGCCCGCCCCCTGGAAGGTCGCCGCGCCCAGGGCCGTGAAGATCATCACGTGGACGATCAGGGAGACGCTCCAGGCCGGCAGGATGTGCTTCAGCCGGATCCGCCGCTTTCGCTTCGGCTGCAACTTCGGCCGACGGGGCTCGGCGGTTGGGGTGGGGGCCGGGGCCGCGACCGGCTCGGCGGCGGACGGCAGCTCGGTCGAATCGACCTCCAGGGTCTTCTGCATGTCGGACGGGATGGGGACCGGCTCGGCCGTCCGCCGGTCGATCGTCGCCCCTCGGACGACGCCCGAACTTTCGGTCGACGGCTGGTCGTCTGAGGAGGGTGCCGAGAATCGACGTTCCATCTTGCGAGACTCCCCCGGAAGCCAAGAGCCTTCGACCGATCGGTCCCCGCCGCCTTCCCCGACCGGCGCCACTCCCCCTCAATCTACAATTATGGTGCGCCGGCCGCCGAATCGAAACTCCCCAAAACGCAAGCTCGGGAAAATAGATCCCGGCGAGGCCGCGAACCAGCACGAACCGGAGCGTCTCGCGATGCGGGAACGACCCGGGCGAGAGCCTCGGCGCGGGGAGGCGGCCCGACAGCGGGGCGTCGAGCGGGCCCGCGCCGAGCACGCTTCCGGGGCGCGCCGCCGCGTGGCCCACGCCGTCGAGGTCGACCGGGTGTTCGACGGCGCGAAGGGGATGCCGACGGTCACGCGCGACGTCCTCCCTCAGGTGACCGTCGACCTGGCGTCGTACTCCTGCTACGACGCCCTCGGGACGCCCGAGCGGCTGGCCTCGGCCATCCTGGAAATCCGACGCCACGCGCGGACCGGACCCCTGTTCGGCCCCGGCGCCGTGATGCTCGGCGAGATCGCCCTCGACGCCACCCACGTCATCCAGTGGAAGCTCTACTGCAACGAGCCGAAGCCCGGCGCCGACCGCTGCCGGGGCTTCTTCCTCGTCCGCCCGGACGACTCCCCGGGCGAAACCGGCCGCCTCTTCGCCGACCTCTGGCTCCTCGCGGGCACCTGACGGACCGTCCCCGGCAGGTCCGGGGACATGACCTGCCGGGGCGGTTCCTCAGCGGCCGACTCCGTCGCCGTTCGACGCCGTGGCCGGCGAGGCGGGGGAGTGGGCCCTCGCGGCCTCGGCGCCGGCGCCTTCGACCAGCTTGCCGAAGTATTCGGGCATCTTGACCCCTCCGATGTTCTCCATGATCTGGAGGACGGGCGGCAGGGTCTTCGCCATGTTCTGGAGGAAGTTGGCGGTGGCGCCTTTCCCGTCGCCGCCGCCGTTCTCCCAGACGATGACCTTGTCGAACTTGATGTTCGAGATCGCCTGCGCCGCGGTCGTGGAGAGCGTCTCGATGTGCTCGAGCATGAGGAGCTGAAAGGCGTCCTGCGCCCCTCCGCACGCGGAGACGATCTCCCGGAGCCCTTCGGCCTTCCTGGCGAGGATCTCGTAATTGCCGCGGGCCTCGGCTTCGAGCTTGGCGAACACGGCCTTGGCTTCGCCCTCGGCCTCGATCCGCCGGCGCTCGGCGACGGCCTCCGCCTCGACGATCGTCTGGGCCTTGCGAGCCTTGGCCACCGCCTCCAGCTGGGCCCGCTGCTCGGCCTCGACCTTGTCGGCCTGGGCGAGCGCGGCCTTGGTCTGGGCGCGGTACGCGGCTTCCTCGACGGCCGCCTCGGCCTCGCGCTTCTTGGTCTCGCCGATCTGGAAGGACTCGGACTGCCTGACGGCGAGGTCGGCGTTCGACGCGGCGACCTTGGCCTTCGACTCGTTCTCGCCGCCGATCGCCTCCGCGTCCGCCTCGGCCAGCTTGATCCGCATCGCGCGCTCGGCGAGCTTGACGCTGGCCTGCTGCTCGAAGGCCGCCGTGTCGACGCCGATCTTCTCCTCCTTCAGCAGCTCGGCGATCCGGACGGCCCGCTCGCGCTCGGCCGCCTTGGTGCCGATCTCGCGGAGCTTGTCGGCGTCGGCGACCTCGACGGCCTGGAGCTGCCTCGCCTTGGCGACGCCGATCGAGCCGTACTTCTGCTGCTCGGCGACGTCGATCTCGGCCTGGTTGATGGCGGTGCTGGCGGCCTTGCGGCCGATCGCCTCGATGTAGCCCGAGTCGTCGGTCAGGTCGGTGATGTTGACGTTGATCAGCACCAGGCCGATCTTGCGAAGCTCGTGCTCCATCGAGTTCTGGATGTTCTCCAGGAACTTCTCGCGGTCGCGGTTGATCTCGTCGATCGCCATCGACGCGATCACCTGGCGGAGCTGGCCGAAGATGAGGTCGGACGCCTGCGTGCTCACCTGATCGCGGGTCAGGTTCAGCAGCCGGATCGCCGCGTTCTGCATGACCTCGGGATCGGTGCCGATCGCCACGGTGAAGACGCTCGGCACGTTCACCCGGATGTTCTCGAACGAGAGCGCCCCGCGAAGCGGGATCTCGATCTGGATCGGCTCCAGCGAGAGGTAGTCGTAGTCCTGGAAGACGGGGAAGACGATCGTCCCGCCGCCGTGGACGCAGGTCGCCGACCTGGCCCCGGTCCCCACGCCCCACTTCACCAGGACCCTGTTCGACGGGCACCGTTTGTAGCATCGCAGGGCGGTGGTCAGGACGCCGAAGGTCGCCACGGCGAACAACGCGGCGCCGACCACGGGCCAGAACCCTTCCGCCGGGATCGAGACCCCCTGGGCTAGCAGCATCGGGATGGACGGAGACATCATGTGGAGGCCCTCCAGCGGTGGTTTCGATTACTCGGCGAACGAGGCCGGCTTGGCCGTGTAGCGCCGAGGTATGACGACCTCGACGATGTGCCTGTCCTCGTCGATGATCCGACTGACGACGACCGGGTCGCCGGCGCGAAGGCCGGGGCCGGGGGTGCGGGCCAGCATCTCGACGATCCGGCCCTGGATCGGCAGCGCGATCTTCCCCTCGCCTTCCCCCTCTCCGGGGATGCGGAGGTAGACCTTCCCCTCAAGGCCGACCGCCCTGGAGATCCGCACGGTTCCGTCGGTGTTGAGCTTGCGAAGCGCCCCCAGCACGGCCCCCAGCAGGAAGACCGCGACGAGGCCGGTCGCCACGCCGACCGACGACGCGACCGCCGGATGCAGATGGAACTCCAGCGCCGCCAGGCCGCCGACCCCGAAAAAGGCGAGGAACGAGACGATCGCCTGAAAGGTGAACAACCTCCCCAGCGAGGAATGATGCCCGTGACCCTCGTCGGCGGAACCGTCGTCCGTCCCCACGTCGGCGTCGGCGTCCCCGAAGTCCCCGTCGCCGCCGCCCAGGCCATCGAACCCCAGCCCCAGCAACGACAGAGCGAGGCGCAGGAGGAGGATCGTACCGCCGAACGTCAGACAGATGAGGAATACCTGGTACATGACGCCTCCCGCTCCCTGCTCGATTCGACTCGGTCTCATGCGACCGTGTATTCGCCCGCCGGGGCCGAATATTGGCCGATCGGACCGGACTCAAAACCAAACAGGTCAAACTCATCCGCTTCGTGCGGAGAGCCCGTCCCGCAGCGTCGTCGCAGCCGAACGGCCGCCCGTCGACCTCCCGGGGCAGGGGGCGCGACTTGATCCTCCACGGTTCGATCGCCGCGCCGGATCTCGGCTCCGCGATGGCCGCTCCGGCGGGTCAGAGCTTGGGAGGCTCGGGGGGCTTGGCTTCGGGCATGGCCCTCATCTTGCGGCGGGGGGCGGCGGAGTCGTCGCCGGGAGGGGGGGGCGGCGGGACGTAGGCTTCGACCCATTTGAAGCCGAGGGGGTTCTTCAGCTCGCGGTCGGCCAGGAGGGCCCAGGGGGTGTTGGGGTGTTCGTCGACGACCCGCTTCAGGAGGGCTTCGGCCTCCTTGCCGGCGGCGGCGGCCTTGTCGCTGTAGCGGATCTCGGCGTCGGGGACGAGCCGCCAGGCGTTGGACTTGGGGTCCTGGAACCGGGGGGGGTCCTTGACGAGCCGGGCGCAGGCCCAGTTGTATTCGTAGCAGCGGACCTTCATGGCGAGGAGCCGGCCGCGGATCAGGTCGTAGTGGGCCTGCCAGCGTCGGGAGGTCTCGCGATCGCGACGCTTGGCGGCGGCGGTGACGGGGGCCAGGGCCTCGTCGACGGTGTAGGCGGTCCGCTCGGCGACGACCTGATTGTTCTGGAGGACGTCCTTGAACTCGGGGGCGTCCATCGAGGGGAACTGCAAGGTGGGCATCCCCGGCAGGTTCTGCTGGGTGATGAGCGAGGCGTTCACGACGGCCTGCCGCAACGGGGACCGGGCGATCTCGGCCTCGTACTGGCGGCGGGGGACCCAGTCCGGGCGGTATTCCTTCATGAGGGAGGCGTCGAAGCCCATCCGGGCCCCGTCGAGCCGGGAGACGAAGTAGATCCCCCCGGTGGCGCTGGCGAGGCGGCTGAGGGCGTAGGGGCCGAAGCCGGACTCCAGCTCGTCGTACTGGGGGCCGCCGTACCAGAACGGCAGGCGGATCTGCTCGATCATGGCGCTCTCGGGGCCGGCGTCGACCTTCAGGTCCTTGTGCAGGAACTTGGTGCGGGGGTCGTAGTAGTCCATCCTGCGGTCGGAGCGGCCGAAGAGGGCCTGCGAGCCCAGGACGTAGATCGGGACCTCGCGCTTGCGGGCGGCCTCGATCGTCGATTCGAGCCGGTCTTGATCGTCGCCGACCTCGTCGGTCACGACGATGACCATCAGGCGGTAGTCCTCGCCGTCGGGGCTTTGGAACTTGCCGTACTTGTCGACGATCCCGGCGACGGTCCCGAAGGTCGACTCGATCCCGGAATCGTCGGCCGGGATCGCCTCGATGGCCTGGCGGATCGCGACGACCTCGTCGGTCGGCTTGGGGGTCATGGCCTTGCGAGACTGGCCGAAGGCGACGACCGCCGAGAGGAGCCCGCCGTCGGCCGACAGCCGATCCTGGTCGAGCTGGGCGATGTGGCCGTAGATGGTCTCGATGTGCTTGCTCAGCCGCTTGCGCTCGGCCTCCAGGCTGCGCGAGGCGTCGAACGCCCAGACCACGAGCGTCCGGCCCCGCTCCAGCCGGCGGAGGACCTCCATGGCCACCCGGTCGACCGCCCCCTCGACCCCCTCGACGTGCTCGGCGCCGTCCCCCTCGATCGCGAACGACTCGCCCAGGGTCGTCGCCGTGGGGGCGATCGCGTCGATCACGCGCTCGACGTCGCGACGGCCGAAGTCCATCGCCAGGGCGTCGTCGACCAGGCTCGGCGACGGGCCCGCCGAGGCCGGCGCGGCCGTGTTGCGCGCCGCCAGGATCGGGGCGAACGACCCCGAGGCCTCCATCACCGGCTCGTCCTCGCCCTGGTCCAGGTCCTGGAGCGTCGAGTCGGTCGTCAGCGGATCGAGCCCGCGCAGGGGGGCGTCGACGACCTCCGACGTGAACCCGGTCGAGGCCGATTGCTCGACGTGATGGCCGGCGAAGGCCAGGCTCACCAGGACCAGCGCGTGGATCGACAGGCTGACCAGCCCGGCCGTCAGCGACCTCGCCGGCCTCCCCGACGAAGGGACCCCGGCCCGTGCCGTCCAGCTCGCCAGGATGTCCCGGACCTTGTCGAACATGCCCGCACGCTCCGCTGGCCAGAACCGCGACGACCGACCGGGTGGATAAATAGGCTGGGGGATTTGAGTAACGCCCGTCCCGTCGACCGCCGCCGCCTTCGTCGGGGCGCATGCAGCCGCCACGACATGATTCGGCCAATCGAGCGATTCGTGACGGAGAACCCGGCGATTTTCGCCTGATCACGCGTCATCCCTCTTTATCCTAAGTCCGCCCGCGGCTCGCGGCAATGCGCCCGGGGGTCGCGTTTCGCGGTCGCCACACGCGAGCCGGCGAAAGGTCGGAGACGCGGCCTCGCCTCATCCCGAGACTCCTCACCGAACCCCACCGAATTCCGGCGGAAGACTCTCGGGTGCCACGGGTTCCGCGAATCCGTGGCACCCCGATCGCCGTCTCCCCACCCCCTTGAGGTGGTGTTAAGCGAGGAGCGTCCTCATCCCGCGTCCCTTGCGGCGGGACCGATTCGAGCGTGCTCCGCGAACCCCCGTTCAAGCCTCGAAGGGCGGCTTCCTACTATTAATATTAAGAGGCGGCGGCTCCTTCCGGGATGCCGCGACGACTCCGACTCGCCCTCCCAACGGCGACGGCCGCCCCGGGGTCGGGACGGCCGTCGTGGGATCGCGGGTCCTTCGGCTTCGGGTCAGGCCTGGGCGGAGAGCACCGGGTCGAGGGCGACCGGCGGCGGGGGCGTGTAGTCGCCGCCGCGGGGGACGGCGTTGAACTGGTCGGCGCCGATCGTGGTGATCATCGCCTCGGTCAGGTTGATCTGGGCGGCGACGGGCGCCGACACCCAGTGGCGCTGGCCGCCGGCGAAGTTGGCCAGCTCGCCGGTCTGGTTGTTCTTCAGGAACATGCCCTCGATGAAGTAGTCCGCCCCCTTGGCGACGGCGTTGTACTGCCCGGCCGACACCGCGATCAGGTCGCCGGCCGTCAGGCCGAGCCGCGACGCGATGGGGGACGTGACGACGTTCCGCTTGCCGTCGGCGTACCGGGCGATCTCGCCGGTCTCCTGGTTCTGGAGGTAGACCCCGTCCGGGAAGTAGTCCTTGCCCTGCGGGACGGCGTTGAACTGGGTCGGGCTGATGACCACGATCTGGCTCGCCTGGAGGTTCATCCGGGTCGACACCGGCACCGAGATCCAGTGCCGCTCGCCTCCCCGATAGAGGTCCACTTCGCCGGTCTGCTGGTTCTGGATCAGGGTGTTCTCGGGGAAGTAGTCGCTCCCCTTGGGCACCCCGCCGTACTGCGCGGAGCTGATGGTGGCGACGTCCTCCACGCCGATCCCCAGGAAGGTCGAGATCGGCGTCGAGACGACGTGGAAGGCGCCGTCGGCGTACCGGCTGATCTCGCCCGACTGCTCATTGCGGACGAACATGCCGTCCGGGAAGTAGTCGGGCCCCTTCGGCACCGCCTTGAAGTCCTCGGCCGTCACCGCCTTGGTCTGCTCGGTCGTCAGGCCCATCTTGGCCGCGACCGGCGGCGAGATCAGCCGCCTGGCCCCCTTGCTGTAATACCCCAGCTCGCCCGTCTGCTCGTTCCGCAGGATCGTCCCGTCCGGGAACGTCGGCGCGGGCTTCGACGGGGTGGTGGGGGTCGGCGTGGGCGTCGGGGTCGGAGTGGGGGTCGGGGTCGGAGTGGGCGTCGGCTTGGGCGTCGGGGTCGGAGTGGGGGTCGGGGTCGGAGTGGGCGTCGGCTTGGGCGTCGGGGTCGGGGTGGGCGTCGGGGTCGGAGTGGGGGCCGGCTTGGGCGTCTGGCCTCCGGGCCTGGTGACGTCGGTCCACGAGCCGATGTTGCCGGGCCGGTTCGGCGTGGGCTTCGCCGGGGTGGGCGTCGGAGTCGGGGTCGGCGTGGGCGTGGGTGTCGGGGTCGGCGTCGGGGCGACCTGTCCGGCCGGCGGGGTGGTCGGGGTCGGGGTCGGGGTCGGCGTGGTCGGGTAATGCACGACGGGGTTGGCGGTCGTGTTGACGACGGGGTTGGCGGTCGGCCCGCCGACGTTGATGGTGGGCGAGACGTTGATCGTCGGCGAGATGTTGATTCGGAAGGCCGGGTTCCGCATGCGGAGGGCGTTCATGCCGGCGAACCGGTTGGGGAGCTGGGCGCGGGCGGCGGCCAGGTTCCTCGGCTGGACCTGGGCCCTGAGCCGGGCGGCGTTTCCCTGGGGTTGATGCCGGATCAGCGCCGCGGCCTGTCGGGGCCGGACCTGACGGACGGCCGACAGCAGCAGCCGCCCTTCCAGGTCCTCGAGCGTGGTCCGGAATTCGACCTTGCGACGCTTGGCGTTGCGGGTCTGGTCGCCCGCAAGTTCCTCGTGCGACATGACTTTCCTCGCCCTCCGGGCTCCGGACGTGCTCGGGACGAATCCCCAGGAACCGCACCCACGGTCCTACAGCCGATTCCTTCGGCGTAATCGCACCCGAACCTGTCCAACCTGGATCGGCGGAATGAAGCCCGGACTTGAGAAATTCCAAGAACCCCTCGCCCCATCAATCGGGACGATCGGACATGGCGCCGGGCATGGATCTCAGGGGGTTCGCGAGGCCCTGGCCTTGGCGACGATCGCCGCTTCCTCCAGCGGGTTGGCCGGGTGTCGGGAGAGGGAGTAGGGGGCCTGGATCTTGAGCGGGGCGCGAAGGTCGACGTCGGCGTTGTGGACGTAGAACCGGCCGGCGGGGAGGTTCGCCACGTCGTCGCCCTGGCCCCCCTTCATGCGGATCATGTCGCGGACGGCCTCGACGGACGCGTTGGCGTTCAGCTTGCCGTAGACGTGGGTCGAGCAGTTGCCGACCAGCTTGGGGTTCACGTCCTTCGGGTTTTGGGTGGCGAAGACCAGGCCGAGGTGGTACTTCCGCGCCTGGGCGCCCAGGCGGAGCAGGCTCTCGCCGCAGGAGGAGCTGCGGCCGGACGGGATGAAGTCCTTGGCCTCGTCGATGACGAGCAAGCCCCGGAGCGGACGGCCGCCGGGGTCGGGATTCCGCTTGATCCAGGCGAAGAGGGTCATCGCCAGTTGGTTGAGGAACCGTCGCTGCGACTCCAGGGTCGCCAGGCCGATCAGGCTGACGACCGAGACCCGCGCGGGGGCGTCCGGGCTCGTCGGGCCGAACAGCAGGGCGGGGTCGAACGGGGTCCCCCCCGTCCTCATGAGCGGGTCGGTCGCCATCTCGGCGAGCAGCGCGTCAGCCATCTGAACGGCGAGCTTAGGCTCTGTGCTGATCCCCGTGCCGGCTTCCGGCGGGAGATCCTTCAGCACCTCGATCAGTTCCGGCATCCGGCCGCCGCCGCCTCGCTTCGCCAGGTAGCGCAGGACTTCGGCGAGCACGCCGAGCTTGTATCCGGACGCCTGGCTCTTCCCTTTCGCCACGATCGGACCGAGCGACTCGACGACGCACTGGACCGCGTCGTCCAGCTCCTCGCGGTCGTCGGCCAGCGCGGCCAGGTCGGGGAGGGGCTCGAACCAGAGCGGGTTCCCGTCGGCCCGGTTGGGCGTCCAGACCACCACGCGGCCCGAGACGTGATAAGCGTCCGCCTTGCGACGGTCCTCGTCGGTCCAGCCCGCCGGGGCCGTCTCCCAGCGCTCGTCGAGGGCCGCCAGGTCGTTGGCGCAGTCGACGACGATGGACGGCACCCCCGCCAGCGCCGCCTCCTCCACCAGCCGCTTGAGGAACACCGTCTTCCCCGACCCCGCACCGGCGATCACCAACGTATGCTTCTCCAGCGACTTGACCGGCAACCCGAACGGCTCGCCGAGCACCGAGCCCGTCGAGCGACGCCCCAGCGGGATCGTCGCGGATGACGGCGGCGTGACCACCGGGCTCTTCGGAGTCTCGAGATCGACCGGCGCGACCGCGACATCGTCGACCTTCTTCACGCCGTCCCCGTTCGTCGAGCGGGTCGGAGGCTGGACCGACGCCGGGGGCGGGACGTCCGCGGCGAAACCGTCCCCCATGATCCCCCGCAGGAGGGCCAGTTGCGAGGCCGGACGGCGGGCCTTGAGCCAGGCGTCGAAACCGGCGTCGTTGCGACGCTTCAGCGCATCAAGGGCGTGGAGCGTCCGCAGCTCGTCCTCGGAAGGCTCGACGAAGACGCCCCCCAGCGAGGCGAATCGGGCGGTCATCTCGGCCGTCTTGGCGCCGCCGGGGACGGGGATCGACCGGACGACGGCGAGGCGTCGGAAATTCAGGCGACGGTCGATCCCCGAGGTGTCCAGGGCCGACGTCAACTGATTCTGATACGCTCGCGCGTTGGAGTGCTGGATCGCCCGGACGCAGTAGTGCTCCTCGCGATCCTGCTCGTTGTGGAAGATCCGCCGCAGCCGGGCGTGCAGCGGCGCCGTCTTCGCCCCCCCGGTGAACTCGACCTCGACCGTCGCGTGCACGTCGGGCGTCTCCGGCCCTTCGTGGACCAGGCAGGCCAGCCCCGACCGGATCAGCGGCGCCAGCCGCTCGTCGTCGTGCTTCTCCTCCAGGATCCACTTCGGCTCCGCCCGTTCGCGAAGGGCTTCGAATTCCTGGTCGAGCGGGTGGGGGTCGTGCTCGGACTTGCCGTTCGATCCCCCCTCGATCGCTGCCGCCGGGACGAGGATCTCCGCCTCCACGATCGCGCCGGCGGCCAGGCATCGCTGGATATGGGCGTGGCAGCGCTTCAGGACCTCGCGCGGGCTGTCTCCCTTCAGGGCCTCGAAGGCCTCGGGCCGGAACGGATAGGTCGGGTAGGAGGGAGCGAAGGCGGCGTCCCGGAACGCCGGGTCGAGGCGGCCTCGGACGAGGGCGCGGGCGACGTCGGCGGACCTCGTCGGGGAGAGGCGGAACGGCTCCTCGAAGCGGTCGAGCGAGGCCCGGAGCACCGTGCCGGTCAGGAATTCCCAGGTCGTCTCCAGGCACGAGACGAGGGTGAGCGTGGATCGGGTCACGTCGCGGAGGGCGCCCAGGCCGCCGCCGATGTCGGCGGTGATGGCCTCGGCGGTGGCCTGCTCCTCGGTCAGCGCGCCCCCCTGCCGGCGATAGTGGAGCTGGGTGACGATCGGGTCGAGCTGGTCGAAGGCGAGCACGGCGGGGCCGCTCAGGCTCAGGAACCACGAGAGCGCCTCGATGATGATCCGCGCCGGCTCGGCCTCGGCGGTGAAGCCCAGGTCGCGCCGGTCCTCCGGCTCCAGGGCCTGGCCTTGCAGCCACGTCTGGCCGAGGTTCGAGATCGTGAAGTCATCCGAATTCATGCAGATGAGGGCGCGGATGACGTTCTGATATTTCATGGTCTGTTCGGGCCAGACCTGATTCATGGCCTTCAGCACCTTGTTCACGTCGCCGCGGAGGTCGGTGCTCTTGCGGTCGGCGAGGGTCTGGAGGATCTTCGCCACGGGCTTGCTGGGGCCGAGCTTCTCGATGATGTTGCCGAGCACCCAGCGGTGCTGCGGGACGCCCCCCTCGATCTGCTTCTGGAGCGAGTGGACGTAGCCCTGGAGGACGCTCGCCCAGAAGTTCCGCACGTCGGTCAGGTCGACCATGATGAACGGATGCTTGCGCCTCGCCGCTTCGCGACGGAAGGCGCCGAGCAGGTGCGTCTTGCCCGCCCCCCCGGCGCCGACCACGGCCCAGCCCAGCGGCGAGCCCGTCCCCCGGGCCCGCTCCATGTCGTCGAGCTTGCGGGCGAAGGCGGCGCGGAGGTTGGCGTGCAGCTCGGGCACGTCGGACTCGGGGCGGCCCCAGACGTCGTTGAGTCGCACGGCCCAGTCGAAGTCCACCGATCGCAGCACGTCCAGCGTCTTCATGAGCCCCGGCCCCCGAGATAGACGATGTGCCGTTCCTCGCCGGACGGCGTGCGGAAGACGGCTTCGCGGTCGTCCGGCCCGATCTCGCGCGGGTCGTCGAGGCGGTATAGCGTCGCCTCGCCCCTCGTCTGGAGTTCCAGCAGCGCCCGGTCCAGCGCGGCGCGGGAGAGGGCGGGGAGGCGGCGGCGGACGTCGGCGAGGCGGACCCGGACGTTGGGCCGGCCGCCGGAGATCGCGTAGTACGCCGCCGTCGCCAGCGCGGCGGCGTCGCCGTCGGCGGGCGGGGCGGGGGCGTCGGCGAGCAACTCGCCGATCGACAGCTCGCGACGTTCCAGGAAGCCCTTGAGCCGCAGCAGGATCAGCCGGAGGACCTCGGTCCCGGCGGGCGTCGAGGCGTTCAGGTCGGCGTCGAGGTGGCCCCCCAGCCACCCCCAACCCTTGTCGGTCAGCGCGACGTGCAGGCAGGCGCGGCCCGTCGGCGGCTTCTTCATGGCCGATTCGATCAGCTTCGCCGCCTCCAGCCGCTTCCGCTTGTCGGCGTCGAGCTTGGGCTTCGTGAGATCCTTCAGCCAGCCCTCGCCCCCGGTGGCGGCCAGCCGCCAGAGGATGAGGGCCTCGATCGGCTTCGGCTCCAGATCCATCATCGTCCCCCTTCATCAGCATGCGTCGCCGACCGTCGGAGCGCGACCACGTCGCGGATCTTCTCGACGGCGAGGGCGACGTCCTCGACGACCTCGGCCTCGGGCAGGCGGAGCACCAGGAACCCGCTGATGGTCAGCTCATAGTCGCGGCGGCGGTCGTTGGAGAACGCCCGGATGTCGCTGTGGAAGTAGTAGCCGTCGACCTCGACGACCACCTTGCCCGCCTCCCACGCCAGGTCGACGATCGGCCTCGTCCCGCGCGTCGTCTCCACGTGGACGTTGAACCGGAACAGCCCGGCCAGCTCGGGATCCCGTCCCAGCCGCTCGGCGAGCCGCATCTCGCCCCCGCTCGACGGGTTGGGGAAGCCGATAAGCGGCGACGCGCGGACCGTCGCAGCGGGGGCCGGAGACACATCCAGATCATCTGGCGCGTCGATCCCGAGATGCGTCGCGTCGAAGGCGACGGGGTCCAGCTCGTCGGAGGCCGCGAGCCCCTCGGGGACGACGACCAGGACCCGGGCAGGGGCCTGGGCGAGCCACTCGGCGGCCCTCGCCAGCCCCAGCAGCGCGCCGGGGGGCGGGGCCTCGTCGTCGGTCGCCAGGGCGAAGAGCAGGGGGGCCGCGTCGATCGCCAGGGCCAGCTCCCGCGCCGCGGCCGTCGCGGTGAACCCCCGGGGCAGGGGCCGACGCCCGAGCCCGCAGAGCCGCCCCGCCGCCTTCCGCCAGGGGGCCGACGCGCCCTCGCCGCACCATTCGGGCCACGTCGCCAGCGCCAGGTCGGCCAGCCGCCCCAGCACGTCGTCGATCAGCGAGGTCAGCCGCGGGAGCCGATCATACCGGACCGCGACCGTCCGAAACCCGCCGTCGGCCGCTCGCTCCTCCAGTTCCGCCAGCACCGCCCCGACCCCTCCCCTCGCGACGAACGCCGCCCGCGCCCTGCCGACCCCCGGCAAGCTCAGCCTCCCGATCTCGTCCCCGAACCGGATCGTCATCAATTGCTCGAATCCACGGAATCTCGCCTAGGAAAACCTCAAACATCTGGATCCTACCCCAGCCCCGAGGTCGAAGCCACCACCAACCGACGATGCATCCAGCCGGCCGAGCGAATTGGCTTCGATCGTCGCGGCCCCGAACCAACACATTCCTCCGCAACACCTTATTTGCATGGGCCTTATGTCCAATTTTTGACCCCGCGATTGGCTTCGTTCGGCGATTTTTCTTCGATCTTCTCGTCGCAATCCTCGATGGCCGCCTCGGATCGTCGCTCCTGGGGCGATTGGCTTCCTTCGGCGGGTTCCTCGAGCGAAGCCATCGGCCGCATGATCTTTCACCGCAGTGACTTACCTCGGAAATTCCTGTCCCGGGATTGGCTTCGTTCGGCGGTTTTCTCCGATGCAGACGAGCGCCGGCGCGATCACGACTACGAACGTCCGGCCATAACGAATTGCCAAGGAGCCGGGGCGATGGCGCATCGCCCCATCTTCAACGATACGTCACGAATGCGGATTGCGGAGAACGGCCCCACGGCGGTCGAGGAGAGGGGCCGTTCATATGCGGCGGCAGATCAAAGGTAGAGGCCGCCGTTCGGGCTGATGACCTGGCCGGTGAGGTAGCCGGCGTCGTCGCTCGCGAGGAAGGCGACGACGGCGGCGACCTCCTCGGGCGTGCCGAGCCGGCCCAGGGGGATCTTGCCGACGATCTCGGCCCTCGACGCTTCGGGGATGTTGTCCAGGATGGGGGTGTCGATCCAGCCGGGGGCGACGGCGACGACCCGCACCCCGGCGGCGGCGACCTCCAGCGCGACGGCCTTGGTGAACGAGGCGATCCCCCCCTTCGCGGCCGTGTAGGCCGCCCCGCCGGGGAGCCCGCGGAGGGCCGCCACGGAGGTGATGTTGACGATCACCCCGCGGCCCCTGGGGAGCATCCGCCGCAGCGCCTCGCGGGTGTTGTAGAACGTGCCGTCCAGGTGCACCCGAAGCTTGGCGTCCCACATCACGTCCGTCATCTCGTGGACGGGGACCGGGGGGCTCGCGTTGCCGGCGTTGTTGACCAGCACGTCGGGCGGCATGTCCAGCTCGTCGAGCCGGGCGAACAGGTCCGCGACCGACTCCGACCGCGAGACGTCCGTCGGGATCGCATGCGCCTCGCCCCCCTCGTCGCGGATCAGCGCGGCGGTCGCCTCGCCCGTCGCCTCGTCGATCTCCGCCACCACCACCCGCGCGCCCTCGCCCGCCAGCCGCAGGGCGATCGCCCGACCGATCCCCGACCCCGCCCCGGTCACCACCGCGATCCTGCCCTGCAACTTCATAAACACTCCCATCACGACTTGATGAACCCCTCGCACCCCTCCAGGCTTCGATGCATCCGAAAGGAGCCCCCAGCATATCGGCGACGGCGGGCCGATCCAGGGGGGGGCGGACGACCCGGGCGGCTCCGGGCGACGCCCCTGCGGGACATGCGACGATGGAGCCGAAAGACCGACGCCGGAACCCATCCGGCGGGTCGTCCCGGCGGATCTTTACAACTCGGCCGACGATATCGTGCAGCAAAATTTCGATATATTCTCGTCCCACGATTGACCGGACGGGCTTTAAAAATCAGAGACTGGGAGACCGAGGAAGTCCGGCTGATGTGGGAGGGGGCGCCCCCCGGATGCGCGTCGACCCGCCGCCGGGCCTCGGGGGGCCGGGGCCGGACGCGCCGTGAGACGGCCTCAAGAGAGAGACCGCCCCGTCAGGTACCGAACGACGGTTCTCGGACCTGCGGGGTCGGTCCTCGGAGAGCTTGATAATCGCCCCGGGTGGATCGAGGCTACCGGTGGGCGTTTTCTGGGGCGATGATGGAGGATCGCCGGTCTCGCGTTCCGCGTGGGA
The DNA here is from genome assembly GCF_001610895.1 of Planctomyces sp. SH-PL62. Classification (NCBI taxonomy): domain Bacteria; kingdom Pseudomonadati; phylum Planctomycetota; class Planctomycetia; order Planctomycetales; family Planctomycetaceae; genus Planctomyces; species Planctomyces sp. SH-PL62. Next base: position 6,476,422 of record NZ_CP011273.1, on the reverse strand, counting down.
ACGGGCTGCGGGGCGGTCGATCGATCGGGGGGGTTTCGCGATGAAGACATGGCGACGCGGACTGTTCGGGGCGATGGTGGTCCTCGCGGCGTTCGGGGAGGTTCGGGCGCAGGAGGTTCGCGACTTCTTCAACATGGTCGTCCCTTCCGGGGCCGATCCGTGGGTGTACCGGCATGACGACGGCTGGTATTACGTCACGTATACGACGGGGAGCGACGTGGTGCTGCGGCGGTCGCGGACGATCTCCGGGCTGGGAGGGGCCGAGAGCCGCGTGGTCTGGACGCCGACGCCCGGCGCGCCGTTCAGCCGGGAACTCTGGGCGCCGGAGGTCCACCACCTGCGCGGGAGGTGGTACGTCTACGTCGCGGCCGACGACGGCGACAACGCCAACCACCGGATGTACGTGCTGGAGAACACCGCGGCCGACCCGTTCGAGGGCGCGTTCCTCCTGAAAGGGAAGATCGCCGACCCCGCGTCGGATCGCTGGGCCATTGACGGCTCCGTGCTCCGGCTGGGCTCGGGCGATTCCGAGCGGTTGTACTTCGTCTGGTCGGGCTGGGAAGGGGACGTGAACGTCGACCAACGTCTTTATATCGCCCCCATGAGCGACCCGACGACGATCTCGGGGCCGAGGGTCGAACTCTCGCGGCCGACGTTCCCCTGGGAGAAGGCCGCCGGGCCGCCGACGATCAACGAGGGGCCGCAGGCGATCGTGCGGGACGGCCGGATGTTCCTGATCTACTCGGCGGCGGGGAGTTGGAGCGACTCCTACTGCCTGGGGATGCTCTCGGCGAAGGCGGACGCGGACCCGCTCGATCCGGCGTCGTGGACGAAGACGCCGGAGCCGGTCTTCGCGGGCGGGGACGGCGTGGTCGCGCCGGGGCATTGCTCGTTCACGAAGTCGCCCGATGGGACGGAGGACTGGATCGTCTACCACGCCGCCAAGAAGCCCGGCTCGGGCTGGTCGCGGTCGGTTCGCGCCCAGCCGTTCCGATGGAACGACGACGGCTTCCCCGTCTTCGGCGCCCCAATCCCGCCCGACGCGCCCATTCCCGTCCCCGCCGGCGAGCCTGCGCGGCTGCGGCTGGAGGCGGAGAAGGCCCGGCTGGAGGGGGGTGCGAAGGCCGTCGCCGCCGAGGGGAGTTCCGGCGGCTCCAAGGTCGTGGGCCTGGCCGGCGCCGAGGCGAGGCTGGTGTTCGACGTGGCGGTCGAGAAGGCGGGGGTCTACGTCGCCGCCGTCCGCTATCGGACCACGGTCGCGGCGAACGTCCGGGTCGCCCAGCGCGTGCTGATCGACGGCCGGCGGGCGGGGACGATCGCGTACCCCGATTCGGGGGGCGGGCGGTGGTCGGCCGCCTTCGTCCGGCTGCCGCTCGCGGCCGGGGCGAACCGCGTGTCGCTCGCGCCGCTGGAACCGGAGGCCGAGGTCGACTGCCTCGACGTGATCCTCGACCCGCTGGACCCGGGACCGGCCGACGCGCCCACGACTCCGAAGGGTCGCGGCGCGTCCTGAGGCCGGGACTTGTTGATCCGATCGCTCAGGCCGTCGCGCGGCGGCGTCGGCGACGGCGGCGGATCACCCCGAGCGCCGGGGCCGCGGCGCCGAGGCCGAGCATGAAGACCGAGGCCGGTTCGGGGACGGCGCCGGCGGTGCTCAGGGTGACGGCGCCGATATAGGTGTCGGGGGTGCCGTCCAGCAGGTGCGCCCGGACGACATAGCGGAAGGTGAAGGAGAAGCCGGGCCCGAGGTCCGGAAGGTCGGCGTAGGTGTCGATGGTGAACAGGCCCAGGTTGACGAGGCTGGGGCCCACGTTCGAGATCGCGGTGTCGGGGGGGACCACGTCGTCCGGGGCGAACGTGAACTTGACGCTGGAGACGTCGACCGTGGGGGCGGGGGAGCCGGCCGGCCAGACGTCCGTGCCGGTGACCTGCTTGTTCGCCAGCCAGCCGGTGTTCGTCGGCAGGCCGCCGTCGGGAGACTGGGGCTGGTTCGTGGGCGAGGAGCCGTTCACCCCGAGGAGTCCTTCGATCGTGATCGAGTCGAAGAGTCGCACCTCGTAGCCCGGGTTCAGGTAGGCCTGGAAGCTGTACCGATAGACGGGATCGCCTGCCACGGGGGTGATGCCGGGGCCCGAGGGGGGTCGGGTGATGATGATCGACGCGGCCTGGGCGTCGGTCGGGGCGAGCATCGCTCCGAGGGCCGCCGCGAGGACGATCACGCCCGCGCGGCTCAGGGGCCGAGGCGTCTGAAACATGGAGTTCTCCCAGTCGTCCCGAAGGGTGTCTTGCATCGTTTCGAAGTCATGGCTCGGGCTCGTCCTTGAGCGGGCGGCCGCGACGTCCGATCGCCCGTCGCGCCGTCGCGAGGCTGGGCGAGGACGATCGAGGCCCCCGAAATCGAGTGGCGTCGGTCGCGGTGCGTGGCGGATTGTATCAATTCGCCATGAGTTCTCACAAGCAGGATCGTTCGCTAATGATGCGAATAATCGTCATGTCCTGCCGAGTCGCCACGCTTCGTCGTCCCTCGATCGAAAAAGGCCGCGACTGTCGGTCAGGGCCGGGCGGCCGAGAAGAAGGTGATCTCCCCCTCCGGTTCGACCCGGCCGTCGACCCGGTACTTCAGTTCGACCTCCTGCGTGGGACGCCGGAGGCTTTCCGATTCAAGGCGCGGGCCGGCCGTTGAAGGTCAGGGGCTTGCCGTCGGTCTCGGGGTTGCGGCCGATGGTCAGCACGACGCCCTCGGGCGCGGCGGCCTCGACGGCGAGCGCGCCGTGCTCGTCGACCTTCCAGGAGACGGTGATCGGCCCCCTGGCGGTGAGGACCGTCCCCCTGGCCCAGGAGAGGCCGGAGGGCCTGGGGTTGATCTCGACGGTCGCGGAGGCCGGCGAGGTCGGCCTGACGCCGAGGAGGATGCGGGGGAGGTAGAGGTTCGGGGCCGACGACCAGGCGTGGCAATGGCTCCGGGTCGGGAAGCCGCCGCCGCCGGTCGTTCCGGTGGCGAAGCTCTCCCACACGGTCGTCGCGCCGGCGTCGAGCATCGGCAGGTAATTCTTGTAGATCTCGGCGATGATCGCGTCCTCGCGGCCGAGCGCCTCCATCGCCCCGTAGTGATAAAGGGCGGCGAACGGCGAGCCGACGCGGACCATGCCGTCGGGGGGGGCGAGCACGTTCTTCGCGGCGGCGGCGCGGTTCGCGGGGTCGATCACGTCGTAGAGGATCGCCAGGAAGCTCGTGTGCTGGCTGGTCGACGGGCTGGCCTTGCCGTCGTCGTGCACGGAGTCCGGGTAGGCCTGTTTCTCGCGGTCCCAGAGCCGGTTCACCCCTTCCGCGAGCCGGGCGCGGGTGGCGTTCAGCCAGGCGTCGCCCGAGTGGTCGCCGAGGGCCTCGGCCGATTTCAGGGCCGCGTCGATCGCGCCGATGAAGAAGAGGCTGTTGTGCAGGACCGTCTTGCGGTTCTGGTCCAGGCCCGACCAGTCGAAGAAGTTCCAGTAGGGGCCGGTGAACAGCCCCTGGGGGTTGATGTGCTTCTCCGCCCCTTGCAGGTTCTTGATCGCCGCCGGGTGGAACTCCCGGAGGGCTTCCAGGTCGCCGGTGTACCAGTAGTAGTCCCAGATCGAGATCCCCCAGAGGAAGCTCCAGGCCGGGATCAGCACGTCCCAGCTCGACGGCGTCTGGCAGCCGGCGATCGGGTAGTGCTCCAGCGAGTCGGCCGTGATCCGGATGCAGCGCCGGGCCAGGTCGGTCGCGCCGAAGACCTGGTACGCCAGCAGCGACTCGTTCCGCGCGTCGCCGACCCAGTGGGTCTGCTCGTACAGCGGGCAGTCGGTGTAGGTGTCTTCCATGCAGAGCTTGAGCGTCCGCGTGGAGATCTCCCAGATCCGGTCCAGCCGGGGGTCGCTGCACGCGAAGCTCCCCGCCTGCTCCACCGGATAGGTCGACTCGATCAGCCGGAGGTTGCGGATCGTGACCGGCGTCTTCTGGTTCCGCAGGGTCACGAACAGGTAGCGGCCCGACCTTCGCTTCAAGGATGTGAACGTGTTCACGCCCTTCTTGGTGACGTAGCGCATCCCGTTGCGATTGCCGATCGGGAACTGGATGCGGCCGTCGGGCGCGATGTACTCCACGCCGAAGATATCGACGGACACGCCCGCGTCGGCGACCAGCTCGAAGTCGTAGTAGCCGACGTTCTGCTCGCCCAGGTCGTAGAGAAGCTCGACGTCCCCGTCGGCGCTGGGGCGGATCGTCGTCGAGGAGGGGGATTCGTGGGTCAGCGCGTACGGCTGCGACACCAGGTCGTCGGCCGGGGCGACCACCCGACGGCCGACGAACCGCCAGAAGGCGTCGCGCACGAACATCTGGCCGGAGGGCATCTGCTTGATCCGGTCCGCCAGCTTCTCCTCGAGGTCGTCGACCGACTTCACGGACGCCAGCAGCTCGGCCTTCGCGGCGTTGTAGCCCTGCTCGGCCCTGGCGAACTCCGGGCGCTGCTCCAGCTCGGGCCAGACCAGGTCGTCGCCCGCCACGGCGAATTCGGGGAAGGCGAGGAAGCAGAAGGGGTTGGTCTGGTCGTCGCCCATCGGGTTGGTCAGGCGGAAGCCCCTGGGGTCGAGGAACCGGACGGCCTTCTCCTTGTCGTGGCCGAAGAAGTTGCGGACGAAGCCCAGGAGCAGGTGCCGGCCGGGTTCGAGCTGGAACACGCCGTCCTTCGCCCGCGCGCCGTCGACGGCGACGTCGACGTTCTCGTCGGCCACGCGGACCTCGCACGGCGCGTCGTTGACGATCACCGTCGCCAGGCCGCAGCCGGCGCTCGTGTTGCGGTTGGCCTCGATCAGGCCGGGGTGGACCAGGCGGGCGGCGGGGAAGCAGAAGTTCCAGCCGTCGGCCCGGACCACGCTGGCGCCCAGGAACTTCTTCAGGGGGACAGGCTGGCGGGTCAGGAGCGCGACGTCGCGGGGGCGGAGGTCCTTCCAGGGTCCGTCGGCCGTCTCGGCGACGACCTTGGCGGGGGCGAACTGGGGTGCGGCCTCCAGGGTCGCGTCGTAAAGCTCGGCGGGCTCCATCTGGATGCTGATCTTGGGCGTGTTGCGGGCCCAGGCCTCGGCCGGCGCGACCTCCCACGATTCGTCGGTCGCCACGCTGGTCGTCCGTTCGTCGGTCCCCTTCACGTCGACCTGGACGAGCAGCCCGGCGCGCTTGGGGACCTTGTGGAAGTCTCCCACGCCGTAGTAGCGGGCCACGACGGCGATCGCGTTCTCCCCCGCGCGCAGGTACGGGGTGACGTCGAGGTCGTCGTACTGGTAGTGCTCGGCCCAGGCGCGGCAGGGGCCGTCGTTGACCCATCGGCCGTTGATGGAGAGCCGATAGAAGCTGTCGGCCGTGATCCGGACCCGCCCCCGCGCCGGGCGGTCGAGCGTGAAGTCCTTGCGCGCCAGGATCGTCTGGTTGTACGGGTTCGGGTCTTCCTGATCGAGCCAGATCCACTTCGCCGTCAGCGCGCCTCCCGGCGTCGCCGGGGCCTCCTCACCCCTCGCCCCGACGACGACGACGACCGCCGCCCAGCAGGCGGTCCAGAACGCGAATCGTGATCTTCTCATCTTCGCACCATTCCGTGTCGACGAATCCCCCGGCACCGGCCGCGCCTCGCACTCGACTCGATGATACCCCCCGGCCGGAGCCGATCCCAGACGCCAGGCGATCGCGCGAGCCCGAGCCTCCGGCGTTTCGATTCAGCCGCGATCACGAGAGGCCGTCGACGTCATCCCTTCTCCCTCGAGGGGGAGGAGGGACGTGGGCGACGGCCTCGATTCAAGGTCGGATCGGGGGGAGTTCGGGGCGGCGGGTCACTTGTAGACGGCGACGCCGGGGACGGCGGCCTTGAACGTTTCGATGGCTTCGGGGGAGACCTTGGCGCCGATGAGGTAGACGGACTTGAGGGTCTTGACGTCCTTGAGGACTTCAAGGCCGGCGTCGGTGACGTCGGTGCGGCTGAGGGCGAGGACCTGCAGGTTGGGGAGGCCCTTGAGGTGCTCCAGGCCCTTGTCGCCGACCTTGCTGCCGGTCAGGAAGAGCATGGTCAGGCCCTTCAGGTCCTTGATCTGTTCGAGGCCGGCGTCGGTGATCGCGGGGCTCATCAGGGTGAGCGCGGTGAGGGTGGGGAGTTCCTTGAGGGGGGCGAGCGCGGCGTCGGCGACGGCGGGGTTGTCGATGTAGACGACCTGAAGGTTGGGGATGGTCTTGAGGAAGGCCAGGCCGTCCTTATCGCCGCTCCACTTCTTGAGGATGTTGACCGTGGCGACCTCGGCGCCGTCCTTCCCCTTGTCGACGGTCAGCGAGGCGCCGAGCTTCTCGACCTCCACCTTGGCGAGCTTGGTCTTGAGCTCGGCGACTTCCTTCTGGAGCGCGGCGATCTGCTCCTTGAGCTTGGCCGGGTCGTCGGCCGGGGGGGCCTGGGCGGGGGCGGGCTCTTCCTTCTTGGCTTCCTGGGCGAAGGCCGTGGGGAGGGCCAAGGCGAGCAGGAAGAGGGGGGCGATCGAGGCAAGCGGGCGGAGGCGAGGGGTCATGGCGGGGCTCCCGGGTGGCGGCTTCGCATCGGTCGTGGGCCCGCCAAGGTAACCCGGCCCGCGCGGCGACGCAACCCGCGGGGGGCCGCACGGGTCAGGAGAGGAGGAATTCGAGGTCGTCGCGGGTGAGCCCGGAGATGACCCGGTTGTCGGCGTTGAGGATGGCGTCGGCCAGGTCGCGCTTCTTCTGCTGGAGGTCGAGGATCTTCTCCTCGACGGTGTTCCGGCAGATGAGGCGGTAGGCGAAGACGTGCTGGGTCTGGCCGATCCGGTGGGAGCGGTCGATGGCCTGGGCCTCGACGGCGGGGTTCCACCAGGGGTCGAGCAGGTAGACGTACTCGGCGGCGGTCAGGTTGAGGCCCAGGCCGCCGGCCTTGAGGCTGATGAGGAAGATCGGGCAGTCGGGATCGTTCTGGAACCGGTCGACCTTGGCGGAGCGGTTGCGGGTGCGGCCGTCGAGGTACTCGTAGACCAGGCCGTCGCGGTCGAGCCGTTCCTTGACGATCGACAGGAAGCTGGTGAACTGCGAGAAGACCAGGACCTTGTGCCCTTCTTCGACGATCTCGGCCAGCGACGGCATCAGCATGTCGAGCTTGGCGCTGGGGCTGGAGCTGAGGTCGGGGCTGATGAGGCCGGGGTGGCAGGCGGCCTGGCGGAGCCGCAGGAGGGCCTCGAGGACCTCGATCTTGGAGCGGTTCAGCTCGGCGGAGTCCTTCTTGAGCAGCGCGTCGCGGTAGTGGACGCGGAGTTCCTCATAGGTGCGCCGCTGGTCGGCCTCCATGTCGCAGTAGAGGGTCTGCTCGGTCTTGTCGGGGAGGTCCTTGACGACCTCGGACTTGGTGCGGCGGAGGATGAACGGCCGGAGGGCCTTGGCGAGCAGCGAGCGGTCCTCGCCCTCGACGTTCGACGAGGAGGCGTAGCGCTTGAAGACGGTGTCGCTGCCGAGCATGCCGGGGTTGAGGAATTCGAGGATCGACCAGAGCTCGCCGATGTGGTTCTCGATCGGGGTGCCGCTGATGGCCAGGCGGTGCCGGGACTTGAGCAGCCGGACCGACTTGGAGGACTGGCTCTCGGAGTTCTTGATCGCCTGGGCCTCGTCGAGGATGACGTAGTCGAAGTCGATCTCGATCAGCTCGGCGATGTCGGTGCGGAGGGTGCCGTAGGTGGTGACGATGAGGTCGTACTCGCCGAACTTCTCGCGGAGCGGGTGGCGGCCGGAGCCGGTGTAGTCCAGGACCCGGAGCCTGGGGGTGAACTTCTCGGCCTCCTGGAGCCAGTTGAAGACCAGGGAGCGGGGGACGACGGCGAGGGCGGGGCCCTTGGCCTGGCGACGGAACCGCCGCCGCTGGAGCAGGGCGAGCACCTGGATGGTCTTGCCCAGGCCCATGTCGTCGGCGAGGATGCCGCCGAAGCCGAACCGCTGGAGGTAGTCGAGCCAGCCCAGGCCCTCGCGCTGGTAGGGCCGCAGGTCGCCGTGGAAGCCCGGGGGGGCGTCGAGCGGGACGACGCCGTCGAACTGGCGGAGGTTCTTGCGGACCTTGGCGAACGCCTCGTCGATCTGGATCTCGGGCTGGTTCTCCAGGAGGGCGTCGAGCAGCCCGGCCTGGGAGGCGTTGAACCGAAGCGCGCCGTTCTCCTCGGCGCCGACGTCGGCGAGCAGGCCGTAGCGCTTGAGCCACTCGTCGGGGAGCATGCCCATGGAGCCGTCGCCCAGCTCGATCATGGTGTCGCCGCGGCGGGCGGCGGAGAGCAGCTCGGGGAGGCTGACGCTCTGGCCGCCGTAGTCGACGCCGCCGTCGAGGTCGAACCAGTCGATGCCGGTGGAGAGGGCCAGCTTGAACTCGCCGGCGGGGCGGATCAGCTTGCCTTCGGCCTCGATCCGCCAGCCGGCCAGGACCAGCTCCTTGGTGACGGCGTCCATCCGCTTGGCGGGGAGTTCCAGGGTGTTGGGGTCGAGCCGGGGGTCCTTGGCCTCGCGGAAGCCCAGCTCGAACAGCTTGACGTCGGCGGCGGACTCGGTGCGGGGGTCGCGGCGGATCACCAGGCCGACCTCGGTCGAGACGGCCAGGGGGGTGGTCCGGCCGGCGGGGATCAGGGCCCCGTCGTAGTCGAACTCCAGGTCGGCCAGGAGCTTGTCGGCGGCCATCCCCCAGTTCTGCCGGGGGGTGCGCAGGGTGAGGCTGGGGCGGGGCTTGACGGCGATCTCCTCGAGCGCCATCGACTCCACCAGCTCGGAGGCCGGGACGCGGGCCTCGTCCAGGATCCGGCCCAGCATCAGGTCTTGCTGGGGCTCGACGAAGGTGATCTCCTTCTCCAGGCGGAGGCGGACGATCCAGGACATGACCCCCAGGTCGTCGAACCTCGCGGCGCGGCCGACCCCCAGGACGAGGAGGCCGGGGACCAGCACGAGGGGCTCGGCCAGGTCCATCCGGTTGTCCCCCCGGCGGAGGACGCCGCGCCAGGACCAGCGCTTGCCGCCGGCCTCGGCGCGGAGGTCGAGGGCGAACCGCCAGGGCTGGCCGTCGTCCCAGCGCATGGTCGGGGGCTCGTCCTCGCCGTCGGTGCGGCGGAGCCGGAGCCGGCCGCTGCGGGCCAGGCGTTCGACCAGCGAGGCGTGGTCCTTGCGGAGGACGAACCGTCGGGTGCCGCGGAGTTCGGCGGCCGGGCTGCGGCTGGGGCGGGCCGGGGCGTGGGCCTCGTCGCCCGACCCGTGGCCGTTGGCGGCGGCGGCGGCGGTGAGGACGGGGGAGCCGTGGTGGGCCTCGTCGAGCAGGGCCAGGAGGAGGCGGTCCTCGGGGTCGTACTTGACGTGGGCGGCCTTGGGGGCGTACCACCAGGGACGAAGCGGGCCCCATTCCCCGGTCGGCTTGCGCTGGCGGCGGGCGAGGTCGATGACGACCTGATTCTGCGCCTGGGTGGCCGCGACGTCGAGGATGTAGACCAGCAGCCGCTTGGCGTTGCGGTTGGCGGCCTTGGCGCCGGCGCCGGCGGCGGCCCCGGCGCGGCCGGCGGCGTCGGCCTCGCGGCGGGCCTTGTTCCGGGCCGCGCGGGCCTCGCGGGCGGTGGCGGGGGTCCAGGCGCCGGTGGGGCCGGCGAGGGGCGTCCCCGGGGCGGGGGAGGGGCGGTCGCCGTTGCGGTCGCGGCCCCGGGCGGCGGCGCGGCGGTCCTTGGCGCTGGTGCGGTCGCGGCCCCGGGCCGGCCGGTTCGGGACCTGCGGGCCGGGGGTCCGGGGGGCGCCGATGATGACGTCGCGGCCGTAGTCGGCGTTCAGGATCTCCGCGCCCAGGCTGTCGACCCCCTCGCCGATCGGGGACGGGGAGGGTCGGCTCGGGGCCTCGGCGGCCCCCCCGCGCCGGGGGCGGACGCGGCGGGGCGACGGGGGGCTCGGCCACCAGCCGCACCGCCATGTTCGGCGGCGACTGGAGGAAGCCTCGCGAGTCGGCCAGCATCAGGGTCGCCCAGAGGTGCTTGCACGGCTCGCCCTGGGGCCCGAAATACGGGCACGAGCAGGTGGCCAGCAGCCGCGCGCCCCGGAGCCGGGCGCGGACCCGGTACTTGGTGGTCCCGCGCACCCGGGCCACCACCTCGTTGGGCTTCGCCGACATCAGGCTGACGCGGCCCTTCGTGAAATACGACTGGCCTCTCGCGCGGACGGCGTCGCTGAAGTTTCGCGCGACTTTCTGGGCTATCCCCATCATCGATTCCCACCCTGAACGCATCGACCGGAGGGCCGGCCCGGTCTCGGGGGTCGCGCCCCCGCGGCGGGTCTGCTCGTCCTCACCCCGTCCCGTCCCATCCTCTTCGCTGTGCACTCTCGCAATCGCGGCCCGACCCGGCCCGGCGGGGCCGTCGGCGTCGGGTCAGACGTCCAGATTCTTGACCTCCAGCGCGTGCTTCTCGATGAAGGCGCGACGGGGTTCGACGTCGTCGCCCATCAGGGTCGTGAACAGGTCGTTGGCGGCGGCCACGTCCTCGAGCCGGACCTGCATCAGGGTCCGCCGCGAGGGATCCATCGTGGTCTCCCAGAGCTGGTCCGCGTCCATCTCGCCGAGGCCCTTGAAGCGGGTGATCTTGATCCCCTTCTCGCCCAGCTTGCGGATCGTCGGCGCCAGCGAGCGGAGGTCCAGGAGCGGGTGCTCCTCGCCGTCGCGATGGAGGATGAACCGCGGCGGCGGGTCGTCACCGGTCACCTCGCGGGCCAGCAGCGAGTCGGCCCGGACTCCGTACTCGTCGCGGAGCCGCGCCAGCTGCTTGTTGAGCGTCTTGACCTCCAGGAACTCGTGGACCCGGTGGGTCGGCGGCGGGGCCTCGCCCTCGGGGCCGGATTCGGCGTCCGGGCCGGATTCGGCCTCGGCCCTGGCCGGGTGGGCGGCGTCGAAGTCTTCCTGGGTCCAGTAGGGGGTCTCGCGGCCGTGCTCGTCCTCGACGAGGTAGAGCGGCAGGAGCCCGGCGCGGTGGTCGGCCTTGGCGTCGCCGGCCGGGTGGGCGAACTTGAGGAACTCGCGGAGCGAGCGGTTGCGGCGGCCGAAGGCCCGCAGGCCGTGCTCGATCGCCCCTCCCAGCTCGACCAGGTGCCTGAGCCGCTCGCCCTCGATCGCGCCGGGGCGGGAGGCGGGGCCGTCGTCGTCGGCCGAGATCGGCGCGTCGGCCGGGACCAGGACGGCGTCGGCCAGGCCGGCGGCCATCAGGATGCCCTGCATCTGCTCCTCGGTCTGGACGTAGCGGCGATCCTTCTTGCCGCCGGCCAGCATGTACAGCGGCGGCTGGGCGACGTACAGGTGCCCCTGGGCGACGAGCTGGGGCATCTGGCGGTAGAAGAACGTCATCAGGAGCGTGCGGATGTGCGAGCCGTCGACGTCGGCGTCGCTCATCATGACGACCTTGCCGTACCGCCGCTTGCTCGGGTCCTCCTCCTCGCCGATGCCGTTGCCGACCGCGGTGATGATGTTGCGGACCTCCTCGTTGCCCAGCACGCGGTCCAGCCGGGCGCGCTCGACGTTGAGAATCTTGCCCCGGAGCGGCAGGATGGCCTGGTAGTACCGATCGCGGCCCCCTTCGGCGGTGCCGCCGGCGGAGTCGCCCTCGACGAGGAACAGCTCGCTGGCCCCCTGGTCGTGGCTGGTGCAGTCCATCAGCTTGCCGGGGAGGCCGCCGCCGGAGAGGACCCCCTTGCGGTTCCGCACCAGCTCGCGGGCCTTCCGCGCGGCCTCCCGCGCCTCGGCGGCGAGCTGGGCCTTGGCGACGATCTTCTTGGCGGTCGCCGGGTTGTTCTCCAGGTACTCGGCCAGCTTCTCGTTGACCACCCGGGTGACGATCCCCTCGACCTCGCCGTTGCCCAGCTTGGTCTTGGTCTGGCCCTCGAACTGGGGGTCGGGGACGCGGACGCTGACGATCGCGGTGAGGCCTTCCTTGAAGTCCTCGCCGGTGATGTTCAGGTCTTTCTTGCTGGCCGGGGCCGCCGTCTTGGCGTACTGGTTGAGCGTCCGCGTGAGCGCGGCGCGGAAGCCGGTGAGGTGGGTGCCCCCCTCGATCGTGTTGATGTTGTTGCAGTACGAGACGACCATCTCGCTGATCGAGTCGTTGTACTGCATGGCGACGTCGACCTCGACGGCCCGTTCGTCGTCGCGGCCGGTGAAGAGGACCGGCTGGTGGAACGGCGTCTGGGCCCGGTTGAGGTAGGCGACGAACTCGCTGAGGCCCTCGGACGAGAAGAACTCGTCGCTGCGGGGCTCCTCGCCGCGCTCGTCGGTCAGGCGGATCCGCACCCCCCGGTTCAGGAACGACAGCTCGCGGAGCCGCTTCTCCAGCACGTCGTACGAGAACTCGATCGAGGCGAAGATCGAGGCGTCGGGGAGGAACCGGATCGTGGTCCCGGTGGTCTTGGTCGTCCCCTTGGCCTTCACCGGCCCGAGCGACGCCCCCTGCTCGTAGTTCTGGTGCCAGACCTGGCCGTCGCGGCGGACCTCGGCCTCCAGCCACTCCGAGAGGGCGTTGACCACCGTGACGCCGACGCCGTGGAGGCCGCCGGAGACCTTGTAGGTGTCGTGGTCGAACTTGCCGCCGGCGTGGACCTTGGTGAGCACGATCTCCAGGGTGCTCTTGCCCGAGTCGCCGTGGGCCTCGACGGGGATGCCGCGGCCGTCGTCGACGACCGAGGCCGAGCCGTCGGGATGGATCGTGACCTGGATGTTCTTGCAGTACCCGGCCATCGCCTCGTCGATCGAGTTGTCCACCACCTCGTAGACCAGGTGGTGGAGCCCCCGCGCCGTGGTGTCGCCGATGTACATGCCGGGGCGCTTGCGGACCGCCTCGATCCCTTCCAGGATCCGGATGTTGGCGCCGGTGTAGGCGGCTTCGCCCCCCACGGCCACGCCGCCGTCCTCGACAATCCCGTTCGCGTCGATGCCGTCGTTCTTGCTCAAGTCCATCGCGGCGGTTCCTCGATTCGTCCTGTCCCTCGGTGGTCCTTCCCGCGCGTCCATGCGGAGTCGATTCGTCTCGCGTCGCGGGCCGTCGTCGTCGTCGGCGGTCCGGCTCCCGCCTCGGAAGGGCGGGGGGCGGGGGGCGTCCCGATCCGGATCTCACGTCACGGCTTCACCGGCCCGATCCGGAACCGCAGGCCCCGGATCTGCGAGCCGGGGCAGGCGTCGTGGATGGCCTGGAGCAGCTCCCCCTTGCGGTAGGCGGACAGCTCTTCCAGCAGGGCCGGGTGGTCGACGGTGACGTTCAGGGTTCCGCGTCGGACGTCGCCCAGGAGCGTCCGGCCCTGGTACGCCTCGCCCAGCGCGGCGTCCCAGGCGGTCTGCAGCTCGACCATCGCGTGGAGCCGGCCGTACCCGCGCGCGGCGAACAGTTCGCCGAGCACGTCGGACAGGGGCCGGGGACCGCGACGGTCGGGGTTGGGCATGCGGGTCTGGCGTCCTGGGTCGGGGGACCGGGCTCTCCGAGGGCCCGGCTCGCGGCGCTCGCTCAGCGTTCGCGGGTCAGGGGCATCACGACGTAGGTGTAATCGTCCGGGGTCTTGAACACGGCGGCGTTCTTGGCGTCGATCAGCTCGGCGGTGATCTCGCCGTCGTCGTCCAGGGTCTTCAGCGCGTCCAGCAGGTAGCGGGGGTCGAAGGTGATCTCGACCGCCTTCCCCTGGTACTCCAGCGGCAGGTCCACCTGCGCGCTGCCGACGTCGGCGGCCTGGCTCGACAGCTTCAGCGCCCCGGGGCCGAACTGGAAGTCGACCCCCCGGCTCTCGTCGCTGGTGACGATCGAGGCCTGCTCGACGGCGTGCCGGAGCGGGCCCACGGTCATCGGCACCCGGGTCTCGACGCTCGTCGGGAAGACGTCTTGATAGCGCGGGAAGCGGCCTTCCACCAGCCGACTGTAGATCACCGCCCCCTCGGTCCGGACCAGCACCGCCGCCCCCGACTGGATGGTCAGGTGGACGAGCAGGTCGTCGTCGACGAGGTTCCGCTCGATCAGCTTGAGGGCCTTGACCGGGATCACCGGCGTCCCCGAGGGCGCGGGCGGGTCGTTCTCGACCTGGGCCCCGGCGGACATCTTCGCCAGCCGTCGGCCGTCGGTCCCGATCATCGCGATGCCGTCGGGCTTCAGCTCGACGAGGACCCCACCCAGGGCGTACCGGGCGCTCTCCAGGTCGGTCGCGAACACGGTCCGCCGGATCAGCTTCTTGAGGTCCCCCGCCAGCACCACATGATACCGATCGGCGGCGAAGTCGGGAACCTCGGGATAGAGGCTCGGGTCTTCCAGCGGCAGCTTGAAGCTCGACCGGGCCCCCTTGACGTGCAGGTGCTCGTCGCCGGTTTCCAGGAGCAGTTCCGAGTCGCCGCTGGTCCGCAGGATGGGGCCGATCTTGGCCGTCGGCAGGATCGCCGAACCCGCCTCCTCCACCTTCACGCCCAGCACCCGGTGGCGGATGCCGACTTCCAGGTCGGTCCCCATCAGGACCGAGCCTTCCTCATCGTCGACCGTCAGCTTGACGTTCTGCAGGATCGGCTTGGGACTCCGCGTGGGCACGACGCCGCTGACCATGTTGAACGCGGTGAGCAGTCCTTCGCGATTGCACAATGCCCTCATGCGCGTGCCTCGTTCTGGGACGTTCTGGGACGTTGCCTGGCTCGGCCTCGATCCGCCCCCGACCGGCCGAGAGGGATGAAGGGCGGTCCGAAATCGCCGAGCCGGAGGGGGCCGGGACGGTCGGGCCGCGGGTCGATCGACGGTGGGCAGGAATGGGGGGGACGCACGAACCGCCCGCGTCCGCTCGCTTACGAAGAAGATCCTCGCCGCTCCATCATACCACGACCAGGGCCTCGGCGCATCCCCCTCGTTTCGGGATTCGCCGACGGGCGGGAGAGGACGCGGAGGGAGGTCCGGGGAGTTCCCGACCTCGTCGCGGCGGGCCTTGCCTCAGGCCCGCCCTGACGGACGGCGGCTCTCGTCGAGGGAACGGGGCCCGATCGGTCGAGGGCCCACCCCTGGCGTCTCCCCGTATTTCCTGAGAGAGAAAGCTTCACCGCCGTAATAATCATAGGACGGCGGCCGGCCTGTGGATAACTTCGAGAGCGTCCGACGAAACCCAGGATATCAAAAGACTTACTCGAGCACAACGGCATCCCGCCCCTGTTCACATCCCCGTCGACGACCTTGTGGACGACCCGCGCGCCGACGTCGACGACGGTGCACGACCGCGGCCCGGCCGAGAGCCCGCTGTGGATTCGCTCCCGTTCGGCGCGCGGACGATCCGCGACTTATCCACAGGTCGTCGACCGCTCCGAACGGCGCGTGCGGGATGGGGGACGTGAGGGTCCGGCGGGGCGGGCGATCCAGGCCCGAGTCTGCCGATCCGTCGGCCTGCGCATCCTTGCGTTCTCTTTTTCGGTCGGCGAGACCTGCGGTGTTGAGAACAATGGCGGGGCTTTTTCGCAAGCCCCGCTTGTCGGGAATCCGGGGAATCTCCTCCCAGGACCTTCGCCGTCCGTCAGGGGTTGTTCTTGCGGTCGGGGTACTCCAGGATCACGAGCTTGTGCTGCTGCTCGTCGTAGCCGTATTCCTGGTAGTGGGGGAGCTTGGGGAGGGCGATGTTGTTGGCCCGGATGATCTCGGCCATGAACTCGTCGTAGTTCTTGGGGAAGCGGTCGTTGGCGGCCTGGTAGAGGTTCATCGCGTGCTGGATCTGGAGGATCGAGGTCTGGCCGATCATGGTGACGTAGGCGTTGCCTTGCAGGGTGATCGGGTCCTTGGCGGTGATCTTGGGCTTCTCGATCACGTCGGCGCCGGCGGCGACCTCGGGCTCGATGCGTTTGATGTCCTGGGTCCGCCTGCCGACGATGAACTCGGGCTCCTTCTTCTCGACCGACGACGAGGGGGAGTGGGCGACGGCGTTCTTCTTGCCCCCCCCGCGTGGCGGGGCTCCTCGCAGCCGGCGATCGCCAGCAGGAGGGCCGTCGGCAGCGTCAGGGCGAGCGTCGGGATTCGCGAAGTCATGGCGGGGTTCTCCGGTCGGATCAGGCCCCGTCGGCGGGGCGGACGGTGAGGACGTGTTCCTGGCCGTCGCGGCGGACGGCGACGGGGGCCTCGCGGCCGGGCTCGACCGAGGCGGCGGCGGCGTAGACGTCGTGGACGGTGGCGGTCCAGCGGTCGTCGACGGCCGTCAGCACGTCGCCGGCCGCCAGCCCCGCGAGCGCCGCGGGGGAGTCCGGGACGACCGACGCGATCCGCACCCCGTTCCCGTCGGCCTCGGCCGCGCCCAGCCGGAGCCCCCAGAGCCCCCCCGGCGCGAGCACCCGCTTGCGCGCGATCTTGGGGCCGGCGATGCGGTCGGGGAGGTCCTTCATCAAGTCGCGGATCTCGAAATCGACCGGCGTGAAGGTCATCTCGTCCTTCTGGTAGTCGATCGTCGTGCGGTATCGGGCGAAGAACGTGAAGCCGATGATGCCGTCGATCGGCTCGCCCAGCACGTCGCTGAGCACGCCGAGCGCGGGGTGGTCGAAGACGACGACCGGCAGCTTCTCGGCCGTCAGGCCCCCCACCTGGAGCTTGGCGACCACGGCCTCCCCCCGCATCGAGAACAGGAACGACTTGGGGGCGTTCGCGTCGACGGTCCCCGAGGTCTCGGCCGCCTTGTTGCTCAGCAGGGTGATCGGCGCGCCCAGGTCGAAGATCAGGCGATACGGCCCCTTGCCGTTGAGCATCGCCCGCAAGACCATGTGGTTCGACGGCAGCATCGTGAACCGCGCCCTCGCCGTGGCCGCCTCTTTCGCATCCGCCCCCGGCTCCTCCGCCGGCGCGGGCCCCAGCCACAGCGAGGCCCCCGCGAGGGTCGTCGCCGTCAGGACCAGCAGCGGGCGGAACAATCGGCGATTCGAGGGCTGTTCGTCGTGATGCATGATTCGAACACCTGACTTGTCGATCGGTGCTTTTCCCCTTCCCCTACCAGGGGGGAAGGAGAGACGCCGACGGCCTGCTTTCCTGCTCTTCGTTACAGCCCTTCCCCGGCGGTGGCCTTGAGGGTCTTCTCCTCGCCTCCGCGTTTGACGACCAGTTCCACGGCCTGGCCCTGGCGGAGCCCGGACAGGCTCTCGCGGGCCGACCCGAGGTCCTCGACGGGCTTGCCGTCGATGCGGACCAGCGCGTCCCCGGCCTCGACCCCGGCGCGGGCGGCGGGCGAGTCGGGGAGCACGCGGACGACTCGCACGGCCTTCGCCCCGGCGTCGGCGGACTCGGCCCATTCCAGGCCCAGGAAGCCCCTCGGCGCGAGCTGCTCCTCGGGCTGCTTGCCGATCAGGAACGCGAGGCCCTTGGCGACCGGCCCGAGCGCGTTCATGAGCTGCATCTCGACGGGCGGATTCCTGCGGTCCTCGTCGGTCGGCACGGGGGGATCGCGGGGGACGAAGTCGAGCCGGGTCCAGGTCATGCGGTCGCGGGTCAGGTCGATCTCCAGCTTGAACCGGGCCAGGATCGTGAACCCGAGGATGCCGTCGATCGACGCGCCGGGCAGCCCCAGGGCGTTCATGCCGACGAGCTGGAACGGGTCCTCGACGCGGGCCTTGACCTTCTCCAGCCGAGCGCCCCCTTCGATCTCCAGGCTGTCGACGGGCGTCCAGAACCCCTTCTCGGGGGGCGCAAGGCCGATCTTGGCGGCGGTCTCGGTCGCCACGTACAGCGCCGGGGCCCCGGAATCGACCAGGAAGTTGAACGGCCCCTTGCCGTTGATCCGCACCCGGACGAGGAAGTGGTTCGTGTCCGTGAGCCGATACGGGACGCGGAAGGCCCGGCCGATCTGCGGGTCCTTGACCGGACCGCCCGTCTTGTCCTGGGCCTGGACCCGGCCCTGCAACCCGACGGCGGCGGCGACGCCGACCAGCCCGAGCGTCGCGGCGATGGCGATGAACTTGTGGATCATGGTCCGACCTTGCGAGGCTTGATCGAGACGAGGAGATGACGAGAAGCTTCCCCATTCCAGCTTAGGCGCACGTCCGCCCCGTGGAAAGCCCGCAGGCCGGGCGGGCCGCCCCCTTGGCCCTCGACGGACTCCAGGCCCGAGATTGGGTCCGTTCGTCGAACCCGCAGACGAACCCAATCGACGCAAACTCTTAATACCAAGTTGCTTGGCACGCCTTTTCGCCCCTGGAAATTGGGTTCGTTCGGGGCGCTTTCGCCATTCTTGCGCCCTTCAGCCGCGTCGGCTCCTTGCGAGGGCTGACGCCGCCAGGATTTGGGTTCGTTCGCAGGACCCGAAAACGAAACCGATCGCCCTTTCCTGTTTGTCCATATTGATTTAACGAATGCTTTTCGCGTCAAGAATCGGGTTCGTTCGGCGCGCCTTCGCTGGTCTTCGGTCGTCCGTGTGGAGGCGAGGCGTCCCGGGACGACAGGTCCGGCGCGGCGCCGAGAATCCAACGGCGCGCGGCATCCCCCAAAATGACGATGGTCCCGGATCGCGGATCGCGTAAACCGAAGGAGGCGAGGGACACGATGAGCAATCGGGACCGGGCGCTTTACCAGAGGATGTTCCGCGGTTTCCGGACGCAGGCGACGCTGCGCCTGGCCGCGACGCCGATCGTCGGCTTCCGATCGTTCCGCGAGGAGGAGGTGCGGTCCCTCGAGCGGTCGCTCGGCCTCCGGCTCCCCGAGGCCTATCGCGCGTTCCTGACGACGATGGGCCGATCGGCCGGCGACCTGTTTCAAGACGTGACCATAACCTTTCGCGAAACCGGCGACCTGCTCCGACTTCAAGATCGCGCCAGGTCCGAGATCTCGGAAGCCGGCCGTCCCACGACGATCCCCCCGAGAGCCTATTTCTTCGACCATTACCTGGACAGCCAGTTCGGGTTCTTCGTGTGCGATGAGGACGATGAGGACCCGTTGACCTACAACTTCGAGTTCGGCAATCCGGAACTCGACCCTCCCGTCCCGGTCGTCCGATTCACGGACGTGATCCGCACGGCGCTGGACGAGTACAGGGGCCCGAGGAAGTCGTTCGGGTAGATGAGGCCCGGCCCCCCGCGGCCGGGGCCTGGCGAAGGCTGGCCCGAGGCTGGAGGTCGCCCCGCCGTTTCGGTCGTGGGGGCGCCTCGCGCCTGCCGCCCGGGGGGCGATGGCTGTATCATCGGGGATTCACCCGGAGCTTTCTCCACCTTCGAGGACGACATGAAGAACCACTCCCGAGCCCTCGGGGCCGTCGCCGGGCTGGCGATGACGCTCGCCTGCACGCTCGCCGCGCGGGCGGACGAGCCGAGGGCCTTCCGGCCGCCGTCGGTCCCGCTGATCGCCCACGACCCGTATTTCAGCGTCTGGTCGGGCGCCGACAAGCTGACCGACGACGTCACCCGGCACTGGACCGGGACCCCCCAACCGCTGACCGGCCTGGTCCGCGTCGACGGCGAGACCTACCGCATCATGGGCGCCGAGCCCAGGGCGATCCCCGCGCTGGAGCAGACCTCGGTCGAGGTCCGGCCGACGCGTTCGATCTACAAGTTCCAGTCCGACGAGGTGGCCGTCGAGCTGACGTTCCTCGGGCTCGCGGTGCCGTACAACCTGGAGATGCTGGCCAGCCCGGTGACGTACGTCTCGTGGAAGGTCGAGTCCCGCGACGGCAAGCCGCACGAGGTCTCCGTGTTCCTGGGAGCCTCGGCCCGCCTGGCCGTGAACACGCCCGACCAGCCGGTCGTCTGGGGCCGCGAGGAGTTGGGCGCGCTCAAGGCCGTCAAGATCGGCACCCAGGAGCAGCCGATCCTCCAGCGCCGGGGCGACGGCGTCCGGATCGACTGGGGCTCGCTCTACCTGGCCTCCGGCCAGCCCCGAACCATCCTCGCCGCCGCGCCCGAGGCGACCCTGGCCGAAGCCTTCGCGAAGGACGGCGGGCTCCCCGCCAAGGACGACGAGACGAGGCCCCGCAAGGTGGAGGACGGCGAGCCGGCGATCGCCCTGGTCACCGCCCTGGGCGCCGTCCAGCCCGACGCCCCCGCGTCGACCTTCGCCCTGATCGCCTACGACGACGATTACGCCATCGACTACATGGACGAATGGCTCGTCGGCTACTGGAAGGCCAAGGCCCAGGAGAAGGGCAAGCAACCCCCCTTCACGGCGCTGCTGCTCAAGCACCACCTGCGCAAGGCGGTCTACGACCAGTATTGCGACGGCTTCGACAAGCGGTTCCTGACCGTGCTGGAGGAACTGGGCGGCAAGGAGTACGCCGAGATCGGCGCGCTGGCGCATCGCCAGTCGCTCGCCGGGGCGACGCTCGCGGCCGACGCCGACGGGATGCCCCTCTGGTTCTCCAAGGAGAACTCCTCCAACGGCTGCATCGGCACCGTCGATGTCATCTACCCCCAGTTCCCGCACCTGATCCTGTTCAGCCCGATCCTGGCCAAGGCCGCGCTCGTCCCGGTGCTCGACTACGCCTCCTCCCCGCGCTGGAACTGGCCGTTCGCGCCCCACGACCTGGGGACGTACCCCGCCGCGACCGGCCAGGTCTACGGCGGCGGCGAGCGCACCGAGGAGAACCAGATGCCCGTCGAGGAGAGCGGCAACATGCTGCTCATGGTCGGGGCGATCTGCCACGTCGAGAAGAACGCCGACTTCGCCGGCAAGTACTGGCCCACGCTCACCAAATGGGCCGAGTACTGCGAGCGCGAGGGCTTCGACCCGGCCAACCAGCTCTGCACCGACGATTTCTCCGGCCACCTGGCCCGCAACGCGAACCTCTCGGTCAAGGCGATCCTCGGCATGGCCGCCTTCGGCCGCATGGCCGGCATGCGCGGCGAGGAGGACGTCGCCCGCCACTACACCGACAGGGCCAGGGAGCTGGCCCGCAAGTGGATGGAGATGGCCGACGCCGGCGACCACTACCGACTCACGTTCGACCCCCAGCCCAGCTGGAGCCAGAAGTACAACCTGATCTGGGACAAGATCCTGGGCCTGGGCGTCTTCCCCCCTGAGGTCGCCGCCAAGGAGCTGGCGTTCTACCCCAAGCAGTTCAACGAATACGGCCTGCCGCTGGACAACCGCAAGGCGTTCACCAAGAGCGACTGGATCGTCTGGACGGCCTCGCTGGCGCCCGACAAGGCGACGTTCGAGAAGTTCATCGCCCCCCTGCACAAGTTCCTGAACGCGACCCCCGACCGCGTGCCGTTCTCCGACTGGTACTGGACCGACAGCGCCAAGGAGGCCGGGTTCCGCGGCCGGCCGGTCATCGGCGGGGTCATGATCCGCGCCCTGACCGACGCCCTCCCTTACTGGGAGAGCTGCCTGGAGCTGGCCCGAGCCGACGCCGCGACCCTCGGCGGCGAGTGGGCTCCGATGCCCGTGCGCCGCGAGATCGTCGTGCTGGTCCCCACCGCGCAAGACGCCCCGGCGACGTGGAAGTACGTGACGCAGCCCCCGCCGGGCAACTGGACGGCGGCCGACTACGACGACCGCTCGTGGAAGCAGGGCGACGGCGGGTTCGGCACTCGCGGCACGCCCGGAGCCGAGGTCCACACCGTCTGGGACGGCCCGGCCATCTGGCTCCGCCGCGAGATCGACGTCCCCAAGACGGCCCTCGACGCCGGCGACGACCTGCGGCTCTACATCCACCACGACGAGGACGCCGAGGTCTTCTTCAACGGCGTCTCCGCCGCCCGCCTCGGCGGCTACACCAGCGAATACCGCCCCATGCGGATCAGCCCCGAGGCCCTTAAGGCCCTCAAGCCCGGCAAGAACGTCGTCGCCGTCCACTGCCGCCAGACCCAGGGCGGACAGTACATCGACCTCGGACTGGTCAGGCTCCAACCGGCCGAGTGAGAGCCCGTCCCGGAAGTCTGCTTCTCCGGACCATAACGGCCTTCCCCCCTCGCGGGGGAAGGTGGTCCGAAGGACCGGATGAGGGGGCCATCATCGCGGACGACGGGGAGAAGCGACGGCCTCCGTGCCCGTCGCCCACACGCCGCTGCGCGGCACCTTCTCTCACGAGGATGCTCCGTCGAAATCAGCCGGGAACGGACTCGGAGGGCCGATTTCTCGAAGAACGGCCGCCTCCCCGCGGCCCGTCCGGCCCGGCTCGACCGGCGACGGCCTCGGGCGGGATCGTGGTGTATGCTTGGGTCGACTTGCGGGCCGCGACGGACCGGCCGATTTCGTTTCGCCCGCTCGGGAAGGAGCCGGAGAATGGCGCGTCGGGTTTCCGGGTGGTTGCTGGCC
Organism: Planctomyces sp. SH-PL62; assembly: GCF_001610895.1. Classification (NCBI taxonomy): domain Bacteria; kingdom Pseudomonadati; phylum Planctomycetota; class Planctomycetia; order Planctomycetales; family Planctomycetaceae; genus Planctomyces; species Planctomyces sp. SH-PL62. The sequence goes on along the minus strand of NZ_CP011273.1, from coordinate 6,454,172 downwards.
CTGACCGGATTTTGCCTCCTCGCGGGCGGTGAGGCGCGCGGGGAGGATCGGTTCTACGCGATCATCTTCGGCTCGCAGACGCGGCCGAAGCAGCTCCGGCACACGCACACCTGGGCGACCTTCATCCGGGTCGCGGGCGAGTCGACCGACCCCAACACGGCCGAGGCCTATCAGCACACGATCAGCTGGCTGCCCGCGACGCTGGACATCCGGGTCCTGGCTCCGCACCCGGAACCGGGGGCCAACTTCGACCTGGACCGGACGCTCGACGTCGTGCAGGGGTTCGGCGAGCACGTGACGGCGTGGGGGCCGTTCCAGATCACGCCCGAGGTGTACCAGCGATCGCTCGACGTCCTGGCGCTCATCGCATCGGGCCAGGTGGAGTATCGCGCGATCAGCACGCGGTTCAACCTGCTGATCAGCGACTGCATCCACGCCGTGGCGGCCGTGGACCCGCAATTCGGCCGCGGCAATTACCCGCTGATCCGGGTGGGCAAGCCCGCGAGCCGCTACATCGCGCGCGAGATCATGCGACGGTCCCCTTACGACCAGAGGCAGGTCGACGCCCCCTGGCTGTTCGCCCGCCTCGGGCTCGATCGGAGGGGCGTCGAGCTGATCACGCCCTAGATGATCCCCGATCGCCGCTGCGTCCTCTGCCGCATCCCCGAGTAGGGGCGGTCATGGTCCCGGCCGGTTCAGGGGCCCTGGGCCAGGGCCGGGGCCTCGACGGGCTCCAGCGCCACGTCGTCGATCCACATCTCGCCGATGTTGGCGTCGCTGGAGATGCGGAAGTCGAGGGTCGCGATGTTGGCCTCGGGTTCCATGCGGACGAGGGTCTCGACCCTGGTCCAGCGACCGACGGCCTTCAGCTCGCGCTCGAAGCCCCCCTCCGGGATGGCGCGGCGCGAGGTGGGCGTATCCTTGTACTGCGCCATCCGGACGCGGCACTCGCCGACGGTCCCGTGCGCGATCAGGTACCAGAAGCTCAGCCGCATCCGGGCCCCATGGCGCACCGGCCGGTCGGTGAAGCGGTAGTACTGCCGCCCCGGGACGTGCGCCTCAAGGTGCAGGCTGTCCGGGCCGGTGACGAATCGGTCGGGATCGCGGCGGTCGTCGGGGGGCTCGGGCCAGGCGGTCGTCGGGTGCGCGGGGCCGGGCTCGCGGTCGAGCGGCACGACGTCGCGGAACGTCTCCTGGCCGACCCGGACGGACACGGTCCGCTCGCCCAACAGCGGGTCGTAATCGCCGTGGATGACGTGTTGATGGGCGAATCGGAGCCGGACCAGTCCGGTCGCGCCGGGCGCCAGGCTGATCGGCGCGAGGGCGGCGTCGGCGGAGCGGGCCGAGGGCTCGGGGGCGAGGTCGTCGCTCCAGACCGCCAGCGACAGCCGCTCGCGGCAGCGCCCGGCGTCGTCGGCGGCGGCGATCACCTCGCCGTCGGCCGTCGCCTTCTCGCCCGGCTTGACCGTCACGACCGCCCGCCGGGGGGCGGCGTGGCCGGAGATCCGCGAGTTCGCCACCCAGCCCTCGGATTTCACCTCGATATCCGAAGGGACGACCACCAGCCCGGCCGTCGTCTCGTTCCGGATCTGGTAGTCGACGATCCAGGCCCCGCCGTCCGGTCGCCACGACCGCCGGACCAGCGTCACCCGGTTGGGCTGGCCGATAGACGAGCCGTCGCCGCCCGCCTCCTGGGCCGTCGCCGTGGTCGTGGTCGTCGCCAGCAGCCCCCCGGCCGCCAGGATGAGAAAGCCCCGAATTCGCCCGCCCCGGCCGTGCGATCGCGTCGAACGCCGCATGATCCACCCGTCCTTCCCTGGGATTGGAACGAACCGTCCGCCGTCCTTGGCGCGCGTCTGCTCTACGACAGCCCCCGCGCCGAGCCCGGAGCGGCGACGGGCCGCCCGCGCCTTCCGGGCGCGAGGCCGCCGCGACGTCCGGGCGTCTCCATTGAGGGAACCCTTTAATCCGACCGTCGAATTCGTACGAGGTTCGCGACCAAGGCGATCAAGTCGCGCCGAAAGCGATTCCATTCGCAAGGCGCGCGCCGGCGAGAGAGGGGAGGCGGCGCGAGAGGTGGCAAGCGGAGAGGGCGGGCCCCGGGGGGGTCGCCGAGCCGTCAGGTCGATCCGAGCCGGCCCGATCCGAAGCGTCAGTCGTCTTCGGATTCCGAATCCTCGTCGTCGTCGAGGTCGAGGGGGGTCGGGGGGATCGTCGCACAACGTTCCAGGAACCGTGGGAGGAACCGGTCCAGGAACACCGAGACCGCGATCTGGGTCGTGGCGTTGTCCATGCCCCAGACGCTGGCGTGGGCTTCGGCCAGCTCGGGGTCCAGTTGGATGAAGTAGCGCTCGTTCACCGCCAGGGCGACGGGCACCTCCTCCAACCATCGACGGGCCAGCTCGTTGACGCCCGGCCCCCCCAGCGAGATCGTCGCCATGGACTGGAGCGCGTCGTCATGGAGCCAGCGGAAATCGGCGACGACGTGGACCTCGAAGTCGGCCAGGTCCTCGTCCGGGGACTCGGCGAGCGCCTCCTCGACGCGCTGCTTCAGGTAGTACGCCAGCGGCCGGTCCATCTCCTCGGCCCGGAGTGTACTGCCCGTCACGATCAGCAGGAAACGCGGCGATGCACCCTCGGCCATGGACGGCCCGGACCTTTCCGACCTTCGGTCGACTTCGTCTCGCCCTCGCATCGCGAGCGGCGACATTCTCTTATCGGACGACGCCGACGTTCCCGCGGCGTCGATCTTACCAGATTCTTCACCGATTCGATTATACGGGCGCGGTCCATCTCCGGCCCGTCCGCCTCCCCTCCTTCCGGAAATCAGGGGGATTCGGACGACGCCGGATGGGACGCGCGCCAGAGGTTGATTCTTTTCAACACCGCCTGGGCGGCCTGGAACTCGTCGGCCCCCTCGGCCTCGAATCGTTGCGAGACGGCCTGCTTGCCGGCGACGGGGATGAGGCAGGCGAAGACGACCCGGCCGCCGGGCTCTCCCTCGATGGTGTACCGGGTCACGCCGGCCGCCGTCAGCTTGCGGCGGACCTCGCCCCAGTCGCCCCCCGTCCCGGCGGTCGGGGCGGGGGCCGGAATCTGGGCCGCCTCGGGTGCCGCGAGGGCCGCCGGGGCGACGCCGGCGTCGAGCGGGGCGGGCGTCGGACTCTCGGGCGCGGGGCGGGTCGAGCCGGCGGGCGCGGACCCGGGGGCGGGGGACTGGGGGGAGAGGATCGACGTCAACGCCCCCAGCAAGGCCGGCGGTTCGGGCTTCGCCGGATCGGGGGCGGGGGCGGAAGCGGGCGGGGGCGTCCCGGACGCCTGGGTTTCGGCGAACGGCTCGGTGGGTGTGGGTTCGGGGGCCGGCGCGGGGGTCGGCGTCGGCGGGGGCGGCTCGGCCGGTTTGGCGGCGGCGACGGCGGCGGTCCCGACGAGCGGCTCGGAGGGGGAGGGCTTCGCGGCGTCGGCCGTCGGGGCCAGGTCCAGCGCGTCGATCTCGCCGCCGTCCTGCAAGCCCATGTAGTCCAGGAGGTGCTCCTGGGCCCAGCGGAAACCGGGGCCGCTCACCAGCGCCCCGCCGCCGAAAGCCGCCCCCACGAGCACGATCACCAGCAACGCTTGACGCACGACTCGGCCTCCCTGCCCCGCCCGTCGCTCGCGCCCGCGGGCCGACGTCCCGTCGACCCTCACGCCCGCGCGGGCCGCCTTGTCAAATCCCAGTCGTCCGCAATAATTCAGGCAACGACGCGAAGAGATTACGCCGATCCCTGATGGCTCTCGGCGTCCCGCGTCGATACTGGGCGTGGAGGCGGCGTTCCCGCCGACCTCTCTCGCCCACCGCCGTGCATGTGTGAATTGACGCCGAGCCGTCGGTTCGACCCTGGCCCGGAAACGGGCCGTATTTAACCGAGTCGCGCTCATGAAGCAAGCCCAGTCCTACCGATCGCGCCCGAGGCCCGGGACGTTCCGGCCGTCGCATTCGGCCGGCGCGTGGTCGGGGGCGAGGCGCGCCGAGATCCCGGCGCGGGGCGTTTCCGGGTCCGTGACGGCGGCGATCGGCTTCCTGTTCGGGACGGCCTGGTCGATCGTCGCGTTCCCCTTCCGCCTCGTCTTCGGGGTGATGTCGCTGCTGGGGCGGCTGACGGGGGTGATCGTCGGCTTCGCGCTGATGGTCGTGGGCATGGCCCTGGGCGCCGGTCCGTTCTACCTGATCGGGATTCCGATCTTCCTGGTCGGCCTGCTGTTGACCCTGCGGTGCCTGGGGTAGAATCCGATATGACGCCCCCGGCCTCCTGAAGTCTCCCTCGGCACTTCCATGAACGCCACGACGATCTACCTGGACAACAACGCGACGACGGCGCTCGACCCCCGGGTCCTGGAGGCGATGCGGCCGTTCTTCCTGGTCGCCGGCAACGTCGAGAGCCGCCACTCGGCGGGGAGGCGCGCCCGGCGGGGGTTCGAGGAGGCGACGGAACTCGTCGCCGAGATCCTCGGGTCGCGGCCCGACGAGGTCGTCTTCACGTCGGGGGGGACCGAGTCGAACAACCTGGCGATCTACGGCCTGGCGGTCGACGAGTCGTCGCAGCCGGGGCGGATCGCGACCTCGCCGATCGAGCACCCGTCGGTCAACGAGTTCGTCGCCCACCTGGAGGCCCGTGGGTTCGTCGCCGACGTCGGGCCGGTGGATTTCGAGGGGACCGTCGACGTCGATCGGATGGCGGGCCTGTTCTACGAGCGGACCCGGCTGGCGACGTTGATGCTCGCCAACAACGAGACCGGGACGATCCAGCCGGTGGCGAAGCTGGCCGACCTGGCCGCCGCGCGGGGGGTGCCGATCCACACCGACGCCGTGCAGGCCGTCGGCAAGATCCCGGTGGACTTCGCCGCGCTGGGGGTCGACACGCTGGCCGCCAGCGGCCACAAGTTCCACGGCCCGGCCGGCTCGGGCGTGCTCTTGGTGCGCCGGGGCGTGCGGCTCACGCCCCGCCTCTACGGCGGCGGGCAGCAGCGCGGGCGGCGGCCGGGGACGATCCCCGTCGCGCTCGCCGTGGGATTCGCGACCGCCCTGGACCTCTGGCGGCGCGAGCACCAGGCCCGGACGGCCACCTGGCGCCGCCTCGGCCGCCGGCTGGTCGACGGCCTCCGCGCCGCCATCGGACCCGACCGGATCATCCCCAACGGTCCCGCCGACCCCTCGCGGCGGCTCCCCCAGACGTTCAACCTGGGCTTCCTGGGCGTCGACGGCGACGCGCTCCTGATGCAGCTCGACCTGGCCGGCGTGGCCGTCTCGCTCGGCTCGGCCTGCGCCAGCGGCTCCACGCAGCCCTCGCCGACGCTCGTCGCGATGGGCGTCCCCGACGACTGCCTGCGCTCCTCCGTCCGCTTCAGCCTGGGCGCCTTCACCACCGAGGACGAGATCGACCAGGCCGTCACCCACGTCGCCGCCGCCGTCGCCTGGATCTCGCGCTGAGCCCGACGCGACCCGAACTCTCCTATCCTCCGGAGGCCCGCCGCTCGGGCCTCAGGCGGAACAGGCGATAGGTGCGATCCCAGCGCGCGGAGGGGCCCTGGGCGACGAGGTCGACGTCGCCGGCCTCGGCCAGTGCGGGGAGGTCGCGATCGCGGCCGATCACGGCCACCGAGTCGGCCGGCGCGATCGGGCTCGACGGCTCGTCCAGGAGCCAGATCGCCGGACGGTCGAGATAGTACAGCCGTACCGCGAGATCGTGGGGGATCGGGCCGAACGGGGTCGGATAGGGCTCGCGATCCCAGTCGTCGTAGAACAGCACGAGCGGCTCGTCCCGTCCCACCAGCGCGGCGACTCGCTCGTAGAATGCTGGTTCCACCCCCCGGCTCTCCAGCTTCGGGGCGACCAGGCCGAAGCCCACGCCGAAACTCATCGCCAGCAGGCCGAACGTCGCGAATCCCAGCCGACGCACCCGCGCGGGAGGACGCCCCATGCCGACCAGTCGCTCGCCCATCGCCTCCAGGGCCGTCGCCGCCCAGATCGACCAGGGGATCAGGGCGTAGATCGCATAATGGCCGTTGCGCGCGGAGGGGATCGAGACCATCAGCAACGGCAAGACCCCCCAGCAGACCAGGAGCCGGTCGCCGGCCGAGCCCCTCGCCAGCGACCGCCACGCGCCGAGGAGCGCGAACGGGGTCCAGGGGAGCCCCTGGACGAGCAGGTCCAGCGCGTACTGGCCCGGCCCTTCGCCCGCGAAGGCGCCATGCCCGGTCCTCGGCCCCAGGCGGTCGGCGACGTGCATCAGCCAGAGCGAGGCCGCCCCGTCCCCATGCTTCCAGACCATCAAAAGCGGCCAGGCCAGGGTCAGGACCCCCGCGACGAGCCATCCGGCGGGGAACGCGAACCGTCGCCAGCAGCCGGGGCGACGGTCCCAGAGCAACGTCCCGACCGCCGCCGCCGCGATCAGGGCCGCGCCGAAACCGATCCCCTTGACCAGCGAGGTCGCGCCCAGGAGCGCGAAGAACGCCCAGCGCCAGGCCGCCCGTCGCCGCGGGTCGGATTCGTCGCCGGCCTGGTCCTCGGTCTCTCGGAGCCGGTCGAACGCGACCATCGTCCAGACGAACAGGCAGGCGAGCGTGACGTCGGCTTCCGCGAGCCGTCCCCGGAGCACGGCCCAGGCCGTGGTGGCCTGCACGGCGCCCGCCAGGAGCCCGATCCGGTCGCCGAACCGACGCCGGGCGAGGAACGCCACGCCCAGGGCCAGCCCGATCGCGGCCAGGGCCGACGGCGACCGCGCCGCCAGCGGCGAGACCCGACCGGCGACCGCGCCGGCGGCGGCGACCAGCCAGAACGGCAGCGGCGGCTTCTCCAGCCAGGGCGCGCCGCCGATCGTGGGCGCCGACCAATCGCCCGACGCCAGGATCTCGCGACCCCCCTGGGCCACGAAGCCCTCATGGTACGAAAGCCGCGACCCCGACCCCAGGCCGGGCCCCAGCGCCAGCAGGCCGAGTCCGACGATCCAGGCCCACGCCGCGACCGGCCGGCGATGGCCGTCGGGGTTCGTCGTCATCCCAAAGCCCCCTCACCTCAACAGCTTGCGCATTCCTTCACGCGAGGTCGAGATGATCCGGGATCGCCGTCGGAGTGTCAAGCCGGGCCGGCGGGGCGGCGAGCCCGATAGGCCGCCGCCCAAATGCCTTCCCCCCTCGCGACGGCTATCGTCGGTCCGTCAGGACTTGACCAGTTCCTGGAACCGGCCGTCGGCGTCGTCCCAGGCCCGGGTGTTGCGGGGCTCGTAGACGGTGACGGGGAAGGAGCGGGCGACGATGGCGCGGAGCTCCTGGAGCGAGCCGATGCGTTTGCGGCCCAGGGCCTGCATGAGGATGTTGCCGATGGCGGTGGCCTCGACGGGGCCGGCGTGGACGGGACGGCCGCAGGCGTCGGCGGCGAACTGGCAGAGGAGCGTGTTCTTGGAGCCGCCGCCGACGATGTGGATGGTCTTGATCCGCGTCTTGCAGATCGCCTCCAGCCGCTCGATCGTCCAGCGGTACTTCAGCGCCAGGCTTTCCAGGCAGGTGCGGATCAGGGCGCCCTCGGACTCCGGGGCCGCCTGGCCGGTCTTCCGGCAGAAGTCGACGATCCGCGACGGCATGTCGCCGTGGGAGAGGAACGACGGGTCGTCGGGGTCGATCAGGGGGCCGAACGGCGTGGACGACATGGCCATCGCCATGAGCTGTTCGTAGCTCATCTCGTTGCCGGCCCGCGCCCAGGTGCGCCGGGACTCCTGCACGAGCCAGAGGCCCATGATGTTCTTGAGGAGCCGGGTCGTCCCCAGGACGCCCCCCTCGTTGGTGAAGTTGTAGCGATAGGTTTCTTCGTTGATGACGGGCCGGGGGACCTCGACGCCCAGGAGCGACCAGGTGCCGGAGCTGAGGTAGCACCAGTCCGGGGGCGAGTCGGTCCCGACGGTCGCGCTGGCGGTCGGCACGGCGACGACGGCGCTGGCGGTGTCGTGCGTCGGCGGGGCGATCACGGTGACCGGCTTCGCCAGGCCGACTTCCTCGGCCACCGAGGCCCGCAGCATCCCCAGCTCGCTGCCGGGGTCGATCAGGTTCGGCAGGATCGACCGCGAGAGCCCCAGCGCCGTGCAGATCTCGTCCGACCACTCGCCGGTGCGGGGGTCGAGGAGCTGGGTCGTCGACGAGTCGGTGCGCTCGGCGGCGCGTTCGCCGGTGAGGAGCCAGCCCAGGACGTCGGGCACCATCAGCATCGTCTCGGCCACGTCCAGCAGGGGCGAGCCGGCCGCCTTGAGCGCCAGGAGCTGATAGACGGTGTTGAACGGCAGGAACTGGAGGCCGGTGATCTCGTAGATCCGCTCCCTGGCGATCTTGGAGAAGGCCAGGTCGAGCATGCCGTCGGTGCGGGGGTCGCGGTAGTGGACCGGGTTGCCCAGCAGGGTGTCGTTGCGGCCGATCAGGGCGAAGTCGACGCCCCAGGTGTCGACGCCGATGGCGTCGAGCGAGGCCTTCGACGCGGCCGTCTTGCGGATCGCGTCCTTCATCTCGTCGAAAAGGCGGGGGAGGTCCCAGTAGAGGGTGTCGAGCATCCGCACGGGGCCGTTGGGGAAACGGTGGATCTCCTCCAGCCCCAGGCGGTCGCCGTCGAACCGCCCCAGCATCCCACGTCCGCTCTCGGCGCCCAGGTCCAGCGCCAGGTAATCCGTCGTCTTCGCCATCGTCTGCCGTCTCCGCGCACGGATGAACCCGGGCTGCCTCGCGTGCTTCCCGTCGAATCGAAATTCCGGGGCCGCGCCCGCACGAACCGAGTCGTACGCCGCGAACTCTCGAACCCTCGCACCGCGAACGATCATAAGCACTCCGCCCGCCTCCCTCAAGCGGGCGTCTCTCCGGAGGGCCGGCCTCAATCCTCGGGCTGGATCCCCGCGCCCCGGATCTTGCCCTCCTTGTCGAGCATGAACGAGACCTTGAGCCGCTGGCTTTCGAAGACCGCCCGGTAGCGGAGGCGGGTCCCTTCGTCGTCGGCCTTGCGCTCCAGGAGTTCGAACGATTTCAGGGCCCCGAACGACGCCAGGCGTTCCTTGTCGTCCTTGATGCGCGGGACGAGCCGCTCGTTGGCCTCGGCCGTGAACAGGTCGGGGTCGAACTCGCCCTTCGTCGCCCCTTCCATCATCCCGCGAAGCCGCCGGGAGGTCGCCTCGTCCTCGTCGGTGATCGGCTCCTCGGGCTTCGGCGCGAGCCCCGGCGCGAACCGGCCGGCGATCCCTCGGGCCAGGGCGCCGGCGTGGCCCCCCTCGGCGTTCGTCAGGACGATCACGGTCAGGCGGTCGTCCGGGAATCGCGAGAGCTGGGTGGAGAAGCCCGGGATGCCGCCGCCGTGGGCGACCATCGGTCGGCCGTTCACCTTCGAGACTTCCCAGCCGAAGCCGTAGCCCGACTCGCCCCCGCCGTTGAGCCGCGTGGGCGTCCACATCGATCCGAGGGTCGCCTCGTCCAGCAACTCATGCTCCGCGAGAGCCGCGTCCCACTTGATCAGGTCGGAGACGCTGGAGACGAGCGCGCCCGCCGCGAACGGCTGGGTCGGGCTGACGGGCGCGACGTTCTCCAGCTCCTTGCGGTCCCAGCGGTATCCCCGCGCGCGGCCCGGGATGATCGCCTGGAGGTCGTTGAGCCGCGTCCGCGACATGCCGAGCGGCTCGAACACGCGCGCCGCCGTGAATCGCCCGTACGGCTCGCCGGAGGCCTTCTCGATGAGCATGCCGAGCAGGTAGTAGCCCGTGTTGGAGTACTCGAACTTCTCGCCGGGCGCGAATTCCAGGGGCTCCTTCGCGACCAGGTCGAGCAGCTCGCGGTGCGCATAGTCCTTCCAGGGCGACTTCTGGAAGTCCGGGACGGAGGTGTAGCTTTTGATCCCGGAGGTGTGATTCAGCAGATGGCGGACGGTCACGTCCTTCCAGACGGCCGGCAGGTCCGGCAGGCGGTCGTTGATCTTGTCGTCGAGCGCGAGCTTCCCCTCGCGCACCAGCAGCATGACCGCGGCCGAGGTGAACGTCTTGGTCACGGAAGCGAGCTGGTAGACCGTGTCGACCGTGGCCGGGACGTTCTGCTCCACGTCCGCCAGGCCGTAGCCCTTGGCCAGCACCACCTGGCCGTCGCGGACGACCGCCGCCGAGAGGCCGGGGACGTGGCGGTCCCGCATCGCCTTCTCGATGTAGGCGTCGATCTCGGCCGCGGACGGGGGCGGCGCCGGGTCCTGCGCCCGCGCCGCGGGCGCGACGGCGGCGGCGACGCCGAGGAGGATGGCGGCGGTCATGAATCTCATCGCGAGGTCCCTTCCTTATCTGCCGGGGTGGGGGGGCCGGGTAATCCCGGCTTTATTCGGGCCGCAGTCCGGGATATTGGGCCGACGGCCGTCGGCCCGCAAAGCGACGCCGCGGGGCCGGGGCTTTTGCATCGGCCGACCCGCCCGGCTATGCTGCGACTCTTTTCGGTCGTCAAGTCGAGGGGAGCGTCGTCGAAATGGAGAGCGCAGCGAAGGTCCCGGCGAAGGCCTGGGTGGTCACGTTCGCCGGGATGGCGGTCAACCTCTGCCTCGGCATCCTCTACGCGTGGAGCATCTGGAAGGCCAACCTCGTGGGCGACGAGGCCCACCCGCCGGGCTCGCCGATGTCCGGCCTGGACGCCGGTTGGACGTATCTGACCGACGCCCAGGCGACCTCGGCGTATGCGGCCTGCGGCATGATCTTCGCGCTCGCGATGATCCCCGGCGGCCGGATCCAGGACCGCTACGGCCCCCGCTTCGGCGCGACGCTGGGGGGCCTGTTCCTGGCGTCCGGCTGCATCCTGGCGGGGCTGATGAAGTCTTACCTCGGGCTCTTGCTGGGCTTCGGGGTGCTGGGGGGGATCGGCATGGGCTTCGGCTATGCGGCGGCGACCCCGGCCGCGGTGAAGTGGTTCGGGCCGCATCGCCGGGGGCTCGTGGTGGGCCTGGTCGTCGGCGGCTACGGCGCGGCGGCGATCTACATCGCCCCGCTGGCCAAGAGCCTGATCGCCGGGTACGGGCTCTCCGGCAGCTTCATCGGCCTGGGCCTCCTGTTCGCGCTGGTGGTGGTGGTCGCCTCGCGGTTCCTGGTCTTTCCGCCCGCCGACTACGTCCCCCCCGGCCCCGCCGCGACGACCGCGACGACCTCGGCCAGGCTGACGACCGTGGACTGGACGGCGCCCGAAATGTTGCGGACCTGGCAGTTCTACGGCCTGGTCTTCCTGTTCATCGGCTCGGCGCAGTCCGGGCTTCTGGTGATCGCCAACGCCGCCCCGCTGCTGAACAGGACGGCCGGGTCGATCGCCTTCTTCGTGGCGAACGCCTGGCTCCTGGCCTCGTTCGGCGGGCTGGTGAACGCCTCGGGGAGGGTGGGGACGGGCGTCTATTCCGACCGGATCGGCCGCTCCAATGCGTATCTGGTCAACGGCGTGATCTCGGCGGCCTGCCTGTTCCTGATGCCCTCGATCATCGCCTCGGGGAGCGTGACGCTGCTGTTCCTGGCCGTCGGCGTGGCCTACTGGCAGTACGGCGGCGCCCTCGCCCTGATGCCCGCCTACACCGCCGACTTCTTCGGCCCCAAGAACCTGGGCTTCAACTACGGCTTCGTCTTCCTCGGCTGGGGCGTGGCGTTCTTCGTCCCCCAGGCCGCCGGCTACCTGAAAGACGTCACCGGCAGCCTCGACGCCGCCTTCTTCCTCTCCGGCGGCCTCCTCGTCGCCGCCGTGATCCTCAGCCTCGTCCTCAAACGCCCCGTGCTCCATCACGAGGCAGGCCCTCGGTGACGACGTCGCCGTTGGCGGCCGGAGGCCGATCATGACGGGTCGGGGAGGCATCGCGAGCCTGGCCTCGATCGTCGCCGCTCTCGAGTCCGGCGTGGACCACTTCCAGCGCGGTGCGTGAAATGTTTCGAGATTTCGCTCGGTCGCGCGAAGGTCGTCGCCTGGGGGCGTGGGATCTCGACTACATGGGTGGCCGGCGAGGGTTGGAGGCGGTCCCGGTGTTGGAACGAGAACGCCTCCGCCCTCGTCGGTCATCCGCCTCTCTCCGGCGGCGGAGCGATCGCGCCTGAAGGGTTTTGGCGTTGAAGCCTGGAATGGCCATCAAAATGATCCGCCGCTCCAGATGATCCAACGCGGGGGCTCCGTCCGCGCCCGACTTGCCGGAACCCGCTTTCCGAATATTATAGCCGGACGTCTGGCACATCGTGGGACGATCCGCTCATCGTCCCTCCGCGGGAGAAGGCGTCCTGGAAGGCTGGGAGAGGGGCGCGAGGCCGGAAGCCGTCGTGCAAACCAACCCTCGACCGATCGACCCGGCCGCCTTTTCCCGCGTCGCTTCCGCACCTCCCTCCTTCCTCTCCTCTGCTCCGCCCGCTCTGATGCCTCGGCCGGACGACACATGGTCCGAATTCGCCGATTTTTCGGCTTGGCCGATCTCCAGGTCGCCAAAGATGTCCTAGGGTTTGCTTGGCGGCATGCGGTCAGGGGATTCCGTTCCCCGATCGGGACATCGAGATGACGCCGAAGGGCGAGCGGATCGCCCGCATCATCAAGGAGCGACCCATGAGTTTCACCAGGATTCGGATCATCTTGATCGCGGCGATCGCTTGCCTCACCTCGGCCTCGTCCGCCTCGGCGGGCTTCCTGGGGAGCACGATCACGTCTCAGTATTACGCCTACGGCACGAAGTCCGGGGCCTCTTCGACGTTTACGGCCGACGGGGGGGCGCACGCGAGGTTCGCCAACTATTTCGACGTCACCGTGACCGACTCCCAGATCATCTATGATTTCCACGCTCCCGTCGTGTGGTCGGCGTCGCCCGTCTCGCTGGACCGCGACGGCCTCCAACTTCGCAACGGCAACCTCTTGACCTTCCTCGACGCGCCCTCCATCATCGGGGTCGCGATCAATGCGGCGTCCAACGTGGGCCGATTCTCGGCGGCGAACGTCACGTTCAATTCGAGCGGAATCGCCGTGGACTGGGCGGGCCTGTCGTTCACCTCCGCGTCCCTCATCGTCCTGGACCTGCGGACCGCCGCCCCCCCGGTGGTCGCCGAGCCCCCCGCCTACGCTTTGATGCTGGGCGGCCTGACGTTTGCAGCGGGAATCTTACGGAAGCGTCGCGGCCGCGCGTGAGGGCGACCGCCGGGCCCTTGACCCTTGCGAGGTGGGACCATGCAGGCCGATGCGAGGACCGTCGAGGTCGCGAGGTTTCGGAGAGAGTTGCGGCACGAGTTGGAGGCGATCCGGGGGCGCTGGATCTGGCTGCTGATCCTGGGGATCGTCCTGGTCGCCTTCGGCATGTTCGCGATCGCCGCCCCGTTCATCTCCAGCCTGGCGACGGTCCTGACGATCGGCGTGCTCCTCATCATGGGGGGCGTGGCCCAACTCGTCGGCGCCTTCTGGACCCGCGAATGGAGCGGGTTCTTCCTGGTGCTCTTGATGGGCGTCTTGTACGCGGTGATGGGCGTCCTATTCCTGAACCGGCCGCTGGAGGCGATGGCGGCGGTGACGCTCTTGCTGGCGTGCGTCCTGCTGGTGGGTGGGGCCTTCCGCACGATCGTCTCGGCCTGGCATCAGTTCCCGCAGTGGGGCTGGGTGTTCGTCGGCGGCTTGCTCGAACTGGGCATGGGCCTCCTGATCTGGCAAGGCTGGCCCGAGACCTCGCTCTGGGTCGTGGGCCTGTTCGTCGGCATCGACATGATCTTCACGGGCTGGACCTGGGTCATGCTCTCTCTCCGCCTGAAGCGGCTGGGCCACCGGCTCCCCCCACTCCCGAACCCACCGCCGCCGACCCCGTCGCCCTCGGCCTGAGCCCCCGCCCTCGCCCGGACGCCGCCCCGTCGAAGGACGGCTCCGGGGGCCTTCCACCAGGCAGCCGTTCGCGCGGCCCGGGCCCGTCGCGAGCGAGGAACGAAACGGCCGGTTCTCATGGGCATGAACGCCGATCGTTCCAGAATCCAAGCGATCGCCGGCGACGCCTGGTCGCCACCGCCGGATTGATTCGCCCATCGGATTTCTGCTAGCTTATTCCCACGCCCACCGACCCCGGCACGGCCCTCGTCCTGCGCGAGCCGATCCATCCGCACGGATCGTCGCGCCCCCCCCGGACGCTCGGCCTCGTCGGCGATGAGGCTTCCGAACCCGGAACTCACGCGGCCTCCGGGGCGACGACGGAGTCGCAGGCTCAAGGCTTCGACCGCCGATCTCGGCGTCTCGCCGCCCCTCCCTCCCCCGGCGATCACCGCCCCCGGCCGGCAACGCCGCCGCGTTGCATCTCCTAACTATTTCGTCGTCCAGAAATGGTTCTTCTTCACAAATTCACTCGACATTCCGGTCGGTCGATCGCAACGATTGACGTGACCGTGGGCGTTGCAGGCCCGCTGCACACCCGCGCCGACCGTGGGGTGGAGCACGTCGGGGAAATTCGCGTTTCGGGAAGTCTTCCCCGCCGCACTGGAGCGATTCCGGCGGCGCGAGTCGTCGCCGTCCCGCGCCTCGGTCCAATACCTGTTTCTTTGTATCGATTATTCGACGGAGTCAACCATGATCCGCGTCAAGCGTCGGGGATTCACCCTGATCGAACTGCTGGTGGTGATCGCGATCATCGCCGTCCTGATCGCCTTGCTGCTTCCGGCGGTCCAGTCGGCCCGCGAGGCCGCCCGGCGGATGCAATGCACGAACAACCTGAAGCAAATCGGGCTCGGCGTCCACAACTACCTGTCGACGTTCAACACGACCCCGGTCCACGAGTATCGTCGCGCCGATGAATACGGGGGGACGGGGGGCTCGTCCGGCAACCGGGCCTGGCATTGCATGATCCTCCCCTTCATCGAGATGAAGGCGATGTACGACTCGTTTAATTTTTCGTACTCGGACGGATTTTACGGCAACAACAACATCGTCAACGGCGTGAACGCGACGGTCCAAAGGTCGTCGGTGGCGACGTTCCTGTGCCCCTCGGACGGCACCGTCTGCCTGCCGCAGGACGGCGTGGCCAACAGCGCCGGCGGCAAGCTCGGCAACAACAACTACGCGGGGAACACGGGACGGCCGCGGAACATCATCATGCCGGGAGGGTCGCCGACCGGCGGCAACCTCCCCCCCCACCAGGGGGCGATCTCGACCTCGCGGATGTACACGGCGACCGGCCCTTGCTCGCCGGCGGGACGGGCGACCAACACCAACGTGAACGTCACGATGGCCTCGATCACCGACGGCTCCTCGAACACGGCCGCCGCCAGCGAGTTCCTGATGAACGACGGCTCCGGCCAGTCGCGCGACCCGCGCAGGCGGTTTAATTACACCGATTCGGCCCTGATCGAGCAGATCGACGTCGACATCTGGGCGGTCGTCCGCGACGGTCTCGCCGGGCCCGCGCAGAACTGGCCGGAATGGACGATGTACAAGGGGTCGACCTGGGCCTTCACCGACGGCTGGGAGGGCCATCTGTACTCCCACCTGTTCCCCCCCAACGCCCCGACGATCCACGTCTACTACTCGAACACGCTCCGCTGCTTCGAGGGGGACACCGGAGCCAATCCCAGCAGCAACCACCCCGGCGGCGCCAACGTCGCCTTCATGGACGGCTCGGTCCGGTTCGTCAAGAACTCCGTCGACCTGCCGACCTGGTGGGCGCTGGGGACCCGCAACGGCGGCGAGATCGTCTCGGCCGACGCCTATTGATGACCCCATCCGGCGGACTCGACGCGCCGGCCCGACGTGGGCCCGGCGCACGGCCGCCGGGACCCTCCCGCCGAGATGACGCCATGAATCGAATCACCCTCTCCTCGCCGCGCGCCAACCTGGCGATCGCCGCCCTCTCCTCATTCCTCACCATCCTCGCGACGGTCGCCCTCCAGGGCTGTGGGGGGGAGACCCCGGTCTTCGACCAGTCCTTGCAGCACACCCCCGAGACGCTCGTCCAGGAGTTCCTCGTCCGCTACAAGAACCTCCCCGAGAACCGCAAGGCCCTCAAGGCGTCGCGGTCGGCCAAGTCGGCGACGGCCAAGGGCGAGCAGCCCGACGTCGACGAGGCCGGCAAGTCCTCGCGCAAGGAGGCCGCGGTCAAGGGCCAGATGGTCAAGGAGTCCGAGACCCTGGAGAACGTCGTCGCCACGCTGGAGGATCGCCTCGGCACAGTCCAGGGCGTCCCCCGCGCCGAGGCCGCCAAGAAGGCCGTCGAACTGATCGAGAACCAGTCCGACCTCAAGGCCGAGGACAAGCAGGCCGTCATCGAGCGGCTGAAGAAGCTGGACTGAACCCGCCCGACCGCCGGGCGGCTCGCCCGTCGCGGCCTCGCCTCGTCAGCACTCGATCACGTTGACCGGGATCTGGACGGCGAGGCCCCCTTCGGACGTCTCCTTGTACTTGGAGTTCATGTCGAGGGCGGTCTGCCACATCGTGCGGATCACGGCGTCGAGGCTCACCTTGGCCCGCGCCGGGTCCCCTTCGAGGGCGAGCTGCGCGGCGGTGATGGCCTTGATCGCGCCCATCGTGTTGCGCTCGATGCAGGGGACCTGCACCAGCCCGCCGACCGGGTCGCAGGTGAGGCCCAGGTGGTGCTCCATGGCGATCTCGGCGGCCATGAGGACCTGCTCGGTCGTGCCGCCGAGGGTCTGGGTCAGGCCGGCGGCGGCCATGGCGCTGGAGACGCCGATCTCGGCCTGGCAGCCCCCCAGCGCCGCCGAGATCGTCGCCCGCTTCTTGAACACCGCGCCGATCTCGCCGGCGGTGAGCAGGAACGGCGCGACGGCCGCCTCGCCCCCCTCGTGCGCGACGATCCGGTGGAGCAGGACCGCGGGGATCACCCCGGCCGCGCCGTTGGTGGGGGCGGTCACCACGCGGCCGAACGCCGCGTTCTCCTCGTTGACCGCCAGGGCGAAGCAGGCGACCCACTTGAGCGTCGCGTCGAACCCCGGCGCCGATCTTCGAATGGCCGCGATCCAGGCGTCGACGTCGCGCGAGGCCTCCTCCGCCTCGGCCCCCAGCAGCGATCGGCTCAGCCTCGGCGCGCGGCGGACGACCTGCAAGCCCCCGGGCAGGACCCCCTCGGCGTGGGCTCCCCGGAACGCCGACTCCCGCATCGCACGCCAGATCCGGTCCAGTCCCTCGCGGATCGCCGCGTCGTCGCGCCGGCAGAGTTCGTTGCGCAGGACGACTTCGGGGATCGTCAGCCCGCTCTCGCGGCAGGCCCGCAGCAGGTCGTCGGCCGACTCGATGGGGAAGGGGACCGTCGGCCCGCGATCGGCCCCCGATGCCTCCTCGCCCTCCTGCACGACGAATCCGCCGCCGACCGAGTAGTACGTCTCGGCGCGGGTCGAGCCGTCGTCGAAGGTCGCTGTGAACGTCAGGGCGTTGGGGTGGAACGGCAGGGCCTCGCCCCGGTGGAAGACCAAATCTTCGTGGGGGTCGAACGGGATCGGAGGGCCGCCGGCCAGCGGCAGCCGCCGCAGCGACTCGATCTCGGCGACGGCCGGATGGACGATCGCGGGGTCGCACGTCACCGGGTCCAGGTCGCAGAGGCCCAGGAGCACGGCGAGATCCGTCCCGTGCCCCTTCCCCGTCTTCGCCAGCGACCCGAACAGGTCCACGCGCACGCGGGCGACCCGGTCGAGCCCGCCCCCCCCGGCCTCTCGCAAGACGTTGAGGAACCGCCGCGCGGCGGCCCAGGGGCCCATCGTGTGGGAGCTCGACGGGCCGAGGCCGATCTTGAACATGTCGAACGTGCTGATGAAGTCCATCCCGAAAGCCCTCCGAGACGACGCCCCGCCGATCGACGGTTCAGGGCTTGGGCCGGGCCTTGGGCATGGGCGTGGACGCGCCGCAGGAGCGGCAGACGACGGCGCTCATGTGCAAGGGACGTTTGCATTTGGGGCAGATGCGGAGGCCCGCCTCCACCCGAAGGGCGGGGGGTGGGGAGTAGGGGATTTCGGCCTGCGACGGCGGGGGGACCGGTGCCGACGGCTCGTCGCCGGGCATGACGCCGTGCCGCGCCGCCCAGCGCTGGAGGCGGGCGAGGTCGGCGGCGTCCATCTCCTGGGTGCGGCCCTCGTCGTCCCGGAACGAGGCGTTCGAGACGCCCGCGTTCGAGGTCTTGGGGACGGCCGCCATCGCCGCACCCGCACCGACGCTCGACGCCCTGGCGGCCACGTTCGGAACCGGGACGACCTGGCCGCAGTCCGGGCAGCGGCCGGCTTCCGGGCGGTCCTCGGCGCGGACCTTGAGCCGACGCCCGCACGGGCAATGGAACCGGATCAGGCCGTCCCGGGCGGCCGCCGGGTCGGTTCTCCGGACGCGCATCCGCGCCTGGCAACTCGGGCAGACGACTCGATCAGGGCCGTCGCGGTCCACCTCCAGCTTCTCACCGCAACGGCAGGTCACCCAGGCCATGCTCGCCCCCTCATCGAACCGGTCGGTTCGAGGCGGCGGAATTCCGCCGACGAAAACAGATTTGATCGGACGAACGACGTGATGTGAGCCCAGTCCGGCGCCCTGTCGCGACGGCTCAGCCGCCGGTCGCGCGGGGCTTCAGGAGTTGTTCGAGAGGGATCAGGTCGTTGAGGCTCCCCGAGCGGAAGCCGTCCAGATCCAGGGCCACGAACTTGAAGCCGAAGCCGCGGAAGGCGGCCGTCAGCTCGGATCGGACCGGGTCGGACGTCAACTTCGGGAACTCCTCGGGCGCGACCTCCACCCGGGCCATGTCGCCCTTGTGGTAGCGGACGCGCAGCAGCCGGAGGCCCCGGGCGCGGAGCCAGGACTCGGCCTGGTCGACCATCCGGACCCGCTCCGGGGAGACTTCCTCGCCGTAGGCGATCCGGCTGGAGAGGCAGGGGGCGGCGGGCTTGTCCCAGACGGGGAGCCCCCAGGACTGGGCCAGGGCGCGGACGTCGGCCTTGCCCAGGCCGCATTCCTGGAGCGGATGCCGCACCCCCTTCTCGCCGGCGGCGCGCATGCCCGGCCGGTGGTCCCCCCGGTCGTCCAGGTTCGCGCCCGAGGCGATGGCATCGACCTCGAACTGGTCCATCAGGCTGGAGAGGCGGCCGTACAACTCGCTCTTGCAGAAGTAGCAGCGGTCGGGGTTGTTGCGGAGGTAGTTCGGGTCGGCGAATTCCTTGGTGTGGATCGCCCGATGCCGGATGCCGATCCGCTTCGCCAGCGCCTGGGCCTCTTCCAGCTCGCCGGAGGCCAGGCTCTCGGAGACGGCCGTGACCGCGATCGCCGCGTCGCCCAGGGCCTCGTAGGCCGCGCGGGCGACCACCGCGCTGTCGACGCCGCCGCTGTAGGCGACCGCCACCCGGCCGTAGCTTCGGATCGTGTCGATCAAGGCGTCCCGCCGCGCGATCAGGTCCGCGTCCAGGCCCGATTCGGTCGTCACAGGTCCGTCCTCCGGGCTTGTGCTCGTTTTCAGGCTCATGGCGTACCTCCCCCGCGACCAAGTAACCCCGCCCGACGGAGACGCTCCGCGCCGTCCCCGCCGCCGACTTGAATTGTAAGGCCGACGGCCTCCCGTCTCAAGGCGCGGCGTCGCGTTCCGGAAACCCCCCTTGCCGCCTGGGGACCTTTGGAAACAATGAGGCGTCGTCCCGGAGGACGAATTCCTTCACGCATTCAGGAGGGCGCGGGCGCATGGTCGACGGGCCGAAGACGGACGATCGGATGAGCCGCCGCCGGTTCTGGAAGCGAGTGGCGATCGGGGGGACGGCCGCCACGGTCGCCGTCGGCTCGTACCCGCTGCTGGAGGCCAGGTGGTGCCGGCTCACGCGCCGGACGATCCCCCTGCCGAACCTCCCCGAGTCGTTCCGGGGGCTCTCGGTCGCGTTCCTCAGCGACCTGCACCACGGGCCTTACGTCGGGCTCGACTACCTCCGCGGCGTGATCGACCGGACCAACGCCCTGCGGCCCGACCTGATCCTGCTGGGGGGCGACTACGTCTCCAAGAGCCCGGAGTACATCGCCCCGATCTGCGCCGAGATGGCGAGGCTGCGCGCCCCGCTGGGCCGGTTCGCGGTGCTGGGCAATCACGACAACTGGGAGAGCGCGAGCGAGTCTCGGGCCGGGCTGGACCGCGCGGGCCTGGAACTGGTGGACAACCGGGGCGTCTGGCTGCGGCGTCGCGGCGACCGCCTGCGCCTGGCCGGCGTGGGCGATCTCTGGACCGACGAACAGAGCCTCCCTCGGGCGCTGGAAGACGCCCACGAGGACGACGCGGTCGTCCTGTTGTCGCACAACCCCGACGTCGCCGAGTACCAGCGCGACCCCCGCATCGGCCTGATGATCAGCGGCCACACCCACGGCGGCCAGGTGGTCGTCCCCGGCGTCGGGGCGATGGTGGTCCCTTCCCGGTTCGGCCGGAAGTACACCGGCGGGCTGGTGCGGGGCCCGGCCTACCCCGTCTTCGTCGGCCGAGGCGTCGGCACCAGCGGCCCCCCCGTCCGCTTCTCCTGCCGCCCCGAACTCGTCCTCCTGACGCTGACCTGACGCCCAGCCCTCCCCGGCTACAGCCACGACCTCCCCAGCGCGCCCCAGAGGGCGGCGCGGGTGCGAAGGAGGGCGGGGGTGTCGCCGCCGCCGACGGTCAGGCGGCGGATCGCCAGGGGGTTGAAGTCGGGGGCGTCGGGGCGGGCGATCCCCTCGATCGCGGTGAATCCGGCGCGATAGCCGGCGTCGGCGGCCAGGCGATAGGTCCGATCGTCGACCGCTCCGGGCCAGCCGTAGGGGTAGGCGATCGTCCGCACGGGCCGCTTCAAGGCCGCTTCCAGGATCGTCCGCGAGAGCGCCAGGTCGCGGCGCGACGTCCGGTCGTCGAGCGTGCCGAGGGGGACGTGGCGGTGCGAGTGCGAGCCGATCGCGTGGCCCAGGTCGGCGATCTTCGCCAGGTGCTCCCACGACAGGAACAGCCCCCGGCCCAGCGTCCGCGAGTCGACCTCGACCTCCGCCCGCTCCTCCAAGCGGCCGAGGAACCAGTCCTGGTCGGGGACCTGGCCGTCGAGCACCGCGCGGATCAGCGTCATCAGGGCCTTCGGGCGGTCGACGCCCGGTTCGATCGCGATCGGCGTCGCGTCTTCGGGCGTCCGTTCGACGGCGAACCGGGCGCGGCTCGTCGACTTCACCGCGTA
The DNA here is from genome assembly GCF_001610895.1 of Planctomyces sp. SH-PL62. Taxonomy (NCBI): domain Bacteria; kingdom Pseudomonadati; phylum Planctomycetota; class Planctomycetia; order Planctomycetales; family Planctomycetaceae; genus Planctomyces; species Planctomyces sp. SH-PL62. Next base: position 6,433,032 of record NZ_CP011273.1, on the reverse strand, counting down.
CGCGACGTGGTCCCACCACGGCAGCCTGGGTCGTTCGAGGAAGTCGGTCGGGATGAAGAACGCGGCGGGGACGCCGAGTTCCTGGAGGATCGGCAGCGCGACGTCGTGGTTGTCGCGATAGCCGTCGTCGAAGGTCACGACCGCGCGGGGGCGGCGGTCGCTCCCGCCGCTCTCGATCAGGTCTTCCGGCCCGACGACCTGGAACCGCTGCCGGACCATCTCCATCTGGGCGCGGAAGCCCTCGGGGGTGGCCGAGACGACCGGGTCGTAATAGGGGTTCGACGCCCCCGGCTCGGCGATCCGATGGTACGTCAGGACGACGACCGCCCGCCCGCCGGCCTCGCGGGCGGCTTCGAACGCCCGCGTCGCCCCGACCGCCGCCAGCCCTCGCGCCAGGAAGGCCCGCTTGTTCGACACCGAATCCCAGAATCGCCAGGCCAAGGGGATCACGTCCTCATCCAGGAACAGGGCGCGAGGCCCGATGACGAGGCGGCGGCCCGCCGATCGCCCGGCCTCGCGGACGCCCGATCGTCCCATAGCCGTGGCGAATCCGCCACTGGGCTCGTCGGCACGACGACTCGTCATCCGTCCCTCGGCGCTGTACAAGAGGGACGGGGCGCGACGCCCGCGGCCCTTCCCCCGACCCCTTCCTTTCGAGAACCCCGCGCGATGTGCATCAGACGATCCGGGTCCAGGACGCTCCTTTCCCTGGCCCTGCTGCTCGGCCTGGCGTCGGCCGGCCCGGCCCGCGCCCACGACCCCGGCGCGACGATCGACGCCGAGACGCTCGACCGCTGGTCCGCCCCCTACCGGGGCTGGCACTACTGGCCGGAGCACGTCGTCCCGCCCCGGCCGGCGATCGAGGGCTTCCCGGACCTCCTGGGGACCGACGTGCCGACCGTCTATCAGATCCCCGGCGACGACCGCTACTACCTGAGCTTCATCGGCTTCGACGGCAAGGGCTATCAGTCGTTCGTGGCCGAGAGCCGCGACCTCGTCCACTGGGGCGACTACCGCCTGGCGATGGGGTACGGCCCCGAGGGCCAGTTCGACCACGGCGGGCGCTGCCTCGGCGCGTTCCTGTACGAGTCGTACGACGTCAAGTCCCCGCGCGTCCTGAAGAAGCGCGACGGCCTGTTCTGGACGCTCTACGGCGCGTACCCGAGGCAGGGGGGGTATGAGCTGCGACCCGGCTACGAGGGGGTCGCCTCCAGCGCCGACGGCCTGAGCTGGAACCGCGCCCGCGAGGAGCCGATCCTCTCGGTGTTCGACGCCGACCGCGCCGCCTGGGAGCAGAGCTGCATCTATCAACCCTGGCTCGTCGAGCACCAGGGCCGGTTCTTCAACTTCTACAACGCCGCCGACGGGGGCAAGGAGCAGATGGGGGTCGCCTTCTCCACGAACCTGCTCGACTGGATGCGGTATCCCGCCAACCCCATCGTCCGCAACCGCCCCGACGGCTACGACGCCGAGTTCTGCTCCGACGGCAAGGTCTTCCGCGACGGCGACCACTGGGTGATGTTCTACTTCGGCGTCGGCAAGGGGGCGGCGCACATCATGGCGGCCTTCTCCCGCGACCTCGTCCACTGGACCGCCCATCCCGAGCCGCTCTACAAGGCCGGCGGCCACCCCGGCGGGCTCGACCGGCAGCACGCCCACAAGATCTCGCTCGTCTACAACCCGACGAATGAGACGTTCTACATGTTCTACGGCGCCGTCCCGGGGGGCCCGGGCCCCGTCGGCGGCCGCGGCGTCGGCCTCCTCACCAGCAAGCCGATCGCGGCGAAGCCGTGAGCGTCGGCCCGCTCACCAGACCGGCGCGACGCCCAACTCGGCGGCGACGGCGTCGAGGAAGGCGCGCATGACGCCGAGGCGTTCCTCGGCCAGCGCGCGGCCGGCGGCGGTCTTCATCGTGGCCGGGAGCTTCAGCAGCTTGGCGGCGAAGTGGTCGAGGGCGAAGCGGCGATCGTCGAGCGGGCGGTCGGCGGCGAAGGGGTCGTCGGCGTCGAACATCGCCGAGTTCATCAGTCCGGCGGTGTAGAACGTCCGCGCCACGCCGATGGCCCCCAGCGCCTCCAGGCGGTCGGCGTCCTGGAGGATCCTGGCTTCGAGGGTCGTGGTCTCGACCCCGGCCGAGAAGCTGTGGGCGTGGATCGCATGTTGCGTCGCCGCGACCCGATCCTCGTCGAAGCCCAGCCCGCGGAGCACCGGCGCGGCCGCCTCCGCCGAGAGCGCCGAGGCCCGGCTCCGGTCGGGCGAGTCCTTCGGCGGGCTGACCAGGTCGTGGAGATAGGCCGCCGCCAGCAGCACCGCGCGGTCGCCCCCTTCGCGGTCGGCGATCCGGAAGGCGTTGTCGCGCACCCGACGCGCATGGTGCACGTCGTGGCCGGCGTCCCCCTTCGGGGCCAGGCGGGCGAAGTCGGCTTCGAGGGAGCGGGTCAAACTCTCAAGGTCCATCAAGGGGGTGAATCCATAGGGGAAGCTTGGTCGAGGGCTCGGGGTCTTGCCCACCGTTGATAGAATACGATAGCACTCTTCGACCGAGCTGCGGCGACCTCCGATCGGGACACACCCCGGCGCCTCGCTTGCATGGCTTCCTCGAAGCGATCCCCCGAGCGCGCGGGCGGGCCGGTCCGCGAGTTCGTCATCTTGACGGAGAGGAACGAGGCTTGAGCCAGGACCAGCCGAGGCCGGCGGACGGGGATGAAGCGTCCGACTCGGCCCAGACCGCCGTCGAGGACGATCGGGGCGAGGTCTCGGCGTCGGAGGAGGACGCGGGGCCGCCGCACCGATGGCCGTGGCGCCGCGAGCGCGTGTTCTGGCTCGCGGCGGCGCTGCCGGCGCTCGCGGTCGGCGCGTGGTGGGCGTGGCCCCGGGCGGTGGAGTGGGCCACCACCGTGTCGACCGACGACGCCTATGTTGACGGCCACGTCACGCTGGTCGGCCCTCGGGTGCAGGGGCAGGTCGTCCGGGTGCTGGTCGACGACAACGACCGGGTCGGCAAGGGAGACCTCCTGGCCGAGCTGGACCGGGAGCCGTACCAGGCGAGGGTGGACCTGGAGCGGTCTCGGGTGGGGGCGGCCGAGGCCGACCTGCGGGCGGCCGAGAGCGAGGTCCGGGGGGCGATGGCCCTGGCCCGCGCCCAGCGCTGGGAGCTGCAATCGGCGATGGAGGGGGTGGACAACCGGGCCGCCGAGCTGCGTTCGCAGGTGGCGGCCCTCCGAAGCCGGGAGGCGACCCGGGACCTGGCGCGGGTCGAGTTCGGCCGGACCGAGCAGTTGATGATCCGGAACGCGGCCTCGCGATCGGAGTACGACGCCGCCACGGCCCAGATCAAGGTGGCCGAGGCGCAGGTGCTCCAGGCCGCCGAGCAGGTGCGGGAGTTGCGCGTGGGGCTGGGGCTGCCCCCCGACGCGCCCGAGGGCGGGGGCCTCCAGGACGTGCCGGCCGACCTGAACCAGACGTTCTCCGGGGTCCGCCGGGCGCTGGCCGACCTGATCCAGACGATGGCCCGGCTCGGCCTGCCGCTGGCGTCCCACGAGGCCACGCCGGCCGAGTTCCTGGAGGAGTTCCGCAAGCACGACGCCCAGGGGGACGTCGACAAGATCTTCGCCGGGCTGCTGCCGGAGGCCCCGGCCGTCAAGCAGGCCCAGGCCAAGCTGGAAGAGGCCCGCCGCACCCTGGCCCTGGCCGAGCTGGACCTGGGCTACTGCGAGATCCGGGCCGAGATCGACGGCGTGATCGCGCGGCGGAACGTCAACCCGGGCAATCACGTGGTGGTCGGCGAGCGGATGATGGCCGTCCGGTCGCTCGACCAGATCTGGGTCGACTGCCACTTCAAGGAGACCCAGCTCTCCCGGATCCGGATCGGCCACCCGGTCGACCTGTGGGTGGACGCCTACCCGGGCCGGCCGTTCCGCGGCCGGGTGAGCGGGTTCGCCCCCGGGACCGGGGCGGCCCTGGCGGTGCTGCCGCCGGAGAACGCGACCGGGAACTTCGTGAAGGTGGTCCAGCGCCTGACGGTCCGGGTCGAGCTGGTGGACCTGGACCCCCGGCAGGCGCCGCTGGCCGCCGGGCTGTCCGTCGTCCCGGTCGTCCGGGTCCGGGAGGCCCCGACCGGCCCCGACGCCGGGGCGCGGCTCCGGACGGGCGGCGGCCTGTGACCGCACCGGGCCGGCCCCGGCCGCCGCACCGGCGCGACGTGGCGGCCGGGCTCGTCCTGGCGGGGATGACCCTGATCGCGGTCCTCTACGTCAGCGTGCCGGTGGCGGCCACGCGGCACATCGCCGGCGGGGTCGGGGCGGCCCAGCGATACGCGGTGTGGGCGGTGAACGCATACGTGGCGGCCAACATCGTGGGGGCGCCGCTCGCGGCCCGCCTGGCCGGACTGATCGGCCGCCGCCGGGCCTGCCTGGCGTGCATCGGGACGTTCACGTTGGCCACCGCGCTGTGCGGCACGGCCGACTCCCTGGCGCAGCTGGTCGCGTGGCGGGTGCTCCAGGGGGCGTCGGGCGGCATCCTGGTGCCGCTCGCCCAGGCCTCGCTGGCGGACGTCTCCCGGGCGTCGGGCCGGATCGACCCCCTGGCCGCCTTCAGCGTCGCGCTGCTGATCGGCCCCCCGTTCGGCACGCCGATCGGCGGCTGGCTGACCGAGACCTACTCGTGGCGCGCGATGTTCCTCGTCGGCGTCCCGATCGGGACCCTCGCGCTGGCGTTCTGCGTCCGCTGGCTCCCCCCGGACACGTCGGTCCCCGCGAAGCTCGCCCCGTTCGACTGGACCGGGGCGGCCCTCCTCGTCGTCGGCCTGACCTGCCTGGAGATCGTCCTCACCGAGGGCCAGGTGTGGGACTGGTTCGACTCGCCGACGGTGGTCGCGCTGAGCGCGGGGGCGGCCGTCGGCCTGGGGGGGTTCGGGGTCCGCTGCCTGCGGACGCCCGACCCGCTGGTCCGGCTGGACCTCCTGCGCGACCGGCGGTTCCTGGCCTCCACGGCGCTGGCGGCGGGGGCGACCTGCGCCTATCTGGCCTCGCTGAGCACGATTTCGAGGATGGTCACGGGCCTGATGGGATACGCGGCGGGGAACGTGGCCGAGATGGCCGGCCCGGCCGCCCTGTCGCTGCTGGTGCTGGTCCCGGTGCTGGCGGAGACGGCCGGCGGGCGGGGCGGCCGACTCGTCCCGGCGCTCGGGCTGGCGATCCTGGCCGGCGGCGCCCTCTGGCTGTCGTTCGGCAACCTGCTGGTCTCGCCGTCCCAGGTGCTCTGGCCCCGGGCGGTGATCGTCGCGGGGATGTCCCTGACCCTGAGCTCGGTGAATTCCGGCGCCTTCGCCGGGATCTCCAGGGAGCGCTGGAACGACGCCGCCGTCGTGTACAACATGTTCCGCAACCTGGGGGCGAGCCTCGGCCTCTGCCTGGTCGGCGTCTTCCTGGAGCGGGGCCTCCAGGTGCGCCTGAGCCGGCTGACCGAGGCCCACCTCGACGCCCTGAACCCGGTCGTCGGCGAGCGGCTCCGGCAATCGGCCGCCCGGTTCCTGCACGGGGCCGCGGCCGGCGACCCCGCCGCCGCCGAGCTGCTCGCCCTCAAGTCCCTGGACGCCCTGCGCCAGGAGCAGGCCCAGGCCCTGGCGAACCTCGACGCCCTCCTCGCCTGCGGCGTCCTGGCCCTCGCCCTGATCCCGCTCGTCTTCCTGATCGGGAGGCGCTCGGACGCCCGAGCCCCCGAGGGGTGACGGGGATCGAGATCGGGCCGGCCGGCGCGTTTCCCGGCCTTTTCACCAGGGCCTCCGCTCGCCCGCCCCCGTCGGGGGGGGCCGCGCTCAGCCGGCGTCGAACCCGAGGTTTCGGCGCGTGATCTGGGGGTCGCGGAAGTCGCCGCGAAGGGCCCGCAGGTCGTCGCGCTCGTCGTCGATCTCGCGCTGGGTGCGAACTCCCAGGCGGCGGTAGATGGGGAGCGGCGGGCACCAGCCCTGGACGGCGTGCAGGAGCAGGAAGCCGGCGATCGTCGCGGGCAGGACCAGGAATCGCCGGTCGACGAACGCCCCGAGCCCCAGGCCTACCAGCACGGCCGCGGCCGCGTGCGTCTCCAGGGCCCGCTCGAAGTCCCACTCGCGGTCGAGCTGCTCCAGACGGCGGTCGACGGCCTCCGGGCCCGCCGCGATGGCTCGCCGCACATCCTCCCACGACTTGCGCCGGATCGCCTCGTTGACATGGCTCGCCGTATTGACCGGCACGCGTCCCACGGTCGACGAATCATGGCGGCCTCCCTTCACGTGGGCTTCGCCCGATCCACTCTCGAGATTCGGGCGGCCTGGAAGAAGGAGGGGCAATAATGATGCCGAAGCTCCGAATCGGCCGAGGCGTCAACCGGGCTCGCCGATGAGCGAGGCGAGGACGTCGAAGTCGACCGGCTTGACCAGGTGGTGGTCGAAACCCGCGTCGCGAGACCGCCGCCGGTCCTCCTCCTGGCCGTACCCCGTGACGGCGATGAGCACGGCCCGCCTGTGGGCCTCGTCCCGGCGCAGGGCCGAGGCGACCTGATAGCCGTCCATCCCCGGCAGGCCGACGTCCAGCAGCACGACGTCCGGCCGGAAGTCGTGGGCCGACGCGACGGCCGCGTGCCCATCGTGGGCGGCGACGACCTCGTGGCCCAGGATCTGGAGGAACTGCACCATCCCGGAGGCCGTGTCCAGATTGTCGTCGACGACCAGAATCCGCGCCGCGCGCGACGGCGGCGGGGAGGGGGGGGCGCTCGTCGCGCATGGGGAGGCAGCCGCCCGGGCCAGGGGGAGCCGGACGATGAACTCGCTCCCCTCGCCGGGGCCGTCGCTCCGGGCCTCGACGCTCCCGCCGTGCATCTCGGCGAGCCGCATCACGATGGTCAGGCCGATGCCGAGGCCCCCCTCCGAGCGGGCCAGCGAGCGGTCCCCCTGGGCGAACAACCGGAACATCTCCGGGAGCTTGTCCGGGGGGATGCCCATGCCGTCGTCACGCACGGAGATGACCGCGGCCTCCCCCTCGGGCCGGGCCGTGAGCCAGATCCGCCCGCCGGGCTCGCCGTACTTGGAGGCGTTGGAGAGCAAGTTGAGGACGATCTGGGCGACTCGCGGGGCGTCGACGTTCAGCGGCAGCCGGCCCCGCTCGATCGCGACGGTCAACGTCTGCCGCCGCTCGTCCACCTGCGGCCGCACCGACTCGATCGCCTGGTCGAGGATCGGGCCGGCGTCCACCAGGGTGGTTTGCAGGCGGATCTTCCCGCCGTTGATCCGGGCCACGTCGAGCAGGTCGTCGATGAGCCGGACGAGCTGGCGCATCTGGCGCTCGACGATGCCGCTGGCCCAGGCCTGGCTGGCGGGGTCGCCGGACCGCTTCAGGACCGCCACGGCGTTGTTGACGGCGGCCAGAGGGTTCCTCAGCTCGTGGGCGAGCATCGCCAGGAACTCGTCCTTGTGGCGGTCGTTCTCGCGGAGGGCCTGGGCCTGACGCTCGCGCTCGATGAAGTCGGCGCGGCGGTCGTACTGGCGGCGACGGTCGCGGAGGGCGGCCCGCACGGTGCTGACCAGGGACCGGATCTCGATGGGCCGCCGCACGAGCGTCATGGGGCCGAGCTGCTCCAACTCGCGGATCGACGCCGCCGACTGGGTGGGGTGCATCAGGGTGATGAGCGGGAAGTCGGACCAGGGGGGTTGCTCGCCGAGCACCCGGGCCAGGCGCCCTTCCCGATCCGTGAGGACGGCCTCGGCGGGGAGGAGGGCGACGGCCGCTCCCCGCTCGATCTCGGCGCAGAGGTCGGCGACGTCCCCACAGAGGGTCAGGGCCAGGCCCGCCTTCCTGAAGACGACGGCGGCGGCGTCGGCGTCCCTCCTGGTGGGTGGGAGCAGGAGGATCCGATCCTCGATCTCGGCGGCCAGATCGTCAACCATCCCGGCGGCTCCCGGACGGCCCGGAAGCCAAGGCGGCAGGCGTCCCCGTGAGCACGCCCTGGAACTCGCGGAGCGGCGGCCCCACCACGAGCCCGCCGCCGCTGCGGAGCCGCAGTTCGCGGATGGTCCGCTCGTGGCCTCCGCTCCGCTTCTTGACCACCGAAATCGCCTGGCGCACCTCGCCAGCCGCCTCGAAGTAGCGGAAGAGCACGACCGTGTCGGCCAGGTAGGTGGTGTCGATGGGCGTGTTCATGCTCCCGAACAGGCCGTGCTGGGCCACGACCAGGAACGTCACCACGCCGCGGTGGCCCAGGTAGGTCAGCAGTTCGTGGAGCTGGGCGATCAGGAACCGCTCCTCGGGCATGGCGCTGAGGTAGCCGTTGAGGCTGTCGATGATGACGATCCGCGCCCCCGGCGCCCCCTCGACGTCGCCCACGGACGTCCGCACGAGGTGCGCGAACTCGCCCGGCGACAGCTCGGCCGTGTCGACCGGCTGGATGCGGATCCGGCCCGCCGCGACATCCTCCGAGACGTCCATCCCCAGGCCCTCGGTCCGCTCCAGGATGGTCTCCAGCCGCTCGTCGAACGCGAAGATCGCGGCGCGTTCGCCGCGAGCCGCCGCGGCCCGGGCGTACTGCATGGCGAAGGTCGACTTGCCGCTGCCGGCGGGGCCGAGCAAAACCGCGCTGGTGCCGTACTGGAGGCCGCCCCCCATCAGCATGTCCAGCTCCGCGTCGCCGGATTCCAGGAGCCCCCGGCGTCGGCCATGGTCGTGCTCGCCGGCGACCAGCCTGGGGAAGACCGCCAGGCCCCCGACCTCGATGACGAAGTCGTGGTAGCCCCCCCGGTACTTCCGGCCCCGGAGCTTGGTGATCCGCAAGCGGCGCCGCTCCGCGCCATACTCGGGCGAGAGCTGTTCCAGGCTCACGACGCCGTGGGCGAGGCTCTGGAGCTTCAGGTCCTCCTTGTCCGACGATTTGTCGTCGAGCAGGAAGACCGTGCACGACCGACCGATGAAGTACTGTTTCAACGCCAGGATCTGCCGCCGGTAGCGCAGCGGGTTCTGGGCGAGCAGCCGCATCTCCGAGAGCGAATCGATCACGACCCGCCTCGGCTTCATCCGCTCCACTTCCGCGAGGATCGTCCGGGTCGTCTCGGCGAGCTCGACCTCCGACGGCTGGAACATCGAATACTGGTTGTCCGGCTCCAGTTCGGCCTCCGGGGCCACCAGCTCCAGCAGGGTGATCCCGTCGAGCGACCAGCCGTGCGATCGGGCGACGGCCCTCAGCTCGGCCTGGGTCTCCGACAAGGTGACGTACAGGCCGGGCTCCCCGATCCTGACGCCCTCCTGGAGATACTGCAGCGCCAGGGTCGTCTTGCCCGAGCCCGGATTCCCCTCGATCAGGTAGACGCGGTCGGGAGTGACCCCGCCTCCCAGGATGTCGTCCAGGCCCTCGATCCCGGTCGCGACCAGACGTTCGTCGTCTTTCAATTCCTGACTCATGCCCCCCCCGTCCTCAACATCATCGTCGACGCCGAATGCTCTAGCAAGTTCGAGGCCAAACTTCCACGGTCGGCCCCGCGCCCCGCCGCGAGGGGCCGCTCGGTTGACGCGGTGATCGAACCGCCGTTAGCATCGGAGGAGGACGGAGTCCCGGGCTTTCGCGGCGCGTCCCTTCCTCTGGACAGGATCGAAGTCGATACGATGCATATACTTCTGACGAACGACGACGGCGTCTTCGCGCCGGGGCTCCGGGCGTTGCGCAAGGAATTGACGAAGCTGGGCGAGGTCACTGTGGCGGCCCCGGCGCTGGAGCAGAGCGGCGTGGCGCACACGATCACGCTCCTGAACCCGCTGGTGGTCAAGCAGGTCGACGACGACGACGCCACGCCCCTCGGCTGGTCGATCGAGGGCTCGCCGGCCGACAGCGTGAAGCTGGCGATCTGCGAGCTGATGCCCCGGCCCCCGGACCTGATCGTCTCGGGGATCAACAGCGGGGCCAACGCCGGGATCAACGTCCTCTACTCCGGCACCGTGGCCGCGGCGATCGAGGGGGCCTTCTTCAAGATCACCAGCATCGCCGTCTCGCTGGAGCTGTCCGAGCACTTCGACTTCCCCCACGCCGCCAGGCAGGCGCGGCAGGTGATCGAGAAGATCCTCGCCAACAAGCCGGCCAACGGCTCGCTGTTCAACGTCAACCTCCCCTCCCGGTCCCGCGGCGAGCCGAAGGGCGTGAAGGTCGTGCCGATGGGCCTGGGCCGCCACGGCGAAGGCTTCGAGCGCCGGCAGGACCCCCGGGGACGCACCTACTACTGGATGACCTACACCCCGCCCCGCGAGGTCCCCGGACCCGAGACCGACGTCACCGGCCTGGCCGACGGCTACATCACCGTCACCCCGCTCCACTTCGACATGACCCGCCACGAGGAGCTGGAGAAGGTCGCCGCCTGGGACTGGAAGGTCTGACCGACGCCGGGACGGCCGGACGGGCCCCTTGCTCCCGGGCCCGGGCGGGTCGATAATCGCGCCGGGGTCGGGCCCATCGCGGCCCGGCCCCCCCGCCTCATCCTCCACGCCAGCCAGGATCGTCGGCCCCCGGCGGCCCCGCCGTCGCGGCCGACGGGGAGCGCCCCGCCATGAAGACCCCGACGAAGCCACGGACTTCCGCGCGAACCGCCACGGGGGTCGCGGCCCTCGCGATCTCCCTCGCCTTCGCCCTCGCGATCGTCCCGGAGGCCCCCGCCCAGGAGCCCTCGCGGGAGATCCCGCCGGCGATCGGGCCGCACATCGACCTGATGCCGGGCGACTTCGCCTCGGCCCGCCGGTTCGGCCCGGACGACAGGGTCGTGATGACCCATTACTTCTACTGGTACGACGCCCCGACGAAGGCCCACGTCATCGACGGCGACGGCACCGACGCCCTCACGACCCACCCCCCGACCCTCGACGACTTCTCGTACAGGAGCGTCTCCTGGCACAAGGGCCAGCTCCGGGACATGATCGCGGCCGGGATCGACGTCGTCCTGCCGGTCTTCTGGGGCACCCCCGCCGACCACGCGCCGGGCTCGCCGTTCCACTGGAGCTTCGAGGGCCTCCCGCCGTTCGTGAAGGCCCTCGACGAGTTGAAGGCCGAAGGGCTGTCGCCGCCGGCGGTCGGCCTGTTCTACGACACCTCCACCCTCCAGGCGAACGGCTGGGGCTACCACGTCGACCTGACGACCGACCACGGCCGGGAGTGGTTCTTCGCGACGATCCGGGACTTCTTCTCGATGATCCCCCCGCGTCACTGGGCGCTCCTCGACGGCCGCCCGATCGTCGACCTGTATTCGGCGTCCTTCGCGAAGGCCCACGACCAATCCTGCATCGACCGCCTCAAGGCCGACTTCCCGAAGCGGTTCGGCGGGCTCGCGCCGTACGTGATTCGCGAGATCTCCTGGAACGTGAAGGCCGACGACGTCTACGCCTGGGGAGGCGCGGTGCAGCCCAATTTCCTGGGCGTCGCCGAGATCGGCCCCGGCTACGACCACTCGGCCGTGCCGGGACGCGAGCCCCTGGTCGTCGACCGCGAAGACGGCGCGTTCTACGAACGGGCGTGGACCAGGACCCTGAACCGCCGGCCGCGGATCGTGATCGTGGAGACCTGGAACGAATTCCACGAGGGGACCACGATCGCCGAGGCCCGCGAGTACGGCCGGAAGTACATCGACCTGACCCGCAAGTACGTGGACATGCTCAAGGCCGGCGTCGTCCCGCCGAGGCCGAAAACCGCGTACTCCGACGCCCCCTCGGTCGCGATCGTCCTGGACCGCGTCGACCAGTCGAAGGGCCTGGAGCGGATCGACGTCGCCGACGGCCGCTCCGTCCCCGCGGAGGCCGGGGACAGGTCCGCGCGGATCGCCGCCGAGGGGGTCTCCGCCGCCCGTTACCTCTATTTCCGGGCGGACGACGGCTTCAAGTGGGACCGCTCGATGCCCGCCACGGTCGAGGTCGACTATTTCGACGTCCCCGGCGGCTCGTTCGGCCTCCAGTACGATTCCCAGGACCCCTCGGCCGACCATAACGGCGCGTACAAGCCCGCCGCCGGTCGGGTCGGTTTGGCGGGCTCGCTCGCCTGGAAGATCGCCCGGTTCGACCTCCCCGACGCCCGTCTCGACGGGTCCCAGAACGGCGGGGCCGACTTCCGCCTGGCGTTCGAAGGCGCCTTCCCGCCGATCCACGCCGTCCGCGTCCTCCGCCCGGCGCGGTGAAGTCCCCCGGCCCGCCGTCGCGCGGCCGCCATCGCCCGGGGCGAGGCGGCCGCGAGGGGGTTAGACCTCGGCCGCTTGCATGGAGACGTCCGGGGGCTCGGGCTCGGCCGTCGCCAAGTCGGCGGCCGGGCGACCGCCGACGCCGAGGCTGGCGATGATCGTCGCCCCGACCAGCATGAAGCCGGAGAGGATCCAGAGCGACGCGTCGTACGAGTTGGTGTTGTCCTTCAGGACCCCCACCAGGGTCGGCCCGAACCAGCCGCCGAGGTTCGCCAGCGAGTTGATCAGGCCGATGCTCGCCGCCGCCGCCGACTCGCTCAGGATCAGGGTGGGGAGCGTCCAGAACGCGGGGAGGTACGCCTTGAAGCCGACGAGCGCCATGGTGAACGCGGCCACGGTCAGCCAGCGGCCCCCGCCCGCGTAGTTGTTCACGTTCGTGAAGGGGATCACGGCCATGGCCACCGCGCCGACGACGATCGGCAGCGAGGCGTGCCAGCGCCGCTCGTTCGTCCGGTCGGAGTTCCAGCCCACGAAGATCTGCCCCACCAGCGACCCGATCGGCGGGATCATGATCAGGTAGGCCACCGTGTCCACGTCCAGGTTGTACCAGCCCTTGATGATCGAGGGCATCTGCATCTCCACCGCGTAGTTGCCGCAGGTGCAGAGGAAGAAGGCCAGGGCCAAGAGCAGGATCTTGGGGTGCGCCAGGGCCTGGGCGATGGTGAAGTGCCCGGCCGCCGCGTGCCGCCGACGCTCGTCGTCCAGCTCGGCCTGGAGCGCCTCGCGCTCCTCGGCGGTCAGCCAGGTCGCCTGGGCGGGGCGGTCGGTCAGGAACGCCAGGACCACGAAGGCCAGGACCACGGCCGGGATGCCCCAGAGCAGGAAGACCCACTGCCAGCCGACCAACCCCCACGGCCCCGGCCCGCCGCCGCCGATCTTCATCATCTGGTTCGAGATCGGCGGCCCCAGGATCTGCGAGATCGGCGCGGCGATGAAGAACCAGGCCAGCGCCCGCGAGCGGTCCCGGCGCGGGAACCAGTGCGACAGATAGACGATCACCCCCGGGAAGAACCCGGCCTCGGCCAGCCCCAGCAGGAACCGCGCGCCCCAGAACTGGGCCACGAACGCCGCGCCGGGGCCTCGCAGGCTCTCCGCGTACGAGTCCTCGCCGCCGCCGAAGACGGTCTCGAACACCCCCGCCAGCCCCCCCGTGAGGCTCGCCAGCGCGTCCGTCAGGTACGGCACCCGGCAATGCACGAACGCCGTCATCGACGCCACGATCCCCCAGGAGATCATGATCCGAAAGATCCACTTGCGGGCGCTCCAGCGCTCCACCAGGATCGAGCCGGGGATCTCCAGCAGCAGATAGCCGACGAAGAAGACCCCCATGCCGAAGCCGAAGACAGACTCGGTGAATCCCAGGGGGCCCAGGTCCTCCTGCATGTCGAGCTTGGCGAAGCCCACGTTGGTCCGGTCGACGTAGGCCACGACGTAGCAGATGAACAACAACGGCAGCAGCCGCCAGTACGCCTTGCTCCGGGCTCGGTCCAGCGCGCTGGGAGTAGGGGGGGTCTCCGACGGCATGAGGCGCCCTCGATCGATCGGGTGGGAGGGGAGAGGTTCTCGCGGCGAGGCGCGGTACGGCCCGCCAGTTTATAGCATCCGACCCCCGCCCCCCACACCCCAGCGAGAAAAGGCCGGGCGGCGGCCCCCCGGCCCGAGGGTCACTTCGCCGCGTCGGCGGGGGGGGCGAGGCTGCCGAGGAGGAGCTGGAACTGGGCGTGGGCCAGCAGTTCCTTGAACGCGGGGTCGGCCTTCACGTCGGCGTCGAGCTTGGGGTCGGCGTCGAGGGCCTCGCGAAGCATGAGGACGGCGCCGGAGAGCCCCTTGCGCTCAAGCTCGTCGCGGCGGGGCGCGTCGAGCTTGTCGTCGGCCCGGGCCTGGGACGCCATCCTCGCCAGGAGCCGGGCGGCGGCGACGCAGCTCGGGGCGTGGGCGACGGCCTCGCGGGGGATCTCCAGCGCGACCCGCCGCGCCTCCTCGTAGGCGGCCAGCTTCAGGTCGGCGTCGGCGAGCTCCCCGAGCGTCTGGGTGAGCAGTTCGCGATAGGCGGGGTTCCGGCCTGAGGTCAGCTCGACGGCCTGCCGGTCGTGGGCGACGGCCTCTTCGAGCATCGGCCGGGCGTCCTCGGGGCGGGTCGAGGCGGCGGCCCGCCTGGCGAGCATGTAGCCCAGATAGTAGTGGCGGTCGGGGGCGGCGGGGGACTTCTCGACGAGCCCCTTCATCCCCTCGACCGCCTTCGCGAGCAGCGGCGCGGCCTCGGCGGCGGCGTCCCCTCGGCCCTGGAGCGAGTCGGCCAGGGTCGCACGGGCGACGGCCAGCGATTCGACGTCGCCGTCGGCCGGCGGCTCGCGGCGGGCCAGCTCCTCGGAGATCGCCACGGCTCGCCGGATCGGCTCCTCGGCGTCCCCCTTCCCGGCCCCCTGACGGGTGCTCCCCAGGTTGCTCAGGACGATGGACGTCTCGCGGAGGACCTCGACCGGGGGCTTCGCCGGGCCGGCGGCCAGGGCGTCGAGCGCGGCGAGGGCGTCGGCGAACGCCTTCTCGGCCTCGTCGAGCCGGCCCTCGGCGACCTTCCGGTTGCCGAGGCCGGTCAGGCAGCGGGCCAAATCGAGCCGATATCCGGCGTTGTCGGGATGCTCGGCCGTCAGCTTCTCCAGCAGGCCGAGCGCCTCGACGTAGGCGGCTTCGGCCCCGGGGCGGCCGGCGGCGTCGAGGGCCTCGCCCAGTCGGCGGAGGAAAGTGGCCTGGAAATGCCGGTTCCGGGGGACCTCGGGCTGCGCCGCGACGAGCGCCGCGTTCAGGTCGCGGGCCTTCTCGATCTCGGCGACGGCCTCGTCGATCCGCCCCCGCTTCAGGTGGAGATAGCCGAGGTTGAAGTGGCATTTGGCCAGGTCGAATCGGACCGGGCGGTCGTCGGGCGAGCGCCCGGCCAGGGTCGTGTTCAGTTCGACGGCCTGCTTGAGGATCGGCTCGGCCTCGCGGACGCGGGCCAGGTCGACGAGGACGCCGCCGTAGTTGGTCGCGGCGGCGGCCAGGTTGCGGGCGTACTCGGGGCGGTCGGGGTAGTCCTCGGCGAGCCTCGACGCCTCGCGGTAGCCGCGTCCCCAGAGGGTCGCGGCGTCCTCGAACCGGGAGGCGTCGTAGGCGAACCAGCCCAGCTCGGCGCAAGCGTGGGCGAGGGCCTCGCGGTGGCGGGGGATGGTGGGGAGTTCGGCGACCAGGGCGTCGAGCAGGTCGTAGCCGCGCCGGGAGGCGGCCTCGGCTTCCTCCCGATCGCCCGTCTCGCGGCCGTATCGGGCCAGATAGTCCTCGGCGCGGGCCAGTTCGCCACGGACCTCGGGCGAGTCTGGGGCGGCGGCCCTGGCCTTCTCGAGCAATTCGCGGGCCGAGACGTAGGCGGGCCCGGCGGCGGCCAGGTCCCCCTTGCGGCGGAGCAACTGGCCCTTCCCCAGCAGGGCGCGGGCCAGCAGCCGGCGGTCGTCGACCGTCCCGGTCGCGGGGGAGGCGAGGGGCCGCATCAGGTCTTCGGCCCCGTCGAACAGCGGGGCGGCCTCGTCGAAGCGGTCCCGGCGGAAGAGGGCCTCGGCGAACCGGGCCTGGGTCGAGGCCAGGGCGCGTCGGGCGTCGCTATTCCTGCGGCGGTCGGCGGCGAAGAGGGGACGGAGCCGGTCCAGGCTGCGGCGGTAAGCCCGCTCGGCGTCTTCGAACCGGCCGAGCTTGGCGTAGACGTCGGCCATGCGCTGGAGCATCCGGCCGTGTTCCAGGCGCGCCGCCGGGGCGTCGTCGTCCCCCTTCGCGCGGCCTTCGTAGAAGGCGACGGTCTTCTCCAGGAACTCCTTCTGGAGCGGGTCGAGCCGATCTTCCAGCCAGCTTTCGCCGACCCTGGCGTACATGTCGTCGACGGTCTGGCGGGCCACGGCGCCCTGGGCTTCGGCCTCGTCCCGCCAGCCGTTGACCACCACGGCGCCCACGCCCGAGGCGACCGTGGAGACCCCCAGCAAGACCACCGCCGCGGCGACCGCCGTGCGATGCTTGCGCGCCCATCGGGCGATGCGACGGGTTCGGGGCTCGTCGTAGGCGGTCACGGGCTCGTCGGCGAGGTGCCGCTGCACCTCCCTCGCCAGGTCGCCGGCCGTCTGATATCGATCGTCCCGGTCCTTGGCCAGCGCCTTCAGGCAGGCCGCCTGGAGGTCGAGCGGGGCGTCCGGGTTGTGCGACCGGGCCGGCGCGGGGGGCTCGTTGACGACCTTGTGGAGGATCGCGGCCGTCTGCCTGGCGTGGAACGGCGGCTGGCCGGCGAGCACCTCATAAAGGATGGCGCCCAGGCCGTAGACGTCGGTGCGGAAGTCGACCAGGTCGTGCCGCCCCCGGGCCTGCTCGGGCGCCATGTAGCTGGGCGTCCCCAGAAGCTGGCCCTGGATCGTCCCCTCCGGGCCCGCGCCCGACTCCTTCCTGGGCGTCCGGAAGTCTGAGTCGGCGGGCGGCGGCGGGGGGCCCGGCTCGCCCGCGAGCGTCGGGCCGACGCCGGTCGGGGCGTCGCCGTCGCGGCCGGGTTCGAAGGCCAGCGTGGCGAGGTCTTCCTCGCCGCCGGCGAAGGTGGGGGGCTCGGGGGCGGAGGGGGCTTCGACGTCCGTCGCGCCGGGGGCCTCGTGGTCCTCGCCGACCTGCTTGGCGAGGCCCCAGTCGAGCACGATGACCTCGCCGAAATCTCCCAGGACGACGTTCTGCCCCTTGAGGTCGCGGTGGATGATCCCTCGCGAGTGGGCGTAGTCGATCGCGTGGCAGATGGAGACGAAGGCCGTCAGCAGCTTCACCAGGTCCACGTCGGTCGGGGAGCCGGCGGCCCTCGCCTTATGATAGGCGCGGGTCGCCTCGCTGAGCGTCCGCCCCTTGACGAATCGCATCGTGTAATATGGGGACGCGCCGCCCGACATTTCATATACCGGGACGACGCCGGGATGCTCCAGCCGGGCCGTCACCTTCGCCTCGTACAGGAATCGCGACCAGGCCAGCGAGTCGCCCGTCGACTCGGGACGCAGCTCCTTGAGCGCGATCTCCCGGCCGAGCGAGGCGTCGCGCGCCCGCCAAACCTGGCCGACGCCCCCCTTGGCGTGGATCTGGGACAACGCGTAGCGATGATCGCGGGACGCGTGTTCGCCGCCCTCCCCCCCGTCCAGGGTCGAGATCAGGACGTGGCCGGCCGGCCCGCCGATGGTCGCCGCGACCTCCCCCGCCGGGGCGCCCGGCCCTCGAAGCGCGTCGAGCGAGCGGCCGTCGAACGTCGCGGCCAGGGTCGCCGCGACGTCCCCGCCGTGCCGCGCCAGCCTCTCCTCGACCAGCCGGTCGATCGCCCCCTGCTGCTCATCGGTCAGGATCGCCCGCGCGCCGAGGGTCCGGCCCCCGTCCCCCCCCGCGCACGTCTCGGCGAGCTGGTCCGCGTCGAGGGCCCCGGCCTGGAACGCGAGCAGGCCGAACAGCAGGTCCCGATCCGAGTCCATCGTCACCTCGCACGCCAGGAGGCGTCCAGTTCCCTCGGAGATCGACCGCCGAGATCGTCCGACGCCCCAGCTCCATCGCCCCATGAAGGGCGCATTCTACAGTCGGGTTCGACCGGGGCAGAAGCATATTTTCGACCGATTTCGACGCCCCGGCCGCGGCGGCATCGAAGAATGTACCGAGACCGCCGCTTTCCTTTTAAGACCGTCGGCCTCGAAATTGTGGCGTCGCGACGACGCCGCCACCGAGGAATCATCCAATTTCTTATGGGGGGTTGACGATCTGACGGGGTCGTATTACCAATGGATAAAGTCCATTCACGATGATGCCGGCAGCGAGCATTGAATCGGGATTGGATATGCAGCCCGCCCTTTCGATTCTCATTCTTGACAAGCGTTAATCTTGCGCGCGATTGTCGAAGATTTGTTGATCCTCGGTTGCCTTCGGCGCCGGGGGCGGTTTCCGCTGCGCCCTCGACGAGCTTCATGATCGTGTTCGGGCGGCGCGAGTAGCGCCACCTGATCTGGCGGGGGCGGCGCGAAGCGGCGTCGTTCTCCGTCGGATTTCGTCTTTTATTCAGGTTCGTTTATCAACCAGGAGTCGTCCCGCCGCGGCGTATCGCGGTCGGAGCCCCCGGTGGGGAGAGGTCATGCCTGCATCGAAACGTTCCGGGTTCACCCTGATCGAGCTTCTCGTGGTGATCGCGATCATCGCCGTCCTGATCGCGCTTTTGCTCCCGGCCGTGCAGTCGGCCCGCGAGGCGGCCCGCCGCGCCCAGTGCGTCAACAACCTGAAGCAGCTCGGCCTGGCGGTGCACAACTTCGAGTCGACGAACAATCGGTTCCCGGACGGCCAGGGCCCGGTCCCCAAGGGGCCCGGTTCGGTCGGCTTCATCCGCGGTGCCGTGCTGACGATGATCCTGCCTTATATGGAGCAGTCGAGCCTGTTCTCGGCGTTCAATTTCCAGCTCGACGTCCATTCCAACGTCGAGAACAAGACGGCGAGGACCCAGCAGATCTCCGCGTTCCTCTGCCCGTCGGACGCCTCCAGCTCGCGGATGACCGAGGCGGGCCTGTCCTTGGGCACGAACAACTACTACGGGAGCATCGGCGCGACGGCCGCCCAGCTCTTCAGCACCGCCTCGGGGACGGCCGAGACCGAGACCTCCCGGGTGGGGATCTTCAACATCCAGATGAACCTGACCGGCAGCCTGGCCACCAACCCGGACTTCCGCAAGGTGATGAACGTCGTCACGATCGCCTCGATCAGCGACGGGACGACCAACACGGCGATGTTCTCCGAGACCAAGCGGTCCACCATGCCGTCGACCGGGTCGTCCGTCGCGGTCCTCACGGACCGGAACATGGTCCACCGCTCGCAGGGCTGGACGACCACGGCCGGCAACTACATCCCCCCCGCCGACTGCGACGCCAGCACGTATTCCCCGCTGAACTACCGGGGCCTCCAGTACTACCGGGCCACCCAGTTCCTGCACGTCTACAGCCACACCATCCCGCCCAATTACAAGGGCTTCGACTGCACCGACGCGGTCGCCGGGGCGGCGCACATGGCCGCGCGGAGCTTCCACTCCGGCGGGGTGAACGTCGGCCTGGCCGACGGATCGGTCCGCTTCGTCAAGGACTCGGTCAGCATTGATACCTGGAGGGCCCTGGGGACCAAGGGCGCCGGCGAGATCATCAGCGCCGACTCGCTCTAAGAGCCTGTCCCATAAGGGCGAGAGGCGAGCTGGGACGGTCTTCCCCCCCCGGCGGGAAGACAGACGCCGAAGGCGTCAGATGAGGGGGGGACGCCCGCGGCGAGCTTCGGATTTCGGGGCCTCCCGCCCGGGCCGACGGCCTCGGGACGGCCCCTGGAACTCCGAGGGGCGGGTCGCTCGTCCCCCCCTCATCCGGCCCTTCGGGCCACCTTCCCCCGCCAGGGGGGAAGGCCGTTATGGTCCGGAGAAGCAGACTTCCGGGACAGGCTCTGATCGGCCTCGACCGGACCGAATCCACGCCCGACGACCGGGCGGCTCCCCTCGGGGCACGCCGTCCGGTCTCGCGCATTCCATCTCGACCGACAGCAGGGAGATCGCATGTTTCGATCCGTCATCGCGGCGATGGGCCTCGCCGCCTGCCTGGGGACCCTCGGAGGTTGCGGTGGCTCCGGCACGACCGAGAGCATCACGTCGGCCACGTCCGAGAACGGGCCGCTGGCCCAGGTCGGCCAGATCTATCGCGCCCACTGGCAGTTGAAGGACAAGGCCCCGACGGGCCCGAAGGACATCGCGACCTTCGCCGACGGCAACCCCGAAGGGGTCAACGCGGTGAAGAACGGCGAGATCGTGGTGATCTGGGGCGTCAAGCTCGACGACCTCTCGATCGAAGGCGACGGCGACTCGGCCGACGAGGTCCTCGCCTACGAGAAGGCGACGCCCGAGCAGGGGGGCTACGTCCTGATGAAGAACCGCGACATCCGCAAGATGACCGCCGACGAGTTCAAGGCCGCCCCCAAGGCCGCCGGCACGGCCGCGGCGCCGGCCGGCAAGTCGTCCTGAGGTCGAGTTGAAGTGAAGCCGCCCCGGCCGCGACGGCTCACCGATCGGAGCCGTTGCGGCCGTGTTCGCGCTCGCGGCCCAGGCTCTTGCGGTCGAATCGGAAGCGGCCCCGGCGGGGGCCCGGGTCGTTCGGTCCCGATCCCGGTACGGGGAAAGGGGTCAGGCTGGGGTCGATGTCGCGACCGCTCCCATTCCCCCTCCCGATCCCATCACCGCCGCCCGGCAGGCGTCCCGCCGCGCCGGCGAGCATCGCCGGATTGTAGGGGAGCGTGATGGGGGTGATGCGGTTCACCTTCCAGACGCCGGGCTTGGTCTCCTCGAACCCCAACGACCAGGCCGTGTCGGCCGCGCCCGCCCCTCCCATGCCGAACGGCCCCTCGACGTTCCCCCGGACGAAGACCTTGAACTCGGCCTTCCCCCGCCGCGTCTGCTTCCCCGCGCTGGTTTGCAGGCCCCGGATCCGGACCATGTCGAACTTCGAGTTCGCCAGGCTCGCCTGGATCAGGGCCCGGGTGGCCGCCGACGGCATCGACTCGCCGGTCTGGACGTACTGCACGTCGGGCGTCAGGTGCGCCAGCAGCCCCGCCGAATCCGACGCCAGGAGCGAACGCCGCAGGTCGTAGACCACCGCCTCGATCCGCTCCTCATCCGTCACCCAGAGCCACTCCACCCCCACCACCAGCACCGCCAGGCCCAGGGCCGACAGCCCCCAGACCAGGTATTTCCCCTCCTGCCTCGCCTTCAAGGCCACGAAGCAGCACGCCGCGACCAGCAGCAAGATCCCCACCGGCCACGTCGGATCGTCCGAGAACATGCTCATCGCGCTGCCCTCCGCTCCCGTCGTCTTACATCTGTAAGGCCATGGGGTATTGTCGCCTCGCATCGGCCGCGAGGCTAGTCCTTATTCCTTAGGATTTCTTGGAATCGCCATCGGGCTCGGCCTTCTCGGCGGGCTTGGCCTTCTCGTCGGCCTTGGCTTTCTCGGCGGGCTTGGCCTTCTCGGCGGGCTTGGCCTTCTCGGCGGGCTGGGGGCGGGAGGTCTGGATGTCGGAGTAGGTGACGGGGATCTGGTTGTAGCGGGGCTCCCACTCGTTGGGGCGGAGTTTGAGGTGGGAGTCGAGGTATTTCACGAGGGTGTCGGCGGCGCCGGGTTCGAGGCGGAGGAGCTTGTAGCCGTGGAGCGAGGAGGGGAAGAGTTCGATCTTGTTGCCGCGGCTCCGTTCCAGGTCCTTTCGGGCGGCCTCGACGGCGTCCTTCGACGCGGAGTCCTTGCTGCCGGCCATGAGGAGCATGGGGACGCGGGGGGCGAGTTGCGAGGTGATCCGGGAGAGGATGTAGCCGGAGCCTTCGGGCTGGGGGGAGACGAGGACGAGGGCGGACAGGTCGGCGGGGCGGCCCTCGGTGGAGACGGCGGCACCGGGCTGGTAGGCCCAGGCCGCGACCAGGTTCGCCCCCTCGCCGACGCCCACGACGCCGAGCTTGCCGACGTTCAGCTCGCCCCGGTTGTGCCGGTCCAGGAGGAACTGGTAGGCCGCCTGCAGGTCGTCGGCCATGGCCTCCCGGTCGTCGGCGGCGAGGGCGCGCCGCGGGTTCTGGCCCTGGCCGCGAAGGTCCATCGAGAAGACGGCGTAGGTCTGCTCCTGGAGGTGCTCGGCCAGGCCGCGGCCCTTGAACTCCAGGACCTTGTCCTCGAAGTCCTTGCGCGAGCGCTGGCGCTCGTGGATCAGGACCACCACCGGCGCGTTGGCCCCGAGCTTCGACGGATAGTACGAGGCCGCCAGCGGCGTGCCGTCGAAGGAGCGGAGCTTGAACGTATAATGGTAGGTCCCCGGCGCCCCCTTGGCGGCGTCCTGGCGGGCGAGGGGGTCTCCCCCCTGGGGCCGGACCTTCTTCAAAGGCTCTCCCCCCTGGTCGCGAAGGGCGCGTCCGCCCCGCCGCCGCCCCTCCTGGGCCGCGACGCCCAGCGTGGTCGACAGGGTGAGCACGACGGCCCAGAATCTCCGACTCGCCAGCAGTCCGCGCATGGGCGTCCCCGTGATTGGCTCGCTCGTCCGACGAAGCCTGCCTGTTCAAAGGCCGACGGGCCTCGACGTCTTCATCCTAAGACGCCCGCGTGCGATTCACAAGCGGGCGTGGTCGCGACGCGGCCGTCCGCCCAGCTCAAACCGCGGCGATGCGGCGTCGGGCGTCGTCGAGCATGTCGGCGAGGGTCCGCTCGATGGCCAGGGTCGGCTCCCAGCCGACGGCGGCCCGGAGCTTGGAGGCGTCGGCGACGAGGTAGGGCAAGTCGACGGCGCGGAACCGGGACGGGTCGACGCGGACCTCGATCGGCCGGGAAGCCCGCGACCGGAAGCATTCCAGGGCGTCGGTCAGCTTCAGGCCCCGGCCGGAGCCGAGGTTGTAGATCTCGCCCGGCTCCCCGCGGAGGGCCAGCAATCGGTAGGCGCGGACGACGTCGCGGACGTCGGTGTAGTCCCGGACCACGTCCAGGTTGCCGACCTCGACGGCGTCCTTGAGGCCCGCCTCGACCTCGGCCACCTGCTGCGCGAGGGTCGCCAGGACGTAGCGGGGGGACTGCCGGGGGCCGGCGTGGTTGAACGGCCGGACCATGACCACGTCGAGCCGGTCGGCCAGGTGCATCTGGACCCCCAGCAGGTCGGCCGCCGCCTTGCTCGCCGAGTACGGGTTGTTCGGCCGCAGCGGGCACGACTCCGACACCGGGATGAACTCGGGCGCGGGGTCGCCGTAGCAGACCCCGGAGCCGACCAGCACCACGCGGGGCGTGGGGTCCAGGCCCGACGCCTTCACCGCCGAGAGCAGGTTGAGCGTCCCCCCCAGGTTCAGCGCCCAGGTCCCTCGGGGGTCGTCGACGCTCGCCCGGGGGTTGGACTGCGCCGCCAGGTGGTAGATCGCCTCGGGCCGCTTGCGACGGAGCGACTCGGCCAGGTCGGCCGGGTCGACGTTCGTCAGGTCGCACGACTCCAGCCGCACCGAGCGGGCCAGGGCCGCCAGGTCGTCCGGGAACCGTCCCGACGCCGAGACCCCGACCACCTGATCGTCGCTCGCCAGCAGGTGCTCGGCCAGGTGGCCGCCGACGAACCCGGTGATGCCGGTCACGAACGCGCGCACGCGGTGGTCCTTTCCTCTCCTCGCAGGGATCGGCCCCGGCCCGAAGCCGGTCGGCGGCTCAGGCGTCCTGGTTGCGGTACGCGCCGGACTTCACCCGGTCGACCCAGGCGGCGTTGGCCTTGTACCAGGCGACGGTCTCTTCCAGCCCTTGCTCGAAGGTGACGGTCGGCTTCCAGCCCAGCTCGCGCTCCGACTTGGAGCAGTCGACGGCGTAGCGGCGGTCGTGGCCGAGCCGGTCGGTGACGTACTTGATGAGGGCCTCGGTCTTCCCGGTGAGCCGCAAGACGGCGCGGGTGACGTCCATGTTGAACCGCTCGCTCAGGCCGCCGAAGTTGTAGACCTCGCCGGCCTTCCCGTTCCGCAGGGCGGCGTCGACGCCCCGGCAGTGGTCCATCACGTGGATCCAGTCGCGGACCTGCATGCCGTCGCCGTAGACCGGGACGGGGACGTCGGCCAGGGCGTTGGTGATGAACAGCGGGATCAGCTTCTCGGGGAACTGGTAGGGCCCGTAGTTGTTCGAGCACCGGGTCGTCACCACGTCCATCCCGTGGGTGTGGAACGCGGCGCGGACGAGCAGGTCGGAGCCCGCCTTGCTCGCCGAGTACGGGCTGTTGGGCGTGAGCGGGGTCTCCTCGGTGAACGCCGGGTCCTTGGGGCCGAGGGTGCCGTAGACCTCGTCGGTGGAGACGTGGACGAACCGGCCCACCCTGGCCGCGCGGGCGGCGTCCAGGAGGTTCTGGGTGCCGATCACGTTCGTCCGCAGGAACGGCGTGGCGTCGTCGATCGAGCGGTCGACGTGGCTCTCGGCCGCGAAATGGACGACCGCGTCGAAGCCCCCCTCGGCGATCAGCCGGGTCACGAACGGCCGGTCGGCGATGTCGCCGTGGACGAACGTGTACCGCGAGTCGCCCGCCAGATCGGCCAGGTTGTCCGGGTTGCCCGCGTAGGTCAGGGCGTCCAGATTGGTGATCGCAACATCTGGATGCTGCTCAAGTTGCAGCCTGACGAAGTTGGACCCGATGAACCCGCAGCCGCCGGTCGCGAGGATCCGCTTGAACGAAGAGCCCATAGTGAGTCGCCCTTACCCCATCCCTGAGCCGTTTCCCTTCCACCCGGACACGAGAATCGCCAGGGTAATCGGCGCAAGCCTTGCCGACAAGGCGGATCGTCCGCTTCAATCCGGCTCCCGGGCCCGGCGCATCCCGATCGCGTGCATCGTCTTCGAGAAGGCGTACGCCCCCTTGAGGGTGAACCGCCAGGTGGCGCGGGCCGGGTCCAGCGGGACCGCGAAGCCCCGCCCCTCCAGGTCGTCGACCCGCCTCGCCATGATCGCCCGGAGGTCGCCCAGCGGGTCGTTCGAGAACGGCGCGGCCGCCGCCGTCGCCTCGTCGAGACGCCGAAGATGGCACGCCAGCAGGCCGTCGAACGGGATGCCGTCGAGCAGGACCTCGTTCGCCTCGCCCGCCGGGTCGAACTCGGAGGCGATCTGGCCGTTGAGGGTGATGAACCGGCGGCCGTCGGCCAGGCGCGAGAGCAGGCGGATTGCGGCCAAGGGGACCCCCAGCGCCTTCCCGGCCCCGGCCGAGGCCAGCACCAGCCGGTCGGAGGAGAGCCAGAACTCGTGCCGGACCTGTTGCAACGACGGGCTCTGGCCGTCCCGGAACGTCCCGAGCCGTCGGAACCCGGCCGCTCGCGCCGCGACGTCCGCCTCCGCGAGATAGTCCGCCGCCGTCCGCGTGGGCCAGGTCTCGGGATCGTCGATCGGCCTCAGCGACCGGCCCCCGGGGGCCTCCAGCGCGTCCATCGCCACGAAGGGCCAGAAGAGCCGCGTCTCCAGCCGCCCGGCCAGGGTGCCGGCGGCCAGGCCCAGGGCGCGGATCAGGCTCGGCAGCAGCGGGATCAGGACCGCCAGGATGAACGGGCCGAGCATCAGCCAGTAGGCGAGCGATTGCATCGGGTCGGACCTCCTTCGGGACCGGCCCGGCCCCGTCGCGTCGACAGTCTATCCAGGCCGAGGGGCCGGGGCCAGCGACCTCCAGGACCGAAATCGGCGGCCGAACGAAACCCCGACCGAGCGGCCGGGTTCCGGCGTCCCGGGAAACTTCCCGGAGGCGTCACGGGGTCTTCTCGGGGCCTTCATAAATGCGCGTATCGTTATATGTGACCAGGATGATCGCATCTGGCCCCTCGCCGCATCCGGTCGTGAATCCATCAAGGAGTCGAACTTGACCTCGCACGCCATCCCCGCACGCCGTCGCGCGGGCTTCACGCTGATCGAGCTTCTGGTCGTCATCGCCATCATCGCCGTCCTCGTCTCGCTGCTGCTGCCGGCCGTGCAATCGGCCCGCGAGGCCGCCCGCCGCGCCCAGTGCACCAACAACCTGAAGCAGGTCGGCCTGGGCCTGCACAACTTCGAGAGCGGCAACGGGTTCTTCCCGCCGTCGGGCATCCGGGGGTCCGGCGTGTGCCGTCCGATGAACATCAACGTCGGCCCCGGCGGCAACATCCTCCCCTCCGGGGAGCGGGCGTCCAGCTACGTCTTCACGCACATCCTGCCGTACATGGAGCAGCAGCCGCTCTACAGCGCGTACAACATCAAGCTGGACTTCCGCCGGGGCGACAACTCGACGGCCGTCGCCACGCTGATCCCGACCCTGCTCTGCCCGTCGTCGCCCAACGGCAACAAGTTCCACACCTTCGACGACGCGGCCGGCGACTCGGTCTCCACCGGCGGCCCCTACACGAACGTCAGGACGGCGGTCACCGACTACGCGGTCAGCAACGGCGTGGAGGCCAACCTCGCCGCCTCGGGCATGATCGACCTGACCGTCGCCGGCCAGTACTCCATGCTCCAGAACGTCACCGGCGGCGAGCCCGACAACGTCACCCGAATCGCCCAGGTCACCGACGGCCTCTCGAACACCATCATGATGAGCGAGGCCGCCGGCCGGCCCGACTACTACATCGGCGGCTGGCGCAAGCACCCCACGATCCTGACCCCGGGCGAGGGCGCCGGCGGCGGCTGGGCCGACTACGACACCGGCTACACCCTGCACAGCTACACCTACGACGGCAGCCGGTTCCCCGGCCCCTGCTTCACCAGCTGCTACAACGGCAACGAGGACTACTCGTTCCACCCCGGCGGCGGCAACTACCTGATGGGCGACGGCTCCGTCCGCTTCATCAAGGGGACGACCGACATCCGCGTCTACGTCCGCCTCCTCACCCGGGCGGCGGGCGAGATCGTCTCCAGCGACCAGTTCTGACCGAAGGGGCCCGGCCATGTCTCGACGAATCCTCCTCCTCGCGGCCCCGATCGCCGTCGCCCTGGCCGCCTCCGGCTGCGGCGACGACCTGGGCTACCGCTTCCCCGTCCATCCCGCCTCCGGCCGGGTCGTCTGGAACGGCGAGCCGGTGAAGGGGGCCCTGGTGCGGTTCCACCCGGTCGACCCGCAAGCCCTCCAGCCCCCCAGGGGGCAAGAGGGCCCGCCCCTCGCCCTGACCACCGACACCGACGCCGACGGCGCGTTCGTGATGAGCAGCTACTACGCCGACGACGGCGTCCCGGCCGGCGACTACATCGTCACCGTGACGCCGATCGACCAGTTCGCGGCCCCCCCCGCGACAGGGGCGACCGAGGGGTTCGAGGACTCGGGACCCCACCCCGACGACCTCGCGCCTTCGGCGCGCCGGAAGCCCGTCGCGAAGCCCACCTTCGCGAAGCTCTACCGCGACCCCGCGGCCAGCCCGCTCAAGGCGACCGTCAAGCCCGGCGGCGAGAACCGCTTCACCTTCGAACTCGACGCCGACGACGCCAGGGACGGCCGCGCCCTCGCCGCGAGGCCGAGCGAGTAACGCGAGCGCGGCCCGGCTTGCGGCGCCGGAGTCTTCAGGCATCCCGGGACCGTCCTCCCCTCGGTCCCGGGTCGCCGGAACCACTCCGATGCGACGCGCCCGGCCGATCCTCGCCCTCTTCCTGCTGCCATTCCAGGAAGCCGCGCCCTCACCTCTCGAAGCCGCGGGATCGGCTTCGAATTGGGTTCGCTCGCCCGCGCCACGGACGAACCCAATCGGACGCAACCTTTTGCCATTCCCAATTTTGCTTCTCAAAATTCGGCGCGGGAATTGGCTTCGTTCGGCGCTTTTGATCCGTTTCCGCCGGCGACCGGCCGTCTCGGTTCCGGTCATCCCGGAGCCGTGACCATGCCGTGCAGCCTGGTGCGGGTGCTCCCGTTGCGCGTGGTCGCCGACGCCCCGAGCAGGCGGTCGCCGGCCCTGGCCGGCTCGCCCTCGAGGATCCCCCCCGGCGCACCGGAGCCAGGCGGCTCGTCCGCCGACGGCCGGCGCCTCGGGCGTCCAATCGCGACGGTGTCGACCAGGTTGCCGCTGTTCGACAGGGTGCGGACGTCGGAATACCTCAGATGCGGCACCATCGCCCGCAGCTCGGCCATCGCCACCCGCTTCGCGCGTCCGACGTTGATCCCGCGAATGAGCGCGACCTGCCTCTGCATGGCGACCTCCTACTTGACCCGTAACCGCTTCCCGCGACGGTCGGCTCGCGGCGCTCCCAGGAGAGCCGATTCCGCCGCCGGCCTCAAGCCGTCGGTGCTCGTCGCGCCGGTCGACGGCGGCCCTGGATCAAGGACCGGATTGCCAAAGTGCGCAAGGCTCCCAGGATTATGATGCGACCGGATCGACGAAAGGGGAGCCGGCGTCTCCGCATTTCGATCGCCCGGCCGGATCGAAGTCTGGATCCGCCTTGACGGATTTGACCGAAACGGCCATGAAGAATTTCTCATGATATTGTGCTTGCCCGCTTGAGGCCGACCTCCGCCCAGGGAAGGGGAGGTTGCACTCACCGAAGGAGCGACCCCGGATGCGATCCACCTCGACTTTCGCCGCCACGGGATTGGCCTGGGCCGCGCTCGCGCTGTTGCTCTCGGCGAATGGCGGGGTGGACGCCTCGCCGGTCTTCACGGGAGATGGCGCGCAGGCCTGGGTGTCCGGGTTGAACGAGTACAGCGTCCAGGCGGACGGCCGCCCCGCGTCGATCGCGGGCGCGACGTCGATCCAGTACACGCGGTTCCGGCCGTCCGAGCCGGCCTCGGTCCCCGTGACCTACTCGGCGTCCGCCTCCTCGACCCCCACCGCCTCCGGGGCGAGCCTGCTGGAGTTGCGGGCTCGCGCCACCTCGCCCGACCCGGGGGACACGGTCGGCGTCAGGACCCCGTACCCGCTCATCGAACTGGGCGCGACCTGGTCGAACGTCGTCGCGACCGTCCACGCTCCGGCCGACGCGGCGACGCCGGAGGCGGTCCGCCTCGACTTCGAGGTCGCCTACACGCGGCCCGAGGCGATCCGGACGGAGGACTGGGGGTCGCAGTTCTTCCATCGCACCGAGACGCTCGACGTGAACCACAGCAGCTACATCCTGCCGAGCGAGGGGGGCCGCATCCTCGAAGGCCAGACCGCGGTGCGGGAGGGGCCGGACGGACTGCTGCACATGGGCTTCCACCTGGACCTGCCGCTCTCCGCCGACGGCGTGAGCGAGCAGTTCAGCGTCGGCCTCGGGGCTCAGATCCCCGCGCTGGTGGAGATGACGGCCATCGACAACGTCAGCCTCATGTCGCTTTCGCTCAAGGGGATCTCGCTCCCCGACGGCACGGCCCTGGAGGCGGCGGGATATACGATCGAATTCGAATCCGGCCTCCCCGCGCCTCCCACGCCCCCCGAGCCGTCGATCCCCGAGCCCTCGACCTGGATCGCCTGGACGGTCATCGCCGCCGGCTCCGCCCGGCTCATCGGCCGCGCCCGCGCGGCCTGAACTTTCACGATCGATACCCACCGCGCGATGTACCCCCCGCCGGAACTCCAGTACCCTCAGGGCATGCAGCCTTTCAGGAAGGCTTGCAAACCGTCCGAAGCGACCTGGGAAGAGGGGGCGAGCGCCATGAGTTGCATCGCGTGGGTCTGGAGGGGGACACGTTCGGCCGGCATGCCGGCGCGGCTGGTCGCGGCCTCGCTCGCGATGGCGGCTTTCGCCCCGCCGTCGGCCGCTCAGGAGCCTCGAAACCCCGGGGCGGTGACGTCGTGCCCGCCCTGGCTGAAGTCGCGGGCGCCGTTCGACGTGGAGGCGTACTTCGCGTATCCCGCGACGGGAAAGAACGCGGCGACGCTCTACTTCGAGGCGTTCGCCGAGTTCGGGCCCGAGATCGACCAGTGCCTGCCGGCCGACGGCCGGGGACGCGTCGCGGCCGCCGGGGACCGGGCGAGGCGGATCAACGAACTCCACGACGCTCTCGACCAGGCACCCGAGACGTTCGACCGCAAGGCGGCCGACGCGCTGATCGCCGAACTGCATGACGGTTTCCGCAAGCTCGCCGGCGCCCAGCGCCGGACGGAGTGCGTCTTCGCGACGGGCCTTTCGGGCGAAATGCCGCTGCCCCACCTGGGGGCCGCACGCCTGGCCGTTCGGGGGGTGTACCTGCGAATCGTCCGCGACGCCGAGAAGGGGAACCTGGACCGGGCGATCCCGGACTTCGCGATGATCCTCCGACTGAGCCGCGACCTACGGCCCCGAGGCCTGGTGATCGCGCAGTTCGTCAGCGCCGCGATCGACGGGGTCGCTATGCAGAAGGCCCTGTCGGCGATCCTCCGCTCGCCGGCGCTCAAGGTCGAGCACGGCGACCGCCTGCTCGCCCTGATGCGCGAGCACGAGTCCGCCGGCCTCGACCGCGTCACGACGGCCGCGAAGGCCGAGTACGTCGTTCAGCGGACGTTCCTCCGCGCCTGTCAGGACAAGCATCTGACCGAGGGGGGCCCGGACGGTCGGCCCATCGAGAAGCTCCTGTCGATCACCGACGCGGCCGAGGCGGTCGTCGAGCGGATGAAGGCCCAGACGTCGGACCCGGTCGGCTCCGACCTTGGGCCCGACATGGTTCGAATGGTCGAGGCCATGATCCGCGGCCACGGGGCGGCGTGGGCCAGGGAGCGCCTCGCCCTGGACGACTTCCTCAAGACGCTGACGGCGTTCGGGCCGGTCCCTTACCGCGATCGCATCGATCGGATCGAGACCCTGGCGACCAGGCACCTGGGCGGCAAGCTCCCCGACACCCTCTGGGTGACGCGGCTCAGCATCCCGCCGTACACGACCTTCATCCTCGCGATGGCCCGGGCCGACGTCTACAACCATGCCGCGCAGGGACTGGTCGCGATCCGCAGCTGGCAACTGGCGCACGACGGCGCCGACCCGACCGACCTCGCCGCCGCCTGCCGCGAGGCCAGGCTCCCCGCCGTGCCCGTCGATCCGTTCTCGGACGCTCCGATGAAACTGGCCCTCCTCGAAGGCCGCCCCGTCGTCTATTCGATCGGGCCTGACGGCGTCGATGATCAGGCCCTCAAGGACTCCAATCAGGGCCGTCAACCGTTGGGCGACCTGATCTTCCGGCTTCCCGAGCCGTCGAAGTAATCGACGGCCTCCGTCATCCCAACTCGACGATGAACGCGCCGGGGGTTTCGGATTCGATGAGCGCGCGGGCGAGGTTGAGCCAGGGGCCGCAGCGGTCGAGGATGCCCGAGTCGGCGGTGGCGACGGGATCGCCGGGGAGGATCAGGAGCCGGTCGGGGTCGGGGACGACCTCGACCCGGCCGTCGGGGTCGATGTCGCGGAGCAGGGCGGCGAGCCGGCCGCTGTTGGAGACGGGCGCGTCCAGGAGCCAGGTGCGAGG
Organism: Planctomyces sp. SH-PL62; assembly: GCF_001610895.1. Lineage (NCBI taxonomy): Bacteria > Pseudomonadati > Planctomycetota > Planctomycetia > Planctomycetales > Planctomycetaceae > Planctomyces > Planctomyces sp. SH-PL62. The sequence continues at coordinate 6,401,894 of NZ_CP011273.1, read as the reverse complement.
GCCGATCCCCCAGGCGGCCAGCCGACGCGCCGCAAGCTCCAGCGCGGGGCGGGTCTCGTCGACCTTTCGATAGGTCCCATGGACGCTCGCCAGGTCGCGGAAGCAGCCGTCGCGAGCCCCCAGGACGACCCCGCCGCCGAGCGCGGACTCCAGCGTCAAAACGAGGTTGAACCCGTCGATGCGGATCGATCGACCCCGGATCGACCCGACGTCGAGCCGACGCGAACGCCGGCCGGCCAGGGCCGCGTCCGAGCACGCGCAGCGGAGCAGCGCCCCGCGCTGGCGCTCGACCAGCCGGTGCCGATCGCCGACCAGCTTGAGCGCCGAGGGCTGGGCGTAGCCCCGCGACAGGAGCCACGAGAATTCGGCCACGGCCGTCGCCAGCCTCGGGCGGGCCGCCTCGCCGAACAACTCCCCATCCTGCGGCCCCGGCCCTCGATGCGTCCGCGCGTCCGGCAAGACCTCGCCTCCCTGAACCGAGATCCGGCCCCCGGGATTTCCGTCAAGGCGAAGGGCCCCGTCGATCATACACCCGAACGGCCTCGGCGAGTCGAATCCTCGACGAAGCACCACACGGGGAGCACGTGGATCGCGCCAGCACCCCCGACGCCCACGCCGGGGAAGCCGGTCCGGAGGGCCGTCGCAATCCGAGTCCGGCCCCATAAAGTCCTTCCCCCCTCGCGGGGGAAGTCGTGATCGCGACGGTGGCATGAGGGGCCGTCGGCCTCACTCTCCCGACTCTTCCTCGGTCGACCCGTCGTCGGTCGACTCGTCCTCGATTTCCGGGTGGTCCTGGGCTTCGGCCTCGGCGACGCCGTCGTCGAGGATGTGGCCGTTGGTGGGGAGGGGGGCGCCTTCGCCGTGGTCGAGGACGTCGAGGACGGCCTCGTCGCCGCCGAGTTCCTCCTCGGGGAGCTTGGCGAGGCTGCTGACGGCGTCTCCTTCGTCGAGGCGGATCAGGCGGACGCCCTGGGTGTTGCGGCCGATGGGGCGGGTGTCGCCCACGCGGGTCCGGATCAGGATGCCGCCGGTGGTGGTGATCATGACCTCGTCGGCGTCGGTCACCTTGCTGATGGCGACGACCCGGCCGTTGCGGTCGCTGGTCTTGATGTCGATCAGGCCCTTGCCGCCTCGGTTCTGCGAGCGGTACTCGGAGAGGAGGGTCCGCTTGCCGAAGCCGTTCTCGCAGACCGTCAGCAGGCTGGCGGGGTCTTCCTGGCCGTTGGCGACGATCATGCCGACGACCTCGTCGCCCTCTTCCAGATTGATACCCCGGACGCCGTGCGCGGGGCGCCCCATCGAGCGGACGCACGATTCGTCGAACCGGACGGCCATCCCCTCGCGGGTGCTGAGGATCACCTGGTCGCCGACCTTGGTCCGGGCGACGCCGATCAACTGGTCCCCTTCGTCGAGCCCCAGGGCGATGATGCCCCGGCCCAGGGGGCGTCGGAAGGCGGTCAGCTCGGTCTTCTTGACGGTCCCCCGGCGGGTGACCATCATCAGCGACTCGTCGTCGCGGAACTTGCGGACGGGGACGATGCCGGTGATCTTCTCCCCCTCGGAGACCTGCAGCAGGTTGACGATCGCGCGTCCGCCCGAGGTCCTGGTGGCGATCGGCAGGTCGTAGACCTTCAGCCAGAAGACCTTGCCGTGGTCGGTGAAGAAGAGCAGATAGTCGTGCGTGAGGGCGACGAACATATGTTCGAGAAAGTCCCCCTCGCGGGTGTTGGCGGCGGTGATGCCGCGCCCGCCGCGACCCTGGGCGCGATAGGTGCTGGGGGGCTGGCGCTTGATGTAACCGTCGTGGGTGACGGTCACCACCATGTACTCCTCGCGGATCAGGGCTTCCTTGTCGTAGTTGCCCAGCTCCTCGTCGGAGATGGTGCTCCGGCGGGGGTTGGCGTACTTCGACTTCAGCTCCAGCAGGTCGTCGCGGATGAGGCCGAGGATGATCTGCTCGTCGCCGAGGATGGCCTCGTAGCGGTCGATGTCGGCCTTGAGGCCCAGGTACTCGGCCGCCAGCTTGTCGGCCTCCAGGCCGGTGAGCCGCTGGAGCTGCATGGCCAGGATGGCGTCGGCCTGCATTCGGGTGAGGCTGGCGGACTGCTTGGCGTCGGGATCGTCGAGGGCGCGCTGGAGGATCTGGGCGGAGACCTCCATCGTCATCAACCGCACGCGGGCCTCGGCCGGGTTGGCCGACGACCGGATCACGCGGATGATCTCGTCGATGTGGTGCAGCGCGATCAGCAGGCCTTCGACGATGTGCGCCCGCTGCCTCGCCTGGCGGAGCAGGTATCGGGTGCGGCGGCGGATGACGTTGATCCGGTGGTCGACGAAGAGCCGGAGGAACTCCTTGATCGGCAGCGTCTTGGGGCGGCCGTCCACCAGGGCCAGCATGATGACGCTGAAGGTGTCTTGCAGCGGCGAGAACTCGTAGAGCTGGTTCAGGATGACGTTGGGGTCTTCCGCCTTCTTCAGCTTCACGACGATCCGCACCGGCTGCTTGCGGTCGCTCTCGTCGACGATGTCGGAGACGCCGGTGATCCGGCCGTTGTTGATCAGCTCGGCCAGCTTCTTGAAAAGCGGCTCCTTGGTGAGCTGGTAGGGGATGTCGGAGAAGACGATCTGGGAGCGGCCGTCCTTCAGCTCCTCGATGGTCGACGTGGCGCGGAGGATCACCCGGCCCCGGCCGCTGCGATACGCCTCCTTCACCCCCATCCGGCCGCAGATGACCCCCCCGGTCGGGAAGTCGGGCGCGGGGAGGTGCTCCATGATCTCGTCGAGCCCGATGGCCGGGTCGTCGATGTAGGCCAGCACCGCGTCGCAGACCTCGCCCAGGTTGTGCGGCGGGATCGACGTCGCCATGCCGACGGCGATGCCCCCGGAGCCGTTGACCAGCAGGTTCGGGAACTTGCCCGGCAGGACCCGCGGCTCCTGGTACTTCTCGTCGTAGTTGGGCTGGAAGTCGACCGTGTCGTAGTTGATGTCTTCCAGCATCTCGGCGGCGACCGGGCTCAGCTTCGCCTCGGTGTACCGCATGGCGGCCGGCGGCAGGCCGTGGATGCTGCCGAAGTTCCCCTGCCCGGTGATCAGCAGGTGCCGCATGTTCCACCACTGGGCCATGCGGGCCAGGGTGGGATAGATGGAGTTGTCGCCGTGGGGGTGGTACCGCTTCATCGTCTCGCCGACGATGCCCGCGCACTTGCTGGTGGAGCTCCCCGGGGTCAGCCCCAGGTCCCGCATGGCGACCAGGATCCGCCGCTGCGACGGCTTCAACCCGTCGCGGACGTCCGGCAACGCCCGGCTGATGATGACCGACATCGCGTAATTGAGGTAGCTTTCCTTCAGCTCCTCCTCGATGTCCAGCGGCAGGGGAGCGAGCGGCGCGTTCGGCGGCAGTTCGGCGGTACTCACGGCGGTTTCGTTCCCTCGTCGATTCCCGAACGTCGCGCCCACGCGCGCACGTCTTCAGCAACAGCCATTCCAAGTGGCCTCGATTTTATCCGATCCCGCCCCCCGCCGCAACGCCGACGCCCCCTTTCAACGACCGTTAAGTGCAATCCGGGCAAGATGTTTTGAGCGACCGAAGGCCCAGCCCGCGAGGCGCCGTCAACGGGGCGGAAACCGCCCTTCCTCGACGAGCGCCCTGCGGACCTCCACCACGCCGGGATCATTGACCGCCAGGACCCGCGCCGTGGCCCTTCCGACGGGCGTCCGCCCCGTGAGGACCGCCCATTCAGGCACGTTCCGCGCCCCCGTGCTGACGGGCGACGACGTGATCAATCTGATGGCGGAGCCGCGACGCGGCCTGCGGGATGCGGCCGTACTCGCAACGATACCGCGCAGATCGTCGAACGCGACGTTCCAACTCCTCGGTCATGGGGCCTTCGCGACGCCCCGCTTGAGGGAAAGCCGGCTCTTCGATGGGAGGACGCCCAACTCGTCGTTGACGCGGATCTACCCTTCCACCTCGGCTCGGTCGGACTCCGTCAGCGTCCCCTCGCGCGGCTTCTCAGGAGAACTCGTCGACGCGACGACGATCCTCGGGATCGAAGTCGAGCTTGAGTCCGACGAGTCCTGCAAACCCCCGTCCATCCTACCCGGCCCGCCGACCCGGCGGCAGCCGCCGCAATCTTCCCCGGTGATGACATGACATATGCCTTGCCTTGCGGCCCGGATCAGCCATACCGAATCGCCGGCCCGGCCGGTCGTGAGACGTTCCCCGACCCCGACCGCTTCCGAGCGGACGTCAGGAGGGCGAAAACGGTCGCCATCTTGTCGACCCGACGGACGAGCCAGGCCGGGGGGGCGTCCCCCCCCGGCGGGTGCGGCGAAGTTGGGGCAGGCGGGCTCAGACGCCGGGGTTCTGGTCCGCGCCTCCCGGCGGGAGGTAGCCGGCGGCCATCCGGGCGCTCGATCCGGCGGCCTGGCTGACCCGTATCGGGCCGGAGGAGATGTCGAGCGGCTGATTCGCGGAGAGGAGCCGCGCGGCCGCGACGCTCCCGCGTCGGGCGCTCCGCCGGGCGACGGACTCGACGTTCGACGCGCCCTGGTTGACGTTGACCGTGACGTTGCCGGTCGCGGCCTGGCCGCCAGGGCTTCGGATCGCGAACCGGTGGGCGAGGCCGCCGCCTTTGCGGCCGCCGAGCGAGGCGGCCTGGCGGATCGTCTCGAAGCCGCCCTGATGGAACTGCGCGGGAATCCCAGGCACGGCGGAGAAGCCCCCGACCGGCCGGGCATTCGCGGTGACGCTCTGCTCGAGCGTGGAGACGCCGGTCGGCTGGGCGGTCGGGGCGCTCCCGTTCCCGCTCCCGCCGTCCCACGAGCCCTGGAACATGACGCCTCCCTGCGCGGACGCGGGCGCGGACGAGGCGGCGTCGAACGCCGGGAGGATCGAGACCGGCTCCTGGGGCATGGCGTCGAAGAGGGCCTGGAGCGCCTGGCGGTCGTCGGCGAGCGTCTTGAGGTCTTCGGCCGTGACGTGGCCGGCCGCCTCGACGGCGTCCTGCGCGGCGAACAGCTCGGCGATCGCCCCGTCGGAGACCCCGGCGCTGCGGAGGACGGCCGTGTAGTCCTCCTTGAGCCGTCCCCGCTGCTCGACGGTGAACGTGCCCGACTCCTGGACGGACTGGATGCCGTCCTCAAGCGTCTTCCGCAGCGTGGCGTCGGGCTCGCCCGCCTCGCCGGCGACCTTCTCGCCCGCCTTGCGGAGCCTGGCGAGGAGCTTCGGCGTCACCTCGGACTTGTCCTGGATCGCCTGCGTGTCGGCGTCGAGCTTCGCGAAGGCGGCGTCGATCGCCTTGCGGCCGGCCTCGGCCCTGGCTTCCGCGTCGGTCGTCGGCCCGCCCGAATCGTCGGCGGGGCCCCCCGGATCGACCGGGAACGTCACGCCCACGCCGGGGAGTCCGGTGGAGACCAGCGAGGCGATCGGGCCGAACAGGGCGTCCGAACCGGCGGAGAGCCAGGCCCGACCGTCCACCTGGGCGAGCACCGGGCGGATCGCGCCGGAGGAGCTGGCCGCGAGGGTGTAGTCGCCCTCGAACGAGAGGGTGGGATCGGCGGTCGCGACCGTCGTGGTCGTCGGCCCGTGGTCCGTCGCCTGGACCAGCGCGACCGGCGTGGCGTATGGGATCGGCGCCGTGACCGCGCCGAGGTCCGCCGACATGAGCCGACGGTCTTCCAGCGCCGCGAGCGCCGGGGCGCTCGATCGCCGGTTCCGCCGCGACGGCCGTCCTGGGCCGTGCGGGCGGGGGCCTGGGGATCGATCCTTGGACTTCGACATGGATGGAATCCTTTCTCGAAGTGATCGCGCCGACGGGCCGGGCGTCCTGCCACGGACCCCCGACGGCGCGTCCCGCCGTCCTGCGGCGGGCCGGGCGCGGACCTCGAACGCCGGGCGCGGGCGCAAGGCCCGGCCCCTCGATCATCCTGATCGCGGCTCGAGATCCGACCCGATAGGAGAAAATGGACGGCCGTCCGATGGATCAATCGACGTACGCCCTTTCGGGGCGACGCGAAAACGCGAAAAAACGCGATCGTCGAAACGAGGAGGGCCGACGAGGCCGATCGCAGGCCCTCCCCCCGCCTCCCTACCTTGCCTCGCCCGACGCCTCCACGACCATCACGTCGCGCGGGGCGAGGGTCCGCTCGCGGCCCTCGAACGGGAAGCGGACGGTCCGGTACGAGGCGTTGAAAAGCGTGTGGACGACCTTCGGCGCGACGCCGAACCGGTTGATGAAGACCGCCGGGTGGGGCGAATCCACCAGGGGCTCGGCCGGGCCGGCGAACGCCTCGGCGTGCGCCTTGAGCAGGCCGTGCGCGCGTCGGAGCCAGGCCAGCAGGTCGTCGCCGTACCAGGATTCGGCGTGGCCCTTGAGCCACAGGCCGTTGCCGTGCCAGAGCGAGAGCCGGAAGTCCTCCCACGGCAAGACGCGGGGGTCGATCCCGATGGAGACCATGTCCCACAGCCGGACGTCCGGGAAGGCGAACCGCGAGAGGTTCAGCTTGAGGGGGGATCGGTTGATGTCGGCATGATTGAAATTGTAGCAGAAGGCGGCGTCGAAGTACGGGGCCGCGGCGTCGGGCGGGGTCTCCTCGATGTAGATCATCGTCCCCCCCGCACCGGCGTCGTCGAGCGCCTTGCGCACGGCGCGGGCCGTCTCGATCTCGCCGGGGAGCGTCTCGACGCCCGGCCGATGGCCGTGGTCGGCGGCGTAGCAGCGCATCCGGCCGAAGCCGAACTCGTCCAGGTAGACGCCCGCCGCGCCGACGTCCTTCGCCACCTCGGCGACGCGACGGGCGAGGAAGGCCCGCCAGTCGGGGACGTAGGGGCAGGCGAACAGCTCGGTGGCCTCGCCTCCGCTCCACCACGCCCCCTTGCCGTCCTCGTTGATGAGTTGCCAGCGGCCATCCTGCTCACGGCCGACCTTCGACCGCTTGTCGATCAGGTAGCCCTCGAAATAGAGGCCGGTGGGGACCCCCTGGGCGCGGGCCTGGGCGATGTTCCGCGCCAGGTCGTCGACCCCTCCAAGCTCGATCGGATAGTCGCCGACGCGGCCGACGGTTTCGGACATGGCCCAGCTCGAGACGTCGATGAAGTCGACGCCGCCGAACGCCTCGCCGTCGCGGACCAGGGCGTCGAACGTATAACGGCCCCGCTTCACGTCGAACAGCTTCCCGGTGCCGCCGACGGGGTAGTCGCGACGGGCCCAGAAGGCGGAACGGAGCCACGCGGGACGGGGACCGACGGGCCTGTACCACGACGCGACCCAGGCGCGATAGGCCGCGAAGCCCTCGCGCCAGTCGCCGCCGTGGGGGGCGATCGAGACCTCGGGCGCGCGCCACGATTCGCCGGGCTCCAGGCGGACCCGGTAGTCGACCTCGACGGTCACGCCCGCCCCCTGCTTGCGGAGCCGGAACGTCTTGCCCCGCCCCTCCACGTCGCGCACGATCAGGGCCGCGCCGGCGTCGGCCCCGGGCGCGAAGACGTCGACGAACTGGAGCGGGAAGGCCGCGTTGTACGGGGCCTCAAGCGTCCCCTCCTCACGCGCGATCACCGCCCCCTGGCGCGGGAAGACGTACGCCACGTCCCCGGCGTCGGCCGACGGACGGATCGTCGCGCTCGGGAACGTCAGCGTGAACTCGCGGACCTCGGCCCCCACGTTCTTCAACTCCAACGCCAGCCGACGTCCCTCTGCCTCGGCCCGCTCCGTCGGCCTCGCCTCGATCGCGGCCTCCGGCGCGCCGACGATCCGGTGCGTCGCCTCGACCTCCGCCGCCCCGACGGGACGCCCCTCCCGACGCGCGACGGCCGCGGGGAGCGTCTCCACCGAACCCGGCGGCGGGTCGTCCGAGACGCCGGCTGAAGAGACGAAAATTTGAGCATGCGCCGATCGGTCGACGATCTCGGCCGAGGCCAACGGACGGCCCGGCTCCAGCTCCAGGGCGTAGAGCGCGGGCCGGCGATTGGCGAGGACGTGGCGACGCTCCGCGACCGACAGCGGGTATTGCTCCTCCTCGCCGCCATCGGCGTAGGTCAGCCGGACGATCAGGTCGGCCGTCTCGCGGCTCTCCTTCACGCGGACCTCCTCGGGCGATCGGCCCGCGGCGAACGAGCCGACGTTGGCGAAGTTCGGGAACAGGCCGAGATAAAGCGTCCCCCCCGCGCGAGGTTCGCCGACGACCCGGAGCGTCTCCCTGCCGCGCAGGGTCGTCCCCCGCCAGCCGCCGCAGTCCGCGCCCCCCTCGACGCCCCACGCCGCCGCCCCCGCGGGCAAGGTCGGGCCCGCTTCGGGCGGGAGCAGATCCGCGCCGCCGAGGAACGTCAACTCCTCGACGGCCAGCTTCGCCCCCTCGGGGAGTGCGAACCGCAGCTCATGGATCTGGGGCGTGCGCATCCGGCCGCGAAGGTCCACGTCGAGCGTGTGCGGCTCGACGTCGGCCGCGAGGTCGCGCGCCAGGACGGCCGGGACCGGCGACCCGGCGACGAACGGGTTCTCCGGATTCGTCGCCCCCGGCGTCACCGGCCCGACGCTCCCCGGCGAGAGCGTCAGCACGGCCGAGTCGTCGGACGGCAGCCCCGAGGCCCGATACCGCAGCCGAAGCGTCGGATAGGCGTAGACCCAGACCGGCTCGACGGCCTCCCGCCAATCCCCCGGCCCGACGCGCTCGACGGCCTCGCGACGGTATCCGACGCGCAGATCCTCGCACGGCGTCGCCGCCGTCATTCCAAGCAGCAGCAAATAGGCAAGCATCAGTTCACTCGTCCTGCACGTCGATTCTGGAGGCCGACTCGAACGGCGAGGTCCTGACGCTCCGAAGGCGCCTCAACGCTTCTTGAGGGTGACGCCCAGCCCGGCGCCTTCCATGAGGACGAACGAGGTGTCGAGGTCGGGGTTGGTGGTGATCGCCTCGATGTACCGGGGGTTGGGCTCCGGCTGGCGCATGTTGTGGGCGAGGATCAGGCCGCCGGGGCGGACCAGGGGGAGCAGCTCGCGGAGGTAGGCGTCGTAGCCGGGCTTCTCGGCGTCGATGAAGAGGACGTCGATGGGTTCGGTGTTCTTGGGGGCCGTCTCGTGGGCGTCGCCCAGGGTGACGACGATCAGGTCTTCGACGCCGGCCTTCTTGAAGTTCGCCTTGGCGACCTCCACGCGGCCGGGGTCGATGTCGTAGGTGTAGAGCTTGCCCCCCGTCTTGCGCAGGGCGAGCGAGAAGTAGAGGCCCGACTCGCCCGTCGAGGTCCCCAGCTCGACGACCCGCTTGGCGTTCACCGCCTCGACGAGCTGCCGCATGAGCCGGCCGTCGGCGTCGGAGACGTTGGCGTAGCGCTGGCCCTTGCGGGCGTCGGCGATCGCCTCCAGGATCCGCTTCTCCCCTTCGTCTTTCGGCAGGGCGGGCTTCTGGAGGCCCACGCCCTGGGCGAACGTCAACGTCGGTGCGAGGAGCAGGAGGGCGGCGGCCAGGACGGTCGTCGGGATGTTCATCGCCGGGTTCCCCTTCGCGACAGGTCGTCCGGGGGCGGCCGAGGGTCGACCGCGCGTCGCGACGGCGGAGACCCGTCGAAGCCCGCCGTCGTCCCGAGTATGCGCCGATCGCCCGGCCGATGCCAGGGTGCGATCGCGCAAGGGGGGCTCCCTCAGGTATAAGCGTAGTCCGCTTCGATCGGCGTGAGATAGAAGGTCGCGTCGTGGGGGAGGAGCGACTCGCGGTCGCGGAGGTTGAAGTCCAGGGGGTGGCGCGCGACGAACCCGGCGCGTCGGAGAGCCTCGACGATCCAGGGGGGCGAGGCGAACGCCTGGGCGACGTCGGCGCCGAGTTGGCCCATCTCCCGAGAGAGGAGGAGCAGAGCGCCGTGCCAGGCGTCAGGGTCGTCGTCGTCGAGCAGCAGGTCGGCGACGCGCCCGAGGACGAGCCGGCCGCCGTCGCCCGGCGGGAGGGTGGCGAGGGCGAAGCCCCGGACGCGGCCATCCGCATCACGGAACAGGAAGCCCGACGGCTTCCGTCGCGGGTGTCGCAGGGCGTAATTCAGCCGCTCGGGCGTGCGGGCCGTGACCACGGCGGTGCGCGAGGCCCCGCGGACGACCTCGACGACCTCCGTCCCGAACGACGAGACCGGCTCCAGCTCCAGGCGGAGGGCCGGCCGACCGGGGCGATGGACGAGACCTCGGGCGACGTCGCGCGCCGCCCTCGCGGCCGACTTCGGGGCGAGGCCGCCGGCGCGGAGCCGCCGGAGCGGGCTCAGGAGCCGCTCGTAAACAAAGACCGGGGACATCGGTTCATATCCCCCGCGTTTGATGACGGCGCGTCCGGCCCGGCTCCCCCCCAGGCCGAACTGGACCGGGGCCGTCTCGTGCGCCCGGCGCATCAGGCTGGCGCCGACCGAGCGGTGCTCGCGCGAGCCCAGCCAGTCGATCATGTGGAGTGCGGGGACGGCGGCGTCGAGGCCCGGCGCGGCGAAGGCGGTCGGGCAGACGCCGACGTGCCCCACGATCGCGCCGGTCGATTCGTCGACCGCCACGAAGCTCCGGGGGCCGGGGGCGTCGTCGCGGGGGTCCAGGAACTTCCAGCGCAGGAGGTCGACGGCCGCGAACTCGGCGTCGGCCGGGGTCTGGAAGCCCGCCGTCAGGAACCGCGAGAGCGCCTCCAGGTCGGCCTCGGCCAGGGGCCGGATGACGGTGCTCATGCGCGGCCCTCGGTTTTTGTCACGCGTTTGGAGTCTGTCTCGGAAGGAGGGCTGGCGGACCGAACGACGTCCTTCCCCCCTCGCGGGGGAAGGTGGCCCGCAGGGCCGGATGAGGGGGAGACGAGCACGGAAACCGTCGGCTATTCGACTCGACCGCGATGATGGTCCCCCTCATCCGGCCTTCGGCCACCTTCCCCCACCGGGGGGGAAGTCATGGTCGCGACGGCCGGACGGGCGTGAAATCCGACGGCGTCCGGGCTCTTACTTCTTCGCGCCGGTGACGGACTTGATGTAGTCCACCTCGGCCTGGTCGTAGGGCTGGCCGTTGGTGCGGAGGATGTCGTGGAACCAGACGGGGGGCTCGCCGTCGTAGGGCTTCTTCCACGAGTCCCACGGGTAGATGGTCTGGCTCTTGCCGTCGATGAAGCCCCAGTTGTACGCGCCGACCTTCTCGGCCTTGAGGTAGCCGAGGAGCGGGTCGAACCGGCTGCCGTTGGGGCGGGCCATGTACTCGGTGCAGAGGACGGGTCGGCCGTACTTCTTCAGGGCGTCGACGTCGGCCTTCATCTTCGCGGGCGGGTTGTAGTTGTGGAAGGTGATGACGTCGGACTGCTCGATCTGGAACTTGTTGAAGGGCGACAGCTTCGCCGGGTCGGTGAGGTCGCCGGTCCAGAGTCCCATGGTGAGGGGCTGGCTGGGGTCCAGCGGGCGGATCCAGGCGAGCGTCTTCCGGAGGAGGTCCCAGGCGCGGTCGCGCTTGTCCTTCAGCTCGGTGGAGCCGTAGCTGTTGGTGTTGGGGTTGTCGGCCTCGTTGAACAGGTCCCAGGCGTGGACGCGGGGGTCGTCCTTGAAGCGGCCGACGACGCCGACGACGTAATCCTTCAACTCGTCGTGGCGAGCGGGGTCGCCGAGGATCGCGCGGCCGGGGCCCTGGACCCATCCCGAGTTGTGCAGGCCGGGCTTCGGGTCGCGCTGCTTGCCGGGCTTGGGGTCGGTGTCCCAGACGCCGTCGAAGAGGACGATCATGGCGCCGATCTCGTGGCGGGCGGCGATCTCCAGGAACTGGTCGATCCGCTTGAGGAAGCCCTCGGGGTCCTGCTTGTAGGGGATGTCGTGGAGGAACACGCGCATGCTGTTGAAGCCCAGGTCATGGGCCCAGCCCAGCTCGCGGTCGATGGTGGCCGGGTCGAAGGTCTCGGCCTGCCACATCTCCAGTTGATTGATGGCCGTGCTCGGGCAGTAGTTGCAGCCGACGAGCCAGGGGTGGGCCTCGCCCCAGGCGGCGGCCTTCGCGACGGGCCAGGGGCCGTCCTCGGCCCGGGAAGGCGTCCCGAGCGTCGCGCCGGCGAGGGCGATTGCGGCGGTCGCGAGGATTCCCGCGAGCGTGGGGCGTGTTCGTCTCATGGCGATGTCTTCATTCATCCGGGTGACAGGGAGAGGCCTACGGGGAACCCGTCCAGGACGCAGTTTACGCCCGCGCGGACCCCCGGATCAACCTCGCGGCCCGGCCTCGCGCCCGGCTTCGCGACGAATCCCGGCGAATCCCCTCGCGTCGATTTGCGTTCCGTCGCGGGGGAGGCATAATACAGCCGACCGCCGAGGCGGGACGGCCGGAACGCCCCCACAAGTCTTCATCCCAAGAGTCCGCCCGTCCCCCCGCGATCACCCTCTTGAAACACTCCCCGGGCGGGCGGGGCGCCAAGGAATCGGTGCGCCTCGCCCGCTTTTACCCCGACGCCTCCGCAGGCCCGTCAGCCCTCCACGACGCCCTCGACGACGCACATCGGTGAGGCGGTGGGGACGATCCTGGCGAGCCGGATCCCGGCGCCGGCGAGCAGCTCGCGGAACTGGTCGCCGGTCCGCTCGCGGCCTCCGACCATGACGAGCATCTCCAGGTCGAGCAGCTTGGCGGGGTGGGGGCCGTCGCCGGGCGGGACGATCATCTCCGCCAGCAGCACCCGCCCCCCCCGGCCCACGGCCCGGGCGCAGTGCTTGAGGATGATCGTGGCGCGGGCGTCGTCCCAGTCGTGGATGACGCTCTTGAGGATGCAGGCGTCGGCGCCTTCCGGGATCGACTGGAAGAAGTCGCCCGAGACGACCCGGCAACGATCCGAGAGGCCCCGGGCGTCGAGCCGATCCCTGGCCCCCTCGCCCACCTCGGGCGTCTCGAAGAGGACGCCGCGGAGCGCCGGACGTTGCTCCAGGATCGTGGCGAGCAGATAACCGTGGCCGCCGCCGACGTCCATCAACGTCTCGATCCCGGAGAAGTCGTAGGCCGCCGCGACCGCGTGTGCGTTCTGCATCGACCAGCCGGTCATGGCCTCGTCGAAGACGGTCGCCGCGATCGGGTTCCGCGCGAGGTACTCGAACGCGGGCGAGCCGAAGACGCGATCGAAGGCCGGCTCGCCGGTCTTCACGGATCCGTAGAGGTCGCCCCAGGGGCGCCACGTCCAGTCCTCGCCGGCCATCGTCGCCACCGCCCGGAGCGAGCCCGGCACGTCCGACCGCAGGAACTCGGCCGTCGGCGTCAGGACGAACCGGCGGTCGTCCTGCTCGGCGAACACGCCCACGCTCGCCAGGGCGCGGAGCACCCGATAGAGCGCGTCGGCGTCCATCTGGTTCATCCGGGCCAGCTCGTCGCAGCCCTTCGGCCCGTCCCTCAGAGAGTCGGCGATCCCCAACTTCGCCGCGAAACTCACCGCCTGGGCGACCCACTTGCCCGTGATCAGATTCTGCAAGCTCAGCAACGCGGCGGGGGGCTTGGATTCCGGCACGGACAGAACTCCTTGTCAGGTGTACGACGATCGATTTGAGTGGTGGCGAGTCTACCGGGAAACCCAGGGCCGGAAACCCGAAACTCGCCAATCGGTCCATTCCGGCCTGGGCCTCGACTCGACCGCTAGCTTCTCGAAAACGGGTCGGCATTCCCGACATGAATCGCCGCCGGTTTCGGCCGGGGCTTATGGAAAGCGCGGGGCCGGAACGTGCCGGAACCGATGCTCTTCATTTCCCGACCCGCATCGAGGCTCGGGCGAACGGCACCAGGCCAGGTCGGCCTTTTTGGTCCGCGCGCGCGGACCGTGACCTTCGCGCCCGCCTCGCCGGAAGGGTTCAGGTCGACGGCGATTAGGAACGACGCCCCCCCGTTCCTCGCCCGAGAACGTGAGGTGCCGACGCAACGGCCGAGCTATGGATGACGTCAAGATGCATCGAATGGTGATCCTGATAATCGGTGCAATGCTGAATCGAGTCGTTCGTGCAAGGAATCGCCCAGTACGACGGTCCAATATTCGGAGGGGGACGTTATGGGGGAGATGTCGAGCCAGGGTCGAGGGCGAACGCGTCCGTCTTCGCCCAAAGAGATGACGACGCCGGAGATTAGAGGCCCAGAGACCGGTGGAAATCCAAAATAAGCGAGCGATCCCGCTGAGCGAATCCGATGGCGAGCCCACGAGACTCGCCGCGAGTCTCACGGCGACGCCCTCCGCGTCCATCGTCGCGCCGCTCGAAGCGAAGCCGAAGGGGATGCGGATCCACGATCTGGATGGCCTGCGGGGAATCGCCGCCATCGCGGTCGTCTTCTATCATTACACGACGTGTTATCGAGACTTCTTCTCCTACAATGCGCCTCTCCCTTTCTCGTTCCAATATGGGATGTATGGAGTCCAGCTCTTCTTCCTGATCAGCGGATTCGTGGTCTTGATGAGCGTCGAGCGCAAGCGGGATCCCCTTGACTTCGCGAAGTCCCGCTTCATCCGGCTCTACCCGGCCTACTGGGCATCCCTGCTGTTCGTCGTGCTCCTGATCGCGCTGACGCCGGGCCCAAGAGAATTCATCGGCTGGGGCCGCCTCTTCCGCCGGGCCGCGGCCGACGTTTCGATGGTCCAGGGCTGGTTTCATATCGCGTCGCTCAGCGGCACTTACTGGACGCTCGGCCTGGAAATGACGTTTTACGTCGTCGTGCTACTGCTTCTCTTCTACAAGAAGCTCGACTGGATCGTCCCGATGCTCTGCGGCCTCGTGGTGATCGGCGCGATCGACGGGCTCTGCTGCCGCTACCGGCCGAATCCCGTGTCGCCCTGGTTGAGATCCGCCCTGGCGCTCGACTACATCCATTACATGCTGGTCGGTGTGCTCATCTACAAAATGCGAGAGACGCCCCGCCCCGCCTACGTCGTCGTCGCCGTGCTGAGCCTCTTCGCGACCTACACTCAGGATCCGGCTCGCCACGAGGCCGGCAAGGAGCTGGTCGTTGGAGCCGTGTTGGCGCTTATCGTCATGCTGGCCACGAATGGGCGGCTCGGCGTCCTTCGATGGAAGGTTCCGGTGTTCCTGGGGGCCATCTCTTATTCGTTGTATTTGAATCATTCGGTCCTGGGGTTTCATATCATCTACAACGCGCAGAGGTATGGGCTCTCGCCGATCGTTTCCATCGCGCTGGCGATTGCGGCGTCGATCATCCTGGCGACCGCCACCACCTTCTATTTCGAGAAGCCGGTGATGGCGACCCTCCGACGCCGGTTTCATTCGCCCCCTCCCTCCTCCACGGCGCCGACGCCGTGTGGGGCGCCCAGCCTCCTGCCTTCGGTCGGTTAGCGGGCTCTCGGCGGACGCGGCCGGGATCGTCGAGATCATCCCGGCCGCCTGGGGCCTCGTCCTGTCGCTCAGAAGTCTGGACGAGGCCCATCGCTTCTCTCCGCTCTGTCGGAAATACCAGAATGCGAGCACGTGTTCATCCTGCTCCTCTCGCGGGACGAGGCGCCGCGACGGATGAGGGGACGCGCGACCGGAAGCTGGTGGGATTCCCCCGTATCCGGCTTTCGGCCGACTTCCCCCACAAGGGGAGAAGGATGCTTGGCGGTACGACTTTCGGGGATTGCAAGAGCACCAAGAGGCTGAAAGGGAGGGGTGCCAGCACCTTACCCGTGAGTGGCTTTCCGGAGCCGCCCTCAATAATCCCGCGTCTCGGCCTCCCGGAGGATGACGACCACGAACGCCGCGGCCGCGAGCGCCAGGGTCGGCAGGCCGATCAGACGCCAGTTCGGCGCGAGGGCGGCGATCGAGGCGGGGAGGGCGACCGCCGCCAGCGGCAGCAGCCGCGAGCCGAACCAGCGCGCCGGGCGGAGGCCGCTGGCGAACGCGCCGAGGTAGACGAGCGGCAGCACGGCCCAGACCCGGAACGCCTCGCCGGTCATCGACCACGCGAACGGGCCGGGGTGCGTCCTCGGCGTCGCGGCCCACGCGCCGTACAGCAGGATCGGCGCCAGGCCGCACGCCAGCAGCAGGCCGACGCCTGTCAGCAGCTTCGTCAGGACGATCGTCCGGCGCGGCAACGGCAGATGAAGCAGGTAGAGCGCCGTGCCCTGGCTGGGCTCCCAGGCCGACTGCCGGAAGCCCAGGGCGATCGCCAGCAGACCGCCGATGAAGAACAGCATCGAGCCGAAGTTGCCCTGCACGAACGGCACCTCGGGCGTCGGGCCCCCCATCCCGGGAATCAGGTTCGCGGCGGCCCGGAGCACGGGGCCTCCCAGCCCCGTCAGGTTGTTCGCGTACACCAGGAAGAGGGCCAGCGCCAGGGCGACAAACGCCCGCGTCTCGCGCCATTCCTTCCGAACGAGGGCCAGGATCATGGTCGTCTCCCGCAGTGGTCGCCTCAGGCGAAGATTTCGGTTCCGAGCAGGGCCGGGGCCGGGAAGGGCGCCCCGCATTCCAGACAGGCGTCGCGGTCGCGGGGGGATCGCGCCCGGCAACGCGGGCAGGGGACCCGGGCCGGCCAGGAACGATGGAGCAGGAAGCCGACGAAGGCCGGCAGGCCGAAGCTCAAAACGAAGGCCGCCCACGCCGCTCGCTCGCGCCCGGAGAGTCCAAACCCGCGGCCCCGCCGCCAGGCCGCCGCGGCCAGGAGGAACGCGAAGGCCAGGACCGCCGCCAGGGCGGGCAGCAAGCGCCTCATCTGGGCCGCTCGCCCCGGCGCCGCTGCCGGTCCCAAGGTCAGCCAGCCGACCGCGGCCATCGGCGCGGGCGTCGGCAGGGCGAGCGCGATCACGGCGGACTCCTGCCATCCCTCCCGCCGCTCGATTCCGGTTTTCAAGGCGACGTCGAGCGTCTCCTGGATGCCGCCGTCGGGCGACAGCCGGTCGATGCGCTCGTCCCTCTCGGCCACGCCGAATATTCCCTGGTCCGTCGCCGCCCGAACGGCGACGACCGTGGACCGGCCGTCCTTCGTCTCATACCAGGAGAGGAGGGTGCCGGGGGGGACGTCGCCTGGGACGTCGAACGCCCCCAGGTGCTTGTACCGGTGGTCGAGCTTGTGGATCCGGCTCGCCGTCCGCACGAGGACCGGACGTTCCCAGTCGGCCTTGCTCCCCCCGTTATACATGCCGATGGCCGGCACGCCGACCGCGACGATCGGCTCCGAGGCCTCGAAGACCGTCGCGACCTTCCGCGTTCCGAGGTCGACGACGCGCAGGGCGTTCCCGGAAGGGACGTGGACGAGATCCGGGGAGAGGTCGCCGGGGAATGTGCGATAACGATCCAGACTCCTCGGGTAGGCGGCCAGGATCGGCAGGGAACTCCAGTAGGCATACCCCATGACCGCCCGTCCGCTCACCGGGATCCGCTCCTCAGGCGGGGGCGGACCCTCGCGGAAGCCGGCCAGGCCGATGTGGCCGATCCGACGGTTGCTCACACGCTCGTAACCGACGAATACGCCGGAGCCGTCGGGCTCGCCGTCGTGGACGAAGTACCAGAGTTCGGCCGGTTTGGACTCGTTGCGGAAGACCTTCACCCGGTCCGGCCAGGTCGGCCGCGAGGATGTCGTCGGGGGGCCGGCGAAACTCCCTTCGCCGTAGATCGGGGTCGATGGAAGCTGTCTCAGCTCATCCCCGTCGCGGGACACGCCGTTCAGGTCGCGATATGTCGTCTGCGACAGGTCGTCCATTGGCTGGCTCATGATGAGCGGCTCGCCGTCGAGGGCGACGACGAGCATCTCGCGAGGGAGCCGGACCTTCGCCCAGCTCGCCTCGAAGACGCTGGTCCCCAGCCATGCCGCGAGGGCGAACCAGACGGTGCCGAAGCCGGTCGCGAGGACGGCGGCGGTGACGAGGCCACCCGGCAGCGAAGACTTGCGCGTGTTCATGCTCATGCGGCCCCCCGATCGACGACGGCCGCGGGGGCCTCGGGCGGGCCGTCGTCGAAGACGGGGAGCGACCGCCGGGGCCCTCGCGTGTAGGCGACGAACGCGTCTTCCAGGCTCAGCGCCGCCACGTCCCAGGAGAGCGGGGCGAGCGATTCCACCACCCGGCGCTGGTCTTCGCCGAAGTCCACGACCACCAGTTCCAGCCGGCGGCCGACCTCCCACGCCTGGACGAGCCCGGTGCAGCCGGGGAACGCCGGCGGCCTCCCCGCGAACTCCAGGACGACCTTGCTCACCGCCTCCTTGAAGCGATCGGTGGGGCAGTCGACGCGGAGCACGCCGTCGACGAGGATGCCCACGCGGTCGGCCACGCGCTCCACGTCGGCCAGGATGTGCGAGCTGAAGAGGATCGTCCGCCCCTCGCGCTGGACCAGGTGGATCAGCGACAGCAGGAAGTCGTGGCGGGCGACCGTGTCGAGCCCCAGCGTAGGGTCGTCGAGGATCAGCAGGTCGGGGTCCGGGGCGATGGCCAGCGCCAGGGCGAGGTTGCCGCGCTGGCCGTTCGACAGCCGGCGGACCTTCGCCCGCGCGGGGATCTCGAAGTGGTCGAGGATCTGGTCGAGCATCCGCTGGTCCCACCGGTCGGGGTGGAAGGCGCGGGCGAATCGCGAGGCCTCGGCGACGGTCATCCAGCCGTAGAGCGGCTGCCCTTCCGCAAGGTAGGCGATGCGTTCGCGGACCGCCGGGGCGAGCGTCGAGAGCTCATGCCCCAGCAGCTCCACCCGCCCGAAGGTGGGCTGGACCATCCCCAAAAGCATCTTGATCGTCGTCGATTTGCCGGCCCCGTTGCGGCCCAGGAACCCGTAGACGCTCCCGGTCGGGACGCGCAGGGCGAGGCCGTCGACGACCCGCCGGGCGCCGTAATCCTTCGTCAGGCGATCGGTCTCGATCGCGTACGTCATGGCCGGGTCCCTCCGCTCATTTCATTTCGGGGTCGGCTTGGGCGGATTCCAGCGGAACCGCCGGGATCGCGTCGCCACGAGCCGCGCGACCTCGTCCTCCGAGAAGCCCAGGTTCACCGCCTCCGTCAGCAGCCGGTCGAGGGACTCGGTCAGCCGCTTCCGGCGCGCGTCCCTGGTCAGGTCGGCGCGGGGCTCGGCGACGAACACGCCGCGCCCGGGGCGGTTCGTCACCAGGCCTTCGCGCTCCAGCTCGGTATACGCGCGGGCCACGGTGTTCGGGTTGACCACCAGGTCTCGCGACATCTGCCGCACCGAGGGGAGCTGGTCCTGGGGTTTCAGGTCCCCCCGGGCGATCCCCTCGCGCACCTGCCGGGCCAGTTGCTGGTAGATCGGCAGGCGGCTCGCGCCGCTGATCTCGTACTGCATGCCGCCTCCTCTCGGTAACTGTATTAACTATGTTAGTACAGTTGGCCGCGAGGTCAAGGGCGATCCGGGCGGTCGGCGCGCGGAAACGCCCCCTCGCGGCGCCGGGTTCCGGGCGCGGCGAGGGGGCGCGGTGCGGGATCGGGGGAGGGTGGGGGCGGCCTCAGCCGGCGGCGTCGGCGGCGACGAGGGCGGGGGCCTCGTCGTTCGAAGGGCCTCCCGACTCATTGGGATCGATCCGCATTCCGAAGAAGCTGCGGTGGATGAACACCAGGGCGGCGGCGAACATCAGGACCGTCATGATCAGCCGGGGCGCGGGCGGGACGCGCTGGGCGAGTTCGACGGCCAGCAGGCCGAAGAGGGTGGCGAACTTGATGATGGGGTTCATGGCCACGCTGCTGGTGTCCTTGAACGGGTCGCCGACGGTGTCGCCCACCACGCAGGCCGCGTGCAGTTCGGTCCCCTTCTCGCGGAGGTCGGTCTCGACGATCTTCTTGGCGTTGTCCCAGGCTCCGCCGGCGTTGGCCATGTAGATCGCCTGGAAGAGCCCGCTGAGGGCCAGGCCGATCAGGAAGCCGACGAAGAAGAACGGCTCCAGGAACGCCGCCGCCAGGGTGACGAAGAAGACCGTCAGGAAGATGTTGAACATGCCGAGCTGCGCGTATCGCGTGCAGATCGCCACGACCCGCTTGGAGTCCTCGACGCTCGCCTTGGCGGAGCCGTCGAGCTTCATGTGCCGCTTGATGAACGCCACCGCGCGGTAGGCGCCGGTGATCACCGCCTGCATGCTCGCGCCGGTGAACCAGTAGATCACCGCCATGCCGAAGATCATCCCCAGCAGAAACGGCGGATGGAGGATCGACAGCTTGCCGACCTGCTCGGGGAGCAGGGTCAGTCGGCCGGTGGCCGGGTCGACGCCGCCGGCCAGTTGCACGACGATCGAGAAGATCATCGTGGTCGCCCCGACCACGGCGGTGCCGATGAGCACGGGCTTGGCCGTGGCCTTGAACGTGTTGCCCGCGCCGTCGTTCTCCTCGAGCAGGAGCTTGGCGTGTTCGAAGTCGGGCTCGAAGCCGAACTCGCGGCGGATCTCCTCGGCGATGTTCGGCTCCTGCTCGATCAGCGACAGCTCGTAGACGCTCTGCGCGTTGTCGGTGACCGGGCCGTAGCTGTCCACGGCGATGGTGACCGGGCCCATGCCCAGGAAGCCGAAGGCCACCAGGCCGAAGGCGAAGACCGTCGGCGCCAGCATGAGGTCGGACGGGAAGAGCAGGCTGAATCCGTAGGCGACGGCCATCAGGCCGGTGATCACGACGCCGCCGACCCAGAAGGCCGAGAAGTTGCCGGCCGTCAGGCCCGAGAGCACGTTCAGCGACGCCCCCCCCTCGCGGCTGGCGATCACCACCTCCTTGACGTGCAGCGAGCCGGTCGAGGTGAAGACCTTGGTGACCTCCGGGATGACCGCCCCGGCCAGCGTGCCGCAACTGATGATGCTCGCCAGCGCCCACCAGAGGTTGGGGTCGCCGCCGACGTTCGGGATCAGGGCGTAGCTGGCCGCGTAGGTGGCGATGATCGAGAGCACGCTGGCGACCCAGACCAGGCCGGTGAGCGGCACCTCGAAGTCGAAATGGCGGACGTGGTGGAACCGCGACCTGGCGATCGCCTCGTTGACGAAATAGGCCACTCCGCTGACCGCCACCATCAGCACCCGCATCGCGAAGATCCAGACCAGCAGGTCGACCTGGATCTCGGCCCGGGAGACGGCCAGCAGGATGAAGGTGATCAGGGCCACGCCGGTGACGCCGTAGGTCTCGAAGCCGTCGGCCGTCGGGCCGACCGAGTCGCCGGCGTTGTCGCCCGTGCAGTCGGCGATGACGCCGGGGTTGCGGGCGTCGTCTTCCTTCACCCCGAAGACGATCTTCATCAGGTCGGCGCCGATGTCGGCGATCTTGGTGAAGATGCCCCCCGCCACCCGCAGCGCCGCGGCGCTCAGCGACTCGCCGATCGCGAAGCCGATGAAGCAGGGCCCGGCCAGCTCCCTCGGCACGAACAGGAGGATGCACAGCATGATCAGCAGCTCGACGCTGATGAGCACCATGCCGATCGACATCCCGGCCTTCAGCGGGATCGAGTAGCAGAGGAACGGCAGGCCCCTCAGGCTCGCCATGCTCGTGCGGCTGTTGGCGAACGTGTTGATCCGGATGCCGAACCAGGCGACGAGGTAGCTGCCGGCGATGCCGACCAGGCTGAAGGCCAGGATCACCGGCACCTTCACCATCCTCGGGTACTCGCGCAGGCCCTCGGCCGCCGCCGCCTCGCCCCCCTCGGAGAGGAACCCGAAGTAGGCGACGATCACCGCCGCGATGAACGCCCAGAGGATCAGGATGAACTTCGCCTGATGCAGCAGGTACGTCTGGCACGTGGCGTAGATCAGCTCGCTGACCTCGCGCATCGTCCGGTGGACGGGGAGCTTTTCAAGCTGTCGGTAGAAGACCAGGCCGAACGCCAGGCCCATCGCGCAAACCACGAGACCCGCTTGCAGGAGGGTCCGGCCGTTGACCGACCCGCCCAGATACGATCGAGAGGCCAGGTCCGGCAGGACCAGATCGGCCTCGCTCGCCACCACAGGCGTCGGCGCCGCCAACGCCAGCCCGACGACGGTCAGGAGGACCGCCCGGGAAATCCAACGTCCAAAAATCGCCATGATGCTTCTCTGCAGTCCGAAATAGGGAAGCCGGCGACGCCCGGTTGACGGAGAGTCGGGTTCGTCGCGCCGGCGATCGACGGGTCGATTATGCCGAGCGCCCCGGCCCCGCACAAGCAAGCCCAGCCCTCGGATTTCGGGTCGATTCGAGGCCCGACGACGGCCCCTCCCGGCGTCGAGGGCGCGGGGGGCGGCGGGGCCGGTTCACGCCCGGGTCACGCCGGCCTCCTCCATCTGCTCCCAGGCGGCTTCCAGGGACCCGTCGAGGTCGATGCCGCGGCAGGCGGATTCGATGACGGAGACCTCGAAGCCCAGGCGGCGGGCGTCCAGGGCGGAGTAGGCCACGCAGAAATCGGTCGCCAGGCCCACGAGGAAGAGCCGGTTGAGCCCGCGCTCGCGGAGGTAGCCGGCGAGGCCCGTGGGAGTGGAGCGGTCGTTCTCGAAGAACGCGGAGTAGCTGTCGATCTCGCGGTGGTAGCCCTTGCGGATGATCAGCTGGCAGTTCTCCACCTTCAGATCGGGGTGGAACTCGGCCCCGGTCGTGTCGCGGACGCAGTGGTCGGGCCAGAGGACCTGGGGGCCGTAGGGGAGCTCGATCGCCGCGAAGGGCTTCTCGCCGGGGTGGGACGAGGCGAACGAGAGGTGGTCCTCGGGGTGCCAGTCCTGGGTCAGGATGACGTGGGCGAACCGCCGGGAGAGCTTGTTGATGATCGCCGGCAGCTCGTCGCCGCCGGGGACGCCCAGCGCGCCGCCGGGGCAGAAGTCGTTCTGCACGTCCACCACCAGGAGCACCCGGTTCTCGCTCGGCGAGGCCGAGTGGATCGCCCTTCCCGCCGTCCTCGCCGCCGGGATGATCGCCGAGACCCCGCTCCGCGGCGACGGGCGGGGCGTCGGGGTCGGGGTCGGCGGGCTCGCCTCCGCCGGGCGCTGCGCGGCGTGGAGGTCGTCGATCAGCTCGGCGTAGGACTGGTGGCGGTCGCCGGGCTTCTTCGCCATCATTCGGGCCACAAGCTGCTCGACGGCCAGCGGCACGTGCGGGGGGAGCGGCGGCGGGTCCTCGCGCTCGATGAGTCGAAGGAGGGCGAAGAGGCCGTCGGCCTCGAACGGGGGGCGGCCGGCGAGCATGTGGTAGAGCGTCGCCCCCAGGGCGTAGACGTCGGCCCGGAGGTCGACCGAGGCGGCGTCGAGGAACTGCTCCGGCGGCATGTACGCGGGCGTCCCCAGCGACGTGCCGGCCTCGGTCCGGCTGGCGAACGCCATCGTGGCGTCGGTGGAGTCCGCGGCCGTCTCGGCGACCTTCGCCAGCCCCAGGTCGGCCAGCTTCACCTGGCCGCCGGAGGTCAGCAGGATGTTCGCCGGCTTGACGTCGCGGTGGATCACCCCCACCTGCGTCCAGGCCTCGGCGAGCGCCCGCGCCGCCTCCTCGGCGATCTGCAACGAGCGGTCCACCCCCACCGCCTGACGCTCGGCGATGTGGGCGTCGAGCCCCTGGCCGTCCACATACTCCATGACGATGTACGACCGCCCGTCGACCTGGCCGCAGTCGAAGACCCGCACCAGGCCCGGATGGTTCAGCCTCGCCGCGAGCCTCGCCTCGCGGAGGAACCGATCCGCCCCCCGGCCTTCCGCCACCCGATCCGGGTGCAGGAACTTGACCGCGACCGGCAGGTCCAGGTCCTCGTGCCAGCCCCGATAGACGACCCCCATCCCCCCCTCGCCGATCCGGGAGATCAGCCGGCATCGCCCCACGTTGGGGTTCTTCAAGAAGGGGTCGTCGGCCATGGCGGACCTCGGTCGGCGGCGGGGAAGGGCGGGGACGCTCCAAACTCCAAGTCTACCCTACCGCCGGACGGCCCGGGGCGGCAAAACCGCGCGCCGGGGGCCTTCTCGACCCGACCCGACCGATCCGGCCCTCAGGAGGCCGTCCCGTTCGCCGACGCCCTCGGGACGGCCGTGGGGTTGCTCGCCGGGTCGACCCTCGGCTCCAGCTCCGACTCGATCCGACGGATGATGTCGTCGTGGTGGATGTCCTCCTCGAACAGGGACTCGCGGTCGTCGTCCGGGGCGATGCCGTTCTTCTCACAGAAGACTCGCAGGAGGCGGAGGATCTCGGTCGTCTCCTGCTCGGCCAGCATGTTGACCTGCAGGTCCAGGTGGTGCCGGCGCTCGCTGAGCCGGGCCTGGCGATTCTGGCTCATCATCAGGATCGGGGCCGCGTAGGCCGACTGGAACGACAACATCAGGTTCAGCAGGATGAACGGATACGGGTCCCAGTGCCGCGACCAGGCCAGCAGGTTGAGCAGCACCCACACCGACAGCAGCGTCGTCTGGATCAGGATGAACGTCCAGCTTCCGACCAGCGCGGCGATCGCGTCGGCCAGGCGCTCGCCCCGCGTGCGGACGTTCCGCGAATCCTCCTCCATCTTGGCGACAATCGCGATGTTCTGGCTCGTCAACTCATCAATCGAACGAATCGGACCCATCGACGCTCTCCAGGATTTCCCCGCCCACTCGCACCCCTCGACGACCAGGACCTCCCGGTCGAACGAGAGCCGCCTGGATTTAATTTTATTCAGAATCGCCGATCCCGGGAAATCCCGACGCCCCATATTGGCTTCGATCGCGCCGGGCCGGGAATGAAGCCGTCGGACATAAGTTGCGGTTCAGTTTAAGGTTGGGGTCGAAATAGCGGCGCGGAAATTGGGTTCGTTCGGCGACTTTCGATCATGCTCGCGGTGTATCCCGCATGTCTGCGGAGGGCCTTCGAGAGCCCACGGCGCAAGGCTCCCTCCATATCCACAGTGGGACCGAACGACGCGTTGGAGAGGCGGACGAGCCCCGAGGGGAGACCATGCTGTATAAATGGATGGTGGGAGGGGCACGCCCCGAGACCCCCAGCACACCCCGCGATTGACGCGTTGTCCCGATGCGAGGCCCGGCCGTGGCGATCCCCGATTTCCAGACGATCATGCTGCCGGTACTCAAGCTTCTTGCGGACGGGCGGAATTGGAGCAGTCACGAATTGACGATCGCGATCGCCGATCAGTTCGGACTTACGGAAGAGGAACGGGAACATCGCGTCCCAAGCGACGAGCAAACGACGATAGGGAACCGCGTGAGTTGGGCGCGGTCGCACATGAAGTTTGCGGGGTTGGTCGAATATCCCATGAGAGGGCGGGTTCGCATCACGGACTTGGGACGTAGCGTCCTTGCGGAGGGACCGGCACGGATCGACGTCAAGTTCCTAACGCGATTTCCTTCATACATCGCCTTCAAAAGAACGGGCCAAACCCCGACACCTAGACGAGACCACCGAATCGTCGCCCGTCGCCAAGGTCGTCGAGGAGGAACAGACGCCGCACGAGTTGATCGACTCCGCTTATGAGTCGATCGTGCGGGCGACGGCGGAGGAGCTCCTGAGTCGTTTGAGGACCTGCTCGCCGGGCTTCTTCGAAAGCGTGGTCGTCCGCCTGTTGATGGCGATGGGTTACGGCGGGGTGGCGGGGCACGGGAGCGTGACGGGGAAGGCGGGCGACGGCGGGATCGACGGGGTGATCCGGCAGGACAAGCTGGGGCTCGACGTGGTCTGCATCCAGGCCAAGCGCTGGGACGGCCCGGTGGGGCGACCGGTCGTCCAGCAGTTCGTCGGCAGCATGGATTACTACCGGGCGCGAAAGGGGGTCATCCTGACCACCTCCACGTTCACCAGGGACGGCGCGGACTACATCCAGCGCATCGAGGGGAAGAAGGTCGTGCTGGTCGACGGCGACCGGCTCGCGGAGTTGATGATCGAGCACGACCTGGGCGTGACGACCACCAAGACCTACGCCCTCAAGGACGTCTCGAACGACTTCTTCGAGGAAGACGGGGCGTGAGCGGGGCTGACTCGCTCACAGCGACCTGAGGAACGCCGTCAAATCGGCGATCGCGTCGTCGGGCGGGGGGCGCCGTCGGGGTGGTGGGCCTGGCGGAAGAGGTCGGGGAGTGTGGGGATGGAGGCGTCGTGGAGCAGGGCCGGGCGGCGGCCGACCCCGAGCAGGGAGGGTGGGTTGAAGTCGCGATTGCCGACCGCGTCTTCCAGGCCCACGTCGTAGGTCCGGGGCGTGGTGTAGGTCGGGGCGGCGTGGCAGGCGTCGCAGCGCTCGGTTTCGAAGATCGCGCGGCCCCGGGCGACGGCTTTCTCGTCGGTCGGGGTTTCGGGGGCGGGCGGGTCGAACGTGCGGAGGAAAGCGGCGAGGGCCTCGACCTGGCGGGGCCTCGGTTCGTGGCCGCGCATCGTGGTGGTGAGCGAGAGGTGGATCTGGTCTTCCAGCCGTTGCATGTTGCCGAGCCATCCCCAGGGGCCGGTGTCGGCGACGCCCCGGAGCGTGGGCGTGCGCTTGGCCGCGCCGTAGGAGGAGTCGCCGCGGGTGTCGATGAGGACGCTCGCGGTGTGGCCGTCGGTGTGGCAGGTCTGGCAGCTCATCCAGCCGTCTTCGGAGAGCCTGGCGTCGCGGAAGAGGGCCTCGCCTTCCTCCAGGAGTGTCGCCGGCTTGCGGCGGCCGTCCGGGCCGGCGTCGGCCGAGAGTGCGATGGTAGCGACGATCCGCCCCGCCTCCAGGTCGAGGACCGTGATCGCGTCGTCGAAGGCGTCGGCCGTGTAGGCCGTCGCCGCGTCCGGGGACGTCGCCAGGGCCGACGGCCCCCGGCCCGTCTTGAGCCGCTCGTACGCTTCGCCCAGGGCCAGGGCCGACGCCACCTCGTCCACCCCCGTCATCGCGACGACGACCTCGCCGCG
This sequence comes from Planctomyces sp. SH-PL62, assembly GCF_001610895.1. Lineage (NCBI taxonomy): Bacteria > Pseudomonadati > Planctomycetota > Planctomycetia > Planctomycetales > Planctomycetaceae > Planctomyces > Planctomyces sp. SH-PL62. The sequence goes on along the minus strand of NZ_CP011273.1, from coordinate 6,375,212 downwards.
GGGGCCGAACGCCAGGGCCGACGGGTCCGCCGACCCCTTGCCCACCCCGCTCAGCGCGACCGTGCGGGAGTTCGCCAGCAGCGACTCGTCGGTGGTCCCCTCCGAGCGCAGGTCGTCGACCCGGAGGAGCCGGATCCAGCTCCGGACGAGCAGGCCCCACTCGACGTCGTCGCGCGAGGTCCGCGCGGTCGGCGTGGCGTTCTGGGCCAGGATCGCCAGGCTTCGGCCGTCGGGGGCGATCGCCAGGCCCCGGAGGTTGTGGTCGGGGAGGGTCCAGACCTTGCGGCAGGCCTTCGCCTCCAGGTCGATCAGCGCGAGCCGGCCGCCGAAGGCGTCGGCGACGACCATCGACGCCGGCCCGTCGCCCGGCAGCGCCGCCGCCTCGCGAGGGCTGAACGGCAGGTCGACCTTCGCGACGACGCGCGGGCCTTCCGCGCCGTCCCAGGCCACGAACGTCGCCGCGCGCGAGCCTCGCGAGAGGATCAGGGCGCGGCGGCCGTCGCCGAAGACCGCGGCGCGGACCGGGTCGGCCGCGACGACGACCGAGCCCGCGCGGCGGACGGCCCCGTCGCGGCGCACCAGCAGCACGACCTCGCCCGCCTCCCGGTCGACCGCCAGCCAGACCCCCTCGTCGGTCGTCGCCCGCAGGTCGACCGGCCCGCGCCCGATCGGGAACTCGCCCTCGACGCGACGCCCCGCCAGGTCCACGACCGAGATCGTGCCGGTCCCCCGATTCGCCGCCAGCAGCCGCGCGCCGCCGTCGACGAGCAAGAGCGCCTCGGGCCGCCTCGGCGGCTCGGCCGTCGCCCCGCAGGGCCAGGCCGCGAGCACCGCCGCGACCAAGGCCCCGATCGATCCCCCGATGCTCGACCGCACGACCCACCTCCCATCCCTCTCACGCCCGCTTCCCACAAGCCGATCGCCATTGTATCCGACGATCCGCGATCCGTGAGCTAGGCTTCCGAACGGGCGCGACTTCGTCGAGATCCCGGTTCAGTCCCTAACGTCCTTCCCCCCTCGCGGGGGAAGGTGGCCCGCAGGGCCGGATGAGGGGGTGACGAGCAGGATGACTTTCGGCCTTTCAAGCGGTCGGGCTGCGAATCCCGATGGCTGTCGCGCTCGTCGCCCCCTCATCTAACCCCTCCGGGGTCCGTCTCCCCCGCGAGGGGGGAAGACCTTTCATACAGGGGGCGACGAGGGATGAACACTGTCGGTATCTTCGATTCGTCCGCGATGAGGGGAAAGGTCGACGGTCGGGGAAGGGCCGGGGGCTGGGGATCGCGAGGGGGGGACGCCGTGGCGAAGATGGGAAGAGGGGGCGATCGGCGGCGGGGGCGTCGGGGGATTGCGCCGGGGTGCGAGGCGCTGGAGGATCGTCGGTTGATGGCGGTCTCGCTGGCGATCGACTATTCGCTCGACGCTTCGGGGTTCTTCACGGCGGATCGGCGGGCGGCGCTGGAGTCCACGCTGGGCGCGATCGCCGCGCGGCTGAATGACACGCTGGCCGCGGTCCCGACCGCGAACTACACCCTGGAGACGGCCTCCGGGGGCCGGACGGTGCGGACGAGCGTCGCGGCCGACACCCTCAAGGTCTACGCCTACGGCGACGCCCTGACCGACAGCATCGCCCAGGGGGGGGCGTTCTACTCGCTCCCCCAGAACAACGCGATGCGAGGCCAGGGGGCGAACGACTACGCGCCCGACGTCACTTATCTGAAGTTCGACGACGACGGCAGCACGAGCTGGTATTTCGGCGCCTCGACCGCCGGGCTGACCGGCTCGCAGGTCGACTTCCCGACCGTCGCCCGCCACGAATTCCTGCACGCGCTGGGCTTCCTGTCGAGCCAGCCGACGTTCGCCCGATTCCTCCAGAACGGCGCGTTCATCGGCCCCGACGCCCGGGCCGCGAACGGCGGCGCGGCCGTGCCGGTCAGCGGGTCGCACGTCGCCGCCCAGGTCCCCTCGATCATGAACGCCGTCACGATGCAGGGCGAGCGGACCGAGCTGACGGACCTGGAATGGGGATTCCTCCGGGACTTCGGCTGGAGCGTCGTCGCGACGCCCCCGGCCGGCGCGAGCTTCGTCCGCGACTTCGACCTCTTCACCGGCGGCCAGGGGGAGGGCCTGGCGCGGGTCAAGGTCGTCCCCTCGCGGGGCGTCCACCTCATGCGGCTCGACGTCCTGGCCGGCGACACCCTCCGGCTCCGCACCCTCGACGGCTCGATCGCCGCCGAGCGTGGGGCGGACAGCTTCCTGAAGATCTTCGACGAATCCGGCCGCGAGATCCTCCGCGACGACGACTCGCCCGGCGCCGCGACGGGCAAGGAAGACCTCACGTACACGTTCCCCGTCGGCGGTCGCTACTGGGTCGGCGCGAGCGCGTTCGATCAACGCGACTACACCTTCACGACCCCCTGGACCGGCTCGGCCTCGTCCCCGGCCTTCTATCTGGAGGCGACCCTGACCGGCCGCGCCGGCGACGAGCCGCACCAGATCGCGGGGGCCTCGCAGGCCGTGCCGTTCGCCGGTGGGACGTACGCCCGCGAGACGACCCTGGCCGGGGCCGCGGCCGACTACTACCGGATCGACGCCGTCGCGGGCGCGAGCTACGCGATCACGACGGCCCTCCCGGCCGCGGGGGGCCTCCCCGGCGCGAGCGTCGCGGCGGTCTACGACGCCCAGGGTCGACGGGTCGCGGCGATGAGCGGCTCGGCCGCTTACGGCGCGTTGAACTTCACCGCCCAGGCGACGGCCGCGTACTACGTCCGCATCGCCCGATCGGTCGGCCCGGCCGCCGTCGCCCCGAACGAGGCGATCGCCGATCCCGGCTTCCGCGTCGCCTTCGGGGACGGCGCGTCGAACGTCGAGGGCGCCCGCAGCCAGGGCCACGACTATTCCCTGACGATCATCGAGACGGCCGCCGTCCCGCCGCCGAACCTCCACCCCCTGTTCCTCGACTACGGCGCGAGCGGCCTCTGGCGATGGTCCGAGGCCGGCGGCTTCCGGCAGATCAACGCGGCCGACCCGCAAGACCTCGTCGTCGCCGCCGACGGCTCCCTGTACGTCGACTACGGCGGGTTCGGCGTCTGGCGATGGACCGAGGCCGGCGGGCTCCGCCAGGTCAACGCGGCCGACCCCGAAGCCCTCGCGACCGGCCCGGACGGCGAGCTGTACGTCGACTACGGCCGCTTCGGCCTCTGGCGCTGGACCGCCGCCGACGGCTTCAAGCTCCTGAGCGGGGCCGACCCCGAGGGCTTCGCGGCGGGGGCGTCGGGCGAGCTGTACGTCGACTACGAGCGCTTCGGCCTCTGGCGCTGGGCCGCCGCCGACGGCTTCCGGCAGATCAACGCGGCCGATCCCGAAGGCTTCGTCGTCGGGGACGCCGGGACGCTCTACGTCGACTTCGGCCCCAGCGGGCTCTGGCTCTGGACCCCGGCCGGCGGCTTCCATCGATTGCACGCGAGCAACCCGGAAGGCTTCGCGCCGGCCCCCTGGGGGACGCTCGCGGTCGATTTCGGCGCCGACGGCCTTTGGTCCTGGAGCCGAAGCCAGGACGCCTTCACCCGGCTCAACCCGGCGAACCCCGAGGGCCTCGTCGGGGCCGCCGACGGCTGGCTCTACGTCGACTTCGGCCCCCACGGCGTCTGGCGATGGTCGGCCGCCGGCGGCCTCCGGAAACTGAACGGCGCCGACCCGCAACGGATCGCCGCCCGCCCCACGTTCGGGAGGACGTGACCGGCGCGGGCCGGGCCGGGGATCGGCTCAGGCGTGGCGATTTTGAAGGTCGCCCGAGGGATCGAAGTGCTTGATGAGAAGCCTCGGACATCCTAGGATGTCCGGTGGGCTTCGGGAGAGGGGATCGACTCGGCGGGGGAGGGCCCTCGGGTGGGATCGGTCCCGCGCTTCGGGAGCGGATCGTCGCGTCCGGGTCTCCCCAGGGCCTGGCGACGAGAGCCAGTCGGTTGCGCAACCCCCCTTCGACGGACGAGTTCCGTTTCGTCGCGGGGGGCCGTCGCTCGAGAACCAAACCGAGGTGGACGTGATCGGTCAGACCCCGAATCGGCTGCAACCACGGAAGCCCCGGCCGTTCGACCTGGGCGTCTCGGCGCGATGGCTGGAGGCGCGGGTGCGGCCCGTCATCCGCCGAGGACCGCTGTCGTCCCGAGAGACGGCGCTGGCCGACCGGATCAAGCAGCTCAAGAAGGAGGCCGGCTCCCACTCCCCCAGCGCGCCGACCATCCTCAAGATGATCCCCGAGCTGCGGATGCGGGTGGACGCCTGCTTCCTCTCCAACCCCTACGCCACCGAGCTGTTCCTGGACAACCTCTATCGCGAGATCATCCGGCCGGGCAAGCTCCGCAAGCTGCTGGAGTTCTACCCGTCGCAGAATCGGGTGATCGCCGACAAGCTGGCGAGCGGGCTGGGGCTCTCGCCCGACCGCTTGTTCATCGGCAACGGCGCCATCGAGATCATCCAGGCGATCCTCCACCGCTTCACCGGGGACAAGATCCTGGTGAACCTCCCCACGTTCTCCCCCTACCACGAGTTCGTCCGGCCCGACACCCAGGTCGTGTACAACGTGGTGCGCAAGCAGGACGACTTCCAGCTGGACATCGGCGAGTACCTCCAGACCGTGCGCCGGGAGAAGCCGGACACCGTCGTCCTGATCAACCCCAACAACCCCGACGGCGGCTACATCCCGTACGCGAAGCTTGTCGCCATGCTCGAAGAGATGCGCGAGGTGCCCAACGTCCTCGTCGACGAGAGCTTCCTCCACTTCGCCTGCGAGGGGGACGGCTTCGCCTACCGCAGCCTGACCCACGAGATCGGCCGGTTCCCGAACCTGATGGTCGTCAAGAGCATGTCCAAGGACTTCGGCGTCGCCGGCATCCGCGCCGGTTACGCCGTGATGGCCCCGGAGCGGGTCAAGTCGCTGCTGGACAACGGCTACCTCTGGAACTCGTCGGGCCTGGCCGAATACTTCTTCGACCTCTACTCCCGTTCCGATTTCCAGGCCGATTACGAGCGGAAGCGGGTCCACTACATCCGCCACACCCGGCGGTTCTTCAAGGCGCTGACGACCCTCCCCGGCGTCCACGTCTACCCCAGCCACGCCAACTTCGCGCTGGTCGAACTCCGTCGCGACGACCTGACCGCCGAGGACCTCATCTGCCGCCTGCTCGTCCGCCGAGGCGTCTACGCCCGCGCCTGCGACGACAAGAAGGGCCTGGAGCCCGGCAAGTTCATCCGGGTCGCCTCCCGCACCCGTTCCGAGAACCGCTACATCCTTCGCGCCTTGAAGGAAGCCCTCCGCTCCTGACCCCCCCCGACGGGGGGCGCCCCTTGATCCGCGCCGCCGCCGGGCGTCCAATGGGCGTTGCGTCGAGGCGAGGAGACCGGGATGGGAGGGCGCGGCGATGAAGCGGATCGGCTGGGCGGCGGGACTGTTCGCGTGCCTGGGGGCCCTGGCGTTCGGGTCGGAGCCCCTTTCGAGGAGCGAGCCCGAGGCGCAGGGGGTGTCGTCGAAGGCCCTCCGCGAGTTCGTGCTCGCGGCCGACGGGATCGATTCGTTCCACAGCGTGATGCTGGTCCGCCACGGCCGGGTGGTGGCCGAGGGCTGGTGGGCGCCCTACGACGCCGAGACTCGCCATGAGCTTTACTCGCTGAGCAAGAGCTTCACCGCCACCGCCGTGGGCCTGGCCGTCGCCGAGGGGAAGCTGAGCGTCGACGACCCGGTCCTGAAGTTCTTCCCCGAGGACGCGCCCGAGAACCCGGACGCCAACCTCAAGGCGATGCGGGTGAGCGACCTGCTGCGGATGTCGACGGGCCATCAGGACGAGCCCAAACGGCCCGAGGGGGAGGTCTGGACGAAGGTCTTCCTCGCCCATCCGGTCCCGCACAAGCCGGGGACGCACTTCCTGTACAACACGTCGGGCACCTACATGGCCTCGGCGATCGTCCAGAAGGCGACCGGCCAAACCGTGCTCGACTACCTCCGCCCCCGCCTGTTCGACCCCCTGGGCATCGACGATCCGTCGTGGGGCGAGAGCCCGCAAGGGGTCTCGCTGGGGGGCTACGGCCTGAGCGTGCAAACCGAGGACGTCGCCAAGTTCGGGCAGCTCTACCTCCAGAAAGGGCGGTGGAACGGCAAGCAGCTCGTCCCCGAGTCGTGGGTGGCCGCGGCGACCTCGCTCCAGACCTCGAACGGGAGCAATCCCCGGAGCGACTGGGAGCAGGGCTACGGCTACCAGTTCTGGCGGGCCCGCCACGGCGCCTACCGGGGCGACGGGGCCTTCGGCCAGTACTGCCTGGTCATGCCCGAGCAAGACGCCGTGCTGGCGATCACCAGCGGCGTGAAGGACATGCAGGCCGTCCTCGACCTCGTCTGGGACCGGCTGCTGCCGGCCTTCGCGGACGCCCCGCTCCCCGCCGACCCGGACGCCCGCGAGGCGCTGACGGCCACGCTCAAGGGCCTGACGCTGCGGGCGCCCGAGGGGGCCGCGACGCCCGGATCGTCGGTGAAGGCGGCCGGCCGGACCTTCAAGTTCGGCGACAACCCCCGGAAGCTGGAATCGCTGAAGTTGGAGCCGGGCGAAGGCGCGGCCACGCTGGTCCTCCGCGTCGACGGCGCCGAGCACCGCATCCCCTGCGGGCGGGGCGAGTGGGTCAAGTCCCGCGCCGCGCTCGGCGGGTTCCCGGAGCAACCCGTCGCCGCCGCCGCCGCGTGGACGGCCGACGACGTGCTGACCGCCCGGGTCGTCCTCATCCAGACCCCGTTCCACGTCACCTACCGCATCAAGTTCGAGGGCGACCGGGCGACCCTCGACCCCGAGGTCAACGTCGGCTTCGGCGCGACCCGAGGCGCGGCGCTCGTCGGCGCGGCGGAGTGAACGTCGTGAATGCGGATCGGCGGGAACCCATGAAGCGAACGACCTCGGAATTCCTCGCGTCCCTGCGATCGTTGGAGATGGTGATCGCGGCGATCGCCGTCGCGGCGATCGCGATCCATCTGGTCCTCCGGTTCGGCTTCGGGGGGGGCGGGACGGTGTTCGGCGCGTCGGCGCAGGACGTGCCGCTGTGGATCGCGCTGGCGTGCGGCTCGCCGCTGGTGCTCGGCCTGGCGAACCGCCTGGTGCGCTGGGATTTCAGCTCCGACCTGCTTGCGGGGATCTCCATCGTCACGTCGGTGATCCTGGGGGAATACCTCGCCGGGACGCTGGTGGTGCTGATGCTTTCCGGCGGGCAGGCGCTGGAGGCTTACGCGGTGCGCCGGGCGTCGTACGCGTTGGAGGCGCTGGCGAAGCGGATGCCGTCGCTGGCGCATCGCAAGGTGGACGGGGCCATGGTCGACGTACCGCTGGCCGAGGTGGCGGTGGGGGACGCCCTGGTCGTCTTCCCGCACGAGACCTGCCCGGTCGACGGCGTGGTGCTCGAAGGCCGGAGCACGATGAACGAGGCGTACCTGACGGGCGAGCCCTACCTGCTCCCCAAGGCCGCCGGGTCGGAAGTGCTCTCCGGGGCGGTCAACGGCGATGGGGCGTTGACGATCCGGGCGGAGAAATCGGCCGTCGATTCGCGGTACGCCAAGATCATGGAGGTCATGCGGGAGTCGGAGCAGCGTCGGCCGCAACTGCGGCGGCTGGGGGACCAGTTGGGCGCGATCTACACGCCGCTGGCCATGGCGATCGCGCTGGCGGCCTGGGCGCTCAGCGGCGACGCCACGCGGTTCCTGGCCGTGCTGGTGGTGGCGACCCCGTGCCCGCTGCTGATCGCGATCCCGACGGCGATCATCGGCGCGGTGTCGCTGGCGGCGCGTCGGGGGATCATCATCAAGGACCCGGCGGTGCTGGAGAAGGTGGGGACCTGCCGGGTCGCCATCTTCGACAAGACGGGGACGCTCACCTACGGACAGCCGAAGCTGACCGAGATCCACCCCGCGCCGGGCTTCACCGGCGACGAGGCCCTGGCGGCGGTGGCGAGCCTGGAGCGCTATTCCCGGCACCCGCTGGCCTCGGCGATGATCGAGGCCGCGGACGTGGCGGGGCTGCCCCACCAGGAGGCCGAGGCGGTGAGCGAGCGGCCGGGCGAAGGGCTGCGCGGCCAGGTCGGCGGCCGGACGATCCGGGTGACCAGCCGGAAGAAGCTCGCCGCGGAGGCGCCGGAGTCGGCCGCGGGGATGCCGCCGCAGGCGGGGGGCCTGGAGTGCGTCGCGCTCGTCGACGGCCGCTACGCGGCGACCTTCCGATTCCGCGACGAGCCCCGCGCGGAGGGCCGGTCGTTCATCAAGCACCTGGGCCCCCGGCACGGCTTCGACCGCGTCCTGATGGTCTCGGGCGACCGCGAGAGCGAGGTCCGCTACCTGGCCGAGAAGGTGGGGATCGACGAGGTTTACGCCGGCCAGAGCCCGGAACAGAAGCTGGCCCTGGTCCGCCAGGAGACCGCGAAGGCCGACACCGTGTTCCTGGGCGACGGGATCAACGACGCCCCGGCCCTGACCGCCGCGACGGTGGGGATCGCCTTCGGCCAGGCCAGCGATGTGACCGCCGAGGCCGCCGGCGCCGTGATCCTGGAAAGCTCGCTGGAGCGGGTCGACGAGCTGCTGCACATCGGCCGCCGGATGCGGACCATCGCGCTGCAAAGCGCCGTCGGCGGCATGGCGCTGAGCCTGATCGGCATGGGCGTCGCGGCGGCCGGCTGGCTGCCGCCGACCGCCGGGGCCATCACCCAGGAGGTCATCGACGTCGTCGCCGTGCTCAACGCCCTGCGGGCCGCCGCCGCCCCCCGCACGCTCACCGACTACGCCTCGAAACCCCGCGACGGATCGCCCTGACCGGACGGACGCGAGGAGCCCGACATGGAACAGCTCGCACGGTGGCTCAACGCGGGGGCGGCGCGGGCCGCATTCATCCCCATCGCCGGATTGCTCGTCGGAGTGGCCCTCGGCGCAGCCTGGGCGGCCCTTCGCGGCGCGACCGACCTCGACGCGGTCTGGATCGTCGTGAAGGGGGGCCTGCTGGGGTCCTTCCTCGGCATGAGCGGGGCCGTCGCCGCGGCGACCGGGGGCCGGTCCAACCTGACGAACGTCCGCGGCCTGGCGTGGCTGATCGGGATCGCGGCGGTCTTCTGCTTCTTCTGGGCCGCGATCCCGTGAGGCGCCCGAACTTCCGAGCGTGGCCCCGGCGCCGAGCCGCTCCAGCCCGCGACGGCCGCGACCGTCAGCGGCTTTGGGCGTGGGCGTCGAGCTCCTTCCAGCTCATCCCCTTAAAGGCGTCGGTGGCCGCCGCGCGGAGGGCCGCGCCGCTGGGGTCGGCGGGGGCCGGGGCGACGGTGCGAGCGGCGACGGCCGCGTCGCGGACGGCGGCGAGGGCCGGGATCAGCCGCGAGTAGATCTCCGCCTGGCGTTCCGTGGTCGCCGGGCCGAACCGCAGGTTGAAGGCGTTCATGAAGGCGATCAGGTCGCCCACGGTCCGCTCCCCGCCGGCGTCGAGTTCCTTGAGCAGGGCCTTCATGCTGGGGTCGTCCAGCAGCCGGGAGAGGCCGTCGAGGGTGGTGAGGAAGTTCTTCGCGTCGAGGTAGCCCGGCTCGAAGTCGGCCGCGTGCTTCTGGAAGCTCGCGCGGAAGCCGGCCACGGCGTCGCGCACCCGCTGGAGCGTCTCCGCCGAGACCGGGCCCTTCACGTCTTCCGCCAGGGCCGCCGTCACCGCCTTGCGCAGGGCGTCGCGATCGGCCTGGTACTCGGAGCCCGCCAGCAGGCCGGGGAGCGAGCCCTCGCCGGTCATCTGGTCCAGGCAGAGGGTGACGGCCTCGCTGTCCCATTCGAACGGGATCTCGCGGATCGCCGCGGCGCTCAGGGGGGTGGCCGTGCGGCCGGCGTGGGCCGCGCCGGGGTCGGAGTCGAGGATCGCCAGCAGCAGCGTGTTGAGCGTGGTGCCGTCGCGCTCCTCGCCCACGTCCACTCGCTCCTGGCGTTCGGCGTCGCGCCGAGCGTCGGCCTTCGCCTTGTCCGCGCGGAGCTGGGCCTGCCGCACCCGGAGGGCCTGGTTCCACTTGATCATGGTCTGGAGGTTGAGGGCGTCGGCCTGGGCCTTCTCGACCGCGTACACGCCCCGGCCGCGCGAATAGGCCCCCAGGCCCGCCATGAAGCCCGCGCCGGGGTCCGCCCCCCAGGCGCTCATGCCGTAGCCGCCGTATCCGCCGGGATACATCATCTGCGCCTCGGCCGGTCCCCCGGCCGCGAGCGACGCCAGCGCCAGCCCCACCATGATCCCTGTTCGACGATTCATGCGACGGCTCCCGATTCGACCTCGATCAACGCGACTCTCCCTCAGAGCGTAGTACAGCGGAGGCCGGAGCACAAAAACCAAAATCGGCCCCGGCCCCGCCGGGATTGGGAACGAACGGGCGCGATTTCGGGCGTCCCGCGACCGAGAGCGGCGGTCGTCGAGGCGGTTGGTCTTGTCGATTCCGACGGCTGCGGGTTTAATGTCGAAGGAAAGGCACCAGATCCCCCGACCTCGATCGACGACCCCGGGCCCGACCAGAAATCACGTCTTGTCCGTCTTGAAATCGTCGATCGTTGAAGATCGCGCCACATCGTGTGGCGCCGTTCGGCCTGCGGGTCGGGCTTGAAGCCGGAGCTTTTCCCGATGCACGACCGCATCGCCTATCAAGGCATCACCTTCGACGACGTTTTGCTCGAACCGGGATACTCCGATCACCTCCCTCGCGAGGTCGAAGTCCGGACCCAGTTGACCTCCTCGATCGCGCTGAACATCCCGATCCTGTCGTCCCCGATGGACACGGTGACCGAGGCCGAGCTGGCGATCGCGCTGGCCCAGGAGGGGGGCCTGGGGGTCATCCACAAGAACATGTCGATCGAGGAGCAGACCCGCGAGGTCGACAAGGTGAAGCGGTCCGAGAACGGGATCATCGTCGACCCGATCACGCTGCCGCCCGACGCCACGGTGGGGGAGGCCCGCCAGATCATGAGCGGGCACAACATCTCGGGCGTGCCGATCACCGTCGGCGGCCGGCTCAAGGGGATCCTCACCCGCCGCGACCTGCGATTCCTGGAGTCGAGCGAGCTCCGGATCGAGGAGGTCATGACGCGGGAGAACCTGGTCACGGCCCCGGCCGACACCAGCCTGGAAGAAGCCGACCGGATTTTGATGAAGAATAAGGTCGAGAAACTTCTGCTGGTTGACGATGACTATCGACTGAAGGGCCTCATCACGATCAAGGACATCGACAAGTTGCACCGGTATCCCAACGCCTGCAAGGATTCTCGCGGGCGGCTGCGGGTCGGGGCGGCGGTCGGGGTCCACGACTATGAGCGGATCGCCTCGCTCCTGGAGGCGGACGTCGACGTTTTGACGGTGGACTCGGCCCACGGGCACAGCAAGAACGTGGTCGAGACCGTGCGGAGGATCAAGCGCGAGTTCGAGATCCAGGTCGTGGCCGGGAACGTCGCCACCGCCGAGGGTGCCAAGGCCCTGGCCGACGCCGGGGCCGACGCGGTGAAGGTGGGGATCGGGCCGGGCTCGATCTGCACCACGCGGGTGGTCTCCGGGGTGGGAGTCCCCCAGATGACGGCGATCGCCGCGGCGGCCAAGGCCATCGGCAGCGGGACGCCGGTCATCGCCGACGGCGGGATCCGCTACTCGGGAGACATCACCAAGGCGATCGCGGCCGGCGCCCATTGCGTCATGATCGGCGGCCTGTTCGCCGGCCTGGCCGAGAGCCCGGGCGAGATGATCATCTACCGGGGTCGGAGCTTCAAGGCCTATCGCGGCATGGGCTCGCTGGGCGCCATGGCCAAGGGCTCGCATGAGCGCTATCGCCAGGAGGCCGCCTGGCCGGTCGACGGCAAGGGCACCGCGTCCCAGAAGCTCGTCCCCGAGGGCGTCGAGGGGCGGGTCCCCTACAAGGGCCCCCTCGCCGAATACGTGTTCCAGCTGGTGGGGGGCCTGCGGGCCGGGATGGGATACTGCGGGACCCGGACGATCGACGACCTGCGGACCCGCAGCCGATTCATCCAGGTGACCGCGGCCTCGGTCCAGGAAGGCCACCCCCACGACATCGCCATCACCCAGGAAGCCCCCAATTATTCGACCTACACCGGCGAATCCGAAGGGGGCCGGCCCTCGGTCTGAATCCAAAACCCGAGGACGGGCCGGCGCCTCCCAGGGAAAGCCGACCCGAACCTCGGGAAGCCGGACGCGATCCGCGTCCGTTTGAAGTCTCACGACCCATCGTGGTCTCGGTCTCAGAAGTCGTAGTCGAAGTCGAGGAAGTCCCCCCGGCCTCCCGATCGGGATCGGGAGCGGGCGGGAGCCCCGCGAACGGAATCGTGGGAAGCAGCATCGACGGTTTCCGACCCGGCCCAGATTGGCGCGATCCTCGCGTCGTCGTCGCCGGGTCCGTTGACGAGCCGGCGCGTCGGGGGCGGGGGGGAGATCCTCCGTCCGGAGGCGTCGCGCGTTCCAGGAAAGCAAGGAGGCGTGGCTTGCGTCGCACTACCTCGGCATTGACCACGACGATCCTCGGGGCCGTCCTCTCGGCCACGACGGTCTCGGCCCAGCAGTCCCTGCCGCCGACGGGGAACGCGCCCGGCCCGGGCTCCGGCACGGCCGGGGACTCCGACGCCGGCTTCGGCATGGCCGCCGCGCGGGGCGCCCGACACCTCCTCCGCAACGGCCTGGACTACATCGAGTACCAGGAGTTCGAACGGGCGCTGAAGTATCTCCGCGAGGCGGAGAAGCGCCAGGCCGAGCTGAACGAGCCCGAGCGGACCAAGCTCAAGCAGGCCCTGGACCGCGCCCAGCGCGGCACCCGCGAGGCCATCGGCTCGGAGCGGCCCTACGCCCTGAGCCGTCGCTCGCTCCGCTCCGGAGGCTTCGCCCCGGCCGCCGCCGCCGAGCCGGCCGTCGCCGACTCGCGGACCAAGGCCCGCCCCGCCGCCTCCCGCGAGGGAGACGACCGCGCCGAGCCGATCCAGCTCGCCGGCGCCGAGGCCCCCGCGCCCTCCCCGGCCGGACGGGCCCCGTCGCGAGTCGCCTCGGCCCCCGCGTCGCTCCCCGAGATCCCCGAAGGCCCCTCGGCCCTCCGATCGGCCCCCGCACCGGCGACGGCGACGGTCGACGAGCCGCCCAGCCTGGACGCCATGCCGACGGCGCCCCCCGTCACCCGGATCGAGCCCGCCGCCACGCAAGCCCCGGCCCCGGCCCTCGCCGCCGCGCCCGCTCCGGTCGCCGCGCCCGAGGAACGCAACGCCGCCGAGGAGGCCCAGGCCGACCTGACCGCGCCGTTCCCGACCCTCGACGCCCCTTCGGCCCTCGACCCGGCCGTCACCCGGTCCGCCAGCCCCAGGGCCGCCGCCCCGGCACCGGCACCGGCACCGGCACCGGCCCCGGCCCCGGCGCCGATCGAGCTGGAACACCCCGACGATCTGGCGCCCCAGGAGCCCGAGCCCGCCGCCGTGGCCGTCCCGGTCGCCCCGGCGCCCCGAAGCGGAACCACGGTCTTCGCCGAGCCCGACGCCGAGGCCGCGGCCCCGGCCCCCGCCCCCGTCGCGGAAGAGCCGCTCGCGCCCAGCCTGGACGCCGCGCCGTCCCAGGTCGCGCCGATGCAGCTCGACGACCCGGCCCTGGACCTCCCCGCCCTCCCGGCCGACCTCGGCGAGATGGTCGAATCCCCGACCGCGACCGCGACGCCGGCGGCGACGTCGGCCGACGCCCAGGCCGACGATGAGCCGGCCGACGTCCAGGCCGACGACGACCTGCCGCTGCTCCCGGAGGAAGACCAGGCCGTCGGCCGGGCCGTCCCCGAAGCCATGACCGAACCCGCGCCGGTCGCCGCGCCCGAACCCGCTCCTCTGGCCGAAACCGCCCCGGCCCCGGCCTCGGCCCCGGTCGAAGCGGAAGCCGAAATCCAGGATAGCCTGCCCGAAGCGGCCGAAAGCCTGCCGACCCTGCCGTCCGAGGACTCGGAACCGCTGTCGCCCACGCCGGCTCCGGCGCCGGAACCCGCGCCCGCTCCCGTGATGGCGCCCGAGTTCACGCCGGCCCCGACCGCGCCGTCCGGCTCGGGCTTCGTCCCCAGTCGGGGGGCGCCCGCGTCGATCCTCACGCCCGACCTGGAACAGCGGGTCGAGGAACTCGCCAGGAGGCAGGAGGAAGAGGCTCGCGGTCGGGACGCCCGCCGCGCCGTGCAGGAGCCGATGGCGACGGACCCCACGATCACGACCGAGCCCGACGCACCGGCCGGGACCTATTCGGACAACCGGGCCCAGACCCAGATCGACATCAGCCGCGCCCCCAGCCCGGCCGAGGCCCGGCCCATCGGCGCGGTGCCCGTCCCCGAGGATTGGGTCCCGCTCGGCGCCCGGGCCTGGAGCCCCCAGCGCAAGTACTGGGCCGCCGCCGCGACCTGCCACCTGCCGCTCTACTTCCAGGACCCCATGCTGGAACGCTACGGCCATAGCGTCGAGAACTACATCGGGCCCATGGGCCGGTTCCTCTCCTACCCGGTCGACAACCACAAGCAGAGCACCCAGCGGAACCAGATCGCCCAGCCGTTCGCCTCGATCGGCCAGTTCGCCTTCCAGATCCTCACCTTGCCCTACGCCGTGGTCATGGATCCCCCGTGGGAGGCCCAGTACGACCTCGGCTACTGGCGTCCCGGCGACAAGATCCCGACCGACATGTACTATCTCCCCCTCCACGGCACCGGCCCGGCGCTCAAGGGCATGAAGTACTGAGCCGACGGATCGAACCGCATCGAACCAGGGCCCCGGGCGCTCGACGAGCCCCGGGGCCCTTCCCGTTTCGAAGCGCGAAACGAGACCGAACGCCACCGGCCGTCCCGCTCCGCCGAGAGGGAATCGACGCGAAGGAGCCCCCTCCCCGATCCCCCAGCCGCCCCCGGTTCCGTGGCCCCCGATCTCAAATGTGAATTCTTGATTCAGGTTTCAGATCGACGGTTGTTCCCACGGCGGTGATCCCGTAACCTTCAATCGGGGGTCGAGTCGGGCGAGCGGTTTCGGCGAGGGCGAGGGCGATGCGAGAGAATCCGAAGACGGCCGTTTCGCCGTCTCCGACATCCTGGGACGAGCCGAGGACCTCGGTCGGGCGGCACTTCCTGCGCGACCTGGAGACGCTCTGGGCCGACGTGCTCCGCCTGGCGGCGATCGTCGAGGAAGACCTGGAGCGGAGCATCCAGGCGCTCTGCGACGGCGAGGTCGCCCTGGCGGAAGAGATCCGCCTGCGCAAGCCCGACGTCGAGCAGTGGGAGGTGACGCTGGAGCGCGAGTGCGTGCGCGTCCTGGCCTTGCACCAGCCCGTGGCCTCCGACCTTCGGCGGGTGGCCGCCGTGCTCAGGATCAACGGCGACCTCGAACGTCTGGGCGACCTGGCCCGGCACATCGCCAAGCGGGTGGGCAAGCTCGCCGACGACCCCCGCGCGTTCCCGATCCCCCAGCCCCTGGAGAACCTCGCGACGGCCGCCCTGGATCAGGTCCGCCGCGGCCTCGACGCGCTGACCCGCGCCGACGTCAACCTCGCCCGCGAGGTCATCCACGCCGATTACGCCGTCGACCGGGTCTATCGCAAGGTGGTCGCCGGCCTGAAGCGCGACATCGTCGACGACCCGGGGCGGGTCGACGCCTGGCTCCGGTTCGTCAGCACCGCCCGCAATCTGGAGCGGATCGCCGACCACGCCGCAAGGATCGCCGAGGTGGTCCTCTACCTCAAGGAAGGCGAGCCGCTGGGCCGCCGTTGACCCTCGACAGGACCGCGAGGTGCACCGCCCGCCGGTCGAACGGGACGAAGCCGGTCTCGCGATAGAGCCGGGCCGCGGGGTGGTTCCGCACGTCGACCGCCAGCTCGACCGCCAAGGCGTGCGGCCGGGCCAGCGCCAGCGCGTGCGTCACGGCCTGCACGCCGAAGCCTCGCCCCCGCGCCCGGGGCGTCAGGCCGAGATAGACGACCTCCCACGCGTCCCGGTCGGGCGCGTCGGCCAGCAAAACCACGGCGCGGGCTTCGGGGTCGTCGGCGTCGCGGCCCAGCCGCCAGCGCGTGGGATCGAAGCCTTCCGCCCCGCGATGCCCCGCCACCACGTCCTCCATCGGCCGCGCGCCCTCCAGCTCGGGCATGTCCAGGCTGCCGGCGTAGGTGGCCGCCAGCGCGTCCAGGAACGCGGCCTCGCCCACGTCGTCCAGCCCCCGCCATTCCAGTTCGGGCGAAGGCCGAAGCGCGACCGGCGCGGGGGTCGCCGCGTCACGTCGCAGATAGACGAGGTCGGTGATCCGGGGCATCCCCCCCCGGGCCAGGTCGCGCCCACCCTTCGAGTCGCCCGACCCGTCGAGGACCGCCTGCGCGACGGCCACGCCCGACTCCCGAAGGCCGTCGAGCGCCCCCCGGACGAGTTCGGCGGCTATCTCGGCCCGCCCCCAGGCCGTCGCGATCCGGGGCGCCCAGACCGCCGCCGCTCGCCCCGGCAGCGTCTGCGACAGCAGCACGCCGACGATCCGGCCCGACCCGGTCCAGCCCCCCCGCCTCGCGATCCAGAGCCCCGACAGGTCGACGCGCCCCGCCAGCCCGTCCTCCATCGCCTGCGCGACCAGCGCGGAGCGGGCCCAGCCTTCCAGGCCCTGATACAACACGTCGAGCGCCTCGGCCCGGTCGTCGGGAGGACATCGAAGGATCTGGAGGTTGGACGAGGCCATCATCGCCGCCGCAAAAGCCGCCCCGACCCCGCCGTCTCGCGCGACGGACCCAAGGTCCCGGGCCGCCACCATTCTAGGCCCCGGCGGCGGCTCTTGCGACTCTGATGATGGTCCCCCTCATCCGGCCTTCGGCCGGCTGCTTCGACCGGAGGGGGCTGGGGTTACTCGCCGAGCCAGGTTTTGCGGTGGGCTTTCTGGGCGTCGGTCGGGTCGGGGATCAGTTCCATCGTCCAGACGCGGGGGGGCTCCTGGCCGAGGACGACGTCGAGGCGCTGGAAGCGGTCGCGGCGGGCGATGAGGATGGAGAGCTTGTCGCCGGGCCGGAAGGCTTCGAGCCGCTTGGACCATTGCGAGGGGGGGATGCGGTCGTCGCCGACGCCGAGGATCTCGTCGCCGACGTTGAAGCCGGCGTCGAAGCCGGGGGTCTCGCGGCGGACGTGGGCGACGATCAGGCGGCCGTCCTCGGTCTTGGTGGTCAGGCCCAGCCAGGCCTTGGCGGGCTTGTCCTTGTCTTTCTCGTTCTCCTTGTCGGCGTCGGATTTCTTCTCGGGCCTGTCCTTGGCGAAGCGGAGGCCGAACCAGTCGCAGGCCCGGGCGTAGTCGAGTTCGTCGGTGGTCCGCAGGGCGCGATGGAAGAACTCGGACAGGTCGGTCCCGGCGACCTCGGCGGCCGTCTTCTGGAACTCCTCGGAGGTGAAGCCCTTGTCGCCGGAGTACCGCGAGTAGGCCAGCCGCATCGCGTCGTCGAGGCTCTTGGCGTCGTTGGTGGCGCGGCGGATCTCGGCGTCGAGCAGGAAGGCGACGACGGCGCCTTTCACGTAGTAGCTGACCTGGGTGTTGGGGGTGTTCTCGTCGCGGCGGTAGAACTTGATCCAGGTGTCGTAGGACGACTCCTCCAGCGACTGCACGAGGCGTCCGGGCGTGGTCTGGAGCCGTTCGACGTCGTTGATCGTCCGGTCTTCCCCGGCCGAGGGGGGGTCGCCCGCCAGGTATTCGGCGAGGCTGCAGAGCCCGGCCCGGCGGACCATCAGGCGGTCGTAATAGCTGGTGGTCCCCTCGGCGACCCAGAGGCTCGGCGTGTGGACCTCGTTCTCGTAGTCGAACGGGCCCAGTTCCACCGGCCGCATCCGCTTGACGTTCCAGGTGTGGAAGAACTCGTGGGCCACGAGGTTCAGCCAGGCGAGGTAGGCGGAACGGGTCCGGGTGGCCCATCGGCTGGCCATCAGGACGGTCGAGTTCTTGTGCTCCAGGCCGCCGCCGGACTCGCCCAGGATGTTGAAGAAGACGTAGCGGTCGTAGGGGAGCGAGCCCCAGAACGCCTTCTCGGCGCGGACGATCGCCTCGACGTCGCGGGCCGATCGCGGGCCGTCCCACAGGCCCCCCTCGCCCTCGTTCAGGAGGACGTGGGGGACGCCGTCGACGGTGAATTCGTAGAGCGCCGGATTGCCCGCGTAGATCGGGCTGTCGACCAGCGCGTCGAAGTCGGCGGCGACGTAGTGGTGGGGCTTGCCCCCCGGCGCGGCGGGGAGGGCCGTCACGCTCTGCTTCCAGCCCGGCGCCGGATCGACGACGACCTCGTGGGGCCGGGCGACGCCGTCGGCGAGGGTGACGAACGTCGCCGCGCCCTGGAGCATGGCGAAGGCGGAGTCGATCCAGTTCGCCTGCACGGCCATCGTCCGGCCGTAGACCCGATACGCCACCACGACCTCGTCGGCCCCGCCGGTCGTGATCTTCCAGCGGTTCTTCCGGCTCTTGACGGCCTCCAGGGCCGAGCCGTCGGGCTTGCGGGCGGCGAAGCCCTCGATCCCCCGGGCGTATTCCCGGACCAGGTACGAACCCGGGGTCCAGACCGGCATCATCAGCTCGACGTCGGCCTTGCCGGCGGCGGGGATGCGGGCCTCGACCTCGACGTAATGGGTCTGGGGGGCGGGGAACCGCACGGAATAACGGATCGGCTCGGTGGCGGACGCGGGGGCGGGGGCGGGCGCGTCCGAGGCCGCGGCGGGGAGCGTCGTCATGAGGCACCAGAGGAACAAGGTGGACGGATGGGGTCGCCGTCGGATCGGATTCATGCCAACCTCGCTGTCGTTGCGGTCGTCTCCCCGAGGCGGTCGCGGGCTCGCGGGTCCCGCGATTCTAAGGCCTGCGAGGCCCGCGGGGAACCCGTCGGACACGGCCTGCTCGCCAGGCCGCACGCGCGCCGACCGGGACGTCCTAATGAACTCGGGCGTGTGGGGTCTTGACTCTCGGCGTGCCCATGGCTCATCCTCATTCATTCCGAATCTAGAGCTTCGGATATGACGATTGAAGCGAGTCGATGCGGACGATCCCGATCGGGACGTCGGCTTGCGAATCGCACCACATCGCATGACGTCCCATCTCGTCCGGTCGGTCACTTCTCCCCGACTCGCATTGCGAGCCTGCGTCTTCGCAGCGGAGGTTCCTTCATGTCTACTCGTGGCGCGCGCGGCTTCACGCTGATCGAACTCCTCGTGGTCATCGCCATCATCGCCGTGTTGATCGCCTTGCTGCTGCCGGCCGTGCAGGCGGCGCGCGAGGCCGCCCGTCGTTCCCAGTGCATCAACAACCTGAAGCAGATCGGGCTGGGGATGCACAACTACCACAGCACCACCAACACCTTCCCCCAGGGGGCGTCGAAGAACGCCAAGGACTGGCCGGGGGACAGCGACCTGATCTGGGCGTCGTGGGGCGCCAACGCGCTCTTGCTCCCCTACCTGGAGCAGACGGCGCTCTACTCGGCGGCCAATTTCTCGTGGGGCATCAACCCCTACGGCGACCCGTGCTACCAGGTCAACAGTACGGTGGCCAATACGCGCCTGAGCGCGTTCATGTGCCCCTCGGACGGCAACGCCGGGCGACCGAACCTCAACAACTATTACGCCTCGGTGGGGACGACGACCGACTTCATGACCAACGACTGCTGGGGAGGCATCAATCCCAACTGCAAGCCGACCGGCAGCACGGGCGTCTTCACCTACTTCATGACCTATGGGATGGCCGACATCCCCGACGGCACGTCCAACACCATCGCCTATTCCGAGTCGCTGACCGGCAAGGACAACGTCGGCAATGGTCATCGCGGCAACAGCACGCGAGGCGTCTCCGATCCCGGCATCGTCATGTATAACGCCGCGACCCGCCCCGACCTGATCGCCAGGGGCTTGCAGAATTGCGCCGACGCCTTCAAGAACAGCCTGAACATCGCCAGCAACAAGGGCCAACTCTGGGGCTTCGGCGCCCGGGCGTACTCGCTCTTCCAGACGATCCAGACGCCGAACGACGGCCAGTACCGGTTCGGCTCCTGCCAGTTCGGCTGCGAAGGCTGCGGGCTCGACCAGTCCTGGACCGTCGGCGCCCAGAGCAACCACTCGGGAGGCGTCAACGTCCTCTTCGCCGACGGCTCGGTGAAGTTCGTCAAGGACTCCGTCTCCCGGCCGACCTGGTACGCCCTGGGGAGTCGCGACGGCGGCGAGACCGTCGGTTCCGACGCCTACTGAGCCGTCGTCGCGCCACCACGCGCCATCACCCCGCGACGGCCCGGCCGCTCCCGAACCGACCCTCGGCGCGGGCCGTCGCACCACCCGAATCGAGGTTGTGCATGCGAGCTTTCCGAATCGTCCCGGCCTCCGCCCTCATCGTCGCGCTTTCCGGCGTCCTGGCCGTGCTCCCCGGCTGCGACGGCGCCGACGGGGAGCAGGGCGCCCCCATCAAGCAGGAAGAGGCCGCCAGCCAGGGCCAGGCGTACCGCGAATTCGCCAAGACCAAGAAACAGGGGAAGATGCCCCCCCAGGCCACCCCGAAGCCGGAAGCCGGGGCCACCCCCTGAGCCCGCCGCCCGAACCCGGCCCCTCTCACCCGCGGCGGCCCTCCTCTCGGGGAGGTCCGCCGTTTTTGATGCGCGGCGAGACTCGCGACGCTCGACTCGGCTCATAAAAGCCGGACGCCCGGTGCATCTGGGAAAATGCGAAGCCTATACTACATGGGCAAGGTGAGCTGTCGGTTTTCTTGATTCGAGCACCTGGAGAGGAAGCACCTATGTTGAAGTCATCGCTGTTCGCGCTGGGGATGCTGGCGGGCCTCGCGGCGGCGTCGGCGCGAGTCTCGGCGCAAGAGCCGGTCGCGGCGTCGACTCCCTGCCCCTGCGGCGCGACGGCCGTCGGCGGCGTCGGCGTCGGCTCGCCCGTCGCGGCCCCATTCCAGGGGACGCTCGACGGGTTGGCGAGCCCCGTCGTCCCGGGCGCGCCGACGAACGCGCAGTCGGGCCCGATCCATCCTTACAGCTACTACATCGACTTCCCCAACCCGGCGCGGACCTACGTCCCGTACGGCCCGAACGACACCTTCACCTACCAGGGCCGGGCGTACGGTCACGCCTACGACCGCTGGACCTGGTCGGCCATGTCGAACGCCTCGCCGGGGCTGGGCCGCTACTATCAGCTCCTGCACTGACGGTTCGCCGCGTCCCGCGGGAACGGCCGAGTCGGGGAGCGTCCTCGACCGCCCCTCCCCGCGGGGCCGCGTCAGTACGAGTCCGCCGAGACCACCTCGCCGCCGGCGACGCTCCCCAGCGCGCGCCAGGTCCAGCCGTTGATCGAGTCCTTGACGAACCGGACGGAGCCGTCGGCCAGGAGGGCGTTGACGCCCCCGGGGTGGTAGCTCCGGGCGGTGACGGCGGCGAACGAGGGCCGCCCGAGCTTCTCGCGGCTGCAATTGATGTCGAGGTCGGCGTAAATCTTGTTCGGGCCGCCGGGGATCTTCTTGTTGGGGGGCCAGGCGGTGGTGAAGCCGTTGTGGTGGACGCCCGACTCGAACCACTGCGTGCGGCCCTCGTCAACCCGGACGGTGCAGCCGCCGAGGTATTCCGGCAGGACGGCGTAGGGGTCGGCGTCGGGCGCGGGGACGTTGTTCGGGTCGTTGACGAGGCTGAACGTCGGGCAGTCGCGATAGTACGTCAGGTAGGCTTTCCCCTCGGACATCAGGAGCGTGTTGCTGGTGCCGTCGGCGAACTCCGCGAGGCTCCGGCTCTGGTTGACGCCGAAGGCGGTCCGGTTCCTCATCGGGCTGGCGATCCCTCCCCAGACGAACCAGTCGCCGCCGCAGTACGCGTAGTTGGCGACCCCGTAGGCCCCGCCCGACGTCGGGCGGACGGTCGGCTTGTTCTCGCTCGGGCAGATCAAGAACGGGATCACGACGGCCGTCGCCGTGGTGTTCATCGGCGTCTGCATGTCGACCGCGAAGTTGCAGTTGGCGTACAGGTTGCCCTGCTCCGAGAACGCCAGGACCCGCGAGTGGGCGCCCCACGAGTTCGTCCAGGTCACGGTCGTCCCCTTCCCGGAGATCGCCAGGGTCATCGGCAAGGCCCCCAGGGCGCTGATGTAATTCTGCAGCGCCAGGCCCATCTGCTTGAGATTGTTCGTGCACTGGATCCGCCTCGCGGCCTCGCGCGCCGCCTGCACGGCCGGCAGCAGCAAGGCGATCAGCACGGCGATGATCGCGATCACGACCAGCAATTCGATCAGCGTGAAACCTCGGCGACGCTTCATGGACGGACCTCGGGAAGGGATGGCGTGCGGCGAACCTTGGGATCGCCAACGCAATCACCGCGCCGAGGCTGCGAGATACCCCAAAACCTTTTCAGGTCGAAGGTTGCGTCTGGGGCCGACAAGGCGGATCGAGGCGGCGGCGGCGGAAAATCATCCGTTCGCGGCGGAAAATCGACCGCCGCCGCCGAATCCAGGGTGCGGGGGGTCGTCGTCAAGGGGTGGGCGTGGTTTCCAGGCCGGCGAACAGGTCGAGGAGCGTGGCGACGATCTTGGGGGCGGCCTCGGGCTCGACGTAATTCACCCCCATCCAGGTCTCGTAGCCGCCCAGCGGGAAGTGTCGGGGCGTGGGGAGATAGCCGTAGCAGCCGTTGGCCAGCTCGATCGTGAACGTCGCCTTGAACGGGCTCCTGGCCTTGATCTCCAGGCCGGTCTCGGTGAAGACCTCGAAGGGAATCGCGGCGATCCCGAGGTCGCCGATGCGGAAGGCCTGGAGCCGCGCCGAGACCTCGTCGGGGGCGTCGACCAGGTCGAGCGTGCGCTGGGCGAAGAAGCGCTCCAGCCCGTGGTGCTTGGGGGCGTCTTCGGGCTTCGCCAGGACCTTGCGGGCGTAGTCGATCTGCTCGGGGGTCGGCCTGCGCGTCTTGAGGGGAAGTTCGCGGGCGGCGGCGGCCAGAAGGGCCCAATCGCGGAACTCGACGCCCTGGTAAGCCTCGGCGACCCGCCCGGCCAGGTCGTCGGCGACGGCGGTCAACTTCTCATAAGCGGCGGGGGGCGTGGCGGGCGGGGGGCCCTGCACGTCGATGTTGTTGACGTCGCCGCTGGTGCCGTTGGAGAGCACGCCCACGAACGGCGGGTCGTGGAGCGGGTCGGCGCCGAGCCGCTCGCCGAGCTTCCGCGCGAAGACCGCGAAGTAGTCGGCCGAGATGTGCCCGGACGGCACGCCGCCGACGTAGTGCAGCGAGTAATTGGCCAGCAGCGCGATCGGCCGGCCGTCGGGGGCCCGCACGGCGAAGAACGCGACCTGCGGGTCGGTCGGCCCGGCCGGTTCGAGGATCTTGGGATTGCCCCCCGGGTTCATCAGGGCGAGCTCCACGCCGCCGAACGGGTCGTTCACGGTCTCGCCCGGCTTCAGGAGCCAGCGACGGTTGAACAGGTGCTCGGGCGCGTCGACGGACCCCCAGCCGATCTTCGCCGGGGCGAGGTTGCCGGCGGCCAGCCGGATCGCGTCGGCCATGCGACGGCTCAGGAACTTCTGGTACTCGGAAAGCTCGAGGTCGGGCTTGAGGAAGTGGTCCGACCGGCCGCTGGTGCCCGAGTGCGTGTGCGTCGCGGACCCCAGGATGTTCGCCTCCGGGATGCCCGTCTTCTCCGAGGCGAGCTTGCGGGCCGCGTCGAAGACCTCGCGCGAGACGCCGACGCTGTCGACGACCACGAAGGCCAGGCGGGTCGCGCCGTCGTCGAGCACCAGGGCCCTGGCATGGAGCGGGTCGTGGACGTAGGCGGCCGGGGGCGTGCCGAAGTTGCCGACGATGGGTTCGTCCAGGAACGGCGTCACATCGATGATCGCCGCTCCGGCGCGGAAGCTCCGTTCCGCGGCCTGGGCCTCACCGCCGGAAGCCGCCGGGGCGAGCGCCGCGATCGCCGCAAAGATCCGAATAAGCCGATGTGTTTTCATGGTCCCGCCAGGATGAAAAGTCGGTGATCCGCCCCGCGACCCCTCGACGGGCCGCGGCCGCCCCCGATGAGACGCCGCGCGAGCCCGCCTGTCAACACGCCAGCCCCGCCGTCGCGGGGGGCCGTCGGGCGCGGAAAGCTCGTCGAGACGTATGAAGTTTTCGAGAGACCCCCCCCGTGTGGGGGCCCGAGGGGTTTATCGGGGGTCGCGGGGGCTGTACCCTTGCGAGAGGGCGGGCGTCTCGCCGCCGCCGAATCGGATCGACGCTGCAAAGCTTGAAAAGGAGAACGTGTTTCCATGTTGCGATTCTTGGGCCTCGCGGCCTTGGCGCTGGCGACGGTCGGCCGGGCTTCGGCCGATTCCGACCGCCACGTCGTGGTCATCTCGCTGGACGGCTTCCCGGCGTGGTACCTGGACGACCCCGAGGTCTCGCTGCCGGTGATCCGCGGTCTCCGCGACGCCGGAGCCTCGACGGCCGAGGGGATGCACGTCTCCAATCCGTCGGTGACCTGGCCCAACCACACGACCCTGATGACGGGCGTCCGGCCTGAGAAGCACGGGGTCCTCTACAACGGCGTCCCCAAGCGGACGGCGGGCGCCCCCACAGTCGTCGATCCCCGGAAGACGCAGCAGGAACTGGTCCGCGTCCCCCTGCTGTTCGACATCATCAAGCCCAACGGGTTGACCTCGGCCGCCGTCAACTGGCCGTGCACCGCGGGTTCGGAGAGCCTCGACTCCAACTGGCCGGACGTGCCCAACGCCCTTGAGCACACCACGCCCCGGCTCAAGGATGAACTGGTGAAGGCCGGCCTGACCGAGAAGTTCGAGCGCGGCGGCGGCGGGGGCCGCGATGAAGCCTGGACCGAAGCCGCCGCCATGCTGATCCGCGAGCGCAAGCCCAACCTCCTGGCCTTGCACCTCCTCGAACTCGATTCGACCCACCACCAGCACGGGCCGAACACGCCCCAGGGCCGCGCCGTGGCAGGCAAGCTCGACGCCCTGGTCGGCAAGGTCGTGCAGGCGATCGACGACGCCGGGCTCCGCGACAAGACCACGGTGTTCGTCCTCGCCGACCACGGCTTCATCGCCAACTCGAAGACCCTCCGCCCCAACGCCATCCTCCGCAAGGAAGGGCTGCTGACCATGGACGGCGACAAGGTCGCCTCGGCTCGGGCCTTCGTCGTCCCCGAGGGGGGCATCGGCATGGTCTACCTGACCGACCCGGCCACCAGGGACGAGGACCGCAAGACCGTCCGCCGGCTGTTCGAAGGCGCCGAGGGCGTCGCGGCCGTGATCGACCCCGAGGACTTCCCCCGCTACGGGCTGCCGAAGCCCGAAGACCATTCGGGGATGGCCGACGTGATCATCGCCGCGAAGGAAGGCTACGGAGTCGGCGGCGCGGTCAATGGCGACGCGTTCGTCCAGGAGCACTCCCAGAAGGGGACCCACGGCTACCTCTCGACCGAGCCCAACATGAACGCCCTGTTCGTCGTCTCGGGCGCGGGGATCAAGCCCGGCGCGAAGCTGCCGACCGTCGAGAACGTCGACGTCGCCCCCACCGTCGCCCACCTGCTGGGCGCCCCGCTGGAGGACGCGACCGGCCGCGTGCTGTCCGAGTTCCTCTCCGAATCGAAGTAAGCCGACGACGCCGCGACGCCCGTCCCCCGGCCGACGAGGAACGGGGCGGGCGATCGATGGGGCCGAGGACGGGGCGGGGGTGTCGCCGTGGACGGCCTCAGGATATCGTCGATGTCGGGGACCGCATCGGGGCGCTGATCGCGCCTGGGCGGACCCTTTCGTGCGCGCGACCGACGCGACCCACGGACGACGAATTCTGATCAAGGAACATCCTCATGGCGAAATTCTGGCCGCGCGCCCTGATCGGTTGCGCGTTGATCGGCCTGGGGGCCGGCTCGTCTCCGGGAGCGGAGCCGCCGCTTGTCAAGCTGAAGGGGGTCCCGTTCACCGACGTGGAGATCCGCGACGGCTTCTGGGGCCCTCGTCGCGAGACGAACCGGACGGCCTCGGTCCCGATGAGCCTCGCACGGCTCAAGGAATACGGCAACTTCGACGACCTCGTCCTGGCCGCGAACCGCGCCAAGGAGGGCTATCGCGGGCCGATCTTCATCGATTCCGACCTCTACAAGGCCCTCGAAGCCGCCTCGTACTCGCTGGCGACCCACCCCGACCCGGCGCTCGACAAGGCGCTCGACGAGGCGATCGCCCTGATCGCCGCGGCGCAGCTTCCGGACGGCTATCTCAGCACCTGGTACATCGTCAACGACCTGGATCGCCGCTGGACCAACCTGCGCGATAATCACGAGCTGTATTGCGCGGGCCATTTGTTCGAAGCGGCCGTCGCCCATCACCGCGCGACCGGCAAGACCACGTTCCTGGACGTCGCGCGCAAGCTGGCCGATCACATCGACGCCACGTTCGGCCCCGGCAAGCGGATGGGATACCCCGGCCATCCCGAGATCGAGCTGGCCCTGATCAAGCTGGGCGACGCCACCGGCGAGGCGCGGTATCACGACCTCGCCCGCTTCTTCGTGGCGAATCGCGGCAGCCGCTTCTTCGCCGTCGAGCACGGCCAGGACCCGGCGAAGTACGACGGGGCCTACTTCCAGGACGACGTCCCGATCCGCGACCACAAGAACATCAAGGGCCACGCCGTCCGCGCGTGCTATCTGATGAGCGGCGCCACCGACGTCGCCGCCCGCACGGGAGACGCCGCCCTGCTGAAGATGCTGGACCACGTCTGGCGCAATACCACTGAGAAGAATATGTACGTCACCGGCGGCATCGGGTCGAGCGCCGCCAACGAGGGATTCACGGAGAACTACGACCTCCCCAATCGCACCGCGTATCAGGAGACCTGCGCGTCGATCGCGCTGGCGCAATGGGCGCATCGGCTCGGGCTCCTCTACGGCGACTCGCGGTATGCGGACGTGTACGAGCGATCGCTCTACAACGGCGTGCTGGCGGGCGTCTCGCTCGACGGCAAGAAATTCTTCTATGTGAATCCGCTGGAGAGCGACGGCGGCCACCACCGTTCCGACTGGTTCGGCTGCGCCTGCTGCCCGCCGAACGTGACTCGCACGCTGGCCTCGCTGGGGGGGTACGCCTATGCGATCGACGCCGACGCCCTCTGGATCAACCTCTACATCCAGGGGTCGGTCAAGGCGGCGTTCAACGGCCATGACGTGAAGGTGGACGTGGAGACCGACTACCCCTGGGACGGCAAGGTCACGATCCGGCCCCAGGTCGACGCGGCGACGACCTTCGCGTTCCGGCTCCGCGTCCCCGGCTGGTGTCGGGGGGCGGCGGTGGCCGTCAACGGCGAGCCGGTCTCGTCGCCGCCGATCGAGCGCGGCTACTTCGTGGTGAGTCGGACGTGGAAGGACGGCGACGTCGTCACGCTCGACCTCCCCATGCCCGTCCGCCGCGTCGCCGCGAATCCGAACGTCAAGAACGACGAGGGCCTGCTGGCGATCCAGCGCGGGCCGGTCGTCTACTGCCTGGAAGGGGTCGACCACGAGGCCGACCTGGCGACGCTGTATCTTCCGCGCGACGCCGAGCTGGCGCCCGAAAAGGCCCCCGACCTCCTGGGGGGCGTGGTCGTCCTGAAGGGGACCGCGAAGAGCGTGCCCGAGACGAACTGGGATCGCACGCTCTATCAGGCCGCCCCCGACGCCGCGCCGGTCCCGATCCGGGCCGTCCCGTACTACGCCTGGGACAACCGCAAGCCCGGCCCCATGAAGGTCTGGCTCCCCACCGAGCCCAGGCCGACGATCGCCGGCCCCGGCGAACGCGGGGCGCGGGTGTCGATGTCGTTCGTCAGCTCCAACTGCCAGCCCGAGGCCGTCCGCGACGGAATCGAGCCCAAAAGCAGCGGCGAGCAGCCCCAGGCCAACTGCCACTGGTGGCCGCGC
This sequence comes from Planctomyces sp. SH-PL62, assembly GCF_001610895.1. NCBI lineage: Bacteria > Pseudomonadati > Planctomycetota > Planctomycetia > Planctomycetales > Planctomycetaceae > Planctomyces > Planctomyces sp. SH-PL62. Next base: position 6,347,318 of record NZ_CP011273.1, on the reverse strand, counting down.
AAGGGGACCGAGGAATGGGTCCAGTACGACTGGCCCGGCCCCCGGACGATCCAGGGCGTGCGGGTTTACTGGTTCGACGACGAGGGCCGGGGCGAGTGCCGCGTCCCCGCCTCGTGGCGGATCGAGTATCGCGACGGCGAGACCTGGAAGCCCGTCGCCGCCGAGTCCCCCTACGGCGTCGCCAGGGACGGCTGGAACGCCGTCGCCTTCGCCCCCGTCTCCACCGACGCCCTTCGCATGGTCGTCAAGCTCCAGGACGGCTGGGCCGCCGGCGTCCACGAGTGGAAGGTCGACCAGGCCGAGGACGACTGACGACCTCGCGAAGCCGGCCCGCCCCGGCCCCCCGCTCGGCGAGGGCAGGGGCGGAGGCTCGGCTCGGGTGGATGGTCATCGATCCGGCGGCGCGGTCCCCGTCAGCTTGTAGATGGCTCGCCACTTGGGGGTGTCGAGCTGGTCGACGTCCTCGCTCAGTCCCCAGCAGCCGTAGCGGCTGGCGGCGCTGATGTGGGCGAAGTACATATAAAGATCGCCGCCGCGGTCGAACCAGTTGTCGACGGCGTCGTGGAGCAGCAGCGACTCCATGGCGGGGAGGCGGTTGGCGAGGATCCGATTGCCGACGTTGGTCGGGTCGCCGCCGCCGACGTCGGGGCCGATCTCGTACTGGAAGTGCTTCACGCCGTAGCGATCGGCGATCTCGCGGATCTTCATGCGATGGGCGAGGTTGGCGTCGGAGCTGGCGCGCATCGCCGCGACGAGCTGCTCGGGGCTGGCGTCCTTGGCGGCCTTGCCCACGTTGTAGTAAGAGGCGTCGGCGAGGGCGTGGAAGTGCTCGCGGGGCTCGCCGTAGGTCGCCTTCACCCAGTCGAGGACGTCGGCGTAGTGGGCCTTCGGGGAGATCGCCCACGAGGCGTAGACCGGGAGGATGCGGTCGGCCTGGTCCGCGCCGAAGGTCTCGCGGAAGGTCCGGCCGATCTCGACGAGACGTTTGGCGTGCCGCCGGTGGGCCCACGCCTCCTGGTCCTTCGAGCCGTCGGCGTTCAGGGGCGAGCCTCCTCGCTCGACCTCGTCGATCGCCGCGAGCTTGTTGTAGATGTACTGCGGGAAGCCGAAATTCCAGACCTCGTTCGAGTGCTCGACGTAGAGCTTCAGCCCCGGCTTCAATTCGGCCTTGAGGAACTTCGCCAGCTCGCGGACATAGCCGTCGGTCGCGGCGACGGGGACGTTGATCCAGAGGTCCTTGCCGGTCTCGTTCGCCAGGGCGGCGATGTACTCCCAGGCCACGCCGTACTTGCCGTCGGACGTGCCGGCCTGGGTCGCGTAGTCGGCCGGGCGGCGGTCGGCCCATTCGAGCGCGTGGCGGCCGGCGTCGCCGTAGAAGCCGGGGTTGTGGTTGGTCTCCAGCCAGTCCATGTAGCGAAGCACGGCGAAGGGCCGCAGGCTGCGGAGGAACTCGTTCGTGAAGACCTGCTTCGCATCGGCCGGGTAGCCGGGCCGGATGATGCGGAGGGCCGTGATCCCGGAGCCTTCCGGGGCCTCCGCGTCGCGCCGGGTCTTCGTGAAGGAGACGACCAGGATGCCGCACTCCCTGGGGACGACGATCCGACCCGTGGTGGTGTTGGACGGCTCGTCATACTTGACCATTTCGACGCGGCAGCCGGGGCCTTCGGCGACGGCGACTTCGGCGCGGCCGTGGAAGGCGAACGGATAGGGGCCGCTCCAGTCGGGCTGGTAGGCCTCGGGGTCGTCGATCGGCGGAGCCCAGGCGAAGACCGGGCGGATGTCGAACAGGACGGTTCGCGCGTCGGTCGTCGGCCAGCCTTTCGCGTCGGTCGGCGCGGGGCCTTCGCCCTGGATCTTCGTCCATCCGCGGAGGGTCCGGGCCAGGTCCACGAACGGCCGCGCGCGACCGCCGTCGCCCACCCCGTCCAGTTCCACGCCGACCTTCTTCGCATGCGGCGCCGATTGCGCCCGCGCGTCCACCGCCGCGACCGCCGCGACCGCCAGCCCCGCCGCGATCCAACGCCAAGACTTCGTCATATCCGTCGGTCCTCAGCTTCCCCGGTTTCCCTCGCGTCGATTGATTGAAAGAGTGTTCGGTTCGTCATCCGTCCAGCAGCGCCCGATACTTCGGGTCCTCGTCGACGAAGACGGCCTCGTCTTCGATGGCGAAGGCGAAGCGGAAGTGTTGGGCGGCGGGTTCGAGGTCGCCTAGCTCGAAGTGGCACTGGCCGAGGCGGAGGTGGAGGAAGGCGTTGCCGCCGCCGCCGGGGAGGGTCAGGGCGCGGGCGAGGTCGTCGCGGCCGGCGAGGTAATGGCCCTGGAGGAACTTGGCGTAGCCGATGTTCCCCAGGATCCAGGCGGAGCCTTCTTGCTCGTGGGCCGGATCGGCCAGGAGTTCCCAGGCGGCCTCGTAGGCTTCGAGCGCCTTGACGAGGTTCCCCGCGTCGGCGAGGTCCACGCCCAGGTCGCACAGCTCCTCGATCTCGGCGGCCAGCTCGGCGGGGTCGGTCATGAGGCGGTCCTCAATCATCGGGGCGGTCTTGAAGGGGTGTTCACATCGTTGGATCAGAGTCCGAGCGATTGCGCGAGCCGGCGCATGCCGGCCGTGGGGCCGTCGGCCGCGCCGTAGACGGACGAGCCGGCGACGAAGACGCGGGCACCGGCCTCGACGAGGCGAGGCGCGGTCTCGACGTCGACGCCGCCGTCGACTTCCAGCTCGCAGCCGGGCCGGATCTCGTCGATCATCCGTCGGATCGTGCGGATCTTCTTGAGCGTCCCCGGCAGGAACGACTGGCCGCCGAAGCCGGGGTTCACGGTCATCGCCAGCACGAGGTCCAGGTCGGGGAGGATCTCTTCGAGCATCACGGCCGGGGTGGCGGGGTTGATCGCGACGCCCGCCCGAAGACCCAGGCTCTTGATGCGCTGGACCGTCCGGTTCAGGTGGGGCGCCCCCTCGACGTGGACGATCAGCGAGTCGACCCCGGCCTCGGCGAAGGCTTCGAGGAAGTCGTCGGGCGCGGCGATCATGAGGTGGGCTTCCAGGTGGAGCGTGGTGGCCGGCCGGAGCCACTTCACCAGCACCGGGCCGAACGTGATGTTGGGCACGAACCGGCCGTCCATCACGTCGACGTGGATCCGGTCGGCTCCGGCCGCCTCGACCTCGGCCACCTGTTCGGCCAGCCTGGCCAGGTCGGCCGAGAGGATCGACGGGGCGATCTTGATCCGGTTGTCGTCGTCGGGTCGGGGGTTCATCGGGAGAGGTCTCCGTGCGGACGGATGATCGGGGCGGATCAGAGGGCGAACGACAGCCGACGGCGGAACTCGGAGGCCGTTGCGGAATCGTCGGGGAGGAGCTGGAAGACGGCGAGCATCAGCTTGCGGGCCGCCTCGCCGGTCGTCTTGCGGTCGGTCTCGACGAGGTCCAGGGCGATGGCGAGCGCCTCGTCGTAGCTCCCGGCGGCGGCGAGGGCCTCGGCCAGGCGGAGCTTGAGCGTCTTGTCGGCCGGCGAGGCTTCGGCCCGGGCGCGGGCGGAGTCGACGTCGGACCCGCCTTCGGCCTGGGCTTTCAGGACCAGCTCGGCCTTGAGCTTCTCGGCCTCGGGCTCCAGGAACCCGCGGCGCTCCAGCTCGAGAACGGCGGCCTGCGCCTCGTCGAAACGGCCGGCGGCCATCGCCAGCCGGGCCAGGCCGACCCGCGCCGGGGTGAGGTCGGGGTCGAGGGTCAGGGCCTCGGCGAAGCGGGCCCCGGCGGCTTCGGGGTCGGAGGCCTCCAGCGCGCGGGCCGCGTTCACGAGGCTCTCGGCCTTCGAGGGGAGGAGGCGGTCGAGCCACTGGCGGAGGAACGATTCGGACTGGACGCCGGCGAAGGAGTCGAGGATCTGGCCGTCGCGGACGCCGAAGACCGTGGGGATCGACCGCACGCGAAGGTTGGCGGCGATCTCGGGGGAGCGGTCGGAGTCGACCTTCACGAGCACGAACTTGCCGTCGTACTCCCGCGCCAGCTTCTCCAGGACGGGCCCCAGCAGCTTGCAGGGGCCGCACCAGGTCGCCCAGACGTCGACGACGACCGGGGTGGTCTTGGAGCGTTCCACGACGTCGGCGGCGAACGTCTCGGTCGTCGCGTCGAGGATGTAGGGGGAGTCCGAGGGGGGCGTCGGGACGGCCGTTTCGGGGGTGTCGTTCATGGTCGCGATGCGATGGCTGGGGGTCTGGGGACGGGCCCTGATAGGCGAGACCGGGCGGACGATCGCCCGCGGATTCCATCATACGCGCCGGGACGGGCGTCGGGAACCGCGTCGCCCCCGTCGAGGGCGTCGGGATCCCGAAGCCGGGATGCGGACGGGGGATGCGTCGGCGGTCCGGGACGCGGCGGTTCCCGCCCTCGACGAGCGGGGTAGAATGAGGAACGACCAGCGATCGACACGGCCCGAACGACGCGAAACGAGATCCAACCATGCCATCCACCGAGAGTACGTCCGCCGCGACGGGATCGCTTCCGGTCGAGTCGCCGCCGCCCGCCTGGGGGGGGGACGGTTCGCAGGCCCGACTCGCCGAGGTCGCCGAGATGATGCGGGAGATGAGCACGCATCACGACCCGCAGGAGATGGTGCGGAGCTACGGCCGCCGGGTCCGCCAGATCATGCCCTCGGACCGCTGGGTCTCGCTCAGCCGCCGAGGGCTGGAGTACCCCAAGTATCGGATCACCCGGTCGAGCATCTGGACCGAAGAGGTGAACCCCTGGAAGGAGCCCGAGAAGCTGCCGGTCCTCGAAGGAGGCCTGCTCGCCGAGCTGATCTACGGCGACGAGCCGAGGATCCTCGACGACATCTCGGAAATCCTCGCGCCCGACGAGCCGGCGGCCGAGCACCTGGAAGGACAGCGGTCGCTGATGGCGATCCCGCACTTCGACCAGGGGGTCGGCCTGAACATGGTCGTCGCCCTTCGCAAGGAGCCCGGCGCGTGGGAGCCGGACAAGTTCCCGGAGCGGTTCTGGATCAGCGGCCTGTTCGGCCGCGCCACCCAGAACCTCGTCCTGAACGAGCGGCTCAAGCAGGCGTACGACGTGGTCGACCGCGAGCTTCGCGTCGTGGCCGACATCCAGCGCTCGCTGCTCCCCAAGAAGCTCCCCGCGATCCCCGGCGTGGAACTGGCGACGTTCTATCGGACCTCGCAATGGGCGGGGGGGGACTATTACGACTTCTTCCCGCTCCCCGACGGCCGATGGGGGTTCATGATCGCCGACGTCAGCGGCCACGGCACCCCGGCCGCCGTCATGATGGCGATCCTCCACAGCCTGGTCCACGGCCACCCGGGGAACCCCGACCCGCCGGCCGCCCTGCTGAAGCACGTCAACGACCGCCTGACGGCGAGCTACACCGCCGACAACGAGGTGTTCGTCACCGCCTTCTACGGCATCTACGACCCGGCGACCCGGAAATTCACCTACGCCTGCGCCGGCCACAACCCCCCGCGCATCCGGCGATGCTCCGAGGGGACCGTGCTGTCGCTCGAAGACGTCGGCGGGCCTCCCCTGGGCCTGTTCCCCGACCTCGCCTTCGATGAGTCGTCCGTGACCCTGGTCCCCGGCGACGTCCTGGTCCTCTACACCGACGGCGTGACCGAAGCCATGAACGCGCGCGGCGATCAGTTCACCCTCGAACGCCTCGACGCCATCCTGGGGCGCTGCTCCCTCCCGGCCAAACAGATGGTCGACGCCATCCTCGACGCCGTCGACGCCTTCACCGGCCCCATCGACCCCTACGACGACCAGACCCTGGTGGTGGCCAAGGTGATGTGAAACGAGAGAGCCTGTTGGCGTCCAGCGCCGGCGGGCGACGGCGGCTCCTCGTTTGCTGCTACTCAGCCTTCTGGTAGATCTGGATCTTCCTGAACGCCTTCACGGCTCCGTCCGCCGCCGGCGAATCCTTCACCATCGGGATGACTTCGATGTAGTAGTCTGAGGGGCTCGGTGCAGGATCCGGTGGGATAGGAGGGGCCGGAGGGGTTGTATTCCGCGTGAGGGTGAGCGGAGTGCCGAAGGAGAGAATCCGTTCCTCCGAACCGTCCAGATCCCCCCGCTCCGCCGTCGTCGTGCTAGTGATGGCGCCTTCCTCACTGTATGAGTGAAGGTAGAGTTCAAAAGACGTCACGCTTTTGTCCGTCGCAGCCCATGCCGCATTACCAGTAACGTTGGCGTCGAGGCCTTCCGTCCAGTTGCTGTCGGCGATCGGCACGCCGATGGTAACGGTGTAGCCGCCGATCGCGGGAACGCACAGCGTGATCGACATGGCTACGATGACGGCGGCAGGCTTGCGGAGGATTGTCTACTTCACCATTTGAGCATCCCTTTCAAGTTTGAGAACGATGTGGGGAGCCTCGTCAGGGGCATCCGGCACCGCTCCCGGTCAAAGACGCAACCGAATTCAGAGGCCTAACGAATTCCTCTCCGACCAGCATCGCCCTGAGGCGAGGAGAGACATCCATGAGTCGTAAAAAGACCCGGCGTCCTTTCGCACAAACGAGCCAGCCCACCTCAGAATGACGAGGGGAGGATTTCTCGGCCGTTGCAACTCGCCAGTGCACGCCAGACCTCGCGATGAATATTCTCGTGGATGAACTGCACGTGGCCGTCGGCGAAGCTCACGTTGACTCCGAATGAATGGCCGCTCCCGGCGGTCCAGGCTCCCTTCTGGACGGCGGTCCCGTTGGTGCAGGTGTTGCCGTTCGGGGTGTTCGTGTGGTTGTAAAGCGTCCATCCCATGTCGCCGAACAGCCAGTTGCGCCCCTTGCGAGGCGGGCCCAGCTTCGCGTTCTCCAGATCCAGGCCTCGGCACGACTCGACGAACTCTTCGAGTTCCTCGGGCTCCATCAGCGGCCTCGGCGTGGCGAAGACGGCCCGGAGCCGCTCGCGATTCCTGAGGGAACCTCCCGAGACCTGCCATTCCGCCATCAAGCTCGTGTTCCCCGCCCCGTCGGTGAAGTCCGACGATCGCGGGGGCCGCTCGCCGGCTCCGACGAAGGAACCGTTCCGACCATACTTCTGCACCCCCCCACCGGCGTTCCCGGCGTAGTTGGTGCTGGCCCCGGCGCCTCCCGGATGGGAGTCCGAGGGACACAGGAAGACGCCCACCGTGGTCTCCGCCGCCGTACGATTCTCCGCAGGGGGGTGGACGCCGTTGATACTGAAGTTGATCGACGAATAGAGTGTGGATTGCTCCATATGCGGAAGTATCGCCGCGTGGAGCGAGAAGGTCGTCCCGGAGGTCCCCATGGGGAGGGTCCCGACCGACGATTCATAGGCATGGATCGCGAGAGCGAGTTGGCCCAGATTCTTCGAGCACTGCGCCCGTCGCGCGGCCTCGCGCGCCGATTGCACCGCCGGGACGAGCAGCGCGATCAGGAGTGCGATGACGACCACGACGACGGCGATTTCGATGAGGGTGAATCCAGGCCGTCGCGCCTTCTCCCGTCGTTCCGGGGCCCGGGACGTCACGATTTCCCTTTCTTGCTTACCTGGAACGGCAAGGCGTGCGAGTCGACGACCGTATCCCTGGACTCCCCGGCCGCAGCCCCCTCTCTCACCACTTTCGACCAGAACATCTGGATGCGAATCTTGTATCGGCCCGTCGCAGCGGGCGCGACGATTCGTCCGGACAGATTGTATCGCCCCTGGTCGTCCCGATCGTCCACCGCGACCTTCCCCGTCTGTATGATGACGTCGTCGCCATTCAAGACGAGCAGTTGCATCACGGTCGGCAACCTTTCGCCGGCCGCCAGGGCGAGCAAGGCCCTGAATTCGACGGAGGTCCCGGGGGGAAACACCGATCCCGGAGCCGGCGTGACGAAGTCGAGTTTCGGTTCGACGGTCCGTTGAGACGCCGCCGGCGTGCCCGCCTCGACGACCTCGACCCGCCCCAGGCCCGGCCGGCGATCATCGGTCGCGGGGCCGCAGCCGGCGAGCATCAAAACGACGGGTAGGCGGAACCAACGTCGCATGGTCGGGCACCCCTGGGACGGTCGATTGGCATGACGCCTCAATTTCACGACGCGGCGCGGCGGGGAATTCTCAGGAAGGGGAGAGATTCAACGACGTCCGCTTGCCATTTCACGTCGCGGAGGTGTTGCATGGAATCACAGGAATTACGAATATCTGGTCCGCTGATGGCGTGTCAATATAATTCTGGAAAATAACGAATTGTTAGGCGGGTCCATGGCCCGTGGTCGCTCGCGGTCGGGCCGGTTGCACCTGGGTAGACGATGGAGCCTTCTCACCCCCTGCGGAGCTTGTTCCGGAGCTGGGAGAGGTCGTCGCGGCCGTTGGGGGTGAGGAGGTAGCCGACGAGGTAGGCGAGCGTGCCGACGCCCAGGTGGACGAGCAGGGGGGCGGCGCGGGTGGCGAGGGTCGTCCCCGGGAAGGTGACGGGGAAGGCCAGGCTCAGGAGCCAGCAGGCGGCGACCAGGGCGGCGGCGCCGGCGAGGGGGGGGGCCAGGGTGCGTCGGAAGAACTCTCGGAAGTCGATCGCCAGGACCCGCGAGACGTAGATGCCGGGGATGATCAGGTTCGAGGCGAACGTCGTCAAAACGGTCCCCCAGATCACGCCCGCCACGCCGATCTGCCGGGCCAGGTAATAGCTGACCGGCAGGTTCACGACCGCCCCGCCGAGCGCCGCCAGGGCGATGACCGGGATCTTGTTGAAGCCGATGGCCATCTGCACCGGCACCGACAGGATCAGGGGGATCGCGGCGGTGAGGAAGAGCCGCATCAGGGGGGCGACGTCGGCCGCGGGGCGGCCCAGGCGGTCGCCGACCCAGAGGGTCAGGAACGGCGCGGCGTAGAGGAACCCCAGGAGGCCGATGGGGAGGATGGCGGCGATGTGCATGCGGGTGCCGTCGTACTTCACGCGCTCCAGGCTCCGCTCGTCGCGGGCGGCGATCAGGCTGGCGACGGCGGGCATCACCATGTACGCCAGCATCCAGCCGGTCTGGCGGAGCTGCAAGAACGGCTTGCTCACCACGTCGTACACGGCGTTCGCCTGCCCCGGGTCGGGGATCACGAAGCCGAGGATGGTGGTGTCGACCTTGTCGGCCAGGATCACGCTGACCTGGATGAGCGCCATGTAGAAGCTGACGTGCCCCAGCGCCTTGTAGTCTTCCCAGCGGGCGCCGCGGAAGGTCAGCGACTGGCCCAGCTCACGGGTCATCACCCAGACCGCCGGCCCCAGCCCCAGGCCGACCTGGATCGCGGTCTGCATCACGACGACCCAGAAGAACGGCACGCCGCTCTTGAGCCCGATCAGCAGGGCCAGGAACCGCAGGATGGTGATCCCGAACTCGATGCGGGGGATGAACTCGTATCGCCGGGCCGCCTGGAGGACGCTCGACACCACGACCGAGAACCCGTAGCAAGGGGCGGTGATGATCTGGAGCCAGAGCAGCTTGACGATCAGGTCGTAGGCCGAGTGCCCTTGATACTCCGAGTAGGGGAGCGCCAGGTAGGTGATCGCCAGCAGGGCGACGACCTGGACCAGCGCGGTGGCCGTGTAGAAGGTCAGGCCGCAGGCGACGGTCCGCCGGACCCCCTCCTTGTCCCCGTTCGTCCAGTGCTGCGAGATCTGGCGCTGGAGGGCCGAGCTGACGCCGAACTCGAAGAGCATCTGGAGGAAGCCGAAACCCCAGGCGAAGCTGTAGGCGCCGAGCTGGTCCTTGCCGATCGTCTCCAGGATGAGCCGGGTCGTCCAGAGCGAGAAGACGATCTGGAGCGGGACGCGGATCGCCAGCCAGAGCGTGCCGCTGAAGAGTCGTCCCAGGACGGGAGGCAACGCGCGCGGAGGGGCCGTGGATGTCGTTGGTGCTGTACTCACGGGGTCCTTCCTCGACGGCGGCGAAGACAATCCGGTGCGCTCCGCAAAGATGATCAGAGGGCCGCATCATAACGGCCCCCCCGAAAGGCCGGAACCCCGATCCCGACGGCCCCTCAGGGCTGGGGGGCGTCCGCCGCCGCCCCGGCCGGCCTGGGCGGGGGCTCGGCGCGTTCCAGGCGTTCGAGTCGCCGTTCGAGCAGGTCGAGACGCTCCACGACGGCCCGAGGGAGCGAGCTTTGCAGCTCCTCGGCCCGAGGCGGCGGCACCGGCTCGCCGAGCGGCTTGGGCTGCGGTTGCGAGGGGGGAGAGGGGCCGGGGGCGAAGGGGGCGCGGGGGCCGTGGCGGAAGTCGGCACCACGACCGGAGTGGGGGGAGGCGGGGCGGCGGGGCGGCGGGTGGTCTGAATCCAGACGCTGCGCTGCTGGCGCTGGGGGCCGTCGGCGCGGACCACTTCGAGGCGGACGTACTTCTCGGCCGGGGTGCGGTCGAGCCGTTCGGTGAGGTCGAGGGCCGTGCGGATAGGCTGGCCGTCGAATGAAAGGACTCGGTCGCCGGCCTGGAGCCCCCCCTTCGCGGCGGGCGTGTCGGGGAGGACGTCGCGGAGCGCGGCACCCTCGGCCTCGACCGCGCCGGGGGCGTCGGCTTCCAGGCGGACGCCCAGATAGGCGCGATCGACCCGGCCCTGCTTGCGGAGTTGCGAGGCGACCCAGAGGGCGTCCTCGGCGGGGACGGCGAAGCCCAGATCATTGCCGCGGCCGGGCGTCGCCGTCTGGGTCGCGGTCACTGTCGCCGTCGCCGTCGTCGCGGCTTCGTCTTGCGAGGGAGGGGCCAGGCCGCCGCGGATCAGTCCCAGCCATTGGCCCCGGTAGTTGACGACCGCCGCGCCGCTGTCGCCGGGGAACAGTGGGGTCTGGACCTGGATCAGCCCGTTGAGCTGGAGGTTGTGGAGCTTCAGCGAGCGGTTCAGGCCGGAAATCTGTCCTCGACTGACGGAATGGCCGAGGCCGAACGGGTTGCCCACGACGAAGACCTGGCTTCCCAGGGTGGGCCCCTCATCGGCGATCCGGATGGAGCGGAGGACGCCGGCGGGGATCCCCAGCAAGGTCAGGCCGGTCTCGGGGTCGGCGGCGATCCAGCGGGCGAGGTGCCGACGGCCGAACGCGTCCCGGGCGACGATCGGCGAGGGGTCGTCGTCGAGTTCGTTCGGGGGGGATGAGGGGCGGTCGATCCGCACCGAGAGCACGTCGCCGTGGGGACCGTCGATCACGACTCCCACGGCGGCCCGTCGCGCGTCGACGGGCCCTTCGGCCGCCGTATATTCGAGCGCCACCACCGACTCTCGGGCGCGGCCCATCCCGGCGGCGAGCCGTCGCTCAAGCTGCTCCATCGCCGCGAACAGGACCTCGTCGTCCTCCTGTTCGCGTCCGCGCCGGGCCGGGGATTCGGCCGAGGAAGTCGAGTGCGTCGAGGGTGCGGCGGCGGTCGTCGCGGCGCCGGGCGTCCCCCCGGACTTCGCGGCGATCGGCGGGCCGTCCTCCAGCACCCCGGAGGATTCCAGCCACCGGGCGAACGCCTGGGACGCGTCGGCCGGGGCCGTGGCGTCTCCCCGGGCGGGCCTCGGCGGCGACCACGACAGGGAGGCCGTCAGGAGGAGCGCCGCGAAGAACAGCCCGCTGGCGAGCCAGAGGATCAGGCGGTTCCTGACCGACGCGTCCCGACGATCCATGGTTGCGGGGTCTCGATGGTGGGGCGATCGGCCGCCCCGGACGTTCGGGACGCTTCTCGGTCGGTCGACGTTCGGGCGGGAATGCGGCGGGGGGATGGACCGGGCCTCGCCCTTGCATCCCCCCTCGCGTGGTCGATCAATTAGTACGCCGGCTTGTCGATCCGGGAGTCGGGGGGCATGGGGGTCCCGCGCTCCAGGTCGAAGCGGACGGCGGGGGAGGGCGTCGGCCTTGATCTCGGGGCGTCGACGGTCAGCCCGTCGGGTTGGAGCGGCGGCTCGGTGTTCCGAGCCAGGATCCGGTCGTCGTCGGCGAGATCGACCGGCTCGGCGTCCTGGAGCCCGTCGGGCGGCTCGATCGCGTCGGCCAGGAGGGGGGAGACGTCGAGCGGGGCCGACGGGATGAGGATCGGCAGCGGGGCCGAGGCGGCGTCGATCCGGGCTTCGGCCTGATCGCGGTGGCGGGAGGCCAGGGGGAGGCCGACGGCGAGCGCCAGCAGGGCGGCCGCGGCCAGCGCGCCGGCGGGGCTCGCCAGGGATCGGAGGAGGCGGTCGAGGCCCGCCGAGGCGCGGACGCGGGCGATGGAATCCTCGCGGGCCGTATCGCCGATCCAGGCCAGTTGCAGCGGCAGGTCGTCTCGGGCGCCGTTGAGCCGGGAGGCGGCCCGTTCCAGCGGGGTTTTCGCCGCCGCGCCGGAGCGGCGACGGCCGGCGCGACGGGCGCGGGCCTCGGCTTGCTCCTCGATCCGCGCCTGGAGGGCGGGCCAGAGCGAGGGGACGTGGGACTCGACCGGGGATTCGGCCGCCGCCGCCCCGAGGAGGTCGAGAGCCTGGGCCAGGCGGTCCCGGCGGTCCCGGCAGTCTCCGCAGGCGTCGAGGTGGTCCTCGACGGCGAGCCGCTCGGCGCGGGCCGGGGCCGACTCCGCGTCGGGCGCGGGTTCGTCCTCACCTTCCGCAAGGAGCGGGAGTCGGTGACGGACCCAGTCGCACGCTGTCTCGTCCGGCGTTTTTTTCATGATCGGTCGTCAGCCGTCCGTGGCTGCCTCCTGCGCCTCGTCCTGACGGCGCTCCCAGATTAGGCGGAATTTTTCGCGAGCCTTCGAAAGCCGCCAGCGGATCGTCGCCTCACGCCTTCCCACGATCGCGGCCACTTCCGACGAGGAGAATCCTTCCAGGTCCCGAAGCACCAGGATCGTCCGGTAGGAGACCGGCAGTTGGGCCAGGATGAACTGGACCTCCTGCGCCACCTCGGCACGGATCCGGGGGTCGGGGTCGGGGAGTTCGAAGGGGGCCCCGTCGTCGCCGCGGGCCCGGTCGATGGAGGTCGGCGGCGGTTCTCCCCGACCGCGTCGGAGATGGTCGAGCCCCAGGTTCACCCCGACGCGGAACAGCCAGGGGCCGAACCGCCGGCCGGTGTCGAACCGATCGAGCCGGTTGAAGACCCGCCAAAACGTCTCTTGCGCCAGGTCGCGGGCGATCTCGGGGTCGCGGACCAGGCGCGCCAGCACCCGGATCAGCTTCCGCTCGTATCGTCGCACCAGGACGCCGAAAGCCGCGTGATCGCCTCGCCTCGTGCGCTCGACCAGCCAGGCGTCGTTGAGGTTTCCCTCGTCGTCGACCTGCGGCGTCGCGACCGGCGCGAAGGTCTGCAAGGGTTTCATCGTCGTCGACGCGTCCCTTTCCTCGACCGGGGTTTCGCTCCGGCCGGAGTTCGCACCGCCGGTCGTGGAGTTCGTCGACCCCGGCCCGAAATCGGGACCGTCGGGGGATGGGGGGACGACGTCTTCGATCCGGTTCGGCATCGCGTCCTCTCCCCACAAACCATCGTACGCCCCATGAGCGGGACGCGTTGGAAGATTCGCCGGGCCTTTTTCCGACGATCCCCGCCGATGGACCCTTGGGACCCCTGAATAATCGGCCGAGAGGGGGCCTCTTGTCAACCGAGGTCGCCGGGAGCCCCTTGCGAAACTCGCCCGACCGGGCCACGGGTCGGGCGAGCGGGGCGCCGCGAAGCATTCCTGGAATATCGGCCCGACTCAGCCCGCGGGCCAGCGGTAGCTCCGGGCGCCGTTGGGCTTGATCCGCATCCAGCGGCCGTCGAAGGTTGGCGAGACGCGGGGGGTGGAGCCGTCCTCGGCGCGGACGTCGGTCGGCTTGCCGAAGCGGGTCATGTCGAGTTGCAGCGAGAACGCGCGGTCCCGCGGGTAGACGTGGGCGACCCAGTCGTTCCCCACCTTGCGGATCGAGACGCCGCCGTCGGTCTTGATCGGGCCGAAGTCGACGATCTTGCCCTCCTTGTTCAAGTTGACCAGACTGATCGCCGCGCGGTCGGTGGCGACGTCCTTTTCGGGCTTGAAGCGGAGGGTCTTGCCGCCGTCGGAGACGCGGACGACGCCCAGGAGGTTGCGGCCGGTCTTGTCGGTCGGCCCTTCCAGCGCCACCCGGCCCGCGCTGGGGGTGTGAAGGCCGATCATCCAGGCGTAGTCGCCGTCGGGGAGGACGTCGGGGATTCGGATCGTGTACGGTCCGTCGTCGACGGTCGTCCCGGCCTTCCACTCGGTTGTGGGCCTGGCCAGGCCGTGGTCTTGCTGGAAGAGGATCTTCGTGTCGTCCTCGCCCACCTTGCCGAAGTGGACGAAGGTGTGGAAGTCTTCCTTCAGGGGCTCACGGACTTTCCAGGCGTAGGCGGCGGAGAAGGTTCGAGGGCCGGTCTGGCGAAACGTCGCGGTCGGCTGCACGCGGCGGACGCCCGAGAAATTCCAGTCGCCGGCCGACCGGGCGTTGGCGAAGAACGAATCGGGGGTCTCGACGGAGTCGGTCACGACGCCGTTGCGCAGGGTGGTCCCGGCGGTCAGCCCTTCGGCGCGGGCGAGCCAGCCGAACTGGGGAAGCTCCGCGCCCTCGACCTTCAGGGGGTCGGCCGATTGGTTGGCGACGAGGGTCAGGCCGCCGTCATACCGCACGCGGACGCGGTTCCAGGCGTCGGGCGTCGCGCCGCCGTCGCGGACCACGGCCGAGGCGTCGACCCAGCGGCCGTCGCGCTCATAGTGGATCTGGGTGACCGCCGACGCGGCGTAGCGGGGCATGACCGGCGCCAGCAGGTTGTATTCCAGCCACGCCAGCGGGACCGACGCCCAGGCGTTGCCGCCGAGGAACCCGGCGTGGCCGAAGGCGACCTCCTGCACCCGGTACTGGTCGAGCACGGCGACCGGCGGCAGCGAGCCCTGGGGCACCCGCGCCTTGTCCCACCACCGCTCGTAATAGCCCATGCCGTGATTGAACTGGAGCGGGTGGATCTTCAGGAGGTCGAAGTCCACGAACAGGGGGGCGTCGAGGCCCGCGTCGCCGGGCCATCCCGAGCCGAACTGGGCCTCGGCGCCGTCGAGCAGGCCGCTCCAGTACCAGTGGTGGTTTCCTTCGCCGAAGACCGGCCCGCCGTGGGTCTCGCGGAGGAAATCCCAGACCTCGCGGTGCGCCCGGCGCACCCGCTGGAACGTCCCCGCGCCGTCGAGCCCGGCCTGCTGGTCGACGTGGAACCAGGGTGGGACCGACGAGTTCACGTCGAGGAAGCTCGCCTTCGTGTCGTATCGGCGATGGATCTCCGGGGACTGGGTCTTCGCCAGATCAAGCATAGCCGTCGGCTTGATCGCGAACGACTGGATCTTGTTTCCGGGATGGAACCAGGCGTTCTGCCGCTTCCCCTCGGAGTCCACGGCGATGTGTTTCTCGTCGAAGCCCTCGAAGTTCGGGTAATAGTCGACGTAATTCTCGTGCAGCGCGATCAGGTAGCCCAGTCGCTCGCCCGTCGCCTTGAGGGTCCGCATGCCGGCCTCGCCCCCCTTGTCCTCGGCGGCGGGGAAGTGGGCGGGCAGGGCGTTGTCGTAGCCGCTGCGCTGCCAGTCGTGGATGATCACCGCCAGGCGTTCGAGCCCGGCGTCGTGCAGCGCCTCCAGCTTCCCGGCGATGTCGGCGTAGCGGCCTCCCCAGATGTCCAGGACGACCCGGTCGGACAGCTCCTTGATGTACGCCGAGGGCCGGTGTGGGATGTTCGGCAGCACCTCGTCGATGTTCCAGGCGGCCGAGTAGAGGAACCGCTCGGTCGGCGTGATGCGGGTCTTGTCGGTGAGGGCCAGGTAATCCGCGCGCGTCGTTTCGATGCGTGAGGCGGCGGAGTCGGTCCAGTCGACCTGGCTGGAGACGAACAGGTCCTCGGCCGGGAGGTAAGACACCGTGCCGTCGTAATAAGGCGTCGGCACGTCGCGACGGCTGGCGACGGGCCCCCACGAGCCGGCGTCGATCTGCTCGACGACCGGACGGTCGAGGGCCGCGTCGAGGGCCAGGCTGCGGCCGGCGATCGTTCCCTTGACGCGGAGCGTCGCGAGTTGGCCGTCGACCTCGAACGTACGAACGAGGATCGGCCCGTCGGCCGTTTCCTCCCAGCGGGCCTCGCGCGGCCGCGCCGGGCCGGTCCAGGTGATCCGGGCCGTGGTGGCGAGCGGGACGCGGGCGGTCGGGGCGCCTTTGCGGTCGGCCTCCAGCACGAATCCCCCCAGGACGCCGGTCTCGCTCAGGTTGGAGGCGGGCGCGCCGGCTTCGGGGGCGATCGCGGGGAGCGTCCAGCGGAAGGCGAACGAGCCGTAATCGTCGGTCGAGCGGAGGACGAAGGCGTCCCCCTCGCGCCTCCAGTCGACCTTCGTCGGGGAGGTCGCCGGCGGGGCGAGGCCCCGGTCCGGCTTCGACGCCAGCCCTCGGAAGACGACCGGCGGCGGGGCGGGGTGGGAAACCTGGGGGGGCTGGAAGCCGTCGAGGACGAGCCTGCGGCCGGACCAGAGGCTGAAGTCGAAGCTGGCGTTCCCCTGGGGGCCGCAGTTGGTCTCGAATCTTAGGACGACCACCTGGCCCGCTTTGGCTGTCAGGTCGAATGCGAAAGGTTTCCAGGCGGCGTCGGTGCGCAGCTCGTCCAGCAGCGGTTTGCCGTCGGCCAGGACGCGGAACCCGACGCCGTCGGACTTGCCGACGCCGTCCTCGCGAAGCGCCGTGGCGCCTTCGAGGATGATCCGTTTCGCCGCGGGGAGCTGGACGTGGAATTCCTGGAAGGTGGTCCCGGTCCCGCCTTGCCAGGGGGAGTGCTGGAGCACCGCCGCGCGGCCGTTGCGGAGGCCGTCGGCGGCCAGGGTCACGCCGGAACGCTCGTCGAACCGGCCCGACCAGCCGACCGGGAAGTCGACCTCGGGTTGCCCTCGGTACGCGAAGCCGACCCGGTAGAGGCCCACCTCGTCCAGGTTCCACGCCGTCTTGTCGGGACGGACCAGCAGGGGATCGGCCGGGGGGCCCCCCGCACCGAGAACCGCCAGGCCCATGATGAGAATCCAACCGCGCATCGCGAAATCCTCCCCGGCGGGCTCATGGCTCCGCGAGAGATCCCAGATCGCGGACGTGCACCTTCGCACCTTCGAGATCGACGCCGACGCGACCCTGAATTACGGCCGCCTCGCACTGCGGAAGTCGACCCGCCGTCTACTCTGTTATAGAACATCCCGACGGGCGGCAAAACCACCCGCTCCCGCCGACGGGGCGACCGGGAGCCGAGGGACGGAATTTCGGACCCGTATCGGTTTGGATCGGTTTTTGCTGGAAGAATCGCCGCCGACTTCCCCGACGCGGGACGTGCGAAACGGACCGAGACGAAAACGCGCGACCTTGTTATGAAGGTTCGGTGTTCAAAGAATGGAGACCGAGTGGTCCGGACCTCGGAGCGCGGCGAAGGCGGCCTCGGGCGAGTTCCGGTCTGGTCGAGGGATGTGACGAAACGAAACAGGAGGCGGCGGCCATGCGTCAACTCGGTGATCTGGCAATCTGGGTCGGCCTGATCGTGCTCACGGTGGGCGTCGTGTACTTCACCCCGATCGTGGGCGACTACCTCGCGTCCGAGAACAATCCGGTCGTCGTCATCACCCCTCGCAGCGGCGCCGCGCCCAACCTGCGGCATTCGATGCTGCATTCGGCGCACCCGCTCGGCGAGCAGGGGTCCATGGTGCGCTGAGGCCCGGCCGAGACGAACCGGCCCGACTCGATCCCGACCGTCCGAACCCCTTCCCGGAAGGCGTGGCGCTCCCGAGAGGAGGGCCGGCGGGGGATCTCGGTCGCTCGTCGGCGCGGGATCACCTGAGGGCGAGCCGGCCGCAGACGAAGATCCCGGCGGAGGCCAGCATCGAGCAGGGGAAGGTGAGGAGCCAGGCCAGGGCGATGTTGCGAGCCGTGGCGAACTGGACGCCCGAGTCGTTGGCCCACATCGTCCCGGCCACGCCTGAAGAGAGGACCTGGGTGGTGCTGACCGGGAGTCCGGCGATGTCGGCCACGCCGATCGTCGCCATCGCGACGACCTCGGCGCTGGCGCCCTGGGCGTAGGTGAGGTGGGTCTTGCCGATCTTCTCGGCGACCGTGTGGACGATCCGCTTGTAGCCGAACGTCGTGCCGACCCCCAGGCAGAGGGCCACGCCGACCACCACCCAGCCGGGGACGTACTCGATCGCCGTTCGGAGCCGCCGCCGGGGGCCCTCGATCGCCGCGACGCGGCCGTCCGAGAGGATGTCCTGATCGCGCTCCAGGGCGCGGTCGACCTGGCAGATCAGGTTCCGCAGGGCGATCCGTTCCTCGTGGGGGACCTCTCGGAGCGACGTCCGGCCGTCCAGCCGGGCCAGGACCTCGTCGACCCGCCCGATCTCGACGCCGTGGATCGGCGAGGGCTCGGCGATCAGGCCTGCGCGGAGTTCGGTCGCGGCGGCCCGCGCCCGAGCGGCGCCGTCGTCGCCGTCGAGGTTGAGGGCGAAGCCGGTGGGGAGCAGGCCGATCAGGACGAGCATGATCAGCCCCATCCCCTTCTGGCCGTCGTTCGACCCGTGCGCCAGGCTCACGCCGCCGCACGTCGTCAGCAGCGCGGCGCGGATCCAGCGCGGCGGCCGGGCGGCCGGATCGTCGGGGGGAGGGGCGTAAAGCTCGGGGTCGGGGATGCGCCGTTTGGCCGCCAGCAGCAGCACGGCCGCCGCGAGGAAGCCGATCGCCGGCGAGATCAGGAGCGCCAGGCCGACCTCGCCCGCCGTCTCCCAGTCGACCCCCGCCCCCAGCCCTCGGCCGCTCATCAGGCCGTTGGCCAGGCCCACCCCCAGGATCGCGCCGATGAGCGTGTGCGAACTGGAGACCGGGATCCCGAACCACCAGGTCAGGAGGTTCCACGAGATCCCGGCGATCAGGAGCGCCAGGACCATCACGACGGCCGACCGCGAGGCGGCGTCGATCAGCAGGTCGACCGGCAGCAGGTGCACGATGCTGAACGCGATCGTCGTCCCCCCCAGCAGCACGCCGAGGAAGTTGCAGAAGCCCGAGAACAGCACCGCGGGCGTCGCCTTCAGGGTCCGGGTGTAGATGACGGTGGTCACGGCGTTCGCCGTGTCGTGGAAGCCGTTGACCACCTCGAAACCGAAGGCGATCGCCAGGGCGACGGCGAGGATCAGGGCGGATTGCGCGTCAAGACGTCCGAAAGCGTCGAGGAAATCGGTCATGTTCACCCTTCAACGCGAACTCCCGTCGCCTTGAGGGCCTCCAGTTGTGGGGCGCGGTCCGCCTCGGGCAGCGGGTTGCCGTCGAGGTAGATCCGCAGATAGGGGGCGAACAGCTTGGCGCCGGCGGCGTCGGCCTTCGCCGCGTCGATCAGGGGCGTCAGGTCCTTGATCTGGTTGCGTTCGAGCATCAGGAGCTTGAGGTCCGGCTGCTTCGTGAGCGGCCCGAGGTTCTCGATCAGGTTGTCCCGCAGGTCGAGCGTCGACAGCTTCGTCAACTTCTCCAGCGCGCCCGCGTCCTTGATCCGGTTCCCCCCCAGCGACAGCGAGGCCAACTTGGTCAGCGTCGCCAGCGGGTTGACGTCCTCGATCTTGTTCCCGCCCAGGTAGAGCGCGCTCAACTCGGTCAGGCCGGCCAGGGGGGCGACGTCGACCACCTGATTCTTCGACAATTCAAGATACTGCAAGCCCTTCAGTTCGGCCAGCGGGGTCAGGTCGGCCGCCTGGTTTTCCGCCAGGTCCAGCGATTGCAGGTTCTTCAAATCCTTCAACGGCTTGAGGTCCGCGACCTGATTCTTCGACAGCCGCAGCAGGGCCAGGTTCTTGCACTTCTCCAGCCCGGTCAGGTCCTTGATCTCCTTGCCGACCGCCTCCAGGATGTAGACGTTCTGCAACTTCTCATCGGTCAGTTCGACGTTCGGTTCGTGTTTCAGCACCGCCCGAACCGCCGTCTCCAGGTTCGCGTCCGGAAACGGCCCGTCCGCCCTGGCCGCCGTCGTCATCGCCGACGTCGCCAGCAGCCCGACCGCGATCACCACGCCGTACCGCACGTTTCGCCTCGTCGTCATCGTCGCTCGTCCTCCGCCGGATCGCCTTCTCGGGAGAATCGTCCGGAATCCTCCATCTCGACCGAACACCCGCGAGGATACGCGACGGCCGGGGTCTGCAACAGATGTTGGAGACCACCCCGACCCGGAAATCCGCGATCCGACGATCCCCGGCCACGCCCGGCGCGGCTGGAGATCCGAGCGTCCCGCCCGGTTCCGAAAGGATTGCGTCGGGAGGCCGTCCCGATTGACGCATGGGGGCGGGCTGGCTAGAACAGATAAGCTGACTCTTGAACATTCCCTCCTGGGATCTCGTCCTCATGATGATGCGCATGCGGCGGCGGCACGGCGTGGTCGGTCTGATCGGTTGCGGGCTGCTCGCGGCCTCGGCGGGCGTGGGGGCGAGGGCGGGGGAGGGTGGCGAGCCCTCGGCGGGGCGGAAGCTCGTCGTCCCGGAGGGCTTCCGCGTGGAGCGGGTCGCCGGGGCTCCGCTGGTGGACCGGCCGATCACGGCGGCCTTCGATGAGCAGGGTCGGCTGTACGTCGCCGACTCGTCGGGGTCGAACGAGAAGGTCGAGATCCAGCTTGAGAAGAAGCCCCACCGGATCGTCCGGCTGGAGGACGCGGACGGCGACGGCGTGTACGACAAGCAGGTGGTGTTCGCCGAGGGGATGATGTTCCCCGAGGGGACCATGTGGCTGGACGGCTCGCTCTACGTCGCCGCCCCGCCCAGCATCTGGAAGCTCACCGACGTCGACGGCGACGGCGTGGCCGACGAGCGCGTCGAGTGGTTCCAGGGCAAGACCCTCACCGGCTGCGCCAACGACCTGCACGGCCCCTATCCGGGGCACGACGGCCGGATCTACTGGACCAAGGGGGCGTTCGCCGAGCAGACCTACGGCCGTCCCGGCAAGGAGCCGTTCGTCACCAGCGCGTCGCACATCTTCCGGTCCCGCCCCGACGGCTCGGAGATCGAGCCGGTGCTGACCGGGGGCATGGACAACCCGGTCGACGTCGCGTTCCTCCCCGGCGGCGAACGGGTCCTGTCGTCGACGTTCCTCCAGCAGCCCGGCGGCGGTTTCCGCGACGGCCTCATCCACGCGGTCTACGGCGGCATCTACGGCAAGGTCAATCGGGTCCTCGACGCCCCTTCGCACCAGTGGACGGGACCCGGCGTCATGCCCGCGCTGCTGCACATGGGCCCCGCGGCCCCCTCGGGCCTGATGTGCGTCGAGTCGACCTCGCTGGAGCCGGCGGGCCGGGACGTCCTGTTCGCCTGCTACTTCAACCTGCACAAGGTCGGCCGGCACGTCCTGGAGCCGTCGGGGGCCACGTTCGCCACCAAGGACGAGGACTTCGTGACGAGCCCCGACCTGGACTTCCACCCGACCGACGTGATCGAGGACGCCGACGGCAGCCTGATCGTGATCGACACCGGGGGCTGGTACAAGCTCTGCTGCCCGACCTCGCAGCTCTCCAAGCCGGACGAGTTGGGGGGGATCTACCGGGTCCGTCGCAAGGACGCCCCCCATGTCGCCGACCCCTACGGCCGGCTGGTCGAGTGGGCGAAGCTCCCCCCGGCGGATCTCGCGCCGCTGCTCTGCGACCCGAGGCCGGCCGTGCGGCGGCGGGCCGTCGACGCCCTGGGCAAGCTCGGCGCCGCCGCGACGCCGACGCTGATCGAGGTCGTCGAACACGACCGGATCGACGTCGCCCGGCGCAACGCGGTCTGGGCGTCGGCCCGGATCGACGCCCCCGAGGCCCGCGCCGTCGCCCGCATCGGCCTGGCCGACGGCGACGAGACGGTGCGGCAGGCCGCCGCCAACGTGGTCAGCCTGACCCGCGACCCCCAGGCGGTCGCGCCCCTGGTGGCGCTGCTGGAGGGCCCGTCGCCGCTCAACCGCCGCGTGGCCGCCGAGGCCCTGGGCCGCATCGGCGACAAGGCGGCGATCTCGTCGCTCATCCAGGCGCTCGACGACGTCTCGGCCGAGGACCGCTTCCTCCACCACGCCTTGACCTACGCCCTGATCCAGCTCGACGACCCCGAGGCGACCGCCCCGTCGATCGAGTCCGGCAACCCTCGGGTGCGGCGAGCGGCCCTGATGGCCGTCGATCAGATGGAAGGGGGCGCCCTGGACCCCCGCAAGACCGCCGCGATGCTGGCCGACGCCGACCCCGGCGTGAAGGAGGCCGCCGCCTGGATCATCGGCCGACATCCCGAGTGGGGCCAGGCCCTCGCCGGGTTCTTCGCCGACCGGCTGAAGCGGGAGGACCTGGACCCCGCCGACCGCGCCGGCCTGGAAAGCCAGCTCGCCCGCAACGCGGCCTCGCCGGCCGTGCGCGACCTGCTCGCCGAGACGCTCGTCGGCTCCGCCCCGGCGACGGCCCGCCGCAGCGCCCTGAAGGCCCTGGCGCAGGTGCGCCAGAAGGGCCTCCCCGAAGCCTGGATCGCCGGCCTGGCCGCGATCCTCTCCGGGCCCGACGCCGATCTGGCGCGACAGGCCGTCGCGACGGCCCGCGCCCTGGCCCCGACACCCGACGAGGGGAAGCCCCTGACGGTGCCCCTCATGGCCCTCGCCGGCCGCGAGGACTTCCCGGCCGACGGCCGCCTCGAGGCCCTGGCGGCCGTCCCCGGCGGCCTTTCCCGGGTCGCCCCGGAGACCTTCGCCTTCCTGCTCACCCAGCTCGATCCCGACGGCACGGTCGCCGCTCGCGGCCTGGCCGCCGACGTCCTGGCCCGCGCCGGGCTCGCGCCCGAGCAACTCGCCGAGCTGGTCGCGGCTCTGCGCGACGCCGGCCCCCTGGAGGTCGACCGCCTGCTGACCGCCTTCGACGCCCAGACCGACGATGCGCTCGGCGTCAAGCTCGTCGAGGCCCTGTCCGGCTCGGCGGCCCTGTCGAGCCTCCGGGTCGACGCGCTCAAGCTCCACCTGGCGAAGTTCGGCCCCGACACCCACCGGGCGGCCGAGGCCCTCTACAACCGCCTCAACGCCGACGCCGCCAAGCAGCAGGCGCGGCTCGACGAGCTTCTCGGCAAGATGACCGGCGGCGACGTCCGTCGCGGCCAGCTCGTGTTCCAGGGCGACAAGGCCGCCTGCACCACCTGCCACGCCATCGGCTATCGCGGCGGCGACCTCGGCCCCGACCTGACCCGGATCGGCGGCGTCCGCACCGAGCGCGACCTGCTGGAGGCCATCCTCTACCCCAGCGCCAGCCTGGTCCGCAGCTATGAGCCGGTCATCATCGCCACCGCCGACGGCAAGGTCGTCAACGGCCTCCTCCGCGGCGAGACCGCCGACGAATACGTCCTCCTCACCGGCGCCAACCAGACCGAACGCATCCCCCGCGCGGACGTCGACGAGATCCGCCCCGGCACCGTCTCCGTCATGCCCGCCGGCCTCGACCAGCAACTCTCCCCTCAGGACCTCGCCGACCTCGTCGCGTTCCTGAAGGCGTGCAAGTGACCGAATCGGCGTCCCTGGATCGGCGAGAGGGGCCTCCCCCTCCCTCGCCGATCCCTTGACCTCGCGGACCTGGCGGCTAGGCTGAGGTCGTGGCGTCGGCGGGTCGTGGCCGACGCTCGCCGGTGGCGCACTCGAACGGGGGGCGGGATATGACGCGGGAACGGGGCGATCGGTTGGGGCGTCGGGAGTTCCTGGCCTCGGCGGCGGGGGCCTCGGCGTATTCGCTGTTCGTCTTCGCCGACGGCGGCGCGGCGCGGGCCGAGGCCGCGGGGCTCGACCGGACGCCCGACGCGATCCGGGAGTCGTTCGCGACGATCGCGCCCGTCGACCCGGAGGCCGCCGGGCGGCGGTTCGAAGGCGAGCCGAACATGACGCTCGTCGACCTCTCGTGCGACCTGCTCGTCGCCGGCGGCGGCCCGGCCGGCGTCTGCGCGGCGCTCGCCGCGGCGCGGAACGGGGCGAAGGTCGTCCTCGTGCAGGACCGCTCGCGGCTCGGCGGCAACTCGTCGAGCGAGGTCAAGATGCACATCGTCGGCGCCAACATGCACACGGGACGCCCCGGCTGGCGCGAAGGCGGGATCATCGAGGAACTCCGCCTCGACGACGCCGCCAACAATCCCCAACGCTCGTGGGAACTCTGGGACCTGCTCCTCTACGACAAGCTCGTCTCCGAGCCCAACGTCACCCTCATCCTCGACTGCTCCGTCTGCGCCGCCGACGTGAAGGACGGCCGCATCGAACGCGTCCTGGCGCGGTGCGACAAGTCCGAACATCTTTATCGGATCACCTGCCGATACGCCGCCGACTGCACGGGCGACTCCCGCCTGGCCCTGGAGGCCGGCGCGACGATCCGATGGGGCCACGAGGGCCGCGACGAGTTCAAGGAGTCGCTCGCCCCCCCGGAGCCGAGCCGCGAGACCCTCGGCTCCAGCGTCCTCTTCACCGCCCGCGACTACGGCAAGCCGATGCCTTACAAGGCCCCCGCCTGGGCCCGCAAGATCACCGCCGCGCAGCTCAAGCATCGCGGCGTCGGCGCGAAGGCGTGGGAATACGGCTACTGGTGGATCGAATGGGGAGGCGGCCGCGACACCGTCCGCGACAACGAGCGGATCCGCTTCGAGCTGCTCTCGATCGTCACCGGCGTCTGGGACCACATCAAGAACTCCGGCGAGTACCCCCTGTCGGCGAACTGGGCGATGGACTGGGTGGGCATGATGCCCGGCAAGCGCGAGAGCCGCCGCATCGAGGGGGACCACATGCTCAATCAGAACGACCTGATGGGCTTCAACCCCGAGTTCGACGACGCGGTGGCGATGGGGGGCTGGGGCCTCGACGAGCACCCCGCCAGCGGTTTCGACGACCCCGAAGTCCCGCCGTTCCTGAGCATCAAGCTGGCCGAGGTCTACGACATCCCCCTGCGCTCACTCTACAGCAAGGACCTTTCGAACCTGTTCATGGCCGGCCGCAACGCCGGTTGCAGCCACGTCGCGTTCACGTCCACTCGAGTCATGGCCACCTGCGCCGTGATGGGACAGGCCGCGGGAACCGCCGCCGCCCTCTGCTCGCGATACGACCTGACCCCGCGCGAGCTCTATCGCGACAAGCCCCGCCTCCGGGAGTTGCAGCAGACCCTCCTCCGCGACGACCAGTCCATCAAGAGCCTCAAGAACGTCGATCCCGACGACCTGGCCCCGCTGGCGAAGGTCTCGGCCTCGGCGACGACCGAGCCGGCGAAGCCCGAGAACGTGGTCGACGGCTTCGTCCGCGACATGAGCACGCAGCTCGACCACCGCTGGATGGCTCCGATGTCCCCCGACGGCGCCTGGCTCGAACTCGCCTGGCCCGAGCCGAAGACCGTCAAGCACGTCCAGATCACCTTCGATTCCGGCTTCCACCGCGAGTTGACCCTGACCTCGTCCGACTCCCACAACGCCAGGATCATCCGCGCCCCCCAGCCCGAGACGATCCGCGACTACCGCCTGGTCGTCGAGACCCCCAAGGGGGAACGCGTCGAGGTCGCCCGCGTCGAGGGAAACCATCAGCGGCTCCGCCGCCACGACTTCCCCCCCGTCGAGGCCGCCAAGATCCGCATCGAAGTCGCCGCCACCAACGGATCCGACACCGCCCGGATCTACGAGGTCCGCGCGTACGGCTGAGGCCGCCGGATCGGCCGGCCTCAAAGGAGCGTTTCGGAAACCGAATCGTCTCCCTCGGGGCCGGCGGGGGAGGGGCGGGTCAGCGGGCGGCCTTCTCGCGCGACCGCCACCATTCGAGCAGCTTCTCGAACCGCAGGTGGTTGCGCAACCGGCCGGTACGTCGGTTCGCCGAGACGTCCTCCATGTTCCGCTGGATGCCTCTGAACTCGATCGGGTCGAGATACCAGTTCAGGGTCTCGACGTTCGGGGCGGTCGGGTCGCTCGGGGTCGTATCGCACGTGAAAACGACGGTGCGGAAGAAGTCGTGGTCGTCCCCGGTCAGCCTCCGGAAGGTCTCGTGCAACCCGTTGAGTTGGGCGTCGTTTCGGAAGTACATGGACGAGTCGCGGGCCTGGGCGATGCCTTCGAACGGGATCGCCAGGGCCTGCAACCCCCCGAAGGCCAGTCCGACGACGTTCGGCACGGCGGTGAGCGCCGTCTCGCACATCCGCCAGATCGACATCGATTCCTGGGAGGGGCTGGCCAGCACGTTCCGGTCCAGCTTCTTGAGCCTCGCCTCGTTCGGGAACGCGCGGATCTGAATGAACAGGACTCCCGCCGTCTTGCGGGCGAGCCAGGGGGCGTGGGTGGATATCCAGGCGCCGGCGAGGTTGACTCCGTAGTTGTCGTAGTAGCCGGCGTCGACGACGTGTCGCGGCGGGTAGGTGGGGAGGACGACGGAGGACGTCACGTACGGGAACGTGGCGCTCATCCTCACGGCGCTGGCCAGGCGCAGCCGATCCCGATGGGTCTCGAAGAGCCGGAAGAACTCCACGGCCGAGACGGACGCCCGCGACGGGTACTCCAGGCCGTAATCATCGGGCTCCCGGCGATCGGCCGCCGGCAGCTTCAACTGCGCCTCCCGGAACGCCTCCTCCAGCTTGGCGCGGTCCTCGACAAGCAGGGCGCGGTCGTCGTTGAACGCCAGGTCCGCGAGCGGCAGATTGCTGATCAACAGCCGGCGGCCATCCTCCGACATCATGGGCGAGAAGACGATCGAGGGGATCATGCCGGCCTCTTCTTCGGCCCGGAAATCCTCGAAGGTTCGATCGATGCCGCGGTCGATCTGGGCCCACGCGCGCTCGAGGACGTCGCCCCGGTTGGGCATCGCGAACGGGAGCAGCGCATTGGGGAAGAAGTCGCGGAAGGCGATCTGCCAGGCGATCGGCGTGAGGTAGTCGGGGGGGATCGTGAGGGCGTCCGGATCGCCGTGAGGGCCTCCCGGCATCCCCCGCCCCCGGCCCGGAGACGTGATGAATCGCGCGGCGCCCAGCATCCCCCCCGAGGCACCGGTGATCAGCCTCACATGGTGGCGGAAGTCGTCCATGGCGCCGGCGAGATGCCCGAGCACGCTCTCGGTCCAGGCGGCGGCTCGCGAGGCCCCGCCGCTGGTGGCGACCACGACGAGGATCGGCCTCCGCCCCTCCGTCGGCCCGGTCGGCCCGCCGAACGAGTCCCGCCACCGCTCCAGCAACTCCGTGCGGCGCTCCTGCGCGGCCTGTTCCGCCGCATCCCCCGGCGGCTCGGCGCGCTGGGCCTCCTGGAGATCCTTCACCCCGTGATACCACGGGGGTTTGGACTCGACCGAGGCGAGGCGGCGGCGGTATTGCTGGAACGACGACGGATAGAGGTCTTCGAAGCCGCGCAACCGGACCTCGTAGTCGAGCGCGCCGCCCGCCGCCAGCAACGCGAACAGGGTCAGGCCGACGGCGAGCCGGACGCCCCACGAACGG
This sequence comes from Planctomyces sp. SH-PL62, assembly GCF_001610895.1. Lineage (NCBI taxonomy): Bacteria > Pseudomonadati > Planctomycetota > Planctomycetia > Planctomycetales > Planctomycetaceae > Planctomyces > Planctomyces sp. SH-PL62. Next base: position 6,319,960 of record NZ_CP011273.1, on the reverse strand, counting down.
GTTCCCAGCCAGGTCAAAGCGGTCGCCAGGACGCCGAGGACGATGCACATCGAGAACGCGGCCGGGAAGAGCCAACGCGACGACGCCTCATCATAATACGAAAGCACGAACACGACCGTGAGGACGATGACGAGGTTCTTCATATTGGCGTGCGGATCGAGTCGGTCGCGCTCGACGCGCCAGGCGCTGCCGAACGGGGCGCGTCGCGTGACGACCCGCCAGGCCTCGTGCACCCGAGTGGCGGCGCGGGAGTAGGCGAGGACCGCCGTCACCGCCGCCCCGATCGCGATCCCGCCGAGCCAGGCCCAATCGACGACGGCCGGACCCGCGTTCGCCGCCAGCGCCAGGCCCGCCCCCGGTCGGAGCGCCGGGATGGTCGCGGGGAGCGCCAGGGCCAACAAGGCCGGCAGGCCCGCGACGGCCAGGACCCACTGAAGCCGCCCGATGGGGTCGGCCTGCGAGGCCCTCGCGATGAGCTGCACCGGCAGGCCGGCCGACTTCAACTCCTCGAAGAATCGGGGCCAGCTCTGGTTCTCTGGATCACGACGATGGACCTCGTAATCGCGGAGAAACAGCAGGTAGAGCATCCAGTAGGTGAAGAGGGTCGCCCCGACGGCGGCCCGCAGTCGGACCGACGGATCGAAGTGCCAGAACAGGCCGGGCATGCCGACGCCCGACAACCCGCCGTAGATGATCCAGTAGACCAGGCCGACCTGGGCCGCGATCAGCAGGCCCGAGAGGCTGGATTGGCAGAGCGACCATAACACCGGGACGAATCGCCCGAAGGCCGCGATCGCCAGCGCGACCACGAGGACGACGACCGTCTTCTGATAGCCGTCGGTCATTGCGGACGTGGAATCGCTCTCCCCGCCGGGAGCCTGAATCCCGGTCGCCCACCACCAGACCGACAGGGACGACGGCGTGAGGATCAGGAGGGCGACGATGAGGCCCAACATCCAGGCGCTCCAGATACCGAGGCGGCGAGCATGCGGGGAAGCTGCGATCATGGCGACTCCTCGCCCCGAGTCGGGGCTCCCGTGAGTTCATGATTCGACGAAACAGGCCAAAATGTCCGGCGTTCCGATTAGAAAAGTTTGAATCACGCATGTTATGGGGCGCGGTTCGTGGGGTCAATGGTTATTTTGGGCCGATCGCCGGGAGCCCGCACTCGCTCAGACGGCCCTTCCGACGCTCGACGGTTTGCGAAACGTTAGGCGGAGCCAGGGAGGCCTGGGGCATAATGGTGGGGACGCCCCGGCAAGGCCGATCGACGCCGCCGGGACGGGCCGATACGCCGGGAGCCGCCATGATCCTCGTCCGACGATTGCTCGCAGCCCTCCTGGGGCTGGTCCTCGCAACCTCCGTCGCCGCCGCCTCGGACGGCCCGTTCGCCACGCGCGGGTATTACGTCACGTTCCCGAGGATGCCGACCTACGACCTGGCCGACTGGAAGCGGATCGTGGACGGCGTGCGCGACGACGGCGGGAACACGCTGATGCTCTGGGTCGCGGGCGGATTCCGGTCGGAGAAGCATCCGATCACATGGCGATATAATCAGGATCATGAGAACGTCCGCCGCGACTTCGTCCGCGAGCTGATCGAGCACGCCCACGGCCGAGGGGTGCGGGTGCTGCTGGGGTTCACGCCGTTCGGGTACGACGGGGTGAACCAGTACGCGATCGAGCATCCCGAATTGAAGGCGGTGGGGGCGGACGGGAAGCCCGTCGCGGCGTTCGGGATCGACTGCTGGGGGTGGAACCTCTGCCCGTCGAAGCCCGAGTCGCAGCGATTCATGCTGGAGTATGCACGCGAGATGGCGTTCGGCTTCTATCCGGACGCCGACGGCCTGCTGATCGAGTCGTCCGACTACGCCGCGTGCCATTGCCCGGACTGCGGCGACCGATACTTCGAGCGCGAGTTCGCGTTCGTCAAGGCGATCTCCGAGGAGGTCTGGGCCCGGAAGCCGGACGCCGAGGTCTTCGTCTATCCCCACTATTTCTCAGGGGCCGACGCGCCCGGCCTGGGCGTGAAGGGGGCGACGCTCCCCTTCGACCCGCGCTGGTCGTTGATGTTCACGCCCCATAGCGCCCTCCCGGAGCCGACGCTCATCGAGCGGGCCAGGTCCAGCCTCTGGTGGGACGACTCGCCGTCGCGTCGCGGCCCGATCGAGATCCAGGCCGGCGCCCGCCACGCCCGCGACCTCGGCATGGACGGCTACGTCCCCTCGCTGGAGGCGTTCACGTTCGTCGCCGACGCGGCCGAGGAGGGCCAGGAGTGGCTGAAGGGGCGTCGTCAGATCCCCCTCGGCTTCGGCTGGCTCGCCCCCGGCGACCCCCCCTACAACGAACTGCCGGCACGCATGAATCGGATCGCGTACCGCGAGTTCACGCGCGATCCCGACCTGGATCTCGAAGCCTTCAAGGCGACGCTCGGCCGCGAGGTCTTCGGCGCGGACGCGACCCCCGACGCCGTCGACGACCTGCTGACGCTCCAGGCCCTCTTCAACGCCGAGCGCACCTGGTGCCAGCCCTCGCCCCTCACCAGCCCGGACCGCGCCCGCGCGATGGCCGCGCGAGGCGAGCTCTCCCCGTCGAAACGCGCCGAGTATCGGGCCGAGCTCGACCGACTTCGCGCGATGGAGTCGCGGCGTCGCGGGGCGAAGCCCGACGGCGGGCGCGAGCTTGCCCGCATCGCCCGATGGGTCCTCGACCTCTGGGGCGACGACGCGCGCGAGCTGCTCGAAGCAGGACGCTGACGCTGACGCTGCGGCTCCGGGGCCTGGGCCGGGCCTCGAAGAATGCGAAGCAACGGTGATGTTCTTTCGCGTCAACGAATTCTTTGACGGATGTTGACAGAAGCTTTAACATTCGTCAGGATTCACGAGTTCATCAGTGTTTTCAAGGATGCTTGATACGACGAGGCGGTCCGGCCTCGGTCGAGGCGACTGGTTCGGCACCGGCCCAACGTTCACCCTGGTTCAACCGGGGCGGTTCTCCCACTCCCAGGAGTCGCTTCTCCATGGCGCGCAAGTCCCGTCCCGCCTTCACGTTGATCGAGCTGCTGGTGGTGATCGCCATCATCGCGGTGCTGATCGCCTTGCTCTTGCCCGCCGTCCAGGCGGCGCGGGAGGCGGCCCGCCGCATGCAGTGCACGAACAACCTCAAGCAACTGGGCCTGGCGCTGCACAACTACCACGACGTGCATGGCCAGTTCCCGATGGGCGCGCAGGGGCGCAACCCTGTGACCGGGCTCTATGACCTGGTGCCGACGAACCGCCAGCCGTTCGTCGTGGCGTTGCTCCCCTTCTACGAACAGGGGAGCCTGTACGCCGCCTACAACGCGTCGCTCGGCTTCAACGCGTCGGACAACCTGACGACGCGGCTGGTCCCGATCGCGACCTACCAGTGCCCGTCCGACCAGACGCAGATCTTCCTCCAGACGATCGCCGGGGTGCTCGGCCCGTTCGAGGCGAAGGGGAACTACGGGCTCATCTGGGGCACGAACACCTACTGGGACCAGGGGCTGGGCAACGGCCAGAAGCTCGCGCCGTTCTACATCGCCTACGGCGCCCAGATCGCGGCCGTCACCGACGGGACCTCGAACACGCTGGCGATGACGGAGATGCTCCAGGCCCCGTCCCCCGCCGGCCCGTCGTCGGTCGTCGACCGCCGCGCCCGTCTCTGGAACGACGACAGCGCGGGCTACCAGATCATGACCCGGTTCGGCCCGAACAGCCGACTGCCAGACTTCAGCACCTGCTACAACGACCCCGGCCGCGGCCTCCCCTGCATCAACGACACGGCCTCGAATTCCTTCTACATGGGGGCGCGGAGCCGGCATCCCGGCGGCGTGAGCGGGCTCCTCTGCGACGGCTCGGTCCGGTTCTTCAAGGACTCCGTGGGCATCCCGGTCTGGAAGGCCCTGAGCACCAGCAACGGCGGCGAGGTGATCTCCAGTGATTCCTACTGAGCGGACGCGGCGGGCCGTCGCCCGGCTCGCGGCCCTCGCGGCGACCTCGGCGGCCTTCTGGGGCTGCGGCGGCGGGGACGACGGCTTCCAGCACTTCCCCGTCCGGGGGACGGTCCAGCACGACGGCCAGCCCCTGAAGGTCGGCACGATCACGTTCACCCCCGACGGCTCCGGGGCGTCCGGCTCCGGCGAGATCGTCGACGGCGCGTTCTCGCTCGACGGCGCCGACGGGCTGAGCCCCGGCGCGTATCGGGTGGAGGTCTACAGCAACAAGACGACCGGCCGGAAGATCGAGAGCCCGGACGACCCGGGCGCCCAGATCGACGAGACCGTCAACCTCGTGGACCGTCGCTTCAACATCGACTCGACGCTCAAGGCCGACATCCCGGCGGGAGGCCCTCCGGGGCCGCTTTCCTTCGAGGTCGCCTCGCCGAGCCCGACCTCCGCGAAGAGGAAGCGGCGCTGACGCGGGCCCGGCTCCCGGCGGCCGTCCACCCTCAGTCCCTCGCCTTGTCCTTGCGGCTCGCCCCGGCGACGGCCGCGTTCATCAGCTTCCGCCAGGGCTGGAACAGGGGCGTCATCGCGGCGGCCGTGGCGCGTGCGGGGACGTTGGACGAGTCGAACGACCCATAAATCGACGCGGCGAGCGCCGGGTCGTGGTCGGGGTTGGGCGTGTTGGGCTGGGCGTCCACCGAGGTCCGCCAGGCGGCGAGCCGGGCCTGCATCGCTCGGGCGCGGTCGGGCTGGGCGGCGGCCAGGTCGGTCTGCTCGCCGGGATCGGCGGCGAGGTCGAAGAGTTCGAGGCGGCCGTCCTCATAATGCTCGATCAGCTTCCAGTCCTCCTCGCGGAGCGAGCCGGCGGGGCGGCTCCCCTGGTTGGTGTAGTGGGGGAAGTGGAACGGGAACGATCGCGGCGGAGCGGGAGGGCCTCCCCGCAGGCGCTCGGCGATGCTGGCGCCATCAAGCTCCGGCTCGGTCGGCGCGGGGGCGCCGCAGAGTTCCAGCAGGGTCGGCGTGAAGTCCATGTTCACGGTCGGCTCGTCGATCACGGCGGCGGGAATCCGGCCGGGCCAGGCGACGATCAAGGGGACGCGCAGGCCCCCTTCGTAAAGGTAGCCCTTGCCGGCGCGGAATGGGGTGTTGTGCGTGGCGACCTCGCCCCCTTCCAGGACGTGCAGGCCGCCGTTGTCCGACGTGAAGACCACGATCGTCTTCCGCTCCAGCCCCTCGCGCTCGATCGCCGCCAGGATCAGGCCGACCGTGTCGTCCAGGGTCTCGATCATCGCCGCGTAGACCGGGTTGAACGCGTCCTTGTGCTTGGCGACCAGCTCCGCCTTGGCGGCCAGGCGGATGTGCGGACTGTGATGGGCCACGTACAGGAAGAACGGGGCGTCCTTCTTCCGCTCCAGGAAGTCGATCGCCCGGCGCGTGATCGCGTACTCGTTCTTGCCCCCCTCGGTCGCCGAGGGCTCGGAGTCGCCCGGGGGGAGGAACGCCTCGTCGAATCCCTGGTCGGTCGGCGCGGATTTCGTGCCGGGGCCGCCGTTCAGGTGCCACTTGCCGAAGATCCCCGTCGCGTAGCCCAGCGCCTTGAACCGCTCGGCCAGGGTGGTCTCGGAGTTGGGCAAGAACATGTTGATTTTGGGGTGAAGGAGCTTCTGCGAGGGGGCGTCGGGGCGGCCGGGGAGGTAGGTCGTCAGGTGCAGCCGCGCCGAGGACTTCCCCGTCATCAGCGCCGCGCGCGACGCGGAGCAGATGGAGAGCCCGCAGTACGCCGACGTGAACCGGGCCCCCCGCGCCGCGAGCCGGTCCAGGTTGGGCGTCGCGTGATCATCGCGGCCGTAGCTGTGGAGGTCGTCGATCCCCAGGTCGTCGGCGAGGATGAAGACGACGTTGGGCCGATCGTCGACGGTCGCCCCACGCGCCGGGCTCGGGCCGAGCCAGGCGACGACGAGGGCGACGGACAGGGCGAACAGGGCTCGCGACAGGATCATGGGCGCTCTCCCGGACGTGGCTGGCGGCTTCAAATTCGGCGACGCTCGACGGCCGCCGCATTCTATCAGACGCCGAGCCCCAAGCCGCGCCGGCTTCATCGAGAACCCTCCGAGGCCCGATCACACCGATCGTCGCCTACTTCCCGTCTCCTCTGATGGCGCTTCCACGGAAACCCATCGCTCCGTTCGCGCCACCCGTGGCCCGGCAGGGCTTGCGATGGACCGCGGTGAATCCCAGGGGCTCCGTGCCGGTCCTCCCCCTCATCCCGCCCTGCGGGCCACCTTCCCCCGCGAGTGGGGAAGGAATGATGGTGCAATCACACCTTTATTACTGGTGGGGGATGAGGGAGGCCGGCATCGCGGACGAACCGCAAACCCGACGGGCTCCGTGCTCGTCCCGCTCATCCCGCGAGAGGGAAGAGCGTGACGTCTCGGGTCGGGTCAGACCTCCTCGCGCTCGGCCGCTTCGACGACGTCGTCGGGGTCGGGCGAGAGGGGGAGGCGGCCTTGCTCGGCGGAGCGGACGAGGTCGGCGAAGGCGCCGTCGGCCTGGACGAGTCGGCTGTAGGGGCCGCTTTCGACGACCTTGCCGTCTTCGAAGACGAGGATCCGGTCGGTGTCGAGCAGGGTCGTCAGGCGGTGGGCGACGAGGATGACCGTGCGGTCGGCCCGCGCGGCGTCGACGGCCTGCTGGACCTTCCGCTCGCTGATGTTGTCCAGGGCCGAGGTCCCCTCGTCGAGGATCAGGATCGGCGGGTTCTTGAGGAAGATCCGCGCCAGGGCGATCCGCTGGCGCTGGCCGCCGGAGAGGTTCTGGCCGCGCTCGGCGACGCGGGCCTTGTAACCGCCGGGCATCATCAGGATCTCGTCGTGGATGCAGGCGGCCTCGGCCGCCTTGCGGATCCCCTGGGGGGAGACGTCGCGGCAGCCGTAGGCGATGTTCTCGGCGATGGTCCCGGAGAAGACGAACGGGTTCTGGCCGACGTAGCCGACCAGGTCGCCGATCGATTCGCGGGAGACGCATTCCAGCGGAACGCCGCCGAACCAGACCCGGCCCGCGGTGGGGTGGACCAACCGCATCAGCACGCGGAGCCACGTCGTCTTTCCGCAACCGGATCGGCCCGCCATGCCGATGGTCTCGCCATGGCGGATCGACAGCGAAAGGCCCTGGAGCGCCTGGCGGCCGTTCTCGATCGTCCGTGGATACCGCACGCCGACCTCCTCGGCCACGAACAGGGGCTCGCCCCGGGTCAGGATCGGCGTGCGGGGATCGACCGGCTTGAACGATGGGTCGATCGGCTCGCGGAGCAGGTTGATCAAATCGCCCACGCGGAGGCTGCTCTCGTGGGCCTCGTCGATGAACCGATGCACCTCGTTGAGCGGCGCCATGACGTTGAGATAAAGGATCGAAAACGTGAAGATGTCGCCCAGGTTGATGCGGCCTTGGATGTAGAACGAGACGGCCAGGGCGAGCACGATCAGGTGGAAGAGCCCCTCGTTGAGCGCCTTGCCGCAGCCGAACAGAGACATCTGGAAGTGGTGCCGAAGTTCCATCGAGCGCTTCCGCTCGGCGGCCTTGGCGACCCGGCGGACCTCGCGGCGGTGGGTGTTCGAGGCCCGGACGTAGTCGATTCCACTCAGCTGCTCGACCACGGTGCCGTCCATGCGCTCACGGGTGCGCAGCAGGTCCAGCCGGACTCCCTTCTGGGTGACGATCTGGGCCACCGTCAGGCCGAGCGAGATCGGCACGACGCCGAGCATCGCCAGCGCGACCCACGGCTGCTCCATCAGCGCGTAGGAGATCGCGAAGGCACCCGTGAAGAGCGCCGGGATGAAGTCCAGGAAGCTGATCCGGAGGAACCGCACGAAGCCGTCGGAGCTGCGGGTCACCCGGCCGTACAGGGCGCCGACCTGGTCCTGGGCGATCGAGGCCAGGTCCACCCGCATCAGGTGCGCCACCAGGCGGACGCACATGTCCTTGTCGATCCGCGTGCAGGTCCGCTCGACGAGGAAGCGGCGGAGCACGTTCATCGTCTCGCGGACGAGATACCCCAGGCCGATCAGCGCGAGGTAGCCGGCCGCCGTCCGGGCGATCACCGCCCCCGAGGGGGTCCGACCGTCGGCCGCCGGCCCGATGGCGTTGACCAACTTCCCCAGGAAGATCGCGCTGGACGTGCCGCCGGCGCTGGCAAGTCCCATGACCAGCAGAGCCATCCCCAGGGAGAGGCGGTGCCGCCAGGGGACCAGCCGCCAGACCTGCCGGCCTCGGCGTCGAATCCGCCCCAACTCCCGCCCGACCTCTTGCAACCGCTTCCCCACACTCGCTCTCGCCATCGCTCCCCCATCCCTGCACGCGATCCAAACCGTCCCGTTCCGAGATCCCCCAGAGGTCGCCGCCAGGCCGACGATCGTCCCCCGGATCATGGTACGGATCAGACCGCCCCTCTTGCGAGGCGGCCTGCGGGGCCGCCGCCGGTTTTCCTCTGAAACGTCCCCGAGCCACGATCCTGGCGCGTCCCCGAAGAATTTGGAAATCCTTCCGGAACGTCCCACGCTCCCGCGAGGATTCGCGTACTAGGGTGGAGAGCGCCGGAAGACCACTTCCCACCCCGACGCTCTGAAGGCTTCAAGAGGACGCGCAGGATCGTGTTGAACTTCGGTTGCACCCCGATCCTACCCGCATCCTTCACTTCGCCTTCCCGGCCGGCCTGAAGGATCAACTTCGGCACGCCGCTTGCACGACGATCGGTCAGGAGCGGATAGTCGACAGGCTTTGCAGGAGGTCCAGGTCCCATGGTTCCGAGAGAGGATGACTTGAGTCCCGTGATGATTGCCCCCGACGTGACGTCCGTCGAATACGCCGCCGAGTCGGCTTCCCCAGGTCGCGGCCTCGTCGCCGAACGAAGGTCGCCCGCGCCGCGAGAAGAAGCCCTGGTCGTGGACGAGCGCTCGGGGCTGCGGCCCGCCTGCGTCGTCGAATCCAAGCTGACCCGACTCCTCAAGGAAGCCTCGCTGCCCGCCAGCCGCCTCCAGATGCGCGCCATGTTGAAGGCTCGCTGAGACGCCGCCTTACGACGGCCGGCGAACTTTTATGTTCACATCGCCTTGATGGAAACATCACGGCACCTTCACACGTCTTCCTCCGGTCCGGAGTCGCCGCGGTCCTCTCCCCCGCAGCGCCCGCAAGCGTCGATCCAAGCAACCAGGCCCGCCGTCGCTGGTCGCGTTCGCTCCGCCACTTGAAGCGAAGCGAATCGAGCCGGAAGTCCGCCCCGCCCGCCGTCCCCCCCGAATCGGAGTTCGGGATTCGGGACGTCGGCCGTGGGCGCGCGTCCCCCACGGCCGAGGCTCGGCCTGGCTGCGTCCGCCGCCTCATCCGGCCGGACGCACCCGGATCGTGAAGGCTTCGCGGGGGTTGTCGACGGTCAGGGTGCGGACGTCGGCGTCGGAGAGGCCCGACTTGCGGAGGGCGGGGACGAGGTCGTTCCAGAGGGTGAAGAACGGGCGGAATTCGCCGCCGCCGGGCTCGCCGACGTGATACCAGCCGGCGTCGTGCGAGAGCAGGACGCGATCGAGTCTCCCTCGCTCTTTCATCGCGGCGACCAGCGCGACGTGGCCGTCGACCGAGCCGGGCGAGACGCCGTCGAACTCGACCCAGGCGCCCCGCGCGGCGGCCTCGGCGTGGAGGGCCCGGTCGGCCTCGGCGTTCGCATGGACCCAGATGAAGGCCGAGGCGTCCACGCCCTCCTCGCGAAGAAGCTCCAGCTCCTGGAGCGCCGCGCGGCCGTCCCCGGTGTGAGCCGCGATGGTCAGCCCGCTCGCCAGATGGACGCGGGCTGCCGCGCGAACAAGCTTCACTGCAACCTCGATGAGCGGCCCGCCGTCGACGCCGATCTTCTGGAAGCCGGGCCGGACTCCCGTTCCGCCGATCCCGTCCCGCCACTCCGCCAGCCAGCGCGCCGCCAGGTCGTCGGCCGATTCCGTCCGCGCGTGCGCCGGCAGGAACACTCCTCCCGACGCCGCGTAATACCCCGTGTTCGTCAGGATGTGCAGCCCCGTCGCCTCCGACAGCCGCCGCAGGAGCGCCGGGTCGCGGGCCAGATACGCCGGGGTGCATTCGACGAGCGTCCGCACGCCCTGACTAGCAATCGCGTCGAGGTGCGGCCGCGCCACGGCGAAAACCTCGTCGGCGCGGTAGCGGTCGGGGGTCGCGGCGTCGGCCCCGGCGAAATCGACCAGGATATGCTCATGCGGAAGCGTGACGCCCATCGCGTCGGGGGCGATCGGCCCGCGCACGGTCATGATGCGTCCGGCATCAGCTTCGGCTTCGGCCCACAGCGTCCGCGCCGAGATCTCCAGCGCGAGCCCAGCCGCGCCGGCCCGGAGTACGTCGCGACGATTCATGATGCGGTCCCTCAGGGTTGCTCGTCGGCCTGCGAACTGGGGAGCGAGTCGAGCATCGGCTTGACGACGGACCAGAGCTGCTCCTTGAACTGGATGACCGGCGGATTGTCCAGGGTCGCCGGAGACTCGTCCTTGCGGTCGCCGGCGACGAGGACGCCGATGGTCAGCTCGCCGTCGGTGTAATACGGGTCGCCGCCGCCGTTGCGGCCGAGGAGGGTCGCGCCGACGCCGGTGACCTGGAAGATCTCGCGGAGCTTCCCGCGCTCGCGGAGGCCGGCGATGAGGGCGTCGCGCTCGTCGTCGACGTCGGGGCTGATGTGGTGGGTGATCTGGCCCGTCCGGTGGCTCAGGCCGACGCTCTGGTCGAACGTCACGGCCCCGATCCAGAGCGGCTCGCCCGCCCGGCCCAGGTCGCTCGACTCCCAGAACCGGACGTGGTGCCGACGCTTGGCGCTGGCCCCGGCGGGCTTTTCGTACGCGAGGTCCTGCTTGCGGCCGAACACGAACAGCGGGCTCACCGGCGCGTCGGGATACGGCTTGCCGCGCAGGACGCTGCCGGCGATCTCCAGGCTGGAACGCAGCGTCACCGGATCGGCCGGGTCCCAGCCCGCGTCGACCATCGCGAGAACCAACTCCTCCCGGGTCCCGATCAGCCCGACGTTCAGCGGGTCGCCGGGGATGCCCTGGCCCGTGACCGTCGTCTTCGGCGCCGTCGCCATCGCCGGGGCGTGCTCGTAGTGCGTCCAGAAGAACGGGACGATCAGATACGCCGCGATCAGCCAGAACCCGACCGTCGCCGCGACGATCTTCATCGTCCGCACCGACCACCGCCGCGCCCGGGAGCGCCGGGGCCCGGAGGAAACCTCCGTCGGCGCCTCGGTCTCGGAATCTCGCGGCGACTCGACCTGATCATCCGCCATGTCGTTCACCACCTTGGATCGAGGGCGACGTCGTCCCGGGCGAGCGGCTCGCCGGCCATTCGGCGCCACGTCGGGGAGGGCTCATCGGGTCGCCCGTTTCGTCCTGGGACGCGATTTCACGGCGGGGGGAGGTGGGGATTCGGCGGCGGGCGGTCGCACCGCCGTCTCCAGGGACTTCTCGATCAGGGCGTTCAGGCTCATCCGACTCGCCTCCGCGCGGACGGCGAGTTCGCCGTGCAGCCGGGGGTCGATGCGGACGACGAGACGCCCCGAATAGGCCTTCTGCGGAGGCTCGCCGCGCGAGGCGCAAAAATCCAGGTAATCGTCGACCGATTCGTGGAACGCCCGAACGGCTTCCGCCACGGAGGCACCTTGAAACGTGATCACGTCTCGAAGGCCGGCGACACGACCGAAGAGGACGCCCTGACCCTCGTCCAGCTCGACGACCCCCGTATACCCCTTGTACCTCATGACGCCTCCTACTTCGAACGACTCACGGCGCGACCCCGGCGGCCGTCAAGAAATCGCGCAACGACCGCAACATCCCCTTGCCGATCCCCTCCTCCGGATGGGGCTCATGAAAGACGGCGCGGACGCCGTTCAGGGCGACGCGGACTCGCGAACCCCGCCCCTCCGTCAACTCGGCGCCGAGCGAGGCGAGCAGCGACTCCACGTCTCGCCAGGCGACGTCCGCACGCGCCGGATCGTCGAAGATCGCCAGCAAGGTCCGCGCGTGTCGCGTGCTCATCTCACGTCCTCTTTGGTACCATTTTACGATACTAAAGAGGAGGTCGGCCGTCGAGGGTTCGTCGCCGGGCCGTTCTCGCGATCACGCGTCGCCCGGCGGGGCGGCGGGGGCGGGCCTCAACTGGTCGCAGGCGGCCTTGGCCTGGGCGCGGACGTCGGCGTCGGGGTCTTCGAGGAGGCGTTCGAGGGTCGGCAGGGCGGGGGCGGCGGCGGGGCCGGCGAGGGCGAGGAGCTTGACGGCCAGCAGGCGGACGGCAGGGGCGTCGTGGCTCAGACGAGCGGTCAGGTCGGGGATCGTGCGAGGGTCGGGGCCTCGGCGTTCGAGGCGTTTGACGAAGCGATCGACGGCGGCGCGGTCGTCCTTGTCGACGGCCATGAGCAGGACGTCGGGGGCGAAGTATGAGGCGTTCGGGCCGAACCGCTGGACCGACCGGAGCGCCGCCTTGCGGACGGCCGGCGACTCGTCGCGAAGCGCCCGGGCCAGGCGGGGGCGGACGGATTCGGCGTCCAGGCCGAGCCCGCCGAGCGTCAGGGCGGCGGCCTCGCGGACCTTCGGGTCGGGCGAATCCAAAAGCGCTACGACGCCTTCGAAGGCGGGCTGCGAGGCCCTCCCGAGCTTGTCCAGCGTCTCCGCCGCGATGATCTGGAAGCGCGGCGAGGGATCGGAGAGGAGGGCCGTCAGTGCAGGGACGGCCTCGACGGCCGATGGGCCGTGGCCGGCGAGGAGGTCGGCGGCGGCGGCGCGGACGTCGGCGTCGGGGTCGGAAAGCTTCGCGATCGCGGCCGGGATCGCCCGACGGCCGAGCGTCCCCAGGCCGCGGAGGCGTTCCAGGGCCGGGCGGCGGACTCGGGCGTCGGGGTCGTCGAGCGCTGCCAGGAAGTCGTCGACGAGCTTCGCGTCTCGGGGAGCGGCCTGCGCGAGCACCTCGACGGCCTGCGCCCGCAACTCGGCCGACTCGCCCCGCAGCAGCGAGCGGACCTCGGGGAGCGCCGGGGCGGCCCGAGGGCCGAGCCCGCCCAGCGCCGCGAGGCTCGCGGCGGAGACGCCCGCGTCGGCGTCGCGCAGGCCCTTCGCCAGCGCCTCCACGGCCCCGGGGGCGAGCGGGCGGAGGCTCCCCAGGGCCAGCACCGCCCCCCGTCGGACGCGCGGCGAGGGAGAGGCGGCGGCTTCCTCCAGCAGCGTGGCGGCGGGACGGCCGATGTGGGCGAGGGTGTCGGCGATCGGCTCGATCCGGCCGCGGTCGTCGGCCAGGGCGCGGAGGAGCCTCGGGGCGGCGTCGATCCCCAGGCGGCCGAGCAGCGATGCGGCGTGCCGCGCGGGGCCGTCGCCGGGGGCGGTCAGCAGCGCTTCCAATTCGTCGGCCGCCTTCGCCAGCAGCGCGGGCCGCTCCGTGAAAGCGTCGACGGCGGCGAGCCGGACCGTCTCGTCGTCGTGACGGAGACCGTCCAGGAACGCCGCCGAGGCGTCTACCTCGGCGACGGTCTCTCCCATCCGGGTCAGCGACCGGATCGCGGCGGCGCGGACCTCGGGCGCGTCGTCGCGGGCGCGGTCGAGCGCGACGCGCACGGCGCGGGGGGCGGGCGTCACGACGAAGCCCAGGGCTTCCACGGCCCCGGCCTGGATCTTCGGATTCTCATCCGAGCACGCGGAGATCAGCGGATCGACGGCGGCCGGGCCGATCGAGCCCAGGGCGGGGATCGCCTCGGATCGGATGCGGTCGCTCGGGTCGGCGAGCAGCGGGATCAGGTCGGAGACGGCCGTCGCGGCGGGCGGGCCGACGCGGCCGAGGGCCATGACGACCTCGGCGCGGACGCTCTCCTTGCGCTCCTTCAGCAGCGATCGGAGGGTCTCGACCGAGGGCTCGCCGATCGCCGCCAGCGCCAGCGCGGCGCGATAATCCTGGTGCGATTCCTCGCGACCCTGGCCGCCGTAATTGGTGCGGAGCGTGTGCGCCAGGGCCTCCACGGCCGGCGCGGCGGCCGGGCCCAGGCTCGTCACGGCGTCGAACACCGCCAGCCGGACCTGGCCGTCCTTCTCGTCCCTCAGGCGGTCGATCAGGGCGGGCAGCGCGGCGATCCGGGCCTCGCGGTCGGCCGACCGGATCGCCGAGGCGGCGGCGCGGCGGGCCTCGACGTCCTCCGACTTCAGGTCGTCGACCGGGCCGGCGGACGCCGCCGTCGCGAGGGACAGGCCGAGGAATGCGATCGCCGCCGGCCCGAGATTTCGCTTCGTCATGTCGCTGGGCCTCGGCGGAATTCCGGGAGGGTCGGGCGTCGCGGATCGTCTCGGCTAGACCGCCAGGCCGGGGATCGTTCCGGTGCTGTCGCCGAAGTGGTCGATGGGGACGCCCGCCTGCTGGAGCATGGTGAGGAGGACGTTGGCCATCGGGGTCTCGGCGCGGCAACGGTGGTGGCGGCCGGCGCGGAGGGCGCCGCCCCCCTTGCCGACGAGGAGCACCGGGAGGTTGACGTGGTCGTGGCGGTCGCCGTCGGCGATGCCGCTGCCGTAGAGGATCATGGAGTTGTCGAGCAGGGTGGAGCCGTCGGCCTCCTCGATCGCCGCCATCCTCTCGACCATGTAGGCCAGGATGGAGACGTGGTAGCGGTCGATGGCGCGGAGCTTCCGGTTCTTCTCGGCGTCGTTGCCGTGGTGGGAAAGCTCGTGGTGGCCGTCCGTGAAGCCGAGCCAGGGGTAGTTCCGGTCGGAGGCTTCCTTGGTGAGCATGAAGCTGGAGACGCGGGTGGCGTCGGTCTGGAAGGCCAGGACCATCAGGTCGCACATCAGCCGCAGGTGCTCGTCGAAGTCCTCGGGGACGCCGGCCGGACGGGCGAAGTCGCCGGGAAGGTCGGCGGCGGGGGAGGCGGCCTGCTGGATGCGGCGCTCGACCTCGCGGACGCCGGTCAGGTACTGGTCGAGCTTGCGGCGGTCGTTCGAGGAGACGGCGCGGCGGACGCGGTCGGCGTCGTCGCGGACGTAGTCGATGAGGCTCTTGCGGTAGAAGTCGCGGTCGGCCACGGTCGCCTGGGTGAGGCTGTTGGTCCCCCGGGTGAACAGGCGGTCGAAGACGACCTTGGGGTTCAGCTCGTAGGGGGCGGGCGAGGTCGGCGTGCGCCAGGAGATGTGGGTCTTGTAGGCGCCGCTGTAGCCGAACGCGTTGCCCGAGCGGGGGGACTCGCAGCCCAGCTCCAGGCTGGGGAATCGGGCGGCGGCGCCGACGTGCCGGGCGTAGAGCTGGTCGACGGAGACGTCGACGCGGACGGCGTCCTGCGACTTCGCCGCCTGGGCGCCGGTGAGGAAGCTGGCGGCGCCCTGGCCGTGGCCGCAGCCCTCGGTGTCGCCGTTGGTCAGGGCCGTGTTGTGGATCAGGCCGTGGAAGGTGCTCAGGGAGTCGCGCGCGAACGCCAGCGGTTCGAGGCTCGGCGGCAGGTCGACGAGCGCGCCCGCGTGGTCGGGGAACCACGTCGGCAGGTGGACGCCGTTGGGGACGTACCAGCAGCTCATGCGGACCGGGGGCTTGCCCGCGTCGGCGCCGCGCGCCGCGCCGGCGGCCCGGGCGAAGGGGGCCAGGCTCTCCATCCAGGGCAGGGCCAGGGCGGCGCCCAGGCCCCGGAGCATGTCGCGACGGCTGGGGTTCGTCATCCGTTCCTCTCCTCCTCGTGACGGCGGCCGGCTCAGGGGGCGACGCCCCGATTCTGGAAGGCGCGGCTCTCGACGATCCCGAGGACGACGTTGCGGACCCGCCAGCCGTCGCCGGCCAGCCGCGATCGGACGTCCTCCACGGTGCAGAAGTCGGCCGGCTCCAGGCCTCGGCCCAGGGCATAGGTTAGCATGTTTTTGATCAGGCACTGCGCGAATTTTCGGGTCGCCGTCCCGCGCAGGACGTTCTTCAGCTCGCGGACGTCGCGGAACGACCGGCCCCCGGACAGTTCGCCCGAGGCGTCGATCGGCGCCTCGCCGTCGTTGACGCGCCAGCGGCCGACGGCGTCGTAGTTCTCCAGCGCGAACCCCAGGGCGTCCATCTGCTGGTGGCACGAGGCGCACTGGGGGTCGGCCCGGTGCCGCTCCATCCGTTCGCGGAGCGAGGCGTCGGGGTCGCCGGCGTGGCCGTCGTCGTCGAGCTTGGGGATGTCCGGGGGGGGCGGCGGGGGGGGCGTCCCCAGCAACTGCTGGAGGATGAACTGCCCGCGCTTCACCGGCGAGGTCCGGTTCGGGTTCGAGGTCAGGGTCAGCACGCTCGCCTGCGTCAGCACGCCTCCCCGGCGGCCGTCCGTCAGCGAGACCCGGCGGAAGCCCTCGCCGTCGACCCCGTCGATCCCGTAGTGCTTCGCCAGCGACGGATTCACGAACGTATAATCGGCGTCCAGGAGTTCCAGGATGCTCCGATCTTCATGCAGGACGTAGGCGAAGAACCGTTCCGTCTCCTCGCGCATCGACGCCCGGAGGGCCTCGTCGAAGCCCGGGAATCGGTCGGGGTCCGGGGCGACGCCTTCCAAACGGCGGAGTTGCAGCCACTGGCCGGCGAAGTTGGACGTGAAGGCCGAGGACTTCGGGTCGTCGAGCATCCGGCCCACCTGCTCGCGGAGGTTCGCCCGCAGCGTCCCGGCGCGGGCTTGGGCGAACAGCGGCTCGTCGGGCATGCTGCTCCAGAGGAAGTAGGAGAGCCGGCTGGCCAGCTCGAACTCGTCGAGCGGCCGGTCGACGCTCGGCGTCCCGGCGTCGGGCTCGACGAGATACAGGAATCTCGGCGAGGCCAGGACCGACGTGAGGGCCACCTGCGCCGCACGCTCGAAGCTCTCGCCCCGATCGTCGGCCAGCCGGAAGACCGTCAGGACGCGATCGACGTCCTCGGCGGACGCGGGCCGCCGAAACGCGAGGTCGACGAACCGCGAGACCGTCGCACGGGCGGCGTCGAGCCGGGCCGCGTCGCCGAGCCCGGGGGTCTCGGGGAGGAGCCGCCGGTGGGACTCGGGGAGGCTCGCCGGGTCGACCACGAGCGGCCCCCGGACGACCATCGAGTCGACGTGCAGGCCGCGATCGGACCCGTAGCGTTGATCTCCGCCGGCCGCCGCGCCGACCTGGCTCGGGGCGACGACGTTCTCCCCCTTCTCCTCGCCGGGGGCGAGCGCCACGAAGGCCGAGGCGTCGCCGTCGACGACGGTGAGCCAGTAGCGGTAGACGACCGTCTCGTCCTGCACGGCGACGGCCTCGACGGTGCGCCGGTCTTTCCCCAGGCCGACGATCAGGCGAGGGGGGGCGACCGACTCCGCGACGCCCACGCGCACCAGGCTGAAATCGACCAGATACCGGCCGGGCCTGAGCGTGTGCTCGAACTCGACGGGCTTGTCGGGGGGGAGGCGGTGGGTCTGCAGGCCGATCAGCTCTCGGGGGGCGAACGCGGCGACGTCCGGGGGCCGGATCGCGGCGGCCAGGGCGGCCTCGGCGGCGTCCAGGTACTTCTCCACCAGGATCGGCGAGACGTTGAGGGCCGAGCCCACGTTGTCGAAGCCGAAGCCCACGTCGTCGGCCGGGAAGAGGGTCGCGGCCAGCTTCAAATCCACGCCCAGGAGGTCGCGGATCGTGTTGTCATATTCTTGCCGGTTCAGGCGACGGATCACCACCGGGGCGGGGGGGCGGCCCTCGCCGCACTGGGCGGCCAGGTAGTCGTGCTCGATCCAGCCGGTGACGGTCTCGATCTCGGCGAGCGTGGGCCGGGGCTTGTTCGGCGGCGGCATCGTACCGCCGTCGAGGGCGTCGAGCACCCGGAGCCAGGTCTTGCCGTCCTTCAGCGCCGCCGCCTGGTCGTCGTAGAGGTCGAGCGCCAGGTCGGCCTTGGCGTCCCCCTCCATGTGGCAGTTGATGCAGTATTTCTCCAGCAGCGGCAGCACCCGCGACTGGAAGGCGTCGGTCCCGTCCGGGTCCGGCCCCGGCTCGCGAGAGAACCCCGTCCCGGCCGCCAGCAGGCAGCCGAGGGCGAGGACGGCGCGTCGGATCGTCGATCTGGTCATGGGGGCGTCCCGATTCAGGCGCGGCGCTGCCGTCCAAACTCCCTCGAATCCAGAATAGAAGCGTCATCCCATGCCTTCAAGTCCGGCTAATCTCGAAACCTGAGTCGATCTTCATTTGACGGGGGTGGGGCCGTCCGCGCGGGCGAACCTTGTCGTCCCGGGCGGCGTCGGATTATCCTCGATCATCGAAATCCGGGGGAGGTGGCGCGATGGCGGGAGTGGTCGGCGACCTTGCGGCGATCCAGGTGGGACGGCCGCGAAGGCTGGGGATCGAGGGGGCGGCCGACCCGATGGACCGCCCCTGGGAGAGCGGGATCGTGAAAGAGCCGGCGACCGGCCCGATCATGCTCCGTCGCATCAACCTGGACGGCGACGACCAGGCCGACAGGGTGTATCACGGCGGCCCCGACAAGGCCGTCTGCTGCTATCCCGCGGCGCATTACCCCGGCTGGCGGATGGAGTTGGGCCTTCCCGACCTGGCCTTCGGCGGGTTCGGCGAGAACTTCACCACCGGCGGCCTGGTGGAGTCGGGCGTCTGCATCGGCGACGTCTGGCGGGTGGGCGAGGCGGTCGTCCAGGTCTCGCAGCCCCGGCAGCCCTGCTGGAAGCTCGCCCGCCGCTGGAAGATCAAGACGCTCACGCGGCGAGTCCAGGAGTCCGGCCGCACCGGCTGGTACGTCCGCGTCCTGACCGAAGGACTCGTCACGGCCGGCTCGCCGATCCGGCTCGTCGAACGACCCCATCCGGAATGGACCGTTGCCGAGGCCAACCGGATCATGCACCGCGACAGGGACGACCTCGACGGCGCGGCGGCCCTCGCCGCGCTTCCCGCGCTCTCGGCCAGCTGGAAGGCGACGCTCCAGGGCCGCGTCGAGAGTGGCGTCGAGCCCGATCCGGCGGCCCGGCTGGAAGGCCGGGGGAGCCCCTGATTCCCGGCGACTTCCCGCGCGTCCTCGCCGCATCGGAGTCCCCTTCGCGGGCGTTTCACGATAGACTGGACCGACGGATCGGACGCGCGGAACGGATCCGACGCGAGGCCCTTCCGCCGAAATCGCCGAAACGCCCACACCCATGAGCATCACCACGCCGAACGAGGGCGGCCGGAACGGCCCGCTCCAGCCCGCCACCCCGACTCCCACCCCCGACGCCCCCGCGCGGCCGGTCGAACCGCCACTGAGACGCGGCGGCCCCGGGTTCTCCGGGCGTCGCTTCGTGATCCTGTCGGGCGTGGTCATCGTCCTCCTCTGGGCCTTGCTGTTCCTGGTCTTCCGCCCGGGGCTGGATCGCTACAAGATGCGGACCGATTTCGGCCGCAAGGAGGTCGCCCCGGCGGTCTTCGAGCTTCGGAAGGTGCAGCCCCCCGGCGTCGACTCCCGCGCCTGGGACGAGGCCGTCCGCGACGCCTACGGCCTGGTCGCCACGACCACCGAATCGGGCACGATCGACCTCGACGGCCAGAAGGCGCTCCGCGACCAGATCAAGGCCGTCGCCGCCCGCGCCGTCGAGCACCCCGAGCGGGCCGTCGACGAGCTGGCCGCCCTTTGGGACGATGTGGCCGCCCGCGCACGCAAAGCCCGACGCCCCGGCGAGCCCGAGATCGACCGTCGCCACCCCCGGCCCTCGATTTTCCCCCAGCCCAAGGAGTGATCGCTCAGCGCCCGGGGCTCGGGCCGCCGAGCAGGTCGGCCAGGGCCGCGTCGAGGCCGGGGAAGCGAAACGCGAAGCCCTCTTCCTCCAGCCGCTTCGAGACGACGTAGCGGCCGTAGAGAGCCAGCTCCGGGTCGGTCCGCATGACCAGCGGGGCGCCGATGCGGACGAGCCACGCGGGGGCGGGCAGACCGATCGGCACGCCGACGGCGCGGCGGAGCGCCCGCATGAATTCGCGCTGGGGGACGGGCTCCGGGGAGGAGGCGATGTATGCGCCCCGCATCGCCGGGTCGTCCAGGGCGCGTTCGAACAGCCGGTTCATGTCGGCCTCGTGGATCCAGCTCATTCCCTGGGAGCCCGACCCGACCCGACCCCCCAGGCCCAGCCGGACCAGGGTCCGCAGCCTCGCGAGCGCGCCGCCGCCGGCGCCGCGATCGCGGCCGACGACGAAGCTCGTCCGGAAGGCGACGGGGCGCTGCGCGGGGAGGACGCTTCGGGCGAACTCCTCCTCCCACGCCCGGCCGACCGCCGGCGCCAGGCCGAGGCCGAACGGGGAATCCTCGGAGCAGACGAGACCGGGCGGATCGCCGTAGATGTGCGCCGTGCTCATCTGCGCCCAGACCGGGGGCGGCGCGTCCAAGGCGCGGACGGCGAGCCCCAGGACGCGCGTCGACTCCAGCCGCGACCGGAGGATTTCGTCCCGATGGTCGGGGGTCTTGATGCAGTCGACGCTGCGGCCCGCCAGGTTCACCAGGCCGCTCGCGCCGTCCAGTTCACGAGCCCAATCGCCCAGCGTGCGGCCGTCCCAGGCGACGTGCCGCCACGGGCCGGACGGCCGGGGGGGCTTGCGGGAGAGGATGACCACGGATCGGCCCAGGGCCGCGAGGTGCGTCGCCAGCGAGACCCCCAGGAAGCCGCTCCCCCCGGCGACGACCACCAGCCCGCGTCCTCGATCGTCGGCGGCCCCGGTCATCCGTCGTCGGGCTCTTCGGCGGGCTCGGCCCCTTCCGCTTCGACCGGGAGAACGCCGCCCCAGCTGGCGTGCAGGGCCTGCGCCAGCGCGATCCAGCGGGGGACCTCCAGCGCCTCGGCGCGGAGGCGGCCGTCGATGCCGACGGATTCCAGCACGGCGTCGACGTCGGCCTTGGCGATCCCCTCGGGGGCCAGCTTGGAGAGGACGACGCGGAGGTTCTTGCGGCGGTGCAAAAAGACGTCGCGGACGAACCGATGGAACCACGCCAGGTCGCCGACGGCCTCGCGCTTCTCGGCGACGGGGCGGATCACGACGACCGCCGAATCCACCTTGGGGCGGGGCCAGAAGACCGACGGGGGGAGGATGCGGGCGATCTCCACCTCCGCCAACGCCTGGATCAGGATCGAGAGCGCGCTGTTGTCCGGGGCTCCGGGGGCGGCGATCATCCGCTCGCCCAGCTCCTTCTGGATGGTGACGACCATCGAGGCCGGTCGGTGGGCGTCGTCGACCAGCAGGTTCATGATCAGCGGCGTGGCGATGTTGTACGGCAGGTTGGCGACGAGCCGGTACGGGCGGCCCTCGCGGATCTGGTCCAGGGCTTCGAGGACCTCGGGGGCGATGAGGTGCTTGGAGGCCAGGGCGTCGATGTTGAGCACCCGCGCGTTGGGCGATTCGGCGACGGCCTCGGCCGTCAGCTCGGCCATGCCGGGGTCGACCTCGACGGCCAGAACCCGCGCCCCGCGCTCGGCCATGAGGGCGGTCAACGCCCCTGCGCCGGGGCCGACTTCGAGCACCACGTCGTCGGGGCCGACGCCGGCCTGCTCGACGATCACGTCGTGGATGTTCAGGTCGATGAGGAAGTTCTGGCCCAGGCGATGCCGGGGCGAGAGCCCTCGACGGCGGAACAGGCCCCGGAGGTACGATTGCGTCTGTCGGGTGGGCATGTGCTCAGCGGACCTGTCCCAGGAGTTTCTGGACGTGCTTGGCGAGGACGTCGGTCTCGATGTTGACGCGGTCGCCCGGCTTCAAAAGCCCCAGGGTCGTCACGGACAGCGTGTGCGGGATCAGCATGATCGAGAAATCCGCCGGTCCCACGTCCACCAGGGTCAGGCTGACGCCGTCGACGGCGATCGACCCCTTGGGGACCATCAAGACGGTCCACGCCGGGTCCACGTCGAACGCCAGGAATTCCCACTCCCCCTCGGTCCGGCGTTCGCGGAGGGCGGCGGTGGCGTCGACGTGGCCCTGGACGATGTGGCCGCCGAGGCGGTCGCCGACCCGGACCGAGCGTTCGAGGTTGACCCGGTCGCCTGGCTTCCGGCCGCCGAGGTTGGTGCGGAGCAGGGTCTCCGGTCCGGCCTGGAGCTCGAACCGCTCCGGCCCGGAGGCGACGACCGAGAGGCAGCAGCCGTTGACGGCGACGCTCTCGCCGATCGCCAGGGGGGCGTCGAGCCCCTCCCAGCGGACGGCGAACCGCTTGCCGCCGTCCTCGTCGACCGCCGCCTCGATCCGCCCCATCGCCTCGACCAAACCCGTGAACACGACCGACCTCCAGACTCCGCGACCCGCGCGGGATGTTCCACTTTCACATGGTAGCATCGGACCGGCCGGGATAGAATCGGAGGTCCACGTCGGTCGACGGATTCCGTCGGCTTGTCCGGATCGACACGAACCGATACGGGAGATCCCGATCATGACGCCCGCCCTCAACCGCCGCGACTTCCTCGCCTCCACCGCGACCGCCGCGGCGCTCGCCGCCGCCGGGACCTCGCGCGCCGCCGGGGCCCTCGCCTCGAACGCCCTCCCCGCCGGCCCGCAGGCCCGCGTGATCCTGGGCAAGACGGGCATCGAGACCTCGCTCATCGGCATGGGGAGCGGGACCGTCGGCGGCGGCCAGTCCAGCAACCAGACCAAGCTGGGCGTCAAGGGCTTCACCAAGGTCGTCCGCCACGCGCTCGACCTCGGCGTCACCCTGTTCGACGTCGCCGACCAGTACGGCTCCCACGTCTACCTCCGCGAGGCCCTCAAGGGGGTCCCCCGCGAGAAGTACCAGATCCAGACCAAGACCCACGCCACCGACGCCGTCACCGCCCGCGACCACCTTCAGCGCTACCGCCTGGAACTGGGCGTCGACTACATCGACATCCTCCTGCTCCACTGCATGACCAAGACCGGCTGGGACCACGAGCACACCGGCGCGATGGAAGCCCTGATGCAGGCCAAGGAGGAGAAGCTCATCCGCGCCCACGGCACCAGCTGCCACGGCATGGACCCGCTGCGGACCTCCGCCAAGCTCCCCTTCGTCGAGATCGACCTCGCCCGGATCAACCCCGAAGGGCTGATCATGGACGACAAGAAGCCCGACGAGGTCGCCTCCGTCCTGCAAGAAATGCACGACGCCGGCAAGGGCGTCATCGGCATGAAGATCCTCGGCGAAGGCAAGATCGACGAGCCCGGCCGCATCGACGCCTCCCTCCGCTACGTCCTCGGCCTCGGAACCGTCGACTCCTTCATCATCGGCTTCCAGTCCACCGACCAGGTCGACGACATCCTCAAGCGCACCGAGGCCGCCATCGGCGCCCTCAAGGCCTGATCCGAACCGGCCCACTTCCACCTCCACTTCCACCTTCTCCCCTCGCGGGAGAAGGTGGCTCCCTTCCTTCCCCCACCCATCTGGAATCAAATCCTCGCGCCGGTGAACGTCGATGGGAAGTCGGCGTCGGCGGCGATCATGGGGAACTTGGGTGGGCGTGCGGCGTGATGCACGGCGATCCGGCCGGTGAACAGCCGGCGGAGCCATCGCGAGCCGTTGAAGATCGATCGCGCCAGGCCGAGCTGGCCCAGCACCTGATACATCAGGCGGAACTTCCAGAGGCCGTCGCGCTTCTTGAGCAGGTCGCGGGCGAAGCTCAGTGGATTGTAGAACGCGGCGTAGGCCACGAATAAATTCGCCTGCTTGCGCCACGGCCGCGCGCTGCCGGTGGTGAGGCAGTGGTTGCCGTCGAAGTGGCTGTCGTCCACGACCTCGCCGTCGACCTCGCGCATCATCAGGCCCTCTTCGAAGTAGCGTTCATAGCTCTTCGAGCCCACCATGGGCGTCAGGAAGGTGATCTGCATGCTGACGGCCCCCACCTTGCGGAGGAACCGCACCTGGTTCAAGAGGCCGTAGAGCCCCCGGAACGTGAACAGCGGCTGCTCGTCGTGGTGCATGATCATCGGCATCGGCGCGATGTCGTGGTCGAGGAGCTTGCGGAAGACGATCCGGGTCTTCTCGGGGGTCTGGCCCTTCTTGACCAGCGAGGCCGTCATGTCCTCGATGCCGAACCAGACGGCCCGCACGCCGGCCTCGCGGGCCAGCGGGAGCAGGTCGCTGTTGCGGTCGACGTCGTGCTCGGTGGCCTCGGTGCCGATCCAGACGGCGTCGCGGAACGGCTTCCCCCCCGCCGTCCCCCGGGCCATCTCCGTGAGCAGCGACTCGGTCGCCTCGCGGTTGTTGAAGAAGTTGTCGTCCGCGCCGAAGAACGTCGCCATGCCGCTGCGCTCGACGATCCCCGCCAGCTCCTCGACGATCCTGCGCGGGCTTTTATGTCGATACGTCCCCTGGTTGTAGCCCGGGATCGGGCAGTACGGGCAGTGGAACTTGCAGCCGTGCGTCATGACGACCGTCAGCAGCGCCGCATGGTCCTTGAGCCCGGTCGCGGCCAGCGGCTTCTCGGCCAGTTCGGCGCCCTTGTGGGGCGGCTCGAAGAGGCCCAGGCCGTCGAACGGCAGCGGCAGCTCGTCGAGGTCGCGCACCAGGCGCTGGGGGCCGGTGTCGACGAGGGCCTCGGGCGCCGTCTCCCCCGGCTCGGGGGCGAAGACCAGACCCGCGACGCCGTGCAGCGCCCCGGCGGCCCGGGCGCGGTCGAAACCCTCCCGCCACGACTCGCCTTCCCCCTTGTATTCAAGGATCCGGTCGAGCAGTTCCAGCAGCACGAACTCCTCGCCCGTGACGACCACGTCGGCCCCCGCGCGGCCGTCTTTCCCCAGGCCGAAGAAGTCCCAGGGCTCGTACGACGCCTTGGCCCCGCCGGCGATGATCAGGGGGCGGGCCGCGCCCATGTTCCAGGCGTCCTCGGTCAGCCGATAGGCCGACCGGCTGTGGATCTGCATCCCGGAGACCAGGAACAGGTCCGGCGCCGCGCCGTCGATCCGCGCCCGGCTCGGCAGCACGCCTCCCGACCACGCCTGGAGCACCAGCCGCGTGCTGGTGAGCCCCGCCGCGTGCAGGGCCGATCCCACCGCCCTCGCCGCGCCGGGGATCAGCGACTTGTCGACGAAGACGTAAGGGCCGAGCCGCGTCCGCCTGTCGAACGCGGTCATGAACAGCGTCCGCACCCCCTTGCCAAGCGTCCGCCGGCGCACTCGCGCCTCCAGTTCGCGGTAGGCCCCGGGTGCGGTGTAGACGTCGTGCTTCGGCCTTCTCGTCAATTCCATGACCGTCGTCTCTTCGAAACTTGGGGAGGGAGCCTCCAGGAGGGTGACGTCGGCGGGAGGTCGTGGGAGGCGTGTCGAGAGCCGGCCTCGGCCCTCATCCCTAAACGACGAACACCCGGCCCGATCTCGCCGATCGGCGGAAATCCCCCGCCTCGGGCGCAACCCGGCCCGGCCGTGAGGAGGCGCGGGCCCCACATCCTGGCTCCCTCGCGAAGCATGAGGACGAGCACGGAATCCGTCGGCGCCTCGGTCCGTCCGCGGTGACCGAGGCCGTCGCCGTCATCCCTTCCCCCCTCGCGGGGGAAGGTGGCCCGCAGGGCCGGCCGGATGAGGGGGAAGACGAGCAAGACGGCCGTCGGGGACTCGGTCCGTCCGCGATGACGGAGCACCCTTGAGGGAGAAGGCGCCGCGCAGACGCGGAGGAGGGGGCGACGAGTACGGAAGCCGTCGCGGCTCCGTCTCCTCCGCGATGAGGGTCCCCCTCATCCGGCCTTCGGCCACCTTCCCCCACCAGGGGGGGGGGAGGGAATTGAGCACGAGAGCCGTGGGCGTCTCGGTCCGTCCGCGATGACGGCCCCCTCATCCGGCCCCACGACGGCCGGATGAGGGTCGGGACAGGACGGCATCACTTGGTCGCGGCGGGCGCGACCTGGCTGGGGGAGGCGAGGTAGGCGAAGAGGTCGCGGATCTCTTGCGGGGAGAGGGCTTCGAGCTGGCCTTCGGGCATCATGGAGATGTTGGAGGCCTTGACTTCCTCGACGTCCTCGCGGGGGAGGATGATCCGCTCGTTGGCCGTCTGGATGGTGAGGACGGCGTCGGTCTGGGCGCGGAGGATGCCCGAGACGAGGCGGCCGTCGGCGGTCGCGACGTTGGTCACGGTGTACTCGCGGGCGACGGTCGCGCTGGGGTCCAGGACGTTCTCCAGGATGTAGTCGGCGTTGGCGCGGTCGGAGCCGGTCAGCTCGGGGCCCACGTCGCCGCCGGCGTCGAACAGCTTGTGGCAGGCGTTGCACGTCCGCTCGTACACGGCGCGGCCGTTGGCGAGGTCGGGGGCGCCGGCGGTGAGGACGGCCTTGTACTTGCCGATCAGCGAGGCCTTGTCGGCCGAGGTCGCCCGGACGGTCCCCCAGACCACTTCCAGACGATGGGACAGGCCGGCGTCGCCCAGGGCCTGGATCTGCCGGGCGGTGGTGACGCTGACGTCTCGACGCGGGACCGTTCCCGCTTCCACCGCGTCCAGCAGCGCGAGCGCCCAGGCGGGCCGGGCGGCCAGCGTGGCGACGGCGTCCTCACGCTCGGCGGGGGTGAGCGTCGGGTAGCGATCCAGGACGATCCGGGGGACGTCCGGGTCGGCGAAGGCGGCCATGGCGCGGAGCGCCCGGGCGCGGAGGGCGTCGTCGGCGAGCAGACCGGGCAGGTCACGCTCCAGGCCGGGAATCCGCCGCTCCACCAGGGTGGTCAGGGCGACCTGCCGGCGGCCGGCGTCCGCCTTGGGGTCGAGCAGGGTGGCCCGGAGCGCCTCGACGGCCTTGGGCTCGTCGAGGGTCACCGCCAGGAGCAGGGCCTTCTCCAGCACCTCGGGCGACTTCACGGCCGAGAGCCCCGCGTAGAGGTCCGCCCAACCTTCCGGCCGGGGAACCTGCTTGCGGCCCCGGAAGGCTTCAAGCACGCCGTCGAGAACGTCCGAACGCAGTTCGTCGCGGTCGAGCTTCAGCACCGGGGCGAGCGCGGCCAGGCCCCCGGCCGGGTCGGCCGAGACCATCCGTCGCGCCAGGAAGTTGCGGAGCATCGGCAGCTTCACCTCGGTCACGAGGGCCGCCGCGCGGTCGAGGTCCTCGGCCGCCAGGGGCTCGATCCCGTACCAGGTCATCAGGGGGAGCATGGGGTCGGCCGGGTCGATCTCGGCCGCCGCCAGCGTCTCGGCCAGCGGCCGGCGGTCGGCGACCGGGATCCGCTGGAGGGCCGACGTGAGGGCCAGTCGCGCCCGGGGCGAGGTCTCGGTTTTCGCGGCCTCCGCGAGCTTCGCGACGACCGCCGGAGCGATCGGGAGCCGGTCCACCAGAAGCCGCACGGCCCAGCCCCGCACGGAGTCGTCGCGGTCGGCCAGCAGGCCGAGCAGGGCCGGCTCGTCGAGCGCGCCGACGGCGTTCAACGCCCACAGGGCGCGGAGGCGTCGGGGGGCTTCCGTCTCATCTCGGAACATCGCCTGGAGGGTCGTGCGGGCCGCGGTCATGTCGCCGCCCGCCGCCGCACGCTCTTGCAGGATTCGGCGGGCGGTGCGGACGTACCACTCGTTCTTGTGGCTCTGAAGCCCGGCCAGCTCGGCGTCGGTCTGCTTCGCCAGGTCGACCGTGACGGGCTGGGGCTCGCCGTAGGTCATCTTGTAGATCCGGCCGTTCTCGCGGTGCGAGCCGTCGGCGTCGTTCTCGTGGCACTCGCCGATGTCCGCCCAGTCGGTGAAGTAGACGGCGCCGTCGGGCCCGTACTTCAGCTCCAGGCCGCGGAACCAGACGTCGTCCACCCGCAGCAGGTCGGGCTCGTGATGGGCGACGTAGCTGGACCCCTTGCGCTCCAGGCGGTCGTGGTTGACGCGGTGGCCGTGGATGTTGAACGTGTAGACGCCGTCACGATACGAGTCGGGCCACGAGCCGCCCAGGTAGATCATCGCGCCGACGTGGGCGTGGCCGCCGCCGACCAGGCTGTGCTTGTCGTGCCCGGCCCCCTCGCGCGACTCCGTCCAGTGGCCGCCGGCCCAGTGCAGGTGGTCGGCGCAGGTGGGGATGCGTTGATACGTGTTGGTGTTGAAGTCCTCGCCGAACATCCGGTCGAACCGGGCTCCGGGGACGACGTGGAACAGGTGGGGGATCACGCAGTTGGTGATGAACGCCTCGCCGTGGTCGTCGAAGTCCAGGCCCCAGGGGTTCGTGGTCCCGTGCGCGACGGCCTCGAAGACCTTGCGCGTGGGGTGGTACCGCCAGACGCCCGTGTTGATGGCCGTCCGGTCGGCGTCGGCCGTCCCGGGGGCGCCCACGAGCGAGTTGGAGAGGATGCCGTTGAGGCCCCAGAGCCAGCCGTCCGGGCCCCATTTCAGGCCGTTGAACATATTATGCTGGGCCTTGACGTCCCAGCCGTCCAGGACGACCGCGGGCGAGGCGTCGGGCTGGTCGTCGCCGTCGGCGTCGGGGATGAACAGCAGGTTCGGGGTGTCGCAGACCCAGACGCCGCCGAAGCCCAGCTCGATCCCGGTGAAGCTCTTGCCGCCCTCGTAGAAGACCTTGCGGGAGTCGAACCGGCCGTCGCCGTCGGAGTCCTCGAAGATGACGATCCGGTCCTTGCCCCGGGGCCCTTCCAGCCAGATCGGATAGGAGAAGTTCTCGACGACCCAGAGCCGGCCCCTCGCGTCGATGGTGAAGGCGATCGGCTGGAGGACGTCGGGCTCGGCCGCGAACGGCTTGACCGTGAAGCCCGGCGGGATCGTCATCCGCGAGGGCGCCTGGTCCGCGGGCGTCGGCGCGTGGGTGGGCGCCGGGTCGTCCGCCCCCGCCAGGGCCAGCAGGGCCCCGGCCGCCAGGGCCGATGAGAAGACGAAGGAGAGGCGTCGCGCGGTCATCGTGGGGAGGCTCCGGGCGGGTTGGCTCTGCGGGGAGGTCGCTGCGGCCCGGCCGGCGATCGGCCGGCGACGGAATTGCAGACTAAGGTCAGCGCGACGCGCCGTCAATGGCCGATGAACCCGCCCGCCAACCCATCCGGACCGATCGGTCGGCCGGATCGTTCGCCCCGTTCTATGGTTCATCAAGAGCTTCAACGCACCTGCGAAGGGGGGGAGGGGATGAGCGGCCAGCGAATGGCGAGGAAATACGGCAACGCCGAGGCGGGCCTGTTCGTGGGCGTCTGGCTGGCCCTGATGACCTTCGGGCGGAGTCGGCTGTTCCAGGATCCGGGCACTTTCTGGCATACGGTCATGGGCCGAAAGATGTGGTCCTCCGGGCGTCTCATCGAGGCCGATCCCTTCAGCTACACCTTCGGCGGCACACCCTGGACGCCCTACGAATGGCTGGCGGAATGCGCCATGGCAGCCGTCCACGGGTTCAGCGAGTTTGACGGCCTGCTGCTCGCCACGGCTACCACCCTGGCGGGACTCTACACCTGGACGGCTCACCGCTTGATGCGGAGTGGGTTGCACTGGCTGCCGACCACCCTGTTCCTCACCTTGACGATCGCGGTCAGCTGCTCGCATTTCCTTGTCCGGCCTCATATCGCTTCGATCGTATTCCTGGGACTCACCTTCGCCTTCCTGTGCGATTTCGAGGCGGGCCGGATCGGCCTCGGCCGTCTATTCTGGCTGATCCCCCTTTTCATCATCTGGACGAACTGGCACGGCGCCGTGTTGGGAGGGCTGGCGATACTGGGCCTGGCCGCCCTGGGCTGGTCGCTGGCCTGGGGCTTCCACCTCGAATCGCCCGTCGTCCGGCCTCGCCAGGCAGGCGTCCTGGGGGTTTTGGTCTTTGGCTGCGGGCTGACCATTCTGGTGAATCCTTATGGGCTGGAAGTCCCGCGCACCTGGCTCAAGATCATGCGATCGCCCGTCGTGCCTCGTCTCATCGTGGAGCACGCCCCCCCAAACCCCGGCGAGGTCAGCTTCTGGATGATCTTGGCTCTCGGCCTGGTCTATCTCATCAGTCTGCCGGGCACGCGGCCTCATCGGCCTCGCGTCACCTGGTTGATCCCGATCGTCTGGTTCGTCCTGACTCTTTCGCGAATCCGACACGCCCCGCTCTTCGCCATCGTGACGGCTCTGGCTTTCGCGGACATGCTCCCTTACAGTCGCCTGGCGACTTGGCTGGCGAAGCCAGGGCGGGACCTCTACCAGCCCCCGGAATCGACCTCGAAGCCGACCTGGCCGCGCGACTGGCGACCGGCGCTCTTGCCCGCCCTGATGATCCTCTCGTCCGTCGCGTTCCAGGCGTCCGACGCCCGCGTCCCCATCCTGGGACGCGGCTGGGCCAGGCTCGATCCCGCGTATTGGCCGGTCGAACTGTTGCCGGAACTCCGGCGATGCGAGCGGCGGTATCCCCTGGGTTCGCGGATCTTCAACGACTATACGCTCGGCGGCTTTTTGATCTATTTCACGCCCGGTCTCAAGGTTTTCATGGACGATCGCTGCGAGGTCTACGGCGATACGTGGCTGGAACGTTTCGCCAGGGCCGACTCCGACGAACCAGAGCTGATGGATGAATGGCTCGAAGAATACCGGATCGACGACGTCTTCGTCCTCTCGGGCTCGGGTTTCGACCGTCACATCGCCGGGCGCCCGGGCTGGTCTCTGGTCGGCCGGTCCCCCGCCGCGAACCTCTATCACCGCGACCAGCCCTTATCGTCGGGGCGTTCCGCGTGGGAAGGGGGCCGCGGCCAGGGGGCGACGGCTCAACGCCGGGGCGCGACCTTGCCGCCGCCGAAGTCGCCGGCGGGGGCGGGGGCGAGCTTGAGCCAGTCGACGCCGACGAGGTAGCTGGTGCTCCTGGGGTTCTTGCCGACGACGGTGATGCTCAGGACGTGCGGGCCGGCGTCGAGGTCGACGACGCCCAGCGGCACCCCGCCCGAGTGGACGACCCCCGGCGCGTACAGGTCGATCGCCTTGCCCAGCGGGGCGCCGTCCAGGGCGAGCTGCACGACGGCGTAGTCCGGGGCCCTGGTGAACGCGGCCCACAACGCGTAGGTTCCGGCCTCCTCGACGGGGAGTTCCAGGTCGAGCCGGGCGTCGGGCTCGCGGACGGTCCACCAGAGCTGGCTGTAGCCCGACCAGGCGTCGCCGAAGGGGGTCATGTCCTGGATGGGCGTGTCGCCGGCCGTCTTAGCCCGGACCTTGAGGGCCTCGGCCTCGAGCGCGCCCGGCTCGCGCGTGACGGTCGGCCGGGGGTGGACGACGCGCGACGACAGGTCGGGGAGGCCCGAGGGCTCGACCTTCGCGCCGGGGGCCGCGTAGACGTAGGCGATCGTCGCGAATTGGACCTTCACGGCCTCCCAGTGCCAGAGTTCCAGGTCGAACGCCAGCGACCGATCGAACGGGATGGCGTCGAGCACCTGGACCCGGAGGTTGCTGCTGTTCCCCTTGGTGCCGGGGCCGTCGCATCGGGTCTGGGCGTGGAACGGGTTCCTGTAAGGACGCGGGTCGCTCCAGGCGTAGCCGAAGTAGTCCTCGGTGCCGGTGCCGAAGGTGCTGGGGAACGCCTCGCCGTCGACGTAGACCTTCTCGTCCCCCTCGCCCCACCAGGCCGGGGTGGGGTTGTAAATGTTGCAGAGCAGGCCGACGAACCGCCCCGCGCCCCCCGAGACCCGGAGCGTGGGCCAGTCGAGCGTGCCGTCCCCCTTCACGGTGGGGACGTCGTCGCGCTGCCGCCATCGGGCGTGGAACGCGAGCTTCTCGGCGGCGGCGGGGTCGTCGCGCCAGCTCCAGCGGACGACCAGGTTCGCCGCGCGGCCGGACTGGTTCGCGAGGACGATCCGGGCGTTCCGCTTGAAAGGCATCTCCCAGCAGGAGACCATCGCCGCGTCCTCGCCGACCTCCTGGATCAGCGTCCGGAACGGGTTCAGGCCCGGCCCGGAGCCGAAGAAGTCGCCGAGCGGGACGGCGACC
This sequence comes from Planctomyces sp. SH-PL62, assembly GCF_001610895.1. Lineage (NCBI taxonomy): Bacteria > Pseudomonadati > Planctomycetota > Planctomycetia > Planctomycetales > Planctomycetaceae > Planctomyces > Planctomyces sp. SH-PL62. The sequence goes on along the minus strand of NZ_CP011273.1, from coordinate 6,288,190 downwards.
TGGGGCTCGGCCGCGTCGTCGAAGGTGATCGTGAGCAAGGTTCGGGCCAGGACCTCCGCCAGCGCATCGCCCTCCAGGCCGTCGGGGTCCTGGACCTGGCAGACCAGGGCCGTGATCGCGCCGGGACGGCCGGGGTCGTGGACGAACTCCTTCGACTCGCCCGGCTCCAGGAGGAACGGCTGGGAGGCCGCCAATCCGGCGCCATGCCGGGCCAGGGGGGATTCCAGCAGCGCCCGACGCGTCTTGGCGATCGCTCCCCCCGCGCGTTCCAGGACCTGGGGCGAATAGCTCTCGACGGCCGAGCCGGGGGCGAACGTCGTCACGTTCACCTGATAGTACTGGTCACCCTTCGTCGTCGTGATCTTGATCGATTTCGCGAACGGGAAGGGGAAATACAGGTTCCGCCCGCGCGAGGCGTCGTGGCCGAAGGGGGCGGAGAAGGGCTCGATCCCGCCGTTGGTGATCGTTGCGAAGTCGGCCGCGAGGGCCGGTTCGGCCGCGCCGTCGATGTAGATCCGCAACTCGCCGTCCGGGTTGGCGCTCCAGATCCGCGAGACGTAGCCGGGCCCCTCCGCGTCGGCCAGGACCCACTCCCTCCGATCGCCCTCGCCCTCGACGCGAAGATAGTGCCCCCGGTCGGCGTTGGCGAACGGCTCGACGATCTTGCCGTCCACAAGCTTGCTCGCCCGGTCGTAGCTGGAGAACTGGAACGACCGCTCGCCGGCCTCGGGCGGCTCGGCCAGCCTCGAGGGGTCGGCCATCCGGCCCAGGAGCGACTCGACCGTGACCGGCCCCGGCGGCGCGGCGGCTGCGGCGGTCAGGGCGGTCGTCAGGAGGCCCAGCGCGAGCAGGGCGATTCGGGACGGTGAGACGACGGGCGCGGGCATGGGAGAGGCCTCCATCGCGGGAGGAACGGCAGGGGCCGGGCGAGCGGGCGGGCGGGGCGACGGGCTCCGTCCGTCGATCCCCATCGGACCAGACCCCGACGCCCCCCGCAAGGCCCCGCCGCGACCCCCGGCGACCGTCGATTTCGCAATAATAGGAACGCTCGCCCGGCGGCTATCCCGAAAACGGGATTTCGGTGTCACATGAATGGAACATTTCGAACAGGCCGTCGACCGGGGGACGTTTCCAGGCCTGTTTAAATTAAGCGGCCTGCGATCGTCTCCACTCGTCCTTTGCGGCCGGGGCGGGGCTGTGATAACGTCGGGAGCTTCCGAAGATTCCGTTCGAGACGCCGCCGCGGCGGGGGGAGCAAGCGATGACGATGGGGATGGGATCGACCTCGCGACGGGCGTTCGCCTCCGCGTGCGGCTTCCTGGCGCTGACGGCGGGCGGGATTCTGATGCAGACGCAGGCGGTCGCGGCCGAGAAGTCCTGGGTCTACGTCGGCACCTACACGAACTCGAAGGAGTCGCCGAGCGAGGGGATCTATCGCTTCGAATTCGACCCGGCCGACGGCTCGCTGGCGCCGAAGGGGGTTGCGGCCGAATTCGCCGACCCGTCGTTCCTGGCGGTCCACCCGAGCAAGAAGTTCCTCTACGCGGTCGGCGAGCTGGGCGAGTTCCAGGGCGCGAAGGCCGGCGGCGTCGGCGCTTTCAGCCTGGACGCCGCGACCGGCGAGCTGAAGCCGATCAACCAGCAGTCGTCCGGCGGCGCCCACCCCTGCCACCTGACGGTCGACCCGACGGGCAAGGCCGTGCTGGTCGCCAACTACTCGGGGGGGAGCGTCGCCTGCCTGCCGATCGAGGCCGACGGTTCGCTGCGGCCGGCCTCGTCGTTCATCCAGCATCAGGGCAAGAGCGTGGACCCCGGCCGCCAGACCGCGCCCCACGCACACTCGGTGAACCTCGACCCGGCGGGCAAGATCGCCCTGGTGGCCGACCTGGGGCTCGACAAGGTCCTGCTCTACGACCTGGACGCCGCCGCCGGCAAGCTGACGCCCCACGACCCGGCCTTCGCGGAGGTCGCGGCCGGCTCCGGGCCCAGGCACCTGGCCTGGCACCCCTCGGGCCGCTTCGCCTACGTCATCACCGAGCTGAAGAACACGGTCGACGTGTTCGCCTACGACAAGGCCAAGGGCGCGCTCCACGAGGTCCAGACGATCTCCACCCTCCCGGACGACTTCCAGGGGGCGAGCTACTGCGCCGAGGTCGTGGCCCATCCTTCCGGGAAGTTCGTCTACGGCTCGAACCGGGGGCACGACAGCCTGGCGATCTACAAGGTCGACCCGGCGACGGGGAAGCTCGCCTCGGCCGGCTGGGCGCCGACCGGCGGCAAGAACCCGCGCAACTTCGCGATCGACCCGACCGGCGGGTTCCTGCTGGCCGCGAGCCAGGACTCGGACCGGATCGTCGTCTTCCGCATCGACCCGGAGACCGGCGGCCTGACCCCGGTGGGCGAGCCGATCGCGGTCCCCAAACCGGTCTGCATCCGGTTCGTGACGCAGCCGTCCTCGGCGAAGTGAGCCCGTCTCCCGCATGAGCGTCCCCCTCGGCGACGATGCGACGTGGTCCGAATCGCCCGGCCCGGGGCGTTCGCGGCAGGCCCGGCTGGCCTCGCTGCTGTACGCGCCGGCCGATGTTCGGGCGCGGTCGCGTCGGATCTACGAGTCCGTGCTCGACGAGTCGCCCCGGATCCGATCGGCGAACTTCACGACGATCGGGGCGGACGACCTCGAACGCCTCTTCCACCTGTACGACGCGGCCTTCTTCCGGGGCTCCCTGGCGGAGATGCTCCAGGAAGACCGGGCCTATCCGATGGCCTTCCGGCTCTCGCGACGGCTGACGCGGGCCGCCGGCCAGACGATCCGCCTGCTCCGCCAGGTCCGGCGGGGGTCGGCGCTGGTCGACCAGACCGAGTATGAAATCTCGGTCTCGACGACGCTGCTGTTCAACACCTTCCAGGCGATCGACCGCGAGGTGATCGTCGGCGGCCTGGCCTGCGCCGACCGGCTGGAGGCGCTCCAGCGGATCTTCGAGCACGAGCTGTTGCACCTGGCCGAGTTCCTGGGCTGGGGCCGTTCGAGCTGCTCGGCCGAGAACTTCCACGCGCTCTCGCGGCGGATCTTCGCCCATGAGGGGGTGCGGCACGACCTGGTGACCCCCCGCGAGCAGGCCGCGGCGACCTTCGGCGTCCGGGTGGGGGACGCCGTGGAATTCGACATGGAAGGCGCCCGCCTGAGAGGCCGCGTCAACCGGATCACCCGCCGCGCCACCGTGCTGGTCGAGCACCCCTCCGGCACTCTCTTCAACGACGGCCGCCGCTACCAGACGTTCTACGTCCCGCTGTCGCTGCTGAAGAAGGCCCAGGCGTAGGGCCGTTTCGTCCCCTCCTGGCGGATTGCCGTCGCGCTCGCGGTCGACGTACATTTGAATTTATGGAAGAGAGAATCCGGGAGAGGGCCTGGGCCCACGCGCGGGATCGCCTCGGCCAGGTCGCGTTGATGGCCTCGACCCTGGTCTTTTCGTGGCTGGGGATGCAAATGGTCCACGAATTCGGGCACGTCGCGACGGCCTTCGTCTGCGGGGAACGGGTCGCGGGGGTCGTCCTCCACCCGCTCGCCCTCTCGCGAACCGATGTCTCCCACGACCGCCACCCTTTGCTCGTCGTCTGGGGCGGTCCCATCCTCGGCTCGGCGATCCCCGTCGGCCTCCTGGCGGCGGCGAAGCGGCTCGGCTGGGGGCTGTCCTATCTCGTCCAGGCCTTCGCCGGCTTCTGCCTGATCGCCAACGGCGCCTATCTGGGCGTCGGCTTGTTCGACGGCGTCGGCGACGCCGGCGACCTGCTGCGTCACGGCTCTCCCCGCTGGACGTTGATCGGCTTCGGCCTGATCGCCGCGCCGGCGGGCCTCTGGCTCTGGAACGGGAACGGCCGGCGTTTCGGATTCGGCGAGCCGAGCGGCCGGGTGGATTCGAGGGCCGTCCGATGGGCGATCGCGCTGGCCGCGGTGATGGTCGTCGTCGAGATCGCGGCGGCTCCGCACCTGAGCCCCTGAGGCGTCCCGAAGGGCGAGAGGAATCCACGGGCCGCGCGCCCGACGCTTTGATCGATGGGTCCCTGGTTCAGGAGGTCTCGATCATGCTCCGATTCGTCGCTTGTTCTCTGCTCGTCGCGTTCGCCTCGCCGGAGGAACCGCCGGACCGAACGTCCAGGGGCGCCGGCGCGTCCGCGTTCCCGGGCTCGCCGTCGGACGAGGGGTTCTTCCGCCTGGGGCGGGCGGAACTCGATAGCCTGAGGCTTTGGGAGGAGGCCGGCGGCCCGAGCCTCGTGCTGGAGAAGCTCGACGACGGCGCCCGGGGCCAACTCGGCGTGCCCGAGGGCCGCGGGCTGGTGGCGACGGCCGTCCGGGTCGACGGTCCGGCGTGGGAGGCGGGCGTCCGCGAGCAGGACGTCCTGCTGACCCTGGACGACGAGCCGCTGGCCGAGCCCGAAGACCTCGCGCGCCTGCTGAAGAAGGCGGGCGACGAGCCCGCGACGCTGACCGTGCTCCGCAAGCGGAAGCCGACGACGCTCAAGGTCCAGGCCCGGGTGCGCGTCGACCTCGGGCCGCTCGAAGACGAGGCGCCGGAGTTCTGGATCGGCGCGACCGTCGAGCCCGTCGCCCCGATCCTCCGCGAGCAGCTCGACATCCCGGCCGGGCGGGGCCTGACCGTCTCCCGGCTCGTGGACGACGCCCCGGCCGCCAGGGGGGGCCTCCAGGTCCACGACGTCATCCTGACCTTGGACGGCGAGGCGGTCCCGGACGCCGCCGGGCTGGTGGCCCGCGTCGGCAAGGCGGGGACGAAGCCCTTGACGTTCGAAATCCTCCGCGCGGGCGAGAAACGCCCCGTGGCGGTCACGCCGGAGAAGCGCCCGCCTCGCGACGTGCTGAGGCGCTACTACGTCGCCGACCGGCCGGCCCGCTCGGCGCGTCGTCCCGACGTCGTCCGCCCCGGCGTCCTCCTGGGCGCCGACCAGTTGGGTCGCCTCCTCGACCTCGACGCGCCGGACGCCTCGGTTCGGAGGCTCGACGACATGGCCGGCGAGATCAAGGCCCTGCGCCGGGCGATCGAATCGCTCCGCAAGGCCGTCGAGGCGCGAAAGTAACGGGACCGAGGCGATCTCCCGCCGACGAGGAGGCCCGGTCCCGATCCGTCGGTCGTCGCCTCCGACGCTCCTCACGGAACACCGCCACCTCAAGGGGGGCGGCGGACGGCGATCGGGGCGCCGCGGGTTCTCCGACCCCGTGGATCGGCGTGGGGCCGGTCCCGAGCCGTCGTCCCAATCCCCGGCCGGTCCACGGGTTCGGAGAACCCGTGGCACCCGAAGGGATTCCGCCGGAACTCGCTGGAGTTAAGTTTTGGTAAGATCGAGGGGAACGGCCGCACTGCGGCGAGGGGCGGCGCGAAGCCGGCCCGGCGGGCGTCTCCTCTCGGGATGAGAACGACGGCATGAGCGCATCGTACATGGGGGCGCCCGGGTCCGCGACGGACGACGGCGAGGGGGCCTGGATCGCGGCGCTGGACCCCCGGCAGGTGGGGCCGATCCGCGGCGAGCTGCTGGGGGCGGATCGCCTGGATCGGCTGGCCCGGGCGCTGGCCGAGGCCGCCGTGCCGGCGCGGCGGCGGCGGTCCGGCAGCCCCCTCCTGAAGCGGTTCGCCGACAACGGCAAGGTCCTGGGGCGGGTCCACGCCCGGATCACGGCCGGCGAGGAGCACGCGCGCGGGATCGACGTGGAATGGCTGCTGGACAACTTCCACATCGTCGACGAGGTGCTGAAGGAAGTCCGCCGCGACATGCCCCACGGCTACGACGCCGTCCTCCCCAAGCTGGCCGGCACGTCCCTGAAGGGCTACCCCCGCGCCTTCGCGATCGCCGCCGCCCTGGCGGCGCACACCGACAGCGAGTTCGACGAGGCCCGGATCAACCGCTTCCTCGCCGCCTTCCAGGAGAAGGCCGGGCTGACCATCGGCGAGATCTGGGCGCTGCCGACGATGCTCCGCCTGGTCCTGCTGGAGAACCTCCGCCGACTGGCCGAGGAGATGGTCTGGTCGTGGGAGGAGCGGCGGCGGGCCGACGCCTGGCTCGCCGCCCCCGAGGCCGGGCGGCCGGGGCTCGGCGAGCCGTCGGGTCCGTTCGTCGCGCGGCTGATGCAGGCGCCGCGAGCCTCGGGGGAGGCGTCGCCGAAGGAGGCGCGCGACCGGCTCGAAGCCCCGGGCGTGGACGTGGACGGGGTGGTCGAGCGGGAGAACCACCGTCAGGCGGCCAATCAGCTCACGGTCGGCAACTGCGTGGTCGGCCTGCGGCTGCTCGCGGCGGTCGACTGGAACGCGTTCTTCGAGCAGCACAGCCAGGTCCAGGCGATCCTCCTGGACGACCCCTCGGGCGTCTACGCGCAGCAGGATTTCTCGACCTGCGACCGCTATCGGAAGGTCGTCGAGCAGGTGGCGAGGGGCTCGAAGGCCGACGAGCTGGCCGTCGCGCGTCGGGCCGTCGAGCTGGCCGCCGAGGCCGACCCGGCCGACCCCCGCCGCCGACACGTCGGCTACTACCTGATCGACGACGGGTTGAAGGCCCTCCGCGCCGGGTTCCGCTATCGGGGACCCTGGGGCGAGCGGCTGGTGGAGGCGATGCGCGCCCACCCGAGCCTGACGTACTTCGGCTCGATCGTCGCGGTCTGGCTCGCGGTCGCCTCGGCCTGCGCCTGGCTCGCCGGCGGGACGGGGCTCGGCGCGGCCGGGCTGCTCGGGGTGCTGGCGCTGCTGGCGATGCCCGTCGGCGAGGTCGCCGTCGGCTTCATCAACCACGCGCTGACGATCTTCCTCCCCCCCAAGGTGCTCGCCAAGCTGGAGTACCGGAAGGGGATCCCGGACGAGGACCGCACGTTCGTCGTCATCCCGACGATGCTCGTCCGCGCGCACCACGCCGCCGGGCTGCTGGAGCGGCTGGAGATCCACTACCTGTCGAACCCCGACCGCAACCTCCGGTTCGCGCTGCTGACCGACTTCGCCGACGCGCCCAGCGAGCACATGCCCGACGACCAGGGGCTGATCGACGACGCTTTGGAGCGCGTCCGCGCCCTGAACGCGCGATACGCGTCCAGCTCGGGCGGGGAGGACCTGTTCTACCTCTTCCACCGGCGACGGCTCTGGAATCCGTCGCAGGGGGCGTGGATGGGCTGGGAACGCAAGCGCGGCAAGCTCTCGGAGTTCAACAAGCTCCTGCGGGGCGGGGGCCGCGGCAGCTACGACGTGTTCAGCGCCGACCCGGCCTCGCTCCCCCATTTCCGGTTCGTGATCACGCTGGACTCCGACACCCAGATGCCTCGCGACACCGCCGGCCGGCTCGTGGGCTCGATCGCCCACCCGCTGAACCGGCCCCGGTTCGACGCCGCGAGCGGCCGGGTTCTGGAAGGCTACGGCGTGCTCCAGCCCAGGGTGAACTTCCACCTGACGGCGGCCACGCACTCGTACTTCGCCCGGCTTTTGGCGTCGGGAGGGGGGATCGACCCGTACTCCACGGCCGCCTCGGATTCGTACATGGACCTGTACGGGATCGGCAGCTTCACCGGGAAGGGGGTCTACGACGTCGACGCCTTCGAGCACGCCACCGACGGCGTCTTCCCCGAGAACCGGATCCTCAGCCACGACCTGATCGAGGGGAACTACGCCCGCTGCGGGCTTTTGAGCGACACCGAGGTCTTCGACGACTTCCCGGCGCGGTATCACGCCTACGCCCGCCGCGAGCACCGCTGGACCCGGGGCGACTGGCAGCTCTTGCCCTGGCTCGGCGGGGCCGTCCCGCTGCCGGGGGGGGGGACGCGGCCCAACCCGCTGCCGACGCTGGAGCGTTGGAAGCTCCTGGACAACCTCCGTCGGAGCCTCACGCCGCCGTCCGTGGTGCTGATGCTGGCCCTGGGTTGGACGGTCATGCCGGGCTCCCCCTGGCTCTGGACGGCCGTGGCGCTGCTGGTGCTGGCCCAGCCCGTGCTCAAGTGGCTGACGGCCGCGACGGTGGGGGTGCTCCGCACCGGGACGCTCGGCCCGCTGATGGGCTGGCGCGAGAACCTGGCGTCGATGGGGGGCCAGGCGCTGCTGTCGCTGACGTTCCTCGCCGACCAGTCGCGGCAGGCCCTCGACGCGATCGCGCGGACGCTCCACCGCCAGTACGTCAGCCGGAAACGTCTGCTGGAGTGGGAGACCGCCGCGTCGACCGAGCAGCGGCTCGGGGGCGGCCTGCGCGACTTCGTCCGCTCGATGTGGCCGGCGTCGGCGATCGCGCTGGCGATCCTGGCCGGGGTCGTCTGGCTGCGGCCGTCCGCGCTCTGGGCCGCCGCGCCGCTGCTGTCGGCCTGGTTCCTCTCGCCGCTGGTCGCCTACGCGATCAGCCTCCCCCTGCCGTCGACCGAGGTCCCGCTGGCCGCCGAGACCCGCCGGGCGCTGCGGAGGCTGGCGCGGAAGACCTGGCGGTACTTCGAGACGTTCGTCGGCGACGAGCACCACTGGCTGCCGCCGGACAACTTCCAGGAGGTCCCCGACGGCCGGATCGCGCACCGGACCTCGCCCACGAACAAGGGGCTGCTGCTGATCTCCACCCTCTCGGCGCACGACCTGGGCTACCTGTCCCTGGGGACGATGGTCGACCGCCTGGAGCGGACCTTCGACACGCTCGACCGGCTGGAGCGGCACTGGGGGCACTTCTACAACTGGTACGACACGAAGACCCTGGAGCCGCTCCCCCCGCTGTACATCTCGACGGTCGACAGCGGCAACATGCTGGGCTGTCTCGTGGCCCTGCGGCAAGGGCTGATCGAGAAGGCGTCGACGGCCGTCGTCGGCCCGGCCGCGGCCGAGGGGCTCGACGACGCCTTGAACCTGGCGCTGGAGGCCGGCGCGGCCGACGCCTCGCGGCTCAAGGCGCTGCTGGGCTCGCCCCCGGCCGACGCCGACCTCCCCGGCTGGGCGTCCTGGCTGGCCCGCGTCGAGGAGGAGGCCGAGCGGTTCGAAGCCGCGATCGGGGCCGGGCCCGAGCATAGCCAGGGCGACCTCGCCGCGGCCCGCACCTGGGGCCGGAAGCTCCTGGAGCAGGCCCGCGACCACCGCCGCCACCTGGACGCCCTGACCGCCGGCGTCGAACTCGCGGGCGCGACCGATCCCGACGCGACGGTCCCCACGCTCCGGGCGCTGGCGGCGTCGAGCCCGGCCGCGGCCGCGCTGGCGGGAAGGCTCGCGGACCTGGCCGACCGGGCCGACGCGATGGGCCGGGAGATGGACTTCCGCCCGCTCTACAAGAAGGAGCGGCACCTCTACGCGATCGGCTGCGACCTGTCTCAGGGGAGGCTCGACGGCGCCTGCTACGACCTGCTGGCGTCGGAGGCGTGCCTCACCAGCTATCTGATGATCGCCCGCGGCGAGGCCCCGCGCAAGCACTGGTTCCAGCTCGGCCGCCTCTTCGTCCGCGCGGCGGGGCGCATCGGCCTGATCTCCTGGGGCGGGACGATGTTCGAGTACCTCATGCCCCGGCTGCTGCTCAGGAGCCTGGACGAGACCGTGCTCTCCGAGGCCGCCAGGACGGCCGTGGCGCGGCAGATCGAATACGGCCGCCAGCTCGGGCTGCCGTGGGGGATCTCGGAGTCGGCCTTCTCGGCCCAGTACGCCGACGGCGACTACCGCTACCAGGCGTTCGGCGTCCCGGGCCTCGGGCTCAAGCAAGGGCTCGACCAGGACCGGGTGGTCGCCCCGTACGCCACCGCGATGGCCACGATGATCGCGCCCGTCGAGGCGACGGCCAACCTGGAACGGCTGACCGCCGAGGGCGCCGAGGGGGCGTTCGGCTACTACGAGGCGATCGACTACACGCCGTCCCGCCTCCCCGCCGGCCGCCGCGCGACGGTCGTTCGGTCTTACATGAGCCACCACCAGGGGATGAGCCTGGTCGCGGCGGCCAACGTCCTGCTCGGCGACCTCATGCCGAGGCGGTTCCACGCCGAGCCCATGGTCCGCGCCGCCGAGCTGCTCCTTCAGGAGCGCGTCCCCCGCGACACCCCGCTGGTGGACCTCGACGCCGAGGCCGAGGAGGCCGCCGCGGCCGACTCCCAGGCCGGCGAGCCCCCGGCCGAACGCCCCGCCGCGCCGAGCTTCCTCAGCCGACGGCTCACCACCCCGGCGACGATCGCCCCCCGGACGCACCTGCTCTCCAACTCCCGCTATCACGTGATGGTCACCAACGCCGGGTCGGGCGCCAGCTCGGCCCTGGGGGTCGACGTGACGCGATGGCGGGAAGACCCGGCGCGGGAGGCGTACGGCCAGTTCCTCTACATCCGGGACGTCTCCAGCGGCCTGGTCTGGTCGGCCGGGTTCCAGCCGGTCTGCCGCCCGGCCGACGAGGACGAGATCGTCTTCGCCTCCGACAAGGCGACCTTCCGCCGCCGCGACGGCGCGATCGAGAGCCTGCTGGAAGTCGCCGTCTCGCCCGAGCAGCTCGCCGAGGTCCGCCGCCTGACCCTCGTCAACCACGGCCCCGGCTCGCGCGAGCTGGACGTCACGAGCTACGCCGAGGTCGTCCTGACCCAGCACGACGCCGACCTGGCGCACCCCGCCTTCCACAAGCTGTTCGTGGAGACCGAACGGCTCCCCGGCTCGGCGGCCCTGCTCGCCCGGCGACGGCCCCGATCGCCCCATGAGCGGCCGATCTGGGCCGTGCACGTCCTGGCGGTCGACGGCTCCTCGTCGGGCTGCACGTTCCTCGACGAGCCGACCTTCGAGACCGACCGGGCCCGGTTCCTGGGCCGAGGGCGGTCCGTCGCCGACCCGGCGGCGCTGGACCCGGGCGAGCCGCTCTCGGGGACGGTCGGGCCGGTGCTCGACCCGATCTTCAGCCTCCGCCGCCGGCTGTCCCTGGCGCCGGGGGGGACGGCCGTCCTGGCGTTCACCACGGCCGTCGCCGAGGATCGCCGCGGCGCGCTCGCCCTGGCCGACCAGTACCACGGCCCCAGCGCCGCGGCCCGGGCGTTCGAGCTGGCCTGGGCCCATCGCCAGGCCGAGCACGGCCAGCGCGGCTGGTCGGCCGAGGAGGCCCACCTGTTCCAGCGGCTGGCCTCCCACCTGATCTTCGCCGGCCCGGCCCTCCGCGCCCGCCCGGCGGCGGCCGACCCGGCCGAGCCCGCGTCCCGCATCGCCGCCCGGTTCGGGATCGACCTGCATCGCCCGGTCGTGCTGGCGAGGCTCTCCGGCGCGGCCGAACTCTCGCTGGCCCGGCAACTCCTGGCGGCGCAGGCGTACCTCGGGCTCAAGGGGCTGGAGGTCGACCTGGCGCTCCTCGACGATTCCCCGGCTCCCGGCCTGGGCGAGCCCCTCGCCGCGATCGTCCGGGAACTCGGGGCCGCCGACCGCATGGGCCGCCCGGGGGGCGTCCACGTCGTCTCCGGCGCGACGCTCGACCCCTCGGCGCGAGGGGTCCTGTACGCGGCGGCGCGGGTCGCCCTCGACGCCGCCGACGGCCCGCTGGAGACCCAGCTCGAATCGGTCGATGCGGCGCCGCCGCTCCCCGACCCGCTCACCGCCTCCCCCCCGGAAGCCCCCATCGCGACGCGCCCGTCGCCCCTCCCGGCGACCTCGCCTTCTTCAACGGGCTGGGCGGCTTCACGCCCGACGGCCGCGAGTACGTCGTCCTGGTCGACGTCCCCGCCCGCGACGACGCCGCGACCGCGACCGCCTCGCGACGGCCGCTCCCCAGGCCGACGCTCGCCCCGTCCCCGTGGAGCAACGTCGTCGCCAACCCGGCCATCGGTTTCCTCGTCACCGAGGGGGGCGCGCAGGCGACCTGGGCCGTCAACAGCCAGACCAACCGGCTGACCGCCTGGAGCAACGACCCGGTCTCCGACCCCTCCGCCGAGGTCCTCTACCTCCGCGACGAGGAGGCCGGGCAGGTCTGGTGCCCCACGCCGCTCCCCGTCCCCTCGGCCGAGCCCGTCCTGGTCCGCCACGGCCAGGGATATACGACCTTCGAACGCAACAGCCACGGGATCGAGCACCGGCTCAGCGTCTACGTCGACCCCGAGCGGCCGATCAAGTACCTGAGGCTCCGCGCGACCAACCCCGGCCCCACGCGCCGGAGGCTCTCGGCGACGTTCTTCGCCGAGTGGGTCCTGGGGACGACCCGCGACCGCTCGGCGATGCACGTCGTCTCGGCGATCGACCCCGAGACCGGCGCCCTGATCGCCCGCAACCCGTTCCGCGAGGAGTTCGGCGACGGCGTCGCGTTCCTCGACGTCGACCGCCGCCCCCGCACCGTCACGGCCGATCGCGGCGAGTTCCTGGGCCGGCACGGCTCGGTCGCCAACCCCTCGGCGCTCGGCCAGGTGGAGCTGTCCGGCCGCGTCGGCCCCGGGCTCGACCCCTGCGGCGCGGTGCAGACGAAGTTCGAGCTGGGCCCCGGCGAGTCCCAGGAACTGGTCTTCCTGCTGGGCTGGGCCGAGTCCCCCGCGAAGGTCCGCGAGCACCTGGACCACGTCCGATACCTCGGCGCCGCCGCGGCGCTCGACGAGGCGAAGGCCCGCTGGGACCGCCTCCTGGGCGCGGTGACCGTCCGCACCCCGGAGCCGGCGTTCGACCTGCTGCTCAACCGCTGGCTGCTCTACCAGGCGACGAGCTGCCGCCTCTGGGGCCGCACCGCCTTCTCCCAGTCCGGCGGGGCCTTCGGCTTCCGCGACCAGCTTCAGGACGCCCTGGCCCTCCTCCACGCCGCCCCCGAAATGGCCCGCGAGCAGATCCTGCGGCACGCCTCGCGGCAGTTCGTCGCTGGGGACGTCCAGCACTGGTGGCACCCCCCCGAAGGCCGGGGCGTCCGCACCCGCTGCTCCGACGACTTCCTCTGGCTCCCCTTCGCCGCCTCCCGATACGTCGAGACCACCGGCGACCTCGCCGCGCTCGACGCCGAGGTCCCGTTCCTCGAAGCCCCCGCGCTCGCGCCCGGCCAGGAGGACGACTACCGGCTGCCGGGCGTCGTCGCCGATTCCGCCTCCCTGTACGAGCACTGCGCCCGCGCGATCGACCGCTCGGAGCCGACCGGCGCGCACGGGCTCCCGCTGATCGGAAGCGGCGACTGGAACGACGGCATGAACCGCGTGGGGGTCGAGGGGAAGGGGGAGAGCGTCTGGCTCGCCTGGTTCCAGATCGTCGTCCTCCGCCGGTTCGCCCCGATCGCCGAGGGCCGGGGTGACGCCGCGCGGGCCTCCCGATGGCTCGCCCGCGCCGACGCCCTGGCCGAAGCCGTCGAGGCCCACGGCTGGGACGGCGAATGGTATCGTCGCGGCTATTTCGACGACGGCTCGCCGCTGGGCTCGGCCGCCAACGTCGAGTGCCGGATCGACTCGCTCGCCCAGTCCTGGTCCGTCCTCGCCGGGGCCCCCGCCGGCCGTTCGGCCCGGGCCACGGCCGCCGTCGAGGCCCTCCTCGCCCGCGAGGCCGACCGGATCATCCTCCTGCTCGCCCCCCCCTTCGACCGCTCCGTCCCCGACCCCGGATACATCCAGGGCTACGTCCCCGGCACGCGCGAGAACGGCGCCCAGTACACCCACGCCGCCGCCTGGTTCGTCCAGGCCCTCGCCCTCCAGGGACGCCGGGACGAGGCCCTTCGCCGGTTCCAGGACCTCAACCCGATCAACCACACGCTCGATCGAGAGGGCGTTTCCCGATACAAGGGAGAACCCTACGTCCTGGCCGGAGACGTTTTCAGCCAGCCCCCGCACGCCGGCCGCGCCGGCTGGACCTGGTACACCGGCGCGGCGGGATGGCTCTATCAGGTCGGCCTGGAGACCCTCCTCGGCGTCCGTCGCCGGGGCGACCGCCTCGTCGTCGACCCCCGCGTCCCCGCGTCCTGGGAACGGTTCCAGGTCGACTACCGCTTCGGCGAGACCGTCTACGAGATCCACGTCCTCAACCCGGAAGGCCGCGAGCCGGGCCCCGCGCGGGTCGCCGTCGACGGCGAGGCCCAGGCGCTCCCGGAAATCCCCCTGGTGGACGACGGCCGCCGTCGCCGCGTCGAGATCGTCCTGTCGGCGGGCGAGGAGCGGGCCGACGAGGCGTGATCTCCGCCGTGAAAAGCTGACCGTCACGGATTTTGGGGGGGCTCGACGTGGAACGATCTTCCCCCCTCGCGGGCTTGTAGGGGGAGGTATTCTGCAAGATTCTGGGCTGGAACAGGTTGCGTGGACAAATCGCACGGAATCGCGGCCGTTACGGAAGTCGATTAATCATGTGCCAAAACGCCGCCGTGATCTGGCCCCGTAAATCACGGGGTTCTCCACGAACGGTGAACTCGGGCGTCGATCCGAAGCCCCGAAATCACGATCGGCAACCTCTCTCAAAACCAGTAGTTGCGAAAATACCTCCCCTTGTAAGCCCCTCGCGGGGGAAGACGGACGCCGAAGGCGTCAGATGAGGGGGACGCGAAGCATGGGGGCCGTCGGGATTCGCAGCCCGGCCGCACGAAACGCCCGCGGCCTTCGTGCTGGTCTTCCCCTCATCCGGCCCTTCGGGCCACCTTCCCCCGCGAGGGGGGAAGGCCGTTACGATGGCTCCCCAAAACCCGTGGCGGTCAGGTAAAAAGGGAGGGAACGGCCCGCACCCGAGTCCTCGACCGAGCGTCCGAACGAGAGGCCCGACCGCATGACTTCGCCGACGAGCGCCGAATCGATCCCGATCTCGCCGAGGCCGGTCGCCCGGCTTTCGAGGCGCCGCCGGTGGCTGTTCCGGCTCGTCACGCTGCTGGCGATCGCGATCGCCCAGGAGGCGCTGTTCCGCGTGCTCTTCCCGGCGCCCGAGGTCGTCGGGTTCAACCGGATCAACTACCAGCAGATGGCGCAGTCGCACCCGCAGATCGGCCGCGCGATGGAGCGCGGGCTGGTCTACGATCGGCTCCTGGTGGAGAGCCGGCCGGACGGATTCTCGGAAGTTCATAACCTTAACATTTACGGCTTCCGCGGCCCGGACTTCCGCATCGACCCCGAGCCGGGGCGTCGGCGGATCCTGGTGATCGGTGACAGCCTGGTCGAAGGGGAGGGGGTCGACGATTCGGGGACGATCACCGCCGAGTGGTCGCGGATCCTGGCCCGCGAGGGGACCCCGGCCGAGGTGATCAACCTGGGCGCGATCGCCGCCAGCCTGCCGCACCTCTGGATCCTGACCCGCGACGCCGTCCCGCTTTTGAAGCCCACCGACGTCGTCGTCTCGCTCTATTCCAACGACCTGCCGGCCCCCTCCGACCCCAAGCTCCTCGACTCCCCCGCGCCGAAGTTCCCCCGCGTCGAGGACGCCCCCCTGCGGCCGAGGATCGTCGACCTGATCGACCGCGCGATCTTCGAGAAGCCCATCCACCGCCGCTGGCCGCACCTGCCGATCCGCTTCTTCGCCCCCGTCCCGGACGGCACCAACCCCTGGTCGTACGGCCAGCCCCGGCCGACGGCGCTTCGGGAAGAGTTGTATGAAGACATGAAGGCCGGACGACTCAACCCCTGGCTCTACGCGCAGTCGCAGGACGCCCCCCGCCAGCTCTCGCGCGACTACGCGACGGAGGGCTCGCCCGTGCTCTTCCTGGACCGGATGGCCCAGGTCTGCCGGTCGGTCGGCGCGCGGATGATCGTCGCGTACACGCCGTTCTGCGGCGTGGTCCACCCCCGATACGCCGGCGCGCTCGTCGAGCTGGGGATGGACCGCGAGACGGCGGAGGCCCTGGCCGTCGACCCGAAGTATCGCGGCCAGAACCGCGTCATGGCCGCCGCCTGCGCCGAGCTGGGGCTCCCGCTGGCCGACGCGACGGCCGCCCTCGAAGCCGCCGAGGCCGTCGGGCCTCAGTACTGGGCGTACGACACCCACCCCAACGCCCAGGGCTACGCCGTCATCGCCCGCCGCATCCACGAAGTCTGGAAGCAGGCGGTCGCAGGCTCGCCGCCGCGAGCCGAGGCCCCGCCTTCCCCCTGATTCGACAGGAGCCGACATGATCCAGTTCCAGGCCGTCCACCCCATCTCGAACGAGGATACCGACGCCCTCCCGGTCCAGGACCTGGATCCGGCCGTCGCGTTCTACGAGCGGGTGCTCGACTTCAAGGTCGCCTCGCGCGACGCCGCGACCGCGAGGCTGACGCGCGACGGGGTCCAGGTCGGGCTGGTCCGGAAGGAGGGCCACGACCCGAACGAGGCCGGCTCCTGCTGCTTCGACGTCGGCGACCTCGACGCCCTGCACGCCGAGCTGAAGGCCAAGGGGGGCGATCTGGGCGAGATCTCCTTCTCTCAATGGGGCGGCAAGAGCTACCGTGTCTTCTTCCTGCGCGAGGACGTGGACGGCTACTGCTTCTGCTTCTGCCAACCGGCGTAGCCCGAGCCCGACGTGGGCCGATCGGGAGGGAGAGTTCCGCTTCCCGCGGCTCGACCCGAAGGCCCGGAGCCCTGATCTTCCGACTCCCCGCCTCCCCCGGAGCCTACCCATGAACCGAGTCGCGTCCATCTGCCTGCTGATCGCCTCGGCCTGTGTCCCCGCCCTCGGCCAAACGCCCTCGAAGGAGGACGACGCGGCCGTCCGCGACCTCGTCCGGCGTTACGTCGACGCCCGCGAGGCCCGCGACGCCAAGGCCGTCGAGGCCCTGCTCACCGCCGACGCCGACCAGCTCGTCTCCGACGGGACCTGGCGCCGGGGCCGGGACTCCCTCGTGCAAGGGATGCTCGAATCCTCGCGCAAGAATCCGGCGAAGCGGACGATCGAGGTCGAATCCGTCCGCCTGCTCGCCCCCGACGCGGCCCTCGCCGACGGCCGCTACCTCCAGGTCGGCGCGGCGCTCGCCGACGTCCGCGCCATGTGGACGACGATCGTCGCCCGCCGCACGCCCGAAGGCTGGAAGATCGCCGCCATTCGCAACATGCTCCCCGCCCCCGCCGCCCCCGCCGGGAAGTAGGACGGGAGACGCGATCATGACCATGCCGACGCCCCGCCGCCGTTCGTCGATCCTCGGCCTGATGCTCGCCGTGGCCCTGGTCGCCTGGTGCCTCGCCCTCGTCGTCCACCTTCGGAACTGGGAGGCCCGCCGGGTCGAGATGTATCGGCAGCGGGACGAATCGTTGTTGCTCCTTGAGGCGGCGAGAGGGGACCTCGCCGCGGCCGCGCATCCGGCGGCGGATTTCGTCGTCCGCGACGCCGGGACCGGCCGGACGGCCGACTGGCGGCTCGAAGTCGTCGGCCGCGAGGATCGCGACGGTCGACGGCCCGCCGCGCACCGCGCGATCCTGTCGGGCTCCAACGGCCGACTCGCGTCCGCGCTCGCGCCGATCCGCGTCGAGACCTTTGGCTCGCCGTCCGACGTCCCCTGGCTCGACCGCCTACTCCGGGCCTACCGCGAACGCGGCTGGCGCTACGAGGTCGTCCGGCTCCCGGGCGCCGGTCGGCTTCCCCAGACGCCATGAAGTCGGAACAGCCCCACGAATCGAACCTCCCGAAACGAGGCGCGACGATGCGAACGCCCCGCTTCCGCTTCACGGTGCTCGGCCTGACGGGGACGGTGGTGCTCCTCGCATGTCTGGCCGCGACGGCGGTCCACCTGCGACGCTGGCAGGCGCGCCAGGACGCCCTGAGTCTGCAGCGGCTGGTGACCCGGTCGGTCATGGAGCGGGCCCGTGAGGAGATCGCTGCGGCCGGTCGCGCCTCGCCCTGGTTTCGCGTGGTCTACGGCCCTGACGCCGCGAGCCGATGGACGGACCACCTCGAAGCCTGGGAGGACTTCGACCGCCGGGGACGCCCCTTGATCCGGGTGACCGTGTCGGGCGCCAACCACGCGTCCGCCCTCGCGCCGATCCGCGTCGAGACCTATGACTCCGAACTCCTCTTCCCCTGGCTCGACCGCCTGCTCCGGGACTACCGCGATCGCGGCTGGCGATACGAGGTCGTCCGGCTCCCGGGCGCCGGTCTGCTTCCCGACGCGCCCTGAGGTCGAGACGCCCGCCGAGGATTCCGCGCGTTCGCCCGGATTTCGAGTCCCCATCGCGCATTCCTATCCATTGTTACCTGGAGGTCCTTGCCGATTCGGGCGGCGGGGACGGCGCGCGCTCGGGCCGACGGGACGGGCGTCCGACGATCCTGACGGAGAACACGAAAAGCGCCGAACGAAGCCAATCGCGGGGGCGGTCTTCTAGTTGTAGATGTCTTGTGGTTAAGGGTTTGCGGCCGATGGGTTCGATTTCGAGGGAGATCGAGCGAAGCCAAACGCGAATCAGAGGCCGGATCTGGAACCTGAGGGGAGCGAGAGCACGAAAAGCGCCGAACGAAGCCAATCGCGGGGGCAGTTTTCTGGTTGTAGATGTCTTGCGGGTAAGACTTTGCAGCCGATGGGTTCGATTTCGAGGCGGTGCGAGCGAAGCCAAACGCGGATCGGCGGGCCAACCAGGAACATGAGGGGGACGAGAACACGAAAAGGAGACTCCTCACTTCACTCCACCGCTTCAAGCGGGGTCGGGGTGCCACGGGTTCCCTGAACCCGTGGATCGGCGTCGGGCCGGTCCCAAGCCGTCGTCCGAATCCCCGGCCGGTCCACGGGTTCAGGGAACCCGTGGCACCCCAGGGCCTTCCGTCAGGACTCGGTGGAGTTGAGTGAGGAGTCTCATGAAAAGCGCCGAACGAAGCCAATTCGGGGGACGGCGAGGTGTTCGTAACAGTCCTTCTCTAAAAGGGGATCCGACGATTCACGCCCGGCGGCCGGGTGGTCGAACGGAGCCGATCGAAGCCAATTCGGTCTTCGGAACGCGAAGGGCGGCGGGTCGGTATAATGGGCGGCGTGGCGAGGGGTCCGGGGCGTTGGGAGGGGTGAGACTCGTGGACAGGTGGAAGGCCGAGCTTGAGGTCGCCGAGGCCGCCGCGAAGGCGGGGGGCGCGGTGGCGACGGGATATTTCCGGGGCGGGCTGGCGGCGGACGTCAAGAACGCGGAGGGGCAGGGGACCTACAACCTCGTCACCCGGGCCGACGTCGAGGCCGAGCGGGCCGTCGTCGAGGTCATCAAGAAGGCGTTCCCCGGCCACGCGATCTACGGCGAGGAAGGGCAGGGGGACGGCGGCGAGGGCGCGGCGATCCTCGCCAGCGAGGACGTCTGGATCGTCGACCCGATCGACGGGACCAGCAACTTCGTCCACGGCATCCCCCACTTCGGCGTCTCGGTCGCCTACTACCACAAGGGGGACGCGACCGTCGGCGTGGTCGGCAACCCGCTGTACGACGACTGGTACACGGCCGTCCGCGGTGGGGGGGCGTTCCACCGGGGGCGTCGGGCGCGGGTGTCGCCCTGCGCGCGGCTGGACGAGGTCCTCGTCGGCTTCGGCTATTTCTACGACCGGGGGGCCATGATGGAGGCCACGCTCGAAGCCTGCGCCGAGATCCTCCGCCGCCGGAGCCACGGGCTGAGGCGCCTGGGGGCCGCGACGCTCGACCTGGCGTACGTCGGCGTCGGCTCCTTCGGCGCGTTCTTCGAGTACGAGCTGGCCCCCTGGGACTTCGCCGCCGGCCGCCTGTTCGTCGAGGAGGCCGGGGGCCGCGTCACCAACTGCCACGGCGACCCGCTCACCCTCCGCAAGGACGGCGTGCTCGCCTCCAACGGCCTCGTCCACGACGAACTGGTCGCGATCATGAATGAATACTTCCGCAAGCCTTGACGCGTTCCTGGGCGAGATGTGAGTGCGTCGTCATGACGGTATAAGACGATCGATCGCGCGGAGGGCGTCCAGGGCGCCCGAGGCGATCGAGACGGCGCCCGGCGGGGCGTCGGCGTCGCGGGGGTTGATCCGGACGAGGGTCGCGTTCGGGAGGGCGGCGACCCGCTCGCCGAGGCGGCGGACGGTGGGGACGGCGGTCCCCGCGCCGCACTCGACGACCACGAGACGGGCGCGGGGCTCGGACTCGGCCGCGGCCCGGAACCAGGCGCGGAGCCGGGCGTCCTGCTCGTCCGACCGCGAGCCGTCCCAGCCGGAGTCGCCGAACATCAGGATGTTGGGCCGGGCGAGCGCCCCGCAGCGCGGGCAGGCGGGGAGGTCGCCCACGGCCCGCATCGCCTCCAGGTCGATCATGATGCGCCGGCCGCCGAACGGGAAGATCCCCTCGCCGCAGTCGTCCAGGCATTGGAGGAAGTCGATGGCCCCGTGGGCCTCGGCGATCCCGTCGTCCGGGAACCCCGCGCGCTGGAATTGGCCGTCGACGTTCGAGGTGAAGACGAAGCCGCCCCGCGGCGCCCGCCCGGCCCACCGCTTGAGGATCGCGAAGCCCTCGTGCGGCCTGGCCCTCCGGTAGAGCAACAGCCGGTGCCCGTAGAAGCCCCAGGCCAGGTCGGGGTCGGCTCGGAACCATCGCGGCGAGGCCAGCGCGACGAAGTCCAGGCCGAGCGCGGCGTACGGCGGGTAGGCGTTCCAGAACCCCTCGCGGCCCCGGAAATCGGGGAGCCCGCTGTCGACCCCCATCCCGGCCCCGGCGGTGATGAGTATGGCGTCGGCCGTGGCGACGGCCTCGGCGGCCCGCTCGATCTCCCTCGCGGCGTCGTGATCCCGGCTCATCGGCCCGCCTCCTTCCGCTCGACGACGAAGTGGAACGGTCGGGGGGCGACGATCGCGTGCTGGAGGGCTTCGAGCCGGGCGTTGATCTCGGCGGCCTGCTCGTCGAAGGCCGGCAGGACGGGCGATCCGGGGAGGTGGTGGGCCAGCCCGAGCTTGCTCTGGAAGAGCTTGGTCCGGGCCTCGGTCAGCTCGGCGAGCGCCCAGGCGGCGGCCTCCCAGGGGCCGCCGGGCTCCCAACCGTCGGCCGTCGCGGAGGCCAGGTTCACCCCCTCGGCCAGCCGCCTCGCGGGCCAGGTCCCCAGCGCCCGGCCGTCGGCGTGGACGGCGTAGTCGCCGTCGGGGAGGTTCCGAATGGTCAACATATAGCGATTCAACTCGTCGGGGACCGGGATGAAGCGGTATTGCAGGGCTCCGAAGAGGCCTAGATTCAGCGGCAGGCCGGCGTCGAGCCGGTCGAACTCCAGGCGGGAGGCGTCGCCGGCCAGGCCCGAGACGGAGCAGCCGACGGCCTCGACCGCGCGGGGGCCGTCGGCGTCGAGGGTCGCGGAGGAGACGTCGGCGGGGGCGTCGAGCCCCTTGAGGATCGCGAAGGCCATGGCGAGCTGGCCGACGTCGTTGAGGTGGATCCCGTCGGCGGCGTGGAGCGTCGGCCGGTCCTTGGGGTCGGCCGGGGGGCCGACGCGGCCATCCGCCGCTGGACCTCGCGCATCGAGCGCTGGACGTCGATGGACCGCCCGCCGAGCGAGCGGGAGAGGGCCATCCCCTCGTCGCACATGGCCTGGAGGAAGCCCCGCTCGGCGGTCTCGGGGCCTCGGCGGTGGCGGCGGCCGAGCAGACGTAGACGCTGACGCCGCGTCCCTTACCCTTCTCCACGATCCCCCGGATCCCATCCAGGTACGCTTGTTTGTGGGCCTCGTCCGCCTTCGTCCCCCAGCCGATGTCGTTGACGCCGTAGGCGACGATGAGGACGGTGGGGTTCAGGGGGAGGACGTCGCGGTCCATCCTGGCGAGGCCGCCGGCGGCCGTGTCGCCCCCCCAGCCGGCGTTGTGGAAGTGGACCTTCCGGTCGGGGAAGCGGAGCCGGGTGTAGTTCTCCGCGATCCGACCGTAGGTCCTCGCGGCGGTGATGCTGTCGCCCAGGAAGACCACCACGTCGCCGTCGCGCAGGGCGAAGTCGGCCGCGGACGCGGTCGTCGCCGAGAGGCCGGGGGCGAGCGTCAGGACGGTCGTCGCCAGGATCAGGAGCTGCGGTCGCGTCACGGCGGCCTCCCTCTCGATTTTCCGTCCCGCTCGGGCGTCGACGCCTTCCGCTCGGGCGTCGCCCGGTCTATCCTCGTGGGGTGCGAGACGACCCGAAACCCCGAGGAGCGGAACTCCATGCTTGCCACGATGGTCCTGGCCGGGTTGCTGGCCGCCACGACGACGACCGAGGACGCGGCCCGGCCGGACGTCCTGATCGCCGACTTCGAAGGGCCGGACTACGGCGGCTGGAACGCGACCGGGGACGCCTTCGGCGAGGCGCCCGCCCGGGGGACCCTCCCCGGCCAGATGACGGTTGAAGGATACCGGGGCGAGGGCCTCGTGAACAGCTTCCGGGGGGGCGACGACGCGACCGGCGAACTGATCAGCCCCCCCTTCCGCATCGAGCGCAAGGCCCTCAACTTCCTGATCGGCGGCGGCGGCTGGGCCGGCGAGACCTGCCTCGACCTGCTCGTCGACGGCCGGGTCGTCCGCTCCGCCGCCGGCCCCAACCGCGAGTCCGGCGGCTCGGAACGGCTCCGCTGGGACGCCTGGGACGTCTCGGACCTGCAAGGCAAGGAGGCGACGCTCCGCGTGGTGGACCGTCGCAAGGGTGGGTGGGGGCACATCAACGTCGACCACATCGTCCAGACCGACGCCCCCAGGCTCCCGGCCCGCGCCTCGAAGGCGATCGCGCTCACGCATCGGTATCTGAGCATCCCGGTCAAGACCGGGGCGCCCAAGGTCCGCGCCAGGATCCTGGACGACGCCGGCAAGATCCTCCGCGAGTTCGACGTCGAGCTGGCTCCGCCCGGGGTCGAGCCCGACTTCCTCGCCTTCAGCGACCTGGAGGCCCAGAAGGGGAAGACGCTCACCGTCCGCGTCGACGAGCTGGAGGACGCCAAGGCCCTCGACCGGATCGGCCAGTCCGACGCCGATTCGCAGGGGACCGAGCTGTACAAGGAGCCGCTCCGGCCGCAGTTCCACTTCACGTCGCGCCGGGGGTGGCTGAACGACCCCAACGGCCTCGTGTGGCAGGACGGCGAGTATCACCTTTTCTACCAGCACAACCCGTTCGGCTGGGGCTGGGGGAACATGCACTGGGGCCACGCCGTCAGCCCGGACCTCGTCCGCTGGCGGGAGCTTCCCATCGCCCTTTATCCCCACCAGTACGGCGACTGGGCCTTCTCCGGCAGCGCGGTGGTGGATCATCGCAACACCTCCGGGTTCCAGAAGGGGGACGAGCCGCCGATCGTCGCCGCCTACACCAGCACCGGGCGGGGCGAGTGCCTCGTCTTCAGCAACGACCGGGGCCGGACCTGGACCGAGTTCGAGGGGAACCCCGTCGTCAAGCACGAGGGCCGCGACCCCCGGCTGGTCTGGTACGCCCCCGGAAAGCACTGGGTGATGGCGGTGTACGACGAGGGAGCGGAGCCCAAGCGGCAGAGCATCGATTTCTACACCTCGCCCGACCTCAAGGCCTGGACCTTCGCCAGCCGGCTCGACGGCTTCTACGAATGCCCCGACCTGATCGAGCTGGCCGTCGACGGCGACCCGAGCAAGACCCTCTGGGTCGTTTATGCAGCCGACGGCAAGTACAAGCTCGGAACGTTCGACGGCAAGACGTTCACCCCCACCTCCGGCCCGGAGAAGCTGGCCTTCCGCCACGGCAACTTCTACGCGGCGCAGACGTTCAGCGACGAGCCGAAGGGGCGTTGCGTCCAGGTCGGCTGGGCCAACGGCGTCACCTTCCCGGGGGCGCCGTTCAACCAGCAGATGAGCCTGCCGGCCGAGCTGACCCTGCGGACCACCCCGGACGGCCCCCGGCTCTTCGCCGAGCCCGTCCCCGAATTGAAGGAGTTGCGGGCCGGCTCCTGCGAGTTCAGCAGGACCCCGCTGGAGCCCGGCGCGAAAAACCCGCTGGATCGGGCGAGCCACCGCCTCCTGTCCTTCTCCCCGCGGAGCCGGCTGCAGATCCCGATCTCCAGCAAATCGGTGAAGGACATCGGCCGGGCGGAGGACTATGATCGCGAAGCGTGCGAGATCGAGCTGACGTTCCGCCCGGGAGCGGCGAAGTTCCTGGAGCTGGACCTGCTCGGCACGCCTCTGATCTACGACGTCGAGCGCCAGGACGTGGTCTGCAAGCAGGTGCGGACGTTCGTCCCGCAGGTCGACGGCGTGGTGCGCCTGCATGTGTTCGTGGACAAGGGGTCGGTCGAGGCCTTCGCGAACGGGGGCCGGACGACGATCTCGGTCGCCGACCTGCCGGCCGTCGCGGAGCCCTCGCTGGGGATCGCGGCGAAGGGGGGGACGGTGATGCTGGAGAAGCTCACGGTCCACCGGCTGCGGTCGGCCTGGGAAGCCGGACCTTCGCGCTGATCGCCGGGGCCGCGCCTCTGGAAGCGGGGGCGCGGCCGTGCGAGAATCTTGGACCGGGGGCGAACCCGTCGCCCTCGACGTGGCATTGCTGGAAGGGAACGCAGATGACCTCTCCGAACAAGAACGTGGACCAGGCGTTCGCCCTGGCGAAGGAACGCTACGCCGAGCTGGGGGTCGACGTCGAGAAGGCCCTGGAGCGGCTGGCGAGGATCCCGATCTCGCTGCACTGCTGGCAGGGGGACGACGTCGGCGGCTTCGAGAGCGGCGGCGAGGAACTGGGCGCCGGCCTGGCCGTCACGGGCAACTATCCGGGCAAGGCCCGCACGGCCGACGAGCTGCGGAGCGACCTGGACGAGGCCCTCTCCCTGATCCCCGGCACGCACCGGCTGAACCTCCACGCCAGCTACGCCGAGACCGGCGGCAAGAAGGTCGACCGCGACGCGCTGGAACCGGTCCACTTCCGGAACTGGATCGACTGGGCCAAGGCGAAGGGGATGGGGATGGACTTCAACCCCACCTACTTCTCCCACCCCAAGGCGGCCGACGGCTGGACCCTGGCCCACCAGGACAAGGGGGTCCGCCAGTTCTGGATCGACCACGGCGTCGCCTGCCGGAAGATCGGGGCGGCGATGGGGGAGGCCCTGGGCTCGCCCTGCGTCACCAACGTCTGGATCCCGGACGGCATGAAGGACCAGACCGTCGACCGCAAGGGCCCCCGCGAGCGGCTCTTGCAATCGCTCGACGCCATGTTCGCGCCGGAGATCGACCCCCGGTACAACCGCGACGCCGTCGAGGGGAAGCTGTTCGGCATCGGCTCCGAGACCTACGTCGTCGGCATGCATGAGTTCTACCTCGGCTACGCGGTCAGCCGGAAGAAGATCTTCACCATCGACTCGGGCCACTTCCACCCGACCGAGGTCGTCGCCGACAAGCTGTCGTCGGCCCTGACCTACGTCGACGAGGTCCTGATGCACGTCAGCCGGGGCGTCCGCTGGGACAGCGACCACGTCGTCCTCCTGACCGACGACATCGAGCTGATCGCCCAGGAGCTGGTGCGCGGGGACTACCTGGACCGCGTCCACATCGGCCTGGACTTCTTCGACGCCAGCATCAACCGCGTGGCCGCCTGGGTCATCGGCACCCGCTCGATGATCAAGGCGCTCTTGCTCGCCCTGCTGGAGCCGATCGACGCCCTCCGGAAGTACGAGGCCGACGGCGACTACACCTCGCGGCTGGCGGTCCTGGAAGAGCTGAAGACGCTCCCGTTCGGCGCCGTGTGGGACCACTACCTCCAGACCAAGGGCATCCCCGTCGGCCGCGCCTGGGTCGACGAGGTCAAGCGCTACGAGGCCGACGTGCTCGGCGAGCGAAGCCGGGGATGATCCCTTGAGTCCTCCTTGATCCGTCCGGCGGCGACGAGAACCGACACCCCCCCAAGGCCATCCAGAACCTCTCATGATTCCCAACCCTTTCCTCGGCCTCGTCTACCACTGGCTGGGCGGCCTGGCCTCCGGCAGCTTCTACGTCCCGTACCGGTTCGTGCGCAAGTGGTCCTGGGAGACCTACTGGCTGACCGGCGGCGTCTTCAGCTGGATCATCGCCCCCTGGCTGTTCGGCCTGACGATGACCAACGACCTGCCGTCGGTGATCGCCGAGACCCCGGCGGAGACGCTGTTCAAGGTCTACCTGTTCGGCGTCCTGTGGGGGACGGGGGGGCTGACGTTCGGCCTGACCATGCGGTATCTGGGGATGTCGCTGGGGATGGCGGTGGCGCTCGGCTACACGGCGGCCTTCGGCACCATGGTGCCGCCGATCGTCAAGGGGGAGCTGTTCACGAAGATCCTGCCGACCCTCTCGGGCCAGGTCGTGCTGCTCGGCGTCCTGGTCTGCCTGGCCGGCATCGCCGTGGCGGGGCTGGCCGGGATGTCGAAGGAGCGGGAGCTGTCCGAGGAGGCCAAGAAGGCCTCGATCCAGGAGTTCGACTTCAAGAAGGGGCTGCTGGTGGCCACCTTCTCCGGCGTCATGAGCGCCTGCTTCGCGTTCGGCCTGGACGCCAGCGGGCCGATCAAGGCGATCACGAAGGCCCACCAGACGCCCGACCTGTGGAGCGGGCTCCCCTCGCTGGTCGTGATCCTGGCCGGCGGCTTCACCACCAACTTCCTCTGGTGCCTCTTCCTGCACTGGAAGAACGGATCGGCGTATCAGTACCTGAGCCCGGTCGTCCGGCCCGACGCGGCGCTGGGCCGCGACCGGACCGAGGTGCTGGAGACGGCGACCGACGCCCCCGGCGAGGAGGCGGCCCTCCAGGCGCCGGGGCTGGGCGCGTCGGCCGCCGAGGCCGCCTCGGCCCGCGTCCCCCTGTTCTGGAACTACGTCTTCAGCGCCCTGGCCGGGGTGACCTGGTACTTCCAGTTCTTCTTCTACACGATGGGCGAGACCAAGATGGGGGAGGACTACAAGTTCTCCAGCTGGACCCTGCACATGGCCAGCATCATGATCTTCAGCACCCTCTGGGGGATCGCCCTGAAGGAATGGACCGGCACGAGCGCGCGGACCAAGCGGCTCGTCGCCCTGACCCTGGCCGTGCTGATCGCCTCCACGGTGATCATCGGCTACGGCAACTCCCTCGCCCCCAGGTCGACGCCCGAAGGGGAAGCCCCCCCGGCGGCGGCGACCGCGCCGGTCGAGGCCGGGAACTGACCGCCCGACCCCGGCCCCTCTCCCGCAAATGCGAACGCCGATGCAGACGTTGGAAGAAAGGAATCCCATCATGTTGAGTAGACGGCTCCTGACCGCCCTCCTGGCCTCGGCCCTGGCGTGCGCCGCCTCGGCTCGGGCCGGGGCGCAGCAGGTCCCCGCGCAGGGGGACGTGCTCGGCCTCTCGCCGGCGTACCTCCGCGTCGACGCCAAGGTCGACCCGCTGGGGATCGACGCGACCAACCCCCGCCTGAGCTGGATCCTCGCCTCCTCCCGCCGGGGCGAGGTCCAGTCGGCCTACCAGATCGTCGTCGCGACGGACGAGGCCAAGCTCGCCGCCGACGAGGGGGACCTCTGGGACAGCGGCAAGGTCGCCAGCGACGAGACCACGGGCGTCGCCTACGCCGGCGCCCCGCTCAAGAGCGGCGTCCGCTGCGTGTGGAAGGTCCGGGTCTGGGACAAGGCCGACGTCGCCTCCGGCTGGAGCGCCCCGGCCTCCTGGTCGATGGGCCTGCTGGACGAGGCCGACTGGAAGGCCGAGTGGATCGGCTTCGACAAGGCCCGCGAGGAGTCGCCCTCGTCCGTCGAGGCCGACTTCGGCGCCGGCGCCTGGATCTGGCACGCCGCCGACGAAGGGGCCGACAAGCCCAAGGGCCACCGCCTCTTCGTGACCGAAATCGACGTCCCGGCCGACTCCCCGATCGAGGAGGCGAGCCTGCTGACCGTCGCCGACGACTCGCACCGCTATACGATCAACGGCGAGCTGGTCGCCGCCGGCACCAGCTTCAAGGTCCCCCTCCAGGTCGACCCGACGCGGGCCCTGAAGCCCGGCGCGAACTCGATCCGCGTCGAGGTCGAGAACGGCGCGCCGAGCCCCGCGGGCCTGCTCGCCCGCCTGACCGTCAAGCTCAAGGACGGCCGGGTCGTGGAGAAGGTCACCGACGCCTCGTGGAAGTCGATCGCCGACCCCGGCGAGAACTGGCACAATCGCCAGATCGACGCGGTCGGCCTCCCCGCCGCCGCCGTCGTCGCGAACTACGGCGACGGCCCCTGGGGCAAGCTGGCCGTCTCCAAGCTGATCCTCCCCAAGCCGGCCCTCCTCCGCGCCGACTTCCAGGTCGACAAGCCGGTCAAGCGGGCCACGCTCTACACCACGTCGCTGGGCATCCACGACGCCCACGTCAACGGCGTCCGCGTCGCCGAGGACCTCTTCAACCCCGGCTGGACCGACTACACCCGGCGCGTCTACTACCGGACGTACGACGTCACCCCGCTGGTCCGCCCCGGCGCCAACGCCCTGGGGGCGATCGTGGCCGACGGCTGGTACAGCGGCTACGTCGGCTTCGGCAAGGTGCGCGACCACTACGGCAAGAAGACCCGCGTCAAGTCCCAGCTCGTGATCGAGCACGCGGACGGCTCCACCAGCGTCGTCGCCACCGGCCCCGACTGGAAGGCCGCGACCGGCCCGTTCCAGGAGGCCGACTTCCTCATGGGCGAGACCTACGACGCCCGGCTCGAGAAGGCCGGCTGGGACCAGCCCGGCTACGACGCCTCGGCCTGGGGCGCCGTCGACACCGGCGCCGAGCTCTCGCCCGCGGTCCAGGCCCACCCCGGCCCGCCGGTCCTGCCGTTCGCCGAGCTTCGCGCCAAGACCTACAGCGAGGTCAAGCCCGGCGTCTACGTGATCGACTACGGCCGGAACTTCGCCGGCGTCCCCCGCCTCCGGCTCCGCGGCGCGCCCGGCCAGGTGATCACGATGCGGTTCGCCGAGCGGCTCAACCCCGACGGCTCCGTCTACGTCACCAACCTCCGCGAGGCCCGCTGCATCGACACCTACATCTGCAAGGGGACCGGCGAGGAGGAGGTCTGGACCCCCCGGTTCACCTTCCACGGCTACCAGTACATGGAGGTCTCCGGCCTGACCGAGGCGCCGAACTCCGAGACGGTCGTCGGCGTCGCCGTCTCCAGCGCCACGCCGGTCGCGGGCGCGTTCGAGTCGTCGGACCCGATGCTCAACCAGCTCCACGGCAACATCGTCTGGACCCAGCGGGCCAACTTCATCGACATCCCCACCGACTGCCCCCAGCGCGACGAGCGGCTGGGATGGACCGGGGACGCCCAGGTCTACATCAAGACGGCGACCCTCAACACCGACGTCCAGTCGTTCTTCGACAAGTGGCTCGTCGACCTGACCGACGGCCAGCGCGCCGACGGCCAGTTCCCGATGGTCGCCCCGGTCAAGGTCGCCGGCGACGACGGCGGCCCCGCCTGGGCCGAGGCCGGCGTCGTCTGCCCGTGGACCGTCTATCAGGTCTACAACGACAAACCGCTGCTGGAACGGCAGTATCCGTCGATGGTCAGGTACGTCGAGTTCCTGATCGGCCGGAGCACGCCCGACCTGCTGCCGCCCGAGAAGTACCACGCCTTCGGCGACTGGCTGAGCATCGGCGCCGACACCCCCAAGGACATCATCTACACGGCCTACTTCGCCCTCGCCGCCCGGCTGACCTCGCAGGCCGCCGAGGTCCTCGGCAAGCCCGAGGACGCCAAGAAGTACGCCGACGTCTATGAGAAGATCAAGGCCTCGTTCAACAAGGCGTACGTCGCCGACGACGGCCGGATCAAGGGGGACACCCAGGCCTGCTACGTCCTCGCCCTGGCCAACGACCTGGTCGACGGCGAGAAGGCGAAGCTGGCCGCCCAGCACCTGGTCGAGGCCATCGAGGCCAAGAACTGGCACCTCTCGACCGGCTTCATCGGCACCAAGGACCTGATGCTGGTCCTCTCCAAGATCGGCCGCCAGGACGTGGCGTACCGGCTCCTGTTCAACGACACGTTCCCCTCGTGGGGCTTCTCGATCAAGCAGGGCGCGACCAGCATCTGGGAGCGCTGGGACGGCTGGACCCCCGAGAAGGGCTTCCAGGACCCGGGCATGAACTCGTTCGCCCACTACTCCTTCGGCGCGGTCTACGGCTGGATGGTCGAGAACATCGGCGGCATCCACAACGCCGGCTCCGCCTACAAGAAGATCGTGATCGCCCCCCAGTTCACCGACCGCCTCACCTCCGCGACGACCTCGTACCGGAGCGTCCGGGGCGAGGTCGCCGTGGCCTGGACGCGTCAGGGGGGCGTCGTCACGATGGACGTCACGGTCCCGGCCAACGCGACCGCCAAGGTCGTCATCCCCGTCGCCGATCCCGCGCAGGTCGCCGAGAGCGGCCTGCCGCTGGCCCAGGCGGCGGGCGTGACGGCGGGCGTCGAGGATGGCAAGGCCGTCGCCGAGGTCGGCTCCGGCCGCTACGTCTTCACCTTCGCGGCCCCCTGAGCCGCACCCCCCTCTCCGGCGACGGGGCCCACGCCGCGAGGCGTCGGGCCTCGTCGCCCTTGATCCCCCCGCAACTCGAAACCCACCCGTTCGGACCCCCCTGAGGAATCGACGCGATGCAGAAGAAGCTCCCCCTGACGCTGGCCCTGCTGGCGGCCTCGGCGGCCTTCGCCGGAAGGCCCGCCGCCGCCGACGAGCCCGCCTTCCAGAACCTGTTCAACGGCAAGGACCTCTCAGGCTGGCACGGCGAGTCGACCATCGACCCGCGCAAGTTCAGGGCGATGAGCCCCGAGGAGCAGAAGGCCAAGCTCGAGAAGGACGCCGCCGACGCCGCCCAGCACTGGAAGGTCGCCGACGGCGAGATCGTCAACGACGGCCACGGCGTCTTCCTCGCCACCGACAAGGAATACGGCGACGTCGAGTTCTTCATCGACTTCAAGATCGGCCCCATGGGCGACAGCGGCATCTACCTCCGCGGCACCCCCCAGATCCAGATCTGGGACTTCCGCGAGGAGGCCGGCAAGCACGACCTCGGCGCCGGCAAGGGCTCGGGCGGCCTCTGGAACAACTCCCCCGGCGCGCCCGGCAAGGACCCCCTGGTCTTCGCCGACAACCCGATCGGCGAGTGGAACACCCTGCGCGTCGTCCAGGTCGGCGCCCGGACCACGATCCACCTCAACGGCAAGCTCGTCGTCGACGGCGCGATCATGGAGAACTACTGGGACCGCGACCTCCCGCTGGCCGCCGTCGGCCCGATCCAGCTCCAGACCCACGGCAGCGAGACCCGGTTCCGCAACGTCAAGCTCCGCGAGATCCCCGCGGCCGAGGCCAACGCCCTCCTCGCCAAGATCGACGCCGACGGCTTCACCAAGCTCTTCGACGGCAAGGACCTCTCCGGCTGGAAGGGCGCGGTCGACAACTACGAGGTCGTCGACGGCGCCATCCGTTGCAAGCCCGGCCACGGCGGCGTCCTCTACCATGAGAACGAGTTGGGCGACTTCGTCGCCCGCGTCGAGTTCAAGGTCCCTCCCGGCGGCAACAACGGCCTGGCCATCCGCTACCCCGGCTCCGGCGACGCCGCCTACAACGGCATGACCGAGCTCCAGATCCTCGACGACGACGCCGATCAGTACGCCAAGCTCGACCCCCGCCAGTACCACGGCTCGGTCTACGGCATGGTCGCCGCCAAGCGCGGCTACCTCCGCCCCGTCGGCGAGTGGAACTTCGAGGAGGTCACCGTCAAGGGCTCGAAGATCAAGGTCGAGCTCAACGGCAGCGTGATCGTCGACGCCGACCTGAGCACCGTCAAGGAGTTCATGGCCGACTCCCCCCACCCCGGCAAGGACCGCACGAAGGGCTACTTCGGCTTCGCCGGCCACAACGACCCCGTCGAGTTCCGCTCCGTCTCCATCAAGTCGCTCGACTGAGCGAGGCCTTGAGACGATCGCGAAATCCGAAGGCCGCGCGGGACGCCCCGCGCGGCCTTCGTTCGTTCGAAGCTCAGTCGAAGAGGACGCCCTTGAGGTCGAGCGTGAGGCCGGGGAGGACCTCCTCGCCGGAGAGGGCGGCGGGCTTGGCGAGGGTCTCGGGGTCGCGGCCGGGGCGGTAAATCTCGACGGCCTGCGTCTCGGGGTCGATGAGCCAGCCGAGCCGGACGCCGTGGGCGAGGTAGGCGGCCATCTTGGCGCGGAGGAGGTCGATCGAGTCGCTGGGGGAGCGAAGCTCGACGACGAAGTCGGGGACGATGTGCGCGAACCGGCGGCGGTCGTCGGCCGGGACCCGCTCCCAGCGCTCGCGGGCGATCCAGGAGACGTCGGGCGAGCGGACCGAGCCGTCGGGCATCGTGAACCCCGCCGACGAGTCGAAGACCATCCCGAGCCCGGCGGCCTCGTTCCAGAGCCACAGCCGGGCCCCCAGCGTCATATTGCGGCCGCCGCCTTCGGACGATGCGGGGGTCATGGCGAGGAGGGCTCCGTCGGCGTCGCGTTCGAGGCGGAGGTCGCGGTTGGCGGCGCAGAGCGCGGCGAAGCCGTCGGCGTCGACCTTGAGGCGGACGTCGGCCGGGACCGCAAGCAAGGTCGCCGCGTCGGCGGCGGCCCCCGCGCCGGGGGGCCGCCGATCGAGGATCGAGGTCGCCATCGTCGTCGCCCTCCGCCCGCTCCGGGCTCGGCTCAGGCCAGGATGGCCTGGACCGGGTTCTGTTCGAGGACGCCGGTCAGGCGCATGTCGAGGCCCTGGGACTTGAAGGTCAGGCGGCGGTGGTCGATGCCCATGCAGTGGAGGATCGTGGCGTTCATGTCGTGGATGTGGACCGGGTTCTCGACGACGTTGTAGCTGAAGTCGTCGGTCTCGCCGTGGACCACGCCCTTCTTGACGCCGCCGCCGGCCATCCAGACGGGGAAGCACTTGGGATGATGGTCGCGGCCGTAGTTCTCGCGGGAGAGGGGGCCCTGGCAGTAGACCGTCCGGCCGAACTCGCCGCCCCAGATGACCAGGGTGTCGTCGAGCAGGCCGCGGGCCTTGAGGTCGGTGATCAGCGCGTAGGTCGCCTGGTCGACGTCCTTGCACTGGCCGGGGAGGTCGTGGGCGAGGTTGCCGTGCTGGTCCCAGCCCCGGTGGAAGATCTGCACGAATCGGACGTCGCGCTCGGCCAGCCGGCGGGCGAGCAGGGCGCATCGGGCGAAGGTGCCGGGCTTGTGGACCTCGGGGCCGTACATGTCCAGGATGTGCTTGGGCTCGTTGGAGATGTCGGCCATGTCGGGGACGCTGGACTGCATCCGGAAGGCCATCTCGTACTGGGCGATCCGGGCCTGGGTCTCGGGATCGGCGAAGGTCTCGTATTCCTTCTGGTTCAGGCGGTTGATGGCGTCCAGCGAGCGGCGGCGGACGCTCGCGTCGACGCCGCCGGGGTTCGACAGGAAGAGGACCGGGTCCCCCGCCGCCCGCAGGGCGACCCCCTGGTACTTGCTGGGGAGGAACCCCGCGCTCCAGAGGCGGTTGTAGATCGCCTGGGGCGACGCCTTGCTGAACCACGACGGCGTCATCACGACGAACGACGGCAGGTCCTGGTTGAGCGTCCCCAGGCCGTAGCTCAGCCAGGAGCCCAGGCTGGCGCGGCCGGGGAGCTGATTGCCGGTGCAAATGTAGGTGACGGCCGGGTCGTGGTTGATCGCCTCGGTCCAGGTCGTCTTGATCATGGCGATCTCGTCGACGATCTTGGCCGTCCAGGGGAGCAGCTCGCTCACCCACATGCCGGACTGGCCGTGCCGGGCGAACTTGTACCGCGAGGGCGCGATCGGGAACCGCGCCTGGCCGCTGGTCATCGTGGTGAGTCGCTGGCCCTGGCGGATGGATTCGGGCAGGTCCTTGTCGAACTGCTCGTCCATCTTCGGCTTGTAGTCGAAGAGGTCGATCTGCGACGGGCCGCCGTTCATGTGCAGGTAGATCGCCCGCTTGGCCTTGGGGGCGAAGTGGGGGAGGCCGGGGAGGCCGCCGACGGCGACCCCCGGCGCGGCCCGGCCGGGCCGGCGATCCCCTCGCGGGCGAGCAGGTCGGCCAGGGCGGCGGCGCCGAAGCTCAGGGCCCCGGCGCGGCCGAAGAAGCTCCGGCGGGTCTGGACGGCGGCGCGTTCGCGGATCGGGTCCATCGGGGGATTCTCCTCGGGGCCGGGCGTCTCGGGTCGGTCCGGGTCAGCCCCGGGTGATGACTTCGTCCAGGTTCAGGATGATGTTGCCGATCATGGTCCAGGGGGCCAGGTCGACCGGGGCGAGGGCCGGGTCGGGCCGGGTCGCGCCCCCTTCGATCAGGGCCCTGGCGTCGTCGGGCCTGTCGGCGTAGTGGGCCGAGAAGTCCTTCAACGCCGCCGAGAGCTCGGCGAGGTCGGCGGGGTCGGGCGTGCGGGCGGTCGCCACCCGGAACATGAACGCCAGCCGCTCCTCGGTCGTCGAGCCCCCCTCGCGCAGGGCCCGCTCGGCCAGGGCCCGGGAGGCCTCCACGTACTGGGGCTCGTTGAGCAGCAGGAGCGCCTGGAGCGGGGTGTTGGTGCGCTCGCGGCGGACCTGGCACGACTCGCGGGAGGGGGCGTCGAAAGTGGACATCTGCGGTGGCGGGGCGGTCCGCTTCCAGAAGGTGTAGAGGCTCCGGCGGTGGACCTTGTCGACCCCCTCGTCGGCCTTGAAGATCCCGGTGTCGCTGCCCACGTAGGCGACGGCCTCCCACAGCCCCGACGGCTGGGGGGGCTTGACGCTCGGCCCGCCCATCTTCTCGACGAGGACGCCGGCGGTGAAGAACGCCTGGTCGCGGAGGGTCTCCGCGTCCAGTCGGAACCGAGGGCCCCGGGCCAGGAGGCGGTTGTCGGGGTCCCTGGCGAGCCCCTCCGGCGTCGCCTTCGAGGTCTGGCGATAGGCGGCCGTGGTCGCCAGCCGCTTCATCAGCCGCTTGACGTCCCAGCCTTCCTCGCGGAACGTCACCGACAGCCAGTCCAGCAGCTCGGGATGGCTGGGGGGCTCGCCCTGGGCGCCGAAGTCCTCGGACGTCTTCACCAGGCCGGTCCCGAAGAGCTGCTGCCAGAACCGGTTGACCGCCACGCGGGCCGTCAGCGGATGCTCCGGCGCGACGAGCCAGCGGGCCAGGCCCAGGCGGTCGGCCGACGCGTCCGAGGGGAGGGGGGGGAGGAACGCGGGGACGATCCGCCCGACCTGGTCCTTGGGCTGGTCGTACTCGCCCCGGTTGAGGACGAACGCCGGCTTGGGGTCCCCCGGGCGCTCGCGGAAGATCAGGGTCGTGGAGACGGCGTCGTCGATCGCCTTCTTCTCGGCCTCGGCCCTGGCGATCTCGTCGCGGATCGGCTGGACGACCTTCCTCGCCTCGGCCCATCCGTCGGCCAGGAACAGGTCCAGGAGCTGCTTGCGCTCGGCCTCGGTCCGCTGGGCGCGGGGCTTCTTGACGATCGCCTTGACCGGATCGGCCAGGCCGGCGCCGTCGTCGGCCAGCCGGGCGCGGACCCAGGCGGTGAGGTTGTCGTAGCTCTGGCCTTCCTGGGGCGTCGTGGTGCGGAGGCCGGACTCGTCGAAGTAGGCGACGCCGTCGAACAGGGTGAACGCCCAGCCTTCGATCACGGCGCCGGGGGCGATCTCGAGCTTCGCCGCGGGGATCTCCAGGCGGGCCCATTCGCCGTCGGCGGGGAGGTCGCCGAGGCGCAGGCGTTCGGTCGTGGCGTCCTTGCCCCAGTCGATCAGGTTCTCGCCCCAGAAGGCCCGCTTGGCCCACTGGCCGCCGATCTTCCACTGGAGCATGACCTCGCGCGGCGGGTTCTTGGGGTCGAGGAAGACGTGGGCGTAGAACGCGTCCCCCTTGCCGACCTTGAGCTTGGGCCCGGCGGCCTCGACCACCTTCTGGGTCAGGCCCGCGGCCTCGATCCGGAGCGCGGCGCGACCGGCCTTGACGGGGTGGTCGGGCGCGGCGGCGAACTCGCCGGTCCCGGAGGCGGCGGCCCCGGGCGGGAACTCGTCGTCGATCCAGGTGTAGTCGCCCCGGACGACGACCTCGGACAGCCCGTCATCGAGCTTCGGGTCGTACGAGGCGGCGAACCGGGCGGACTCGGCGTCGGCCTTCGCCTTCAGCTCGGCGATCCGCGCGTCGGCCTTCGCCAGAGCCTCGACCTGCTGGGGCGTGGGGGTCTTCAGGAACGGCTCCCAGCGCGACTTGTTGCCGTCCATCGCCGGGCCGTCGATGTTGTTGAAGAAGGCGAAGAACTGGTAGTACTCTTTCTGCGTGATCGGGTCGTACTTGTGGTCGTGGCAGCGGGCGCAGGCGACGGTCAGGCCGAGGAAGACCGAGCCGTTGGTGTCCACCTGGTCGGAGACGTTGCGGGTGTAGACCTCCTGGTCGATCGAGCCCCCCTCGGCCGTCGAGACGTGGCAGCGGTTGAAGCCGGTGGCGACGAGCTGGTCGGGCGTGGGGTTCGGCAGCAGGTCGCCGGCGAGTTGCTCGACGATGAAGGCGTCGAACGGCTTGTCGTCGTTGAACGCCTTCACGACCCAGTCGCGGTAGGGCCACATCTCGCGGAAGTTGTCGAGGTGGAGGCCGTGGGTGTCGCCGTATCGGGCGGCGTCGAGCCAGTATCGGGCCATGTGCTCGCCGTATCGGGGCGATTCCAGCAGGCGGTCGACGGCCTTCTCATAGGCGGCGTCGAGCCCGGTCGCGGCGACCGCGGCGAGGAAGCCGTCGACCTCCCCGGGGGTGGGGGGGAGGCCGGTCAGGTCGAGCGAGGCCCGGCGCAGGAGGGTGGTCGGGTCGGCGGGGGCGGAGGGCTTGAGCCCCGCGGCCTCGATCCGGGCGAGGAGGAAGGAGTCGATCGGGTCCCGCGCCCAGGTCGCGTCGGCCGTTTTGGGGGCCTCGGCCTTGATCGGCGGCTCGAACGCCCAGTGGCCGCTCCAGGAGGCCCCCTCGGCGACCCACCGCTTGAGGACGTCCACCTGCTCGGGCGTCAGCGACTTGCCCGAGTCCTTCGGCGGCATCAGCATGTCTTCGTCGTCGGTCTCGATCCGGAAGACCAGGCCGCTGTTCTCGAGATCCCCCGGCACGACGGCGGCGTCGCCCGATTCGAGCTTGCCGAACGCCCCCTCGTGGGTGTCGAGCCGCAGGCCGGCCTTGCGTTCCTTCTCGTCGAAGCCGTGGCAGGCGAAGCAGGCGTCGGAGAGGATCGGCCGGACCTCGCGGGCGAAGTCCACCCGGGACTTGCCGTCGGCGGGCGAGGCGTCGGACGGGCCTTCGGCGGCTTCGGCCCGGGAGCCGAGCGTCGCCGCCGCGATCAGGGCCGACGCGGCGAGGAGTCGCATACCAACAGCCGACATGGGGGGCGTCCTCCGTGGGGCGCGGGAACGCCCGGCCTCGGGGTCGTCGCCTCGGCCGGGCTTCGCATCGCGATGTTTAACACCCCTCTAACCTACCATCGCGACGCCGGGCCGCGAAAGCCGATTTCCGGTGCGCCCCCCTCAGGCCGAGGCCCGGCGTCGGGCCCGACGCCCCCCAGGGCCAGCGCCGACGCGACCCCGGTCGCGGCCATCACCAGCGACGACGGCTCCGGCACGGCCCCCGTCGACGCGACGACCGAGCCCGAGGACGTGGTCCGGCTCCCCGCGGCGGCCTGCCACTCGTAGCCGCCGGTCGAGAGCGCCGTCGCCCCCGTGGCCGAGAGGGGCGTCGCGAAGATCAGCCGGAGCTGGGCCGCCCCCTGGGTGAGCTGGAAATAGCTCGCCAGGTTGTTGGTGTAGAACGCGGAGTTCGCCAGCGTGTAGGTCGTCGGCGCGTAGGTGAATCCGTTGACGATCGCCCCCGAGGCCGTGACGTCGGCCGCGAGCAGGGTGGCCAGGTCGTCGCTCAGGGTGAACGTCCCCGTCAGCGTCCCGGCCGGCAAGACGTTCCCCACCACCAGGTTCGCATCGGTCAGGGTGTAAACCACGTCCGCCGACGAGCGCGAGGCGGGGGCGGCGGCGAGCAGGCAGGCCAGGGCCGAGATTCGGAGGAAACGACGCATCGATGCTCCTTCGGAGACGGCACGGGGAAGGCGGCCCGGGACCATCCCTCGCCGTTTCCCCCCTCTGCCTCCTTTCTACGTCGATGCAGCCATGCGGGGCCGCGAGCGGATCCGGCAAGCCTCGCCGCGAGGCGGATTGGAGTCGCCGCTCGCTCCGCGTTGCATTCGGGAAACGCCGCGTCGTCGATCCGCCACGACCCGGGACGAGCCGGATTCCGTCGATCCAGGGGGGGCCGAGAGGGCGTCGAGATCGAGGACGAACGGAGGCTGGAGGCGTCTCCCCCTGGTTTCGGGGCTTGAACCCGGGGGATCGGACGTGCCACAATGGCCAAAGTCGGCGGCGGTTTCTCGTGGACCTTCGCGATCCGCCGCGCCCGCCCGACCGCCTGGCCCCTTTCGGTTTGGTCGGCCGCCCCCTCCCCTGAGGGATCGGCCCGAGACGGGAGTCGAATTCCGATGTACCGATTCGCGACGTATTTCGGATCGGCCTGGATCGCGGTCGCGGCGCTCGCGGCGACGGACGCGGCCGGGGCCGGCGACGATCGGGTCGACTACAACCGGGACGTCCGACCCCTCCTCTCGAAGAACTGCTTCGCCTGCCACGGCGCCGACGAGTCCACGCGCGCCGCCGAGCTGCGACTGGACCTCCGCGACGAGGCCGTCAAGGCCACCGAGGAGCGCGACGCGGCGATCGTCCCCGACGACCCCGAGTCGAGCGTCGTCATGGAGCGGATCCTCGACGAGGACGACACCCTCCGCATGCCCCCGCGCAAGGCGGGCCCGAGGCTCTCGGAGGCCGAGGTCGAGACCCTCCGCAAGTGGATCGCCCAGGGGGCCGAATACGCCGAGCACTGGGCGCTCGTCCCCCCCAAGGCCCCGCCGACCCCCGCCGTCTCCGACCCCTCCTGGCCCCGGTCCGCGCTCGACGCGTTCATCCTGGCGAGGCTCGACCGCGAGGGGCTGAAGCCCTCGCCGCAGGCCGATCGGGCCACGCTGCTGCGGCGAGTCAGCCTGGACCTTCGCGGCCTGCCGCCGACGCTCGACGAGGTCCGCGCGTTCGCCGAGGACCCCGCGCCCGACGCCTACGAGCGGGCCGTCGAACGCTACCTCGCCGACCCGGCCTTCGGCGAGCGCTGGGCGCGACCCTGGCTGGACCTGGCCCGCTACGCCGACTCGGCCGGATACGGCTCCGACCCGCTCCGCACGATCTGGGGATACCGCGACTGGCTCATCGACGCCCTCAACCGCAACCTCCCCTACGACCAGTTCACCGTCGACCAGATCGCCGGCGACCTCCTCCCCGGCGCGACCGATCGCCAGCGGGCCGCGACCGCCTTCCACCGCAATACGATGACCAACACCGAGGGGGGGACCGACGACGAGGAGTTCCGCATCGCCGCGATCAAGGACCGCGTGGACGTGACCTTCCAGGCCTGGATGGGCCTGACCATGGGCTGCGCCAAGTGCCATTCGCACAAGTACGATCCGATCTCGCATGAGGAGTACTACGGCGCCTTCGCGATCTTCAACCAGACGGCCGACGCCGACCTCCCGGACGAATCGCCCGTCATGCCCTGGATCACCGCCGACGAGGTCGAGCGGCTCCGCGGCGTCGACGCCCGCCTCGCCGAGCTGAAAGGCCGGCTCGACGCGATCGTCGGCCCCCCCGCCCCGACGCTCCGCGACGAGATCGCCAGGGAGGAGAAGTCCCGCGCCGCCGTGCCGACGCTGCCGATCATGGCCGAACTCCCCCCGGAAAAGCATCGGGTGACGCACGTTCTCCTGAAGGGCAATTTCCTCGACCCCGGTCCCGAGGTTCCCCCGATCTTGCCGAAGGCCCTCCACCCCGCCCCCGAAGGCGCGCCCATCAATCGGCTGACGCTGGCCCGCTGGCTCGTCGACCGCGACAACCCGCTGACGGCTCGCGTGGCGGCGAACCGCGCCTGGGGCCTCCTGTTCGGCGCGGGGATCGTCGAGACCGAGGAGGACTTCGGCACCCAGGGCGAGCTGCCGAGCCACCCCGAGCTGCTCGACCGCCTGGCCGTCGACTTCATGGATTCGGGCTGGGACGTGAAGGGCCTGATCCGCCGCCTGGTGACGTCGGCGACCTACCGCCAGGCGTCGAAGGCGACGCCCGAGATGATCGAGAAGGACCCCAAGAACCGCCTGCTCGCCCGCGCCCCTCGGGTCCGGCTGGACGCCGAGTCGGTGCGCGACCAGGCGCTGGCGTTCGCCGGCCTGCTCGGCCGCAAGGTCGGCGGCCCGAGCGTCTTCCCGGTGCAGCCCGACGGCCTCTGGCAGGCCGCGTTCAACGGCCAGCGGACCTGGACCACGAGCCCGGGCGTCGACCGCTATCGTCGCGGCCTCTACACCTTCTGGCGGCGGACCGTCCCTTACCCCTCGATGGCCGCGTTCGACGCCCCCAGCCGCGAGGTCTGCGCCGTCCGGCGGGTCAGCACCAACACGCCGCTCCAGGCCCTGGTGACGCTCAACGACCCGGTGTACATCGAGGCGGCGCAGGGGCTGGCCCGGCGGATCGTCCGCGAAGGGGGAAGCTCGCCCGAGGAACGGTCGCGGTACGGGCTGGAAGTCTGCCTCGGCCGCCCGGCCCGCGACGACCAGGTGG
The DNA here is from genome assembly GCF_001610895.1 of Planctomyces sp. SH-PL62. Classification (NCBI taxonomy): domain Bacteria; kingdom Pseudomonadati; phylum Planctomycetota; class Planctomycetia; order Planctomycetales; family Planctomycetaceae; genus Planctomyces; species Planctomyces sp. SH-PL62. Next base: position 6,247,831 of record NZ_CP011273.1, on the reverse strand, counting down.
CGCAGCTCGTCGCCCTGCACGCGGCGCAGCTCGACCGCTACCGCCGCGACCCGGCCGCCGCCGCGGCCCTGGCGACCGACCCCCTCGGCCCCTTGCCGGAAGGGCTCGATCCGGCCGACCTCGCCGCGTGGACGGCCGTCGCCAACGTGTTGCTGAACCTCGACGCCGTGCTGACCAGGGGGTGACGCCGTGGGACTCGACGCGAACCTCGACCTCAACCAGATCCTCCGCATGCGGCTCGCCCGCGCGGAGACCCGGCGCCAGTTCCTCAGGCGGTCCCAGACCGGCCTGGGGGCGATCGCCCTGGCCTCGCTGATGGGCCGCGACGGCTTCGGGGCCGGGCTCTCGGACGCCGACGCCTCCAACGCGGTCCCGAAGCGCCCGGCCAAGGCCAAGAGCGTCATCTATCTGCACATGTCGGGAGGCCCCCCCCAGCAAGACCTCTTCGACTACAAGCCGCTCCTGAACAAGCACCACATGGAGCCCTGCCCGGAGGAGCTGCTCAAGGGCCAGCGGTTCGCCTTCATCAAGGGGCGGCCGAAGATGCTGGGCACCCCCTACAAGTTCGCCAGGCGGGGCGAGAGCGGCCAGTGGATGAGCGAGCTGCTGCCGCACACCGCCGGCGTGATCGACGAGGCGGCCGTCGTCCGCTCCATGGTCACCACCGAGTTCAACCACGCCCCGGCCGAACTCTTCATGTTCACCGGCTCCCCGCGCAACGGCGGCGCGGCGATGGGCTCCTGGATCACCTACGGGCTGGGGACGGAGAACGAGGACCTCCCCGGCTTCGTGGTCATGATCAGCGGCGGGACCGACCCCACCGGCGGCAAGGCCCTCTGGAGCACCGGCTTCCTCCCCAGCGTCTTCCAGGGCGTGCAGTGCCGCACCGTGGGCGACCCGGTCCTGTACGTCGGCGACCCCAACGGGATGACCCGCGAGGACCGCCGCCGCACGCTCGACGCCATCAACCACCTGAACGAGATCGAGGCCCGCGAGCACGGCGATCCCGAGACCCTCACCCGGATCAGCCAGTACGAGCTGGCCTTCCGCATGCAGGCCTCGGTCCCCGACGTGATGGACGTCGGCCGCGAGCCCGATTCGATCCGCGAGGAGTACGGCGCCGAGCCGGGCGCGGCCTCGTTCGCCAACAACTGCCTCCTCGCCCGCCGCCTCGTCGAGCGCGGCGTCCGCTACGTCCAGCTCTTCGACTGGGGCTGGGACTGCCACGGCACCGGCGCCGGCGACGACATCGTCCATCAACTCCCCAAGAAGTGCAAGGACGTCGATAAGCCGATCGCCGCCCTGATCCGCGACCTCAAGCGCCGGGGCATGCTCGACGAGACGATCGTCGTCTGGGGGGGCGAGTTCGGCCGGACCTCGATGAACGAGGCCCGGGGCGGCTCGACGTTCCTGGGCCGCGACCACCACCCCCACTGCTTCACCCTCTGGGCCGCCGGCGGCGGGATCAAGCCCGGCGCGACCGTCGGCGCGACCGACGAGCTGGGCTCCTCGATCGTCGAGGATCCGGTCCCCGTCCACGACCTCCAGGCGACGATCCTCCACCTCCTCGGCCTGGACCCGTTCACCTTCCGCTACCCCTTCCAGGGCCTCCAGCAGCGGCTCATCGGCGTCGAGGAAGGCGTCAGGATCCGCAAGGACCTGCTGGCGTGAAGACCTGAACCGACGACGAAACACCCCGGCGGCCCGCGCTCACCTCGCGGGCTTCCCGGTCGCCTGATCCACGACGACGCGGAACCGCGCCTCGCGCGACGCCGCGCGGCCGGCGGCCACGTCGTCTTCGGTGAAGACGGACATCAGGATCTGTTTATCGCGCGTCCGGTTGTAGTCGTGGATCAGGTGGATCCGTCCGTCCGGGGCCTGCACGCCGTCCGGGTAGGAGACGCCCGGCCGCTCGTCGATCATCAGGCCGCCGGTCCAGGATCGGCCGTCGTCGTCGGAGAGCCGGGCGGTCAGGTGCGATCGGCTCTTGCCGTCGGGCGGTTCGTGGGCGACGAGGAGGAGCCGTCCGGAGCGGAGCCGGCGGATGAAGAACCGGGAGTCGACGTGGCGGAGGCCGGACCGCTTCCCCTCGCTCCAGGTCGCGCCGCCGTCGGTCGACGTGCTCTCGCCGATGCCGAACGCGGTGCGAGCCAGCAGCCAAAGCGAGCCGTCGCGGCGCTCGACGATCGAGTGCTCGTCGAACACGCGCTCCGGGACGATCGCCTTGCCGCGAGCCTGCCAGCTCGCGCCGCGATCGGTGGAGGCGACGACGTGGGCGCCGCTCCCCAAGCTCGACCCGCGCCGATGCGACGGGTCGGCGGTCGGCTCGCGCTCCCAGACCGCGACGGGGAGGAGCCACGCGCCGTCCGAGGCGACGGTCGGCTTGTTCATCATGATCCCGTCGCACAGGCGGCGGGGAGGGGACCAGCGGGGGGACTCGACGTCGGGCTCGTCGGTCGTGATCGCCCAGACGCCGGATCGCCCGTCCCACCACTGGTACGACTGCGCCCAGAAGAGCCAGAGCCGGCCGTCGGGATCGACCCAGAGGCAAGGGTCGTACGCGCGCACCGGCCCCGGGGGATCGACGACCAGTCTCGGCCCGGACCAGGACCGGCCGTCGTCGCCGCTCGTCGTCAGGAGCACGTAATTGGACTCCCCCTCGCCGTCGCCGCCGGCGTACCAGGTGGCCCAGAGCCGCCCGATCGGCGAGCGTTCGATGCCGGGGATGCCCTGGAAGGCGCGGGCGTCGGCCGCATATTCCGGCCCCGGCCGGTGATTCACGACGACCGGCCGCAGCGCCTCGTCGTCGGCCCGCCCGATCCCCGTCGCCGCGACGAGGCAAAGCCACGTCAGGGCCGTCGCCGCCTGGTTCTCAAAGCGTCCCATGCCTTCCCCTTCGCTCGCGCCTTCGCGTCGTCTCGCTCGGGGCCGTCGGTCGCCCCGGGTCCGAGGATAAGGGGACGGCGTCCGCCCGAGCAAGGACTTACCGAGGGATCCAAAAGGCGGCATGAAAGCGAATGCGAGATTCAGGATAGGTTGATGGGGGAATGCGAACGCGGCGCCGGGGGCCTGGGCCGCCCGACGCCGCGTCTTGAGGGTGGAGGATACGATCAGGCTCATCTACTCGAAGGGGACAAGACTCGGAAACCTCCTGCAAACGGAAGTGGGAGGACTCGAACGTGCTTATCTAACCTGAAGCGGACGAGATTCGGAAACCTCCTGAATGTGGACCTGATGTTACTTCTGACCCCACAGGACCGTGCGCAGTCGGATGCTTCCCGCCGAGTCGGCGTCGAACATGCCCTCTTGGAACCACCGCGTCCAGCCCCGTGTCCTTCTCGATTCCCGACGGACCCCGTAAATCTTGCGACGCTTCTTAGGGCTCATGGTCGCCTCCGAGGGGGGAAGATCAGAATTGGCTTGGCAGACAGGAACGATCGACTGATAGAGCAACCGGCGTACCACTCGCGCCCGGACCTCGAAAAACCGGAGCGTCGAGCGAGGTCGCCGAATGGATTGTAGGCCGATGCTCAGGATTACGTCGAGAAATCCGTGGGGAAAGCGACGTCGAGATGCCGAAAGGCCACGGCGCGGGCCCCGGTGGCGATCTCCGTCGGGCTGCGGTACGCTCGATTCCTTGGCAGATTCGCATCCAGACTGAGCAAAAATCGGCCAGCGGTCTCGCCCGTTTTTACAAAGCGCGAAAGGCCACCGAACCATGACGCCGAGGTCCATCCGGAGCGGGTCCCCCGGGGCCCGACCCATTCAAGCGTTCGCGTGGCTGTTGATCCTTCACTCGGCGCATGCGTGGGCCCAGTCGTCCGCCGCAGGGCCGCCGGATCGGTCGCTCCGGCTCTGGTACGACAGGCCCGCCGCCGCCTGGCTCGAGGCGCTGCCGCTGGGCGACGGCTCGCTCGGCGCGATGGTGTACGGCGGCGTCCCGTCGGAGCGCATCCAGCTCAACGACGCCACGCTCTGGTCGGGCGGCCCCAAGGATTGTGACAATCCCGAGGCCCTCAAGGCCCTTCCCGAGATCCGCCAGCTGATCCGCGAGGGTCGGTTCGCCGACGCGCATCAGCTCGGTACGAAGATGATGGGCCCGTACACCCAGACGTACCTGCCGATGGGCGACCTGACGCTGGACTTCGCAGGCCAGGGCGACCCGCGCGACTACCGTCGCTCGCTCGACCTGGATACGGCCGTCGCCTCGACGACCTACACGGCGAACGACGTCCATTTCACGCGTGAGGCGTTCGTGTCGCACGTCGACCGGGCCCTGGTCGTCCGGCTGGCGGCGAGCCGCCCCGGCGCGCTCACGTTCGCGGCGAAGCTCGGCAGTCGACTCCGGTTCCACATCCGCGCCGACGACGGCGCGCTCGTCCTCCGGGGCAAGGCGCCGGCGCACGTCGACCCGAACTACTACGATCGCCCGAATCCCGTGGTCTACGCCGACGACGAGGCGGGCGAGGGGATGAACTTCGAGGTCCGGCTCAAGGCCCTCTCCGACGGCGAGGTCGTCGTCGGCGACGACGGGCTCAAGGTGATCGGCGCGACGACCGCGACGTTAATCCTCACGGCCGGGACCAGCTACAACGGCTTCGACAGGTCTCCGGGCAAGGCGGGCGTCGACCCCGCCCCGATCGCCGCCGGCCGGCTCGCGAAGGCCGCCGCCAGGCCGTACGACGATCTCTTGCGCGATCATATCCAGGATCATCAGAGTCTCTTCCGTCGGGTCGCGATCGACCTGGGCCCGGCGGCGCCGGGGCCGTGGAGGTCCCGACCGACCGGCGGGTCGAGCGGTTCGGCGCGAAGGACCCCGGCCTGGTCGCCCTGCACTTCCAGTACGGCCGCTACCTCTTGATCGCGAGCGCCCGGCCGGGGGGCCAGCCGCCGAACCTGCAAGGGCTCTGGAACGACGAGGTCCGCGCCCCGTGGAGCAGCAACTACACGGTGAACATCAACACCGAGATGAACCACTGGCCGGCCGAGTCGACCAATCTCGCGGAGTGCCACGAGCCGCTGTTCGGCCTGATCCGCGAGCTGGCGGTCAACGGCGCGAGGACGGCGAAGGTCAACTACGGCTGCGGCGGCTGGGTCTCGCATCACAACGTCGACCTCTGGCGGCAGTCGGCCCCCGTGGGCGACTACGGCCACGGCGACGCGAGTTGGGCCCTCTGGCCCATGTCCGGCCCCTGGCTCTGCCAGCACCTCTGGGAGCATTACGCGTTCGGCGGCGACGAGGCGTTCCTGAGGGAATCGGCTTATCCGTTGATGAAAGGCGCGGCGGAGTTCTGCCTCGATTTCCTGGTGGACGACGGCGACGGCCGGCTCGTCACCTCGCCTTCCACGTCGCCCGAGAACTGGTTCCTCGCGCCCGACGGCCGACGATCCGCCGTGAGCGCGGCGGCCACGATGGACCTGATGCTGATCCACGACCTGTTCACGCACTGCATCGCCGCGACGAAGGTCCTGGGCGTCGACGCGCCGTTCCGCGAGCGGCTGGAGACGGCCCTGGCGAAGCTGCTCCCGCTCCAGATCGGACCCGACGGCCGCCTTCAGGAATGGTCGAAGCCCTTCGCCGAGACCGAGCCGCACCATCGCCATCTGTCGCACCTCTGGGGCCTGTATCCCGGAAACCAGATCACCCGCGCGACGCCCGACCTGCTCGAAGCCGCGAGGAAGTCGCTGATCGCGCGGAGCGACGAGGGGACGGGCTGGTCGACCGGCTGGAAGATCAGCCTGTGGGCCCGGCTGGGCGACGGCGACCACGCCTTCGCCCTCATCGAGCGGACCTTGCGGCTCGGCCCCGGGGGCGTCTATGCGAACCTCTTCGGCAGCCATCCGCCGTTCCAGATGGACGGCAACTTCGCCTTCCCCGCCGGCGTGGCCGAGATGCTCCTTCAGAGCCACGAGGCCGACGGCGAGATCCATCTCCTCCCCGCCTTGCCCACCGCCTGGCCGACCGGCTCCGTCGCCGGCCTTCGCGCCCGAGGCGGCTTCGACGTCGACCTCGCCTGGAAGGACGGCCGCCTCAGCTCGACGACGATCCGCTCCCGCCTCGGCCGCAAGGCGACCGTGCGCTACGGCGAGAAGGCGGTGGAGGTCGAGACGAAGCCGGGGGGCGAGACGACGATGAACCAGGACCTGAGCGTCCGATCCGATCCCTGAGGCTGCAACCCAGCGCCGTCTCCACGACTCGACCCTACCGGCCCTCGGGCGATGGTCGCGAATCGGAGCCCGCGAGTCTCACCGCGAGGTCCGCTTCGCGGCCTCATCGAGCTTGTCGGCCAGTTCGGTCCGTCCCCCTTTCATCAGATTCCCGGTCGGGTCGACCAGGACGGGGCCCATCGTCGCGACGCCGAAGTTCTCCATCGAGCGGTAGGAAGCGTCGAGGATGATCGGGAACGGCAGGACCTTGCCTCCCCAGGCGTGCTCGACGATGTTCGTCAACTTGTGATCGACCTCGGCCATGGAGGCTGGATCTCCCTCGCCCGCGACGCATACGGCCACGACCTCGAACCGATCGCGGTCGGCCCTCCGTTCTTCGTAGAACCTCGCGAGCGCGGGGAGATCGGTCCCCAGGCAGGGCGCGCATTCGAATCCCCAGAAGTAGATCAACAACCACTTGCCCCGGAAGTCCTGCACGCGGACTCCCTTCGGGACTCCTCGCGCGTCGGTCGCGCTCCATTCGGGGGCGGGCTTGCCGAACCGCCGTTCGACGTCGATCCAGGCCGAAGACTCCTGGTATCGGCGGAAGTCGGCCTCGGGCCGGGCCCGTTCCCGCGATAAGGCGAGCACGCCGAGATCCACCTCGGTCGCTCCCGGCGGGATGACGACCTCCCGGTCCGGATCGAGCCGCGCGTCGAGAGTCTCGTTGTATCCCTGAAGGACGTAGCGGCCCGGCGGCAATGACATCGCGAACTTCGATTTGAAGGAGCCGCAGCTCACGAGCCGGGTTGACGCCAGGGGACGCACGGGGTCCTCGGGGAAGTTGAGATAGACGTGAGTCCATGCCGCCTCGTCGCCCGCGCCGGGAACGCTCAGCGAGCCGCGGAGCACCGCCGTCGGGCCGATGCGAATCTCGACGGGCGCGGTCTCGCCCCCTTTGGGGAGCACGGCGCAGCCGCCTCGCTTTCGATCGCGGTCCATCGCCATCAAGACGTGACGCCGGCCCCCGGCCCGGATGGCAAATCGGCCGTCTGGGCCACTCTCGGCCTGGTCGGAATCACGGCCGGACGGTTCCATCCGCCCCAGGTTCCCCCAGAACTCCTGGACGTTCTCCGGGACGTTCAGGTCGAGCGGCCGGCCGTCCGGGCCCTTGCCCGAGCCATTGGCCCTCCAGAACCAACCGACCGCCGCCCCCGCCACGGGCTCGCCGCGCTCGTCGACCACCCGCCCTCGCACCATCGCCTCGTCGCCGAACGCGAGGCCCGCGAGCCCACAGATCGCCGACGCCAGCCCAAGGAATCGCATCGACCCATTCTGAATCAAGGACATGGAAACCCCCGATCGCGCCCCGGACCTTCGACCTCGCGTCGCGACGTTCTACAAGTGTAGTGAGGCGGGCCGGGTCCGTCCACGTCGGAGTCGGAGTTCGGCCTCGCGCACGCGTTGCGGAGGGGGGAGGGGTCAGGGCTTCGCGTCGGGCTTCTCGCGTTTGAAGACCATGAGGGTCCAGCGGTCGCCCGCGTCGGCGCGGAAGGCGGTGGGGCGGGGCTCGTCGGGGTCGGCGGTGCAGATAGTCAGCTCGTCGCCTTCGAGCTTGTAGAGGCCGCGCACGGTCTTGTCGCGTCCGGGGCCGCCGTCGGCGAGGACGTCGATCGTCCTGGGGTCGGCGGCCGGGTCGAGGATGATGGTGGAGCCGGAGAAGCTCTTGCCGTCGCGACGCCAGACGACGCGGTCGTCGTCGACCGTCCGGGTGATGGTGCGGACGATCGCCTCGGGCGTCTCCTTGCCGTCGCGACGGAAGGAGACGCCCCGCCAGACGCCCTGGTGCCTCGCCAGCTCGGCCGTGAGCCCGGGGGACGGCTCGGGTGCCTGCACAAGCAGGACGACGAGGCCCAGGGGGATGAGGCGGCTCCACATGGCGATGATCAGGGTCCTGACTCAACCGAAGAGGCGGGTGACGGCCTCGGCCTTGACCAGTTCGCGGGGCTGGTTCAGGTGGTTCATCACCATGGTGGCCGGGTCGATGCCGAAGGTGTGGTAGATGGTCGCCAGCAGCTCGCCGGGGTGGACGGGGTCGGTCAGCGGAGCCGAGCCGGTCTTGTCGGACGAGCCGTGGACGTGGCCGCGACGGATGCCGGCGCCGGCGAGGACGGCGGTGTAGCAGTACGGCCAGTGGTCGCGGCCGTCGGCGCTGTTACCGTTGCCGGAGGTGCTGACCCCCTTGCGCGGGCTGCGGCCGAACTCGCCGACGGCGACGACGAGGGTCTCGTCGAGCATTCCGCGGCGGTCCAGGTCGGTCAGCAGGCCGGAGAGCCCCTGGTCGAGCATCGGGCCCGACTGGTTCTTCATCCGCTCGGTCAGGCCGGTGTGGTGGTCCCACGAGTGGTTGTCGGAGTTGGCGACCTTGGGCCAGATCACCTCGACGACCTTGGCGCCGGCCTCGACCACGCGGCGGGCCAGCAGGCAGCTCTGGCCGAACGTGTTGCGGCCGTAGAGGTCGCGGGTGGCGTCGTCCTCGGCGGCGAGGTTGAACGCTTCGCGGGCGCGGCCCGACACGACCAGGCTCAGCGCGCGGTCGTAATACTCGTCGAGCTTGTAGTCGGCCGTGGCCTCGTCGACGGCCTTCATGCCGGCGGAGAGGGCGTCGCGGAGCTTGGCCCGGCGCTGGAGGCGGAGGGCGAAGACCTCGGGCCGGAGCTGGAGGTCCTCGACCTTGATCCGGTCCATCTTGGTCAGGTCCATGTCGTCGCCGTCGGGGAAGAGCGTGTAGGGGTCGAACGCCCGGCCGAGGAAGCCGGCAGTCCCCCCCTTGCCGACGACGTTGCTCTCCTGGAGCGGGCGGGGGAGCATCACGAACGGCAGCATCGGCACGGTCTGCGGCCGGAGCCGGACGATCTGCGAGCCGAAATTCGGGAAGTCCTTCGCGTTGGGTGGCTCGAGCTGGCCCGACGGGCTGACCTTGTCGGTGGTGTACCCGGTCATCATCTGGTAGATGGCCGCGGTGTGGTTGAACAAACCGTTGGGGGTGTAGCTCATCGACCGGACGAGCGTGAACTTGTCGGTGATCGCGGCCAGCTTGGGGAGGATCTCGGTGACGTCGATCCCCGGGACCTTGGTGGGGATGCGCTTGAACTCGCTGCGGACGTTGTCCGGGACGCCGTCCTTCGGGTCCCAGAGGTCCAGGTGGCTGGGGCCCCCCTGGAGGTAGACCATGATGATGCTCTTGGCGCGGCCCCACCCGGGCGCGGCCTTGCCCCCCGCGACGTCGCCGGCGCGGGCCGACGCGGCCTGGAGCTGGAGCATCGTGCCGAGGCCGACGCCCAGCAGCCCCGAACCCCCCACGCGCAGGATGTCGCGCCGGGTCGTCCCGAGCTGCGGGTCGCACAAGTCCTTGCCGGGCTGTCCGGGGACGATGATCATCGCGAGGGCTCCTGGTTTGGGGGTTCGCGCCGTTACGCCGTCTCGAGGGGCGAGAGCGGAGATCCGGCGGCGTCGGCTTGGCCGAAGGCTCGAATTCGACGCCGCCGGGGATCGATTCCGAATCAGTATCAGTGGTTGAACAGGAATTCCGGGCTGTTGATGAGGGCCCAGGCGACGTCCTGGGCGGCGGTCAGGCGGCGGGAGGCGGCCTGCTGGACGCTCATGTCGAGGTCGCGACGGAGCTGGACGAGGGCCGCCGGCGGGACGGCGGGCTGGCGGGCGGCCTCGACCCTGGCCTGCAGGACGGCCCGCGCCGGGTCGGCGGGGAGGGGCGCCCGGGCGGCGGCGAGGGCGGCCTGGCGGTCCAGATAGCCCTGATCCATCCCCTTGTGGTAGCCCAGGAGCAGGTCGACCTGCGCCGGGGTTCGGACGTCGGGGGCGGTCGCCAGCACGGCGCGGAGCGGCTCGGGGAGGCCCAGGCCGACGTCCGCCTTGCGGGCGATCGAGATCCGGAACCGGCCGAGGGTCCAGACGTCCTGAAAGCGGTGGTGGAGCTTGAACGTCAGGACGGTCCCGCCGGGGCCGCCGACGGGCTCCCTGGTCTGGAAGGTCGCCCAGTGGAGCAGCCCGGTGCGCGGGGCGACGGCCCAGCCGCGCTGGTCGTCGAGGTTGCCGTCGACGGCCTTGGCGACGTCGAACTCGCCCTGGCTGAAGTCGGCGAGCGCGGCGTGGAGGCCGATCGGCTTCGCCTGGTCGGGCGCGGCCTTGGGGGCGGCGGAGAGCTGGAACTCGGTCAGCACGAAGTTGCCGTCCGAGGCGCGGCCGGGGCCGTTCCGGGGCTGGCCGGGGTCGGTCAGGGCTTCGAGCCGGACGGCGGCCACGCCTTCCAGGTCGGTCTCGGCGGTGATCGTCAGCTCGCCGTTCTTGTTGGTCCCGGTGACGACGATCGAGCCGTCGGCCTGCTTCGCCAGGGTCGCCCCGCTGGAGGCGGCCGTCGCCTTGGGGTCGATCGCGACCCAGGGGTCGACGACCGATCCGGCGTTGGCCTTCTCCCACTCGGCGACCTTGGCGACGAGCTGGGCCTCGTACGCCTTCGCGTCGGCCTCGACGGCCGCGAGCTTCTCGGCGCGGGCCTTCTCGCGCTCGGCGAGCTTCGGCGCCTGGTCGGCGTCGAAGGCGGCCAGCTCGGCCTCGGCGGCGGCGAGGGCCGCCAGCCGTTCGCGCTCGATCCGGGGGCGTTCGGCGGCGAACTCCGCCTCCTTCGCGCCGAGGGCTTCGGCGAGCCGCTTGTGGTCCTCGTCGACCTCCTGGAACGCGGAGGCGGCGGCGGCGACCTCGTCGGGCGTCGCCGGGCGGTTCAGGATGCGGAGGAACAGCTCGGCGACGAGCCTGGCGTCGTCGTTCTGGGAGGCCGCGAGCTTCGTCAGGGCGTTGTCGGGGTCGGCGAGGGCGTCGGCCAGGGTCGGCCCGCTGACCAGGGCCATGACGGGCCCGAGCTGCAAGCTGCTGGACCGCTCGCATTCGCAGGCGCTCTCGCGGACGGGGCGGCCGAACGCCGAGAGGAACCCGCTGGGGAGCTCCACGCCCGAATCCGGCAGCGCCGAGGCCCGCGTGCCGGGGGGGACCCCCGGGATCCGCGAGATCGAGCCGGTCGCCAGGTTCACCGCGTCGTAGAGCACCTCGGCCGGCAGCCGACGCGCGACGGCGTGCGAGAAGTTGGTCTTGTCGTCGGCGTTGAACGGGTTCGCCTCGACCGAAAGCTGGTAGGTCCGCGAGGTGCAGATCCGCCGCAGGATGTTGCGGGCCCGGAAGCCCCCCTGCACGAACTCGTCGGTCAGGTGGTCGAGCAGTTCGGGGTTGCTGGGCGGGTTGCCGGCCCGGACGTCGTCGAGCGGCTCGACGAGGCCGACGCCGAACAGGTAGCCCCAGAGCCGGTTGACGTAGCCTCGGGCGAAGTACGGGTTGTCGGACGAGGAGATCCACGAGGCCAGCTCGGCCCGGCGGGAGGAGCCGGCCTCGGCCTTGGGGTGCTCGCAATCGAACGGGAACTTGGGGGCCGTCGGCTCCTTGGTCCGGTCATGGATGACCTCGGTCGTCCCGGAGTCGGACACGACCTCGTAGAGCGGCCGGGGGGTCTCCACGGCGCTGCCGCCGATGGTCTGGCCGCCGGCGGCGGGGTCGGGCTTCAGGTCCACCTGCGCGAAGAAGGCGGCGGTCTCGTAGTACTGGTCCTGGGTCCAGCGCTCGAAGGGGTGGTCGTGGCACTTGTTGCAGTTGAACCGGACGCCCAGGAAGAGCTGGGTGGTGTTCTCCATCGTCGCCTCGGGATCGCGGAGGATCTTGTAGTACGAGGCGGCGGGGTTGTCCTTGTTCGAGCCGGCCGCGGTGAGGATCTGGCGGGCGAACTCGTCGTAGGGGGCGTCGGCGGCGACCTGCGCGCGGATCCAGTCTCGGAAGGCGGCGGCGCCCTCGGCGCCCAGGAACTTGCGATTGACCTGGAGCAGGTCGGCCCACTTGTTCGTCCAGTAGTCGACGAACGCCGGCGAGCCGATCAGGCGGTCGACGAGCGCCTCGCGCTTGGCCTTCGATTCGGTCGGGTCGGCGAGGAACGCCCGGACCTCGTCGGCCGAGGGGGGGAGGCCGGTCAAGTCGAGCGAGGCCCGGCGGAGGAACTCGGCGTCGGTGCAGAGGTCGGAGGGCTGGATCTTGAGCCGTTCCCACTTGGCGGCGACCAGGTCGTCGATCCGGCCGTACGACGGCGGCGGGGTCCAGGCGAAGCCGGTGCGGTCGCCCATGACGGTGAGCGTCGTCGAGGCGTAGGAGCCCTCGTAGCGGACGAGGATCGGGGCCTCGCCGCGGCGGATCGCCGAGACCAGGCCGTGGGCCCGGGTGGCGGCCACTTCGGTGTCGCCGCTCTCCAGGAACGCCTCGCGGGTCACGTCGCGGGAGCCGCCGTCGTGGTACGTGGCGACGACCCGGATCTGCTGGACCGAGCCCGGGAGCTGGACCACGGGGTTGCGCGGGAAGACCTCGATCGCGGCGACCTTGGCCGAACTCCGGTCGAGCCTGGCCCCCTGGGCGATCCAGGATCGGACGACCTCGTAATAGGCGTCGCCGGGCTCCATGAGCACGCCGCCGCCGTGGGGGACGACGCCCGTCGGCTTGTCGAGCATCAGGCTGTCTTCGGGGGAGGCCGGGTTGACGCGGCGGGCGGCGTCGTCGTCGGTGAAGGCGGTCACGTCGTACAGCGGGTCGTAGCCCCGCAGCGACAGCTTGAAGCCGTTCTTGCCCTGCGCCGAGCCGTGGCAGGTCCCCTGGTTGCAGCCCATCCGGGAGAGGACCGGGGCGACGTCGCGGACGAAGTCGGGCCGCATCGGGGCGGCGAAGCCGTGGACCTCGGCCGGGATCTCGACCGTCCGGCCGGCGAGGGCCAGGACGACCTTCGCGGAGCCGTCGGCGCGGGGCTTCGCGAGCCCGCCGCGCGAGACCTCGACGGCGTTCCCTTCCACCTTCAGGTCGACCATCCGGGTCGCGTCGATCGTCTCGCCCGAGGCGAGGACGGCGGTCGCGACGATCTGGGCGTAGGCGGCGGGGGAGTCCAGGACGATCGCGCGGGGCTCGACCTCCAGGGCCGACACGACGGCCCCGGCGGGGAGGGCCTCGGACGCCGTGGGCTCCTCGGGCAAGGCGAGCGCGGCCGGCGCGGCGGCGGCGGCGAGGTTCCCCTCGGCGGAGCCGGAGATGGGGACGGGGACGAACTCCTTGACGAGGGCGCCGGTCTCGGCGTCGATCAGGCGGACGAGGCCGTCGCCGCCGGCCGTCGCCAGGACCTTGCGGTCGGGGCGGAAGTCGGTCGCGTACAGCCCGCCGGCGGTCGTCTTGAACCGGGCGATCTCCTTGACGCCTTCCTTGTGGTAGGCGTCCACGGCGGCGTTCTCCTCGGCCGATCGGGAGGTGACCACCTTCGCCTGGATGGCCTTGATCGCGTCCGGGAAGGCGTCGCTGAATTCGTAGGAATAGACGGCGACCTCGCCCGCGACGCCTTCGAGGCTGCTCGACGCGGCGATGCGGAGGCCGTCGGGCGAGACGCAGACGCTCGTCACGCGGCCGGGGAGCGAGGGGAGCTCGCGCATCAGGTTCGAGTCGTCGCCGATGACGCGGACGGTCTGGCGGAAGATCCGGTAGACCTTGGGCTGGCCGTCGGAGCCGCCGATGACGATCTCGTCGCGACTGGGGTGCCGCGCCAGCGCCTTCAGGCCCCCCCGCAACGCGCCGGGGGTGATCGAGGTGACGTTGTCGACGAACCGCTGCTCGGCGATCTCGGTGAGCTTGGCCGACATGTCGCGGCCGACCGAGACCAGGTGCGAGCCGTCGGCCGAGAAGACGGTGTCCAGCGCCCAGTCGCTGTGCGAGCCCATGAACAGGACCTGCTCGCCCGTCTTGGCGTCGATCGCGCGGGCGGAGTTGTCGGTGCAGCCGAAGGCGATCCTGGTCCCGTCGGGCGACCAGCTCGCGCCGAAGACCACGTCGAACGAGACCGAGGTCGACAGTTCGAGCTTCCGCTCGGCGACGTTCCAGACCTGGACCTCGCCCCGCCGTCCCGGGTCGCCGCCGGTGGCGGCCAGCCTCGAGCCGTCGGGCGAGAAGGCCAGCGAGTCGACGCGCTCGGACAGGCCGACGAGCCGGGCGACCAGCTCGGAGCCGTCGGACTTCCACAGCAGGATCTCATGGAACCCGGCGACGGCCAGGAGCGAGCCGTCGGGCGAGAAGGCCAGGGCGGGGACGACGGGGGCGCGGGCGTACTCGGGGGGATGCTCGGCGTCGACCCGCGAGCCGGCGCCGGCGGGCGTGTCGTCGACGGCGCCCTGGGCGATCCACGTCGTGATGAGCTCGATGTCGGCGGGGGCGAGCGGCGGGGCGTTGCGAGGCATCGCGGCCTTGCCGTCGTGGGGCGTGATCTGCTCGAGGAGCGGGCTCTCGTCGGGCTTGCCCGCCGCGATCGCGGCCCCCTCGACCTCTCCCCCCTTCAGGAGGCGGTCGAACGCCGTCATCACGTAGCCGCCGCCGGCCTTCGCCGGCTGGTGGCAGCCCTGGCATTTCGCCTGGAGGATCGGCCGGACCTGCTTGTCGTAGCTGATCTTCGCCGGCTCCGCCTTCGCGGTCGCCGCCGCCGGCTCCTCGCCGGACGCCGGGCCCGCGATCATGGCGAAGACCGTCGCCGCCGACATCCCCAGCCAGGCCCGACCGCGTCGCGGCCGACCGTCATCGCACGTCGTTCGACCCATCAGCGAATGCTCCCCGAGATCGGGATTCGATCAGATGCATTCGGCAAATGTTAAACCCGCAGCTCCTTCGGACGCAAGCCCCTGCTGGGCCGGCGTCCCCGATCGCCCCTCGAGGACGCCGCCCGGCCGGGGCGGAGACGACGTTGGGGGATGCGCGGATTTTCCTGGACGCTGGGCGGAGGAATGTGCTCAAATCCGACCCGAATCGTGTTCGTGATCCAAAATGTGATGTTGCGGCACAAGGATGGATGCGATTCGGGTTTCAAGGTGAACGGAGAAGACGATGCGTGTTTGGCTGCGGATGCTCGCGGCGGTGCTGGTCGTCGGCTCGGTCGGAAGCCCGGCCCGGGCCGGCGACTTCTCGTTCTCGACGGGGGACCCCGACGGCCTGATGGCCATGGCCTCGCGGCCCGCCGGCGCAGGCGGCGAGGAGATCGAGACGGGAGACGATTTCATCCTGGATCAGGCCACCCGGCTCACGAGCCTTTCGTTCACGGGGCTACTGACCGGGGGGGCGACGACGGCGGACGTCAGCCAGGTCGTCGTGGAGATTTATCGGGTCTTCCCACTGGACTCCACCGACCCGCCGTCCGGGAACGTCCCGACCCGGGTCAATTCGCCCTCCGACGTCGCGTTCACCTCGCGCGACTCCACGTCGGGGGGCCTGACGTTCGGCTCGACGGTGCTGGCCTCGTCGTTCACGGCCGGCAATTCCGTCCTGAACGGCATCCACCCGCTCCCCGGCGTGACGACCGGCGGCGATGGCGCGGTCACCGGCGCGGAAACCCTGTTCGACGTGGCGCTGACGGTCCCGATCACGCTGGACGCCGGCCATTACTTCCTGGTGACGCAGGTGCTCATGAGCGGCGCGGATCAGCAGTTCTACTGGCTCTCGGCCCCGAGGCCGATCGTCGCGCCGGGCACGCCGTTCGCGCCCGACCTTCAGACCTGGATCCGCAACGAGGCCCTCGCGCCCGACTGGCTGCGGGTCGGGACGGACATCGAAGGGCAGGGGAGGACCTTCAACGCGGCCTTCTCCCTGACGGGGACGATCGTCCCCGAGCCGTCCTCCCTCGCCCTCGCCGCGATCGCCGCCGCGGCCGTCGGCGGGGGCCTCATGAAGCCGCGTCGCCCGCTCGCCTGAACCTGGCCGTCCTTCGCCGATCGACGGTCGGGCGTCGGGCGCGCCAGCCGACGGGGAGGTCGGGAATCGCGATCCCGGCCTTCTAGCCGATCCGAGCGGCGAGGAAACCGTCGGGGCGGTCGGAGGCAAGGGACCGGCGCAAGGACGCGGCGCCGCCCGGGCTGGGCGCGGCGCCGCGAGGGAAGGTCTGGGGGCGTTCCGGGGGGTCAGTACGCGTCCGAGCTGAGGACCTCGCCGCCGGCGATGGAGCCCAGCCCGCGCCAGACCGGCAGGCTGATGGAATCCTTCACGAACGCGACGTGGCCGTCCGCGAAGACGCTGTTGACGCCGCCGGGGTGGCGGCTTCGGGAGCCCAGGACGGTGTTCCGCGCCAGCGGCTGGATGATGCAAGGCGGGGACGAGCCGCGATTGTTCGGGTCGCAATAGTTGGACCAGAGGACGTCAGGGAGGCGGCTGTTGGGGGCGAGGGTGGTCTCGAAGGCGGCGGCGTAGCCCCAGTGGACGAAGCCGCGGAGGTCGTTGGGCTGCTGGCCCTGGACGATCTCGGAGATGAGCATCGTGTTGCTGGTGCCGTCGGTGATCGCCGAGAGCCCCACGGTGCCGTATTGCGAGACTGTGTAGCCCTTGGGGCCGCCGTTGACGGCCGTGGGGGGCCACATGTCGGTGAACGGCGCCTTCTGGAAGGTCACGAGGTCCGCGCCCGAGCCGGTCGTCGCCAGCTGGTAGAAGGTCGTGTTGCCGAAGTTCGCGGCGTAGTTGAACGACGGGATCTGCTCGCGGGGCTTCGCCGGCTGGTCGCTGGGGCAGAGGTAGACGCTGAAGAGGGTCCGCGAGATCGTCGTGTTGGCCGCCCCGCCGTAGCGGAGGGCCGTCGCCCCGGCGCCGGTCGCCGCGCCGTTGGCCGAGTTGTCGCCGTTGAAATTCCAGCCGTTGAAGGCCGCGGTCTGCTCCATCGCGGGGAGGACGAACACGATCCAGGTCCCCCAGCAGCAGCCCTTGATGCCGGCCGGGAGGCTGCCGTAGGTGCTCTCGTAGTTCGCCATCCCCAGGCCGATCTGCTTCAGGTTGTTGGCGCACTGCATCCGTCGCGCGGCCTCGCGGGCGGACTGGACGGCCGGGAGCAGCAGGGCGATCAGGACGGCGATGATCGCGATCACCACCAGCAGCTCGATCAGCGTGAAGCCGCGCCGCTTCGTTCTCTCATCCATCGGAAACGGAATCCTCTCGGGTTGCGGTGTTCGTGGGTATGCGGGGCATGTGGGGAGGCGCCCGACGGGGGTCAGGGGCGCCGCCCTTTGCGGGGGGCGGCCTTGCGGGCCAGGTCGAAGTCGGCGGTGTTCGCCTTCCCCGGCTCGACGGTCGCCGTGAGGGTCGTCTTGAGGTTGTAGTCCTCGGGGATCACGTCGCCGGCGACCGCGCCGGAGTCGTCGCCGGGGAGGGCGTCGGCCGCGTCGGACGCCTCCGGGGCGGAGGTGATCGAGACCGCGTATTCGCCGGCGACCGGGCCGTCCGAGGCCGGGATGGCGTACGCCCCGTCCACGATCGAACCCCAGGCCCCGCCGCTTTCGGCGGCCTGTTTCGGCAGGAACTGGATCGAGCCGCGCTCCACCGGCTTGCCGTCGTAGGTCACCTTGCCGGAGACCGCCTCGCGGGGCGGCCCGGCCTCGTCGCCGCAACCGCCCGCCAGGGCGGCGGCGACCAGCCATGCGGGGATCCCTCTCCCGCCGATCTTCGAAAATCTCAAGATGTTCAAATCCTCTTCACGCCCCCCCCCCGACCGGACGACGCACTCGCGACGAACCCTTGCGGACCGGAGGCACGCCCGCCCTGGCCTCGGGCTCCATCCCGGATCGCCTCATCGCCTGGGATTATCGGGGAGGATTGTGAAGTCTGGATTAAGGCCGCCGGAAGATTGCGCAAGAGATGTCGGATCTCGATCCGGGGCCTCGATCGACCCGGCGGTCAGGGCTCCGGCTCGCCCTCGGCGCGCTGCCAGGGGGAGTCGACGGTCGGGCGTCGGGCGTGCCAGCCGATGGGGAGATCGGCCAGTTCCGCCAGGGAGGGATCGAACTGGAGGATCTCGCCGAAGAGGACGACCTCGCCGTCTTCCTCGAAGACGTGCTCGCCGTCCAGGAACTGCCAGCCGTCGTCGTCGCGGGCGGCCAGGAGGATGGGGGACTCGCCGCGGACGATCCGGTCGAGGGTGACGACGTCGTCGTCGGGGGGCTCGGTGAACGGCCAGGCGTCGGCGGGGTCCGGGGGCGTGCTCATGAGCTTCTCCTCCTCTCGATTCGGGGCGTGTCGGTCGACCGCGTCGCGGACTTGAGGGGATTTCGACTAGGCGGAAATCGCGATCCCGCTATTCTAGCCGGTCCGGGCGGCGAGAAATCCGTCTGACCCCTTCAAGGAGGAGACCGGGATGACGTGCCTGTTCCGTACAACCGCGTTGTTGATCGCGCTCGCCCTGGCCTCGGGCTGCACGGGCCCCAGGCGCTTCGACCGCCGGATGGGCGACGTCCGGCTCCCCTCGGCACCCGTGCTGGAGCCCAGCCCCGGCATCGCCGTCGACCCCGACCAGGTCGGCACGGTCGGTTCGCCGGCCCCCGAGCCGGAGCATCCGGTGAACCCCGGCGGGCCCACGCTCTCGCCGTTCGGCGAGTGAGCGGGCCGCAGGCCGGCCGCCGTTCGAGACGGCCTCACCCGGCCTTTCGCTCCTCGATCTTCTTCCGCAACTCGCGAAGCTGACGCTCCAGCTCGTCGACCTGCTTCTGGATCTCGGCCCAGGGCTCCGGGGCGGGCGCAGGGGCGGCTGCGGCAGCGGGCGGGGTCGGGGCCTTGACGGCCTCGGGCCCGGCCTCTTTCAGGGCCTTGAGGGCCGCTTCCAGGATGTTGCGGGCGCCGGCGTTGAAGCCGAAGTCCTCGATCTTGAGGCGGTTCTCCAGGACCGGCAGGGCCTTCTGGATCCGGTGCGTGCGGATCAGGCCCCAGGCGCGGGTGCGGATGCCGCGGTCGGCGTCTTCGGCCAGGGGGACGATCAGGTCCTGGAGCCCGGCGTCGTCCTTGGCGAGCGACTCCATCGCCTGGAGCGCGGCGTAGCGGAGCCGGGGGGGACGGCCGGGCGCGAGATAGGCGGCGGCCAACTCGCGGGCGCGGGCGCCGGGCTGTTCGAGCGCCAGGCCGAGGGCCGTCGCGGCCAGGACGTGCCGGCCGTCCACCAGGTCGAGCGCCGCGTCGGCGAGCTTCTCGGCGTCGGCGACTTTCCACGTCACCAGCCCGCGAAGCGCCGCCCGGCGCGCCCCGTACGGGGCCTCGGGGTCGTTCCAGACCTCCCGCAGCAGGGCTTCGGAGGCGTCGTCGCGGGGGAGCGCGGCCAGACCTCGGACGGCCGCCGCGCGGACGCGGGCCTCGGGGGATTCGGCCGCCGAGACCAGGGTCGCGCGGTTGGCTTCGTCGCCCGCCTTCAGCGTCTCCAGCAGCTTCACCGCCGCGTCCGGCCGCTTCTCCTTCGACCATGCGGCGGCCAGCGCGGTCCTGGCCTCGGGATGATCGGCGACCTTCTTCGCGAGGGCCTCGGCCGCGTCGAGCCGGGCCAGCACGTTGGGGCCATGTTCGAGCAGGAACAGGTTCTCGGCCACCGGCCGCTCGAACATCAGCTCCTTGGGGATCCAGCCCTGGGGGTCGAGCAGGACGGCCTTCGGCTCGGCCCCGGCCGGGATCACGAACTCGTGCGTCGGGCCGTCGACGACGATCGCGACCGACTTCGAGCGGCCGGGGGCCTCGACGATCTCGACGGTCGTCGGCAGGCGGAACAGGGGGGTCTGCTCGTCGAGCTTCTGGACCTGCTCGACCTTGAGCCGGACGGTCGCGTCCTCGGGCTCATATCGCCACGACGCCTTCAGCTCGGGGTGGCCGGCCTTGTAGACCCACTGGTCGAAGAACCAGCCCAGGTCCTTGCCGGTCGCCGCCTCGAAGGCCTTGCGGAGGTCGTCGGACTCGACGTTGCGGAACTTGTTCGCCGCCACGTATCGTTTGATCCCCTTCCACCAGCCCTCGTCGCCCACCGTCCCCCGGAGCGCGTGCAGGACGCTGGCTCCCTTGGCGTACGACATGCCGTCGAAGAGCTGGATCGGGTTCTCGTAGCGGGGCTCGACGATCGGCCGGCGGTACATGCGGTCGGCGCCGAGGTAGCCTTGCTGCGCCGCTCGCATCTGAAGCCGGAACTCGTCGTCGCCCAGCTCGTGCTCGGCGAAGAGGGGGTCGAAGTAGGAGGCGAAGCCCTCGTTGAGCCAGAGGTGGGACCAGTCCTTGCAGGTCATCAGGTCGCCGAACCACTGGTGGGCCAGCTCGTGCGCCACCAGGCCGTCCATGTCGCGTTCCTGGGCTTCCAGGCGGTCCAGCAGGGCGTCGTCGGTCATCGAGGTGGCCGAGGTGTTCTCCATGCCGCCGTTGAACTCGGGGAGGCAGACCTGCGCGTACTTGGGGTAGGGATAGGGCTGGCCGGTCGCCTCGCTGAAGAATTCGATCATGCGGGGCGTCTTGCCCATGAACCGCCTGGCGGTCTCCTCGTCGACGTTCTTGAGGACGTGGTACTCGACGGGGAGGTCGCCGACGTGGTCGCGGAAGGTGTTGAATTCCGAGGCGGCGATGGTGATCAGGTAGCTGGAGTGGGGCTGCTCCATCTTCCAGTGGAACGTGCGGGTGCCGTCGGGGTTCTCCGTCGTCTCGGCGAGGGCGCCGTTGGAGACGACCGAGTAGGGCCTGGCGACGGTGACGACCATCTCGGTGGTCGCCGGGTCGTTGGGGGAGTCGTAGCAGGGGAGCCAGTAGCGGGTCTCCTCGGCCTCGCCCTGGGTCCAGGCGGCGCGGGGGCGGTCGGGGTTGACGGCGTCGGGGGGGATGAAGTGGAGCCCCTGCTCGGTCGCGCCGGAGTACGCGATCGTCGTCACGAACTCCTCGCCCGCCGGCCTCGGGGGCTCGATCGTGATCGCCAGTGTCTCCCCTTTATGCTCGAAGGGGAGCTCGACGCCCGCCGCGCCCAGGGTCGCGCGCTCAACCTTGAGCCTGGGTCCGCAGTCGAGTTCCAGCCTCGCCAGGGGCGCGTGCAGCGGGGCGATGGTGTGCGCGACCGTCCCGGCGATCGTCCCTTTCTCCAGGTCGAGCTTCAGGTCGGCCCGGATGTGCTTGACGTCGTACGACCGGATCCGCTCGGCCTTGCGGGGCGTCCCCGGCTTGGCGAACGGCTTGCGCGCCTGGCCGACGGGCGCCTGCCCGAACGCCAGGGCCGCCGTCGACGCGAGGCACGCCGCGAGGAACGATCGACGCGAAAAGCTCAGCATGAGTCCGTCCCCGAATGGTTCGTCGAAAGCGGCCGACGAGGGCTCGCGCGGCATGACCTGGACTTCGGATCGTCGCGACGGGGGGCCGTGGGGCTCGACGCCGGAGCGGCGAGTCGACCGACTTGCATTGCCGCCCGGGCCGTCCTGTTTTACTCTCGATGCAGAGGCCCGGTCAATCGGCAGTCCGCGACGCGATGGGAAAGACATGAACGTATTCGGTATGGTCCGCGTCGCTTGCGCATCGATCCGGACTTCGGTGGGGGACCCGGCGGCCAACGCCCGCGAGGTCGTCGGCGTCCTGGAGCGGCTGGAAGGCTGCGACGTCGCCGTCTTCCCCGAGCTTTGCCTCACCGGCTACACCTGCGCCGACCTCTTCCACCAGCCGACCCTGCTGAATGCCGCGCTCGACGCGCTGGCGGCGGTCGTCGAGGCCAACGCGGGGAAGCCGCGGGTGGTGGTGGTCGGGCTCCCGCTGGGGGTCGGGCCGCACCTCTACAACGTCGCGGCGGTGGTCGACGGCGGCGGCGTGCGGGGGATCGTCCCCAAGCAGCACATCCCGAATTACAAGGAATTCTACGAGCGCCGCTGGTTCCGTCCCGCGACCGGGGCCGAGCCGGCGGAGGTCGAGGTCCTGGGCCGCCCGACGCCGTTCGGGATCGACCTGCTGTTCCAGGCCGAGGGCGCCGGCGAGGCCGGGCGCGACGCGGTGATCGGGGTCGAGATCTGCGAGGACCTCTGGCTGCCGATCCCCCCCAGCTCCTTCCAGGCGCTGGCGGGGGCGACCTTGCTGCTCAACCTCTCGGCCAGCAACGAGACGATCGGCAAGAGCGCGTACCGGACCGACCTCGTCGTCGGCCAGTCCGGCCGCTGCCTCGCCGCGTACGCCTACGCCGGCTCCGGCCCGACCGAATCGACGACCGACCTGGTCTTCGGCGGCCACTGCCTGATCGCCGAGAACGGCCGGTTGCTGGAGGAGTCCCGCCGGGTGGGGGACGGCCGGACGGTGGAGCGCGGGTCGTACTGGATCGAGCGCGACGTGGACGTCGCCCGGGTGACGTTCCAGCGCCGTTCGGAGGCGACGTTCGAGGCGCCCTTCGGCCTGGCGCGGCCCTTCCGCCGCATCCCGACGGGCCTGAGCCTGAGCGAGCCCGCGGACCTGAAGCGATTCGTGCCCGCCGCGCCGTTCGTCCCCGAGAGCGGCCCCGAGCTGAAGCGCCGATGCGCCGAGATCTTCGAGATCCAGGTCGCCGGCCTGGCCAAGCGGGTGGAGCGGCTGCCGGCCGGGACGACGCTCCACCTGGGGGTCTCCGGCGGGCTCGACTCGACGCTCGCGCTGCTGGTCGCGGTCAAGACGCTGGACCTGCTGGGGCTGGATCGGAAGCTGCTGCGCGGGCTGACGATGCCCGGCTTCGGCACCACCAGCCGGACGCGGACCAACGCGGTCGACCTGATGGAGCACCTGGGGGTCTCGTCCGAGGCCATCGACATCGCCCCGCTGGCCCTGCGGACCTTCCAGGACCTGGGCCACTCGCCGTTCGGGATCGACGTCCGGGGCCTGGACGTGGCCGCCTTCCGCGAGGCCCTGCACGACGTCCCCGAGGACCGGCGGAAGGACCTGGTCTTCGAGAACGTCCAGGCGCGGCTGCGGACGTTCCTCCTGATGTCGCGCGGGTTCGTCGTGGGGACCGGCGACCTCTCGGAGATGGCGCTGGGCTGGTCGACGTACAACGCCGATCACATGAGCATGTACAACCCCAACTGCTCGATCCCCAAGACCCTCGTGCGGTTCCTGGTCATGTACGTCGCCCAGCACGAGTTCCCCGAGGGACCCGCCCGGGACACCCTGACCTCGATCGCCGAGACGACCATCTCCCCCGAGCTGCTCCCCCCTTCCCGGCGCGGGGAGATCTTGCAGTCCACCGAAGACGCCCTGGGCCCCTACGAGCTGCACGACTTCTTCCTCTACCACCTCGTTCGGGTCGGCTGCACCCCCGAGAAGATCCTCTTCCTGAGCCGGTTCGCCCCGTTCTCGAAGGCGTACGCGCCGGAGCTGGTGGCGAAGACGTTGAAGACGTTCCTCTCCCGCTTCTTCGCCCAGCAGTACAAGCGGTCGTGCGTCCCCGACGGGCCCAAGGTCGGCACCGTGAGCCTCTCCCCTCGGGGCGACTGGCGCATGCCCAGCGACGCCGACGCCGACGCCTGGCTCCGCTGGGCGCGGGACTGATCAATCAGCGGGCCGGACGGAACCGGCGACACGTCCCGCCTCGTCCGATTTCAGGACGACGCGCGGGCGGGGAGCCGTGAGCGGATGAGGTCGGCGACCGCGTCGGGCTCGGGGATGTTGGGCAGGGGGTGGAAGACGTGCCGGCGGCGGCCGGACGGGTCCGGGGGGTCCTCGACCACCAGCGTGAGGGTCGCCAGCCCCTGGGGGCGGAGGAGGGGCCCGGCCCACGACTGCACGGCGATCGTGCGGTCGAGCGGGATCACGTCCGACGGCCGGGGCGAGCCGTCGCGCCGGACCTCCACCCGGTCGGGGAAGATCACGTAGGCGGTCTGGGAGCGCCTCCTGATCAGGATCGCATAGTGGAGCGACCAGAGCGCGAGGAAGGCGATCCCGAAGGCCGCCGTCGCCCAGGCGAGGGCGAACGGCAGGTTGGCGTCGCCCGAGCCGCCGTTGGCGAAATCGGCCCCCAGCTTCAGCGCCACGAGGGACAGGAACCCGACGAACAGGGCGATCCCCAGGCTGTGCACGCCCCCCACGATCACGAACTGCTTCGGCAGGGGGACCGCCCGCACGACGCGCAGGGGGGCGTCGGTCTCGGCGCCGGCGTCGATTTCGGGGCGGTCGATCATGGCGTCTCGGGCCTCGGGCCGGGGGGGATCGTCCAGCAGGATTCGTGGGGGGTCATGCCGACGTGCGGGTAGTAGGTCCGCGCCTTGGGGGCGGCCAGCAGGATCAGGGTCGTGTGCCGCCCGGCCGCCTCGTGCGTCAGGCGGATCAGCTCGCGGCCGATCCCCCGGCCCTGGAAGGCGACGTCCACCGCCAGGTCCGAGAGATACGTGCAGAAGTGGAAATCCGTGAGCGCCCGGGAGACGCCGACGAGCCGGCCGTCGTCGCGGGCGGTCAGGATCACGTCAGCATTCGCCAGCATCCCCCGGAGCGCGTCGGGCCGGTCGATCGGCCGGCGCTCGGCCAGCGTCGATCGGACGAGGACGTCGATGAACTCCTCGACGTCGAGCGCGGGGTAGGCTTCGCGCTGGTAGGTCAGGGCCACGTCAGCGGGCTCCCTTCTGATCGATGAACTTCGCGGGGTCCATGTCCCAGGCCGTGATCCCGCCGAAGACGACGGGGCCGCCTTTGGCCGAGACTTTCACCAGGGTCGCCTCCTTGCTCTCGGGGAAGACCTGCTGGGTGAGGCACTGGCGGTCGTTGGCGAAGACTTCCAGCATGGGGCCGTCCAGGAAGATGCGGAGCGTGAGCGGCTCGCCGGGCTTCAATTCCAGCGGGGCCTCGACCACGTTCCGGGGGTTCTTGTAGTCCGAACCACGCAGCAGGCCGCCGGTGTCCAGCGGGCCGTTGGTGTAGACCACGTCCTCGCGCCGGGTCGACTTCGACGAGTCGATCGCCAGCGTCTTGGTCGCGGGCGTGTACCGGATGACGGTCTTCTCGGAGTCGTCGGTGGTGGAGCGCACGGCGACGGCGACCTCCTCGGCGGCGGCCGGATCGACCCACAGGGCCAGCTCCATCGCGTCGCCCCGGATCGCCTCGCCGTCGAAGGTGGAGACGACGAACTCGCCGGCGACGGACATGTCCGCGGAACGGCGGTGGTTGCGACGCAGCCGCTCCAGCTCGGGGACGGGCTTGATGGTCAGGTTCCCGTCGGCGTCCAGGTCGATCACGCGCGGGAGGCTCTGCACGCCGGAGCCGGTCGCCTGCTGGGTCGGCAGGGTGCGCGGGTCGGTCACCCAGGCCCAGATGATCCGCCGCCCTTTGTCGTCCAGCAGGCTCTCGGGCGCGAAGAACTGCCCGCCCGGCCAGCTCATGCGGACGTGCTTCTCCGGGAAGAAGCGCTCATTCTCATAGCGGCCGATGTAGAGCCGTCCGCCGACCTTGTGGCTGATGCAGAGGAGCGCCCGCTTGTCGCCCAGCTTGAAGAAGTCCGGACAGGAGCAGTCCTCCCCCTCGGTGGTCCACGAGAGGTCGGGGTGCTCGAAGAACGGGCCGACGGGCGTCCACGAGACGAGGTCCGGGGACTTCATCGTGTAGAGCGTGTCCTTGCCGTTGGGGAGCTTGTTGCCCCCCAGCAGGCAGATGTAGTCGTCCCCTTCGAGCCAGAGGTACGGGTCCCAGACGGTGTACTCGCCGTGGCCCGGCTCGCCCGGTTTGGGCATGGGGATGATCGGGTTCCTGGGATGCTTCTTCCAGGCGATCAGGTCGTCGTCCTGGGCGGTGGCCACGCAGACGCCGGCCTCGACGCCGAACCAGCAGAGGGTGGGCACGCCGTCCTTGTCGAGGAAGGCGTTGCCGCTGAAGATCCCCACGTCCTTATCCTCGGGCTGGGGGACGAGGGCCGGCGGCAGGAAGGTCCAGTCCACCAGGTCCGTGCTGACGGCGTGGCCCCAGCAGTGGCCCCCCTTGGGGAGCTTCGGGTCCTGGTAGATGTACATCAGGTGATATTTGCCCTTCCAGTAGATGCAGCCGTTGGCGTCGTAGGGACGGGCCAGGCCCTCGCTCGGCAGGGCGGTGACGTGGTACGTCGGCCAGTCCTCGGTGGCTCGGGTCCGCGTCGGGCCAAGCCCCTTGCCGACCATCGCGTAGCCGCCGTCCAGGTGCAGCCGGCCGTCGCGGACGGTCGCCGCGCCCATCAGCCTGGCGGGGGGGAAGGTCCCCATCCGGTCCTCGGCCTCGCCGTCGTCGAACGTCCACCAGGCGAGGGGCTTCGGCTCCGACGGCTCGTCGGCCCTGAGCTTCGCCAGGGCCTCGGCGTTGAGTGCGACGGGGTAGATCCTCGCGTCCTCGATCCGGCCCAGGAACGTCGGCCCGCCCAGCATCTCCAGATGACGCAGGCCCAGCAGGACGACGCTCGACGAGGAGAACGCGGCGGGCTCGGAGGCCATGTCGTACTCGGCGTAAAGTCGGCCGTCGCGATGAATCGAGACGTGCTTGCCCCTGTACGCGACGGCGATCTGGACGAACGTCTCGGGTCCGGCGGTCTCGGCGGGCCAGGCGGCCTGATCGGCGTGAGTGCGATGGAAGAACTCGCTGCCGGCCATCCAGCGCCCGGGCGCCAGTTCGCCGAGGACGACGGAGTCAAACGGCCCGCCCGGCCGCTGGATCGTCAGGACGCCCGTCCCCTGCTGGGTCGTGTTCGCCGGCGCCGCCCAGACGACCAGGGTCTTGTCGCGGATCTCGACCTCGGCCCCCCTCGCGAGGCCGGCGAGGCCCAGGAGGGCGACGAGGAGCGAGATCGATCGGAGTCGACTGAAGCGGATGCTCATCGCGGGACGTTCCTGTTCAGTTGGACGGGGAGAGGTCCAGGAGCGTGCGATGGCGGCGGCCCTTCCCGGCCCGAGGCGGCCCCTCGCCCGCGGCTCCCGCGCCGGCCTCCGGCGCGGGCTCGGCCGGCTTCCCGGCGGGCGAGAGCGAGATCGGGCGGAGCAGCGGGAAGACCTCGCGGCCCAGCTCCACGACGTGCGGGTGGCACGTCAGGAACAGCACCTGCACCTTCCCGGAGATCTCGCCCAGGGCCCGCAGCGTGCGCCGGGAGCGGTCGTCGTCGAAGTTCGCCAGCACGTCGTCCATCACGATAGGCAGCGACTCGGCGCGTCCGCAATAGTGCAGGACGTACGCCAGGCGGACGGCCAGGTAGAGCTGCTCGCGGGTGCCGGCGGAGAGCTGGTGGGGCTCGAGGACCTCGTCGTCGACCCGGCGGACCTGGAGCGGGGCCTCGTCGTCGTCCGGGCGCTCGACGCGGACGTAGCGGCCGCCGGTCATCGTCTCGAAGATCCGCGAGGTCTCCCGGAGCATCTCGGGGCGGGAGCCCTGCTCGAAGCGGGCGATGGCCTGCTTGAGCAGGTGCTGGGCGAAGACCAGGGGGACGTAGCGGTCGACGATCGCGGCCAGCTCGGCGCGACGGGCGGAGACCTTCTCCTGGATCTCGGCCGCGTCGCCTCCCCCCTTCTCGTACTCCGAAAGGAGCTGGCGGCACGAGCCGACCTTCTGGTCGGCCTCGCTCTTCCGGGCCTGGAGCTGCTTGTGGCGGGCGTCGGCCCCGGCGCGATCGGCCTCCAGGCCCGGGGCGTCGGCCGACTCCAGGCGGGCCACGAAGGCGTCGAGCGGCTCGGGCTCGCGGAGCCGGTCGAACTCGCGGCCCCGGTCGCGGGCCTGGTTCTCCAGGTCGACGATCCGAGCGGCCCGTTCGGCCACGGCGCGGAAGGCGTCGGCGGTCTCGGCGCCGGCGGCGGCGAGCAGGGCGTCGCGGTCGGCCTGGAGCCGGGTCAGGCGGTCGTCGCGGAGGGCGGCCTCGGCCAGGGCGTCGGCCCGGTTCTTCTCCAGGTTCGCCCGCCGCTCGCGCGCCTGGACGCTGTCGGTCAGGCGGGCGTGGAGCGCGGCGGCGGCCTGCTCGGGAGCCGCGTCGATCAGGTCGGGCGCCAGCTCCTCGACCAGGGTCCGCACCCGGGGCTCGAACTCGGCGAGCCGGGCTTCGTGGGCGGCGATCCGGGCTTCGCGGTCGTCGGCCTTCTTCAGCTCCAGCGTCGTCTCGGCCAGGCCCTGGAGCACGCGGCCGAGGAGCGAGACGTCCCAGCTTTCGGGGAGATCCAGCTCGCGGAGGAGGTCGATGCGGCGGGCGTCCCATTCGGCCTCGTCGGCGCGTCGGGCGGCGATCTCGGCGTCGGCGTCCTCGGCCTTCTTGCGGAGGCGGACGCAGGCGGCCTGGAGGTCGGCGCGGGACCGCTCGGTCTCGCGGATCGTCCGCTCGCGCTCGCGGGCCTCGGCCAGCAGCCGGGGGCCGGGGCCTTCCCGGCCGGTCAGCTCGGCGAGCCGGCGCTCGTAGGCGTCGATCGCTTCGCGGACGAGGCGGCCCTCCTGCTCGTTCTCGGCCAGCCGCGCCTGGACCCCGCGCAGGGCCTCCAGGCGGTCGAGCCAGCCTTCCATCGCCTCGGGGGCCAGGGGGACGAACCCGCAGTCGGCCCAGAGGTCCCGCCAGCGGCCGAGGGTCGCATCGGCGTCGGCCTGGAGGTCGTCGAGCGCCTCGCGGTCGCGCCGGATGCGGTCGCGGAGGGCGTGGAGCTGCTCCAGCTTGGCGACGGCGCTGGAGTGGCGGAACAGCTCGTCGGCGTAGCGGTCGGTCTCGCGGACCATCGCCGGGAAGGCGTCGATCAGGTCGGGGACCGCCTCGGCGGCGTGGTCGGCGAGCCAGTCGCGGATCTCGGCCTCGACGTCCTGCTGCTCGGCGAACTTGCGGCGCACCAGGTCCCAGCCGGCGTCGCGGCCCCGCCGCATCTCGTCGAGGAGGTCGCGGCTGGGGAGGTCGCCGTCGCGACGGCTGAGGGCGGCGACCTCGCGTTCCAGGGCGGCCAGCTCGGCCTCGTCCTTCCGCAGCCCGGACTCCGCGGCCTCGACCCGCTGGTCGATCTTCTGGAGGTCCAGCTTGAACCGTGCGACGGCCTCGCGCGGCGGCGCCGGGAGCTGGACGGCGCGGAGCGTCGGCGAAGCCAGGGGGGGGGCGAGCCGGGGGAGCAGGTCGTCCGCCTCGCGCTGGAGCTTGCGGTGCTCGGCGCGTCGGCGGTCGCAGTCCTGGACGTTCTTCGTGTACTCGTCCGCCTCGAGGAGCAGGGCGGCCCAGGGGGCGACGTCGGCCGGCTCGCCGAGCGCGGCCAGCTCGGCGGCCTTCTCGTCGAGGTCCCCCCGCAGGTCGTCGCGGCGCGAGGCCAGCTCGCCCAGGGCCTTCTCGCGGCGGTCGCGCTCGGCGACCAGTCGGTCGAAGCGGTCCTTCCGCTCGGCGGTGGGCCGGAAGCCGCGAAGGTCTTCGAGCGTCCACGACGGGGCGAGGCCGGCGAGCCGCGAGGCCGCGTCGCGGAGGGCGGCGTCGCGCGTGCGGCGGTCTTCCGGCAGCTCGCGGCGGGCCTGGCCGACGGCCTCGATGGAGCGATAGAGCCCCTCCACGACGGTGCGACGCTCGATCAGGCGGGGGTCGAACTGGACGTCGGCCAGGGTCCGCTCGGCCTTCGCGGCGGCCTCCCGCTGCTTCTCCCGTTCCTCGGCGAGCCGGGCGGCCTCGACCTCGATCGCGTCGAACCGCGCGAGGCCGTCGGCGGGGAAGCCCTGCGGGGCGGACAGCCCCTCGCGCTCGCGACGGATCAACGACAGCTCGCGCCAGGGGGCGTGGGCCTTGGCCAGCTTCTCCCGGAGCGCCAGGTCGCGGGCGGCTTCCAGCAGGTCGGCGGACAGGGCCTCGGCCTCGGCCTCGGCGTCCCGCAGGTCGTTGCGGCGCTGCTCGTAGGCCTCGCAGCGGATGCTCTTCCCCTTGACCTGCTTCGACAGCTCGGCCAGGTCGGTCAGGAGCTTGTTCACGACGAGGTTGCGCGAGCCGTCGGTGTAGAGCTTGCGGGCGTCGGCGTCCAGCGACTCCAGCACCCGCTTCGGGTCGGCCGCGCCGGAGGCCCCGGCGCTGAAGAGGACCGACTTGACGCTCTGGTCGGCCAGCGACTTCTCGCCGGCGGCCAGCTCCTCCAGCCCGAAGGCGAAGACCGAGCGGAAGAGGTTGAGCGAGGCGCTCCCCAGCAGGGCCTCGAACCCGGCCTCGTCGAGATCGACGGCCCCCTCGCCGCCCCCCTCGATCCGGCCCGAGACGGTGTTCTTGCGCCCCTTGCGGCGGCGAAGCTCCACCAGTCGGCCGTCGTCGAGGGCGAGGTCCGCGGCCCCTTCGATCCGGCCGGAGGCGGTGCCGAAGGCGTAGGGCGTGCGCTCGCCGAAGCCGAACAGGAGCTCGCGGACGAACTCCAGGAGGGTGGTCTTGCCGGCCTCGTTCGGGCCCAGGATCATCTGGACGCCCTGGCCCTCGAAGGTCAGGTCGAGGTCGCGGAAGCGGCCGTAGGCGCCGATCTGGAGCTTGCGGATCTTCATGAGCGGCGCTCCGTCGTCAGGCGGTTGAGCAGCTCGTCCTCGGCCTGGCGGAGCCACCGGGCGAGCTGGTCGGCGCCGGCGAATTCCAGGTCCCCCTCGTCCTTCAGCTCCAGGGCCACCTTGTTGGTGAGCTTGCGGATCTGGAGGCCGAGTTCGCCGAGCGCGGTTTGGTCGGATCGGACGCCGTCGATGGAACGGAGCAGGTCGCCCAGGACGTCGCGGCCCTTGCGGAGCTGGTCGCGGTCGAGGGGGTGGTCGGTCTCCATCTTGATCTTCTCGACCCAGAGGTCCTCGGTGAATTCGCCCGGCAGGGCGCGAAGCTGGGCGACGGTCTCCAGCCGCCGGGTCTCGTCGCCGAGGATTCGGTGGGCGCGGCAGCGGCCCTTGACCTCCAGCCGGACGGCGGCCAGGCGGCCGTCGGCCTCGTCGGCGACGGCCTTGAGCCGGACCCGGGCGGCGTCGATCAGCTCGTCGACGCCGTCCTCGGGCTCGAGCGCGATCGTCTCGCGGCGCCAGCGGAGGACGTCGGTCGACCGGAAGTCCAGCGACGCGACCTCGCCCCCCCGGACGGTCGCGACGACGCAGCCCTTGTCGCCCGTCTCGCGGACGTGGCGGCCCTGGGTGTTGCCCGGATAGACGACGTGGGGGCCTTCGTGGAGGACCTCGCGCTTGTGGATGTGGCCCAGGCCCCAGTAGTCGTAGCCCTTGGCGGCCAGCTCGCCGACCGAGCAGGGGGCGTAGGAGTCGTGGTCGAGCGAGCCGGTGGCGTTGGTGTGCAACAGGCCGATGTTCATCAATCCCTTGATGGGTTTCGGATAGCGCGGGACGAGGTTCTCGGTCAGCTCGCGGCGGGGGAAGCTCATGCCGTGGATGGCCACGCCGAGGTCTTCCAGGACGACGGTCTCGGGCTCGCGGTAGTCGAGCATGTGGAAGTTGTCGGGCCAGGGGACGCGGTAGCTCATCTCGTCGCGGGAGTCGTGGTTGCCCCGGATGACGAAGACGCGGACGCCGTGGTTCCGCAGGGCCCGCATCTGGGCGGCGGCGAAGAGGGCCGTGTTGAAGTCGTTCCAGTCGCCGTCGAAGAGGTCGCCGGCGACGACCAGGAACGACGCCTCCTCCTCGATGCAGACCCGGACGAGGTTCGTCAGGGCGGCCCGCGTGGCCAGCCGCACCCGCTCGACGGGCGCCCCCTCGTAGTGCTCCAGCCCGCGCAGGGGGCTGTCGATGTGCAGGTCGGCGGCGTGGACGAACTTCATGTCGCGACGATCCTTCGCTTCGAGACGGGCGCGGGCCGGCGGTCGATCCCTCGATATTGTACTTTTGTCCCCCGTCTGGGGAGGGCGATCGTGGTGGATTTCGACGCCGTCGCGGCCGTGCGACCGTCAGGACCGGATCAGGGGGCGGGGTCGCGGAGGGGCTTGCCCTGCTTGTAGAGGTCGAGTCGGGCTTGCGCCTTGGTTCGTTCGTCGGGGTCGCGGGAGAGGTTCAGGGCCATCGCCTGCCAGGACACGGCGGTCGGGAACCGGCCGAGTTCGGCGTCGGCGGCGGCGAGGGCGGCGAGGGCGTGGGGCTCGGCCTCCCTGGTCAGCGCCCGGGCGTGCTCCGCGAGTTCCCTGGCGCGGGCGCCGTCGCGGAGCTTGGCGTCGGGGGAGGCGGCGAGGAGCCGGGCGCGGTGGGTCGCGGCGACGGCGTCGTCCGGGTTGTGCTGGAGCGCGGCGTCGAGGTCGGCGGCGGCGTCGGCGTACCGTTTCTGGAGGAGCCGGACGATCCCCCGGCCGGTGCGGGCGGATGGGTGGTCGGGGGCGAGTTCCAGGGCCTTGTCGTAGTCGGCGGCGGCCCTGTCGAAGTCGCCCGTCTGGGCCAGGGCGCGGGCGCGGCCGTAGTAGGCGTCGGCGAGTTCGGGGGCGCTCTCCAGGGCCCGGCCGTAGTCGGCCGCGGCCAGGTCGTACTCCCGCAGCTCGAACAGGGCGGTGGCCCGGCCGAGGTGCGCGAGGGCGTCGTCGGGGTCGATCTTCAGGGCCCGGCCGTAGTCGGCCACGGCGTCCAGGTGCTTCCCCTGGTCGAAGGCGACGGCGGCGCGGGCGTCGTAGGCGTCGGCCAGCTTGGGGTCGAGCCGGATCGCGCGGGTGAAGTCCTCGACGGCCTTGCCGTGCTCCCCCAGCGCCCGGCGGACGTCGCCCCGGCTGAGGTGGAACAGGGCGCTCGACGGGGCGAGTCGGATCGCCGCGTCGTAGTCGGCCAGGGCCTTGGCGTAGCTGCGCCGGGAGGTCTCGGCCTGCGCCCTGGCGAAGAGGGCCAGCGGGTCTTTCGGGTCGATCTCGACGGCGCGGGAGTAGTCGGCGACCGCCTCGTCGATCCGGCCCTGGGCCGCGTAGATGCGGCCCAGGCCGATGTACGCGTCGGCCAGCTTGGGGTCGAGCTTGAGGGCCTCGGCGTAGTCGGCCGTCGCCTTGTCGAGGTCGGGGACCTCGGCCCAGGAGGTCGCACGGTCGAAGTACGCCAGGGCGTCCTTGGGGTCGAGTTCGAGGGCCTCGGTGAACGCCGAGACGGCCCCGGCGTAATCCTTCAGCTGGTGCAGGGCGACGCCCTTCGCCCTCGCCTCGGCGGCCCTGACCGAGGCGTCCTGGGCGTCGGCCGGCGTCGGGGCGGCCAGGGGGAAGGCCAGGGCCGTCGCGACGAGCGCGGCCAGGGCCGCGGGCGGGGTTCCTCGGGATCGGCTGGGCGTGAGCATGATCGGGTTCCGGGGTGTTGATGCGTCCGCGCGGGCCGTGGGAGTCGTCGGGATCAGTCGTCGTAGCCGTCGGGGTGGCTCTTGTGCCACTTCCAGGCCGACTCGACGATCGGGGCGATGCTGGTGAAGCGGGGGGACCAGCCCAGCTCGCGGCGGGCCAGGCCGGCGTCGGCGACGAGGGCGGGGGGTCGCCGGCTCGGGGCGGGGCGACGACGGCGGGGATCGGGTGGCCGGTGACCTGGCGGCAGGCCTCGATCACCTCCTTGACGCTCGTCCCCCGGCCGGTCCCCAGGTTGCAGCGGAACTCGGTCCCCCGGCCCAGCTTCTCCAGGGCCGAGATGTGGGCCGAGGCCAGGTCGTCGACGTGGATGTAGTCCCGGACGCAGGTGCCGTCCGGCGTGGGGAGCCCGTCGCCGAAGATGGTGATGCGCTCGCGACGGCCGAGGGCCACGTCGAGGACCAGGGGGATCAGGTGGGTCTCCGGGTCGTGGTCCTCGCCGAGGTCGCCGTCGGCCGAGGCCCCCGCCGCGTTGAAGTACCGAAGCGCCGCGTAGCCCCAGCCGTAGGCCCTGGCGAAGTCCGCGAGCGCGTGCTCGATCACCAGCTTGGTATATCCATAGGGGTTGATCGGATTCTGGGCCTGGGTCTCGCGGATCGGGACCCCTTCCGGCTCGCCGTAGGTGGCGCAGGTGCTGGAGAAGACGATCCGCCAGACGTCGGCCTCGCGCATCGCGTCCATCAGCGAGAGCGTGCCGACGATGTTGTTGCGGTAGTACTTCGCCGGGTTCGTGACCGACTCGCCGACGTAGGCGAAGGCGGCGAAGTGCATCACCGCCTCGATCCGCTTCTCGCGAAGGGTCGCGACGAGCTTGTCCGTCTCCAGCAGGTCCCCCTCGATCAGCCGCCCGGGCGCGACCGCGCCGCGATGGCCGAAGACCAGGTTGTCGTACACCCACACCTCATGGCCGGCCTTCGACAGCATCCGGGCCGCATGCGACCCGACGTATCCGGCGCCCCCCGACACGAGCACGTTCATCGTCTTCTCCGAATCCATCCCGATCGTCATTCCGAGCCGCCCAGTCTAACCGAAACGCCCGGCGTCCGCAGGATCTCGACGGGCGGAGGCCCGGAGTCCGCCGCGCCTCGGGACGCCTGCTCGACGCTTGACATCCATCATGGTGGATGCGTCGTCGGGCGTTCGACCGAGGCGAGGACCATGGGCCGCACCCCGATCGATCCCGAATCGTCGTCGCTCGCGTCCTGATCCTACGCCCCCGCCTTCTTCGCCGCCGGGGCGGGGCGGAGGGCCGGCGGGGGCCCTGGGGGGGCGGGGGCTTGGCGATGGCGATGCCCAGGCCGATCTCGTTGGCGGCGTCGTAGGCGAGCACGGCGCTGCGGTGGGGGGTGGCGAAGTCGGCCGAGAGGAGCATGGTCCTGCGGTCGGTCTTCTCGCGAGCGACCCGGAGGCGTTCGGCGAGGTCTTCCAGGCGGGCGGCGACCGGCTCGCGGTCGATGCGGACGTTCCCCTCGGGGTCGATCTCGATTAGGATGTAGTCGTCCTGCAACTCGTCGAGCGTCTTGTTGCGGCCCTGGGCGACCGCCTCGGGGGGAGCCTCGCCGGAGGGCTTGGGGATCTCCAGGCTCTTGTACAGGATCGTCGTCGCCGTGACGAGGAAGAACAGGACGAGCTGGAAGGCCACGTCGACCATCGCCGCCAGGTCCAGCTCCTCCACCTTCGGCGGCCCCGACCGGGTCAGCGAGATCAGGCCCCCGTCCTCGTCGTCCTCGTCCTCCAGGTCCTCGGTCCGGTCGTCGTAGTCGCGCGAGCGGGCCGTCGGCAGGGCGACGCGGCTGCCGGACGAGGCCGAGGGACTCGGGCGGTCGAGGTCCAGGTCGTCGTCGCCCAGGTCCCACGAGGCGGCCTCGACCTCGGCCTCCCGAACGCGCGGGGCCGGGGGCCCGTCCGGCTCGATTCCGCCGGCCTCGTCGTCGTCTCCTTCCTCCTCATCCTCCTCGCCCTCGTCCTCTTCCTCGCCATCCTCGTCCTCGGCGACTTCCTCGTCATCGTCCCAGTCCCAGGCGGGGCGGGGGGCGGCGGGGGCGGGTGTGTCCAGGACCGGGAACGAGAGGTCGTCGGCGGCGTCGGGGCTGGGCGCGGCGTCGGTTTCGGGCGCTGCGGCGGGGGGCGGGGGGGCGATCAGCTCGGGGACCTCGGCGACGCGGACCCAGGCGGTCGACGTCCCCGACGGCCGCGCCAGGTCGTCGTCGCGGATCGCGCCCGAGGCGACGCCGGCGCGGACCTCCTCGGCGGAGAGCCCCCGCACCAGCTCCAGGCGATCGGAATGGAAGACGTCCCAGGATGCCATGCCGCCCCGACTTTCGCTCATGTCGTCATAACGAATGAAGATGTGCTTTTGATGAAAGGGTGGTCGCGTCTTGAGCGGCGCGTTCCGGCCCGGCGCTCACGGCTCGCCTCCCGGCTCCTGGACGCCGACGTGGACGGTGACCCCTTCGATCTCGGAGACGGCGGCGGCGACTTCCAGGACCTTACCGTGGGGGACCTCGCCGTCGGCCTGGAGGACGACCTTGCGGATCCCCTCGCGGGCCGCCTGGTCGACGGCCTGTTTGGCCTGGTCGATCGTGGCGACGGGCCCCGTGCCGTGGCCGAGGAGCAGCTCCGGCTCGGCCCCGGGCGCCTTCGGGCCCAGCAGGGTGAGGAACGTCGCCGACGTGCTCTCCACGCCCACGCCGTGACGGGCGGGGGGGACGTCGACCAGCTCGCCGCCGGTCATCTGCGACGAGAAGAGCATGAACGTCATGAGCTGGAACACCACGTCGACCATCGGCGTCATGTCGATGTGTTCGTCGCGCTCCTCGGTCGCATCCCGTCGCAGCAGCATGGGGCCGCCCCGCTCGCGTGAAAGGATCTGCGGAAACGTCGATCACGATCGGACGGCGACCGCCCGTTCGCTCACCGCGACGCCGTGGACTTCGCGGCCCGGTCGGCGGGGGCCTTGGGGGCGTCGGTCGGCTCCAGGGCGTCGAGCACGTCCTGGAGTTGGCGCTCGGTGCGGTCGCGGAGGCGGCGGAGCCGGGCGTGGAAGTCGTTGCCGACGATCATCATCGGGTTGGCGATCAGGAGCCCGGCCCCGGTGGCCCAGAGCGCCAGGCTGATGTCCGACGCCAGCGCGTTCGGGTTCACCTTCTCCGAGCTGCCGATGCGGCCGAACGCCGCGATCATCGACGCCACCGTCCCCAGCAGCCCCAGCAGCGGCCCCATCCGGACGATCGTCGAGATCGACCCCAGCCGGTTTTCCATCTCGGCGACGACCTCGGTGTGGAACTCCGTGACCAGGAGCTGCTTGGTCTTCGCCAGCCCCTTCGCCCGGTTCTTGAGCGCCACGGCGATGAGCTGCGCCAGCGCCGTGTGCCAGTAGGTCGGGCTCTGGCAGACGCTCATGGCGGCGTCGTACTTCTTCGCCTGGCAAAGCTCCTGGACCTGAAGGATCAGCGCGGTGGGGTCCTTGATGGTCTTCTTGCGGAGCGTCCGATACAGGAGGATCGCGTTGTACACCCCCCACACCGCCAGAAACGTCAGCGCGCCGTAGATGACGTAACCGAACGTGTCGATGATCCGCGTAACGTTCATGCGACCCCCGCTTCGATGGCCTCGACGCCCGCCCGAGATGTCCGAACTTCGGACCCTCCCCGCATTCCCCGCTATTCTGCCCGAATTCCTGCATCGTGGGCAAGCCGCCCCCGATTTGCCCCCGAAAAGTCCGCATCTCCGCGACCGTGAATGGCTTCGTTCGTCCCCCTCTCGAAACCAAGCCATCGGACGTAACCGATTGGCGGAACTAAGATTAAGGTGGAAATTCCAGGGGTCGGGTTTGGCTTCGTTCGGCGTTTTTCGTCGTTGCGCTTCGGGATTTTCCGCCTTGCTCCCCCCGGTCCCTCCCGATTGGCTTCGTTCTCGACCCGGCGAAATCGAAGTCGTTGGTCGCAAGATGTGTTCCTGGTTTGGTTTGCATGGGGTTTCGGGGGAGCCTGGATTGGGTTCGTTCGGCGTTTTCGATGCGTGCCTCGCCGATTTCCGCCTGGCGAGAGCGTGTCCCGCGTTCGACTTGCCAAAGATCCGGGCGCACCGCCCCCTATCCCCTACAGTGCGACACGACGACCGAATGCGGAGCGACCGAGGCTGCGGGCCGACCCGGCCGACTCCGAAGGGTTGCAAGGCCTGGCGTCGGGTCTCGGGGGCCATCATGATGAGGAGGTTCGGCGCGTCGGAGACGCCGGACCCTTATGCCTCCCAGCGGCGGCCGAGGGAGCGGACATGGGAATCCTCGCCAGGCTGTTCGGACGTGCGTTCGGTCCCGGCGAGGGACGGATGGCCACGGACGGCGGGTTCGTGGACGTCGACCTGCCGATCGCCTCGGCCCACGCCGACGGGCCGGGCCTCGTCCGCATCGTGGCCCGAGGGCGGCTGGACGGCCGGATCGTCGGCTTCGCCCTCGAACTCGGCCTCGATCCGAGCGGGGACTCTCCCGCGTCGCAGGATGGCGGCCCGACCTTCCATCGCGGGAACGGCAGCCTGGTCCGGATCGGCGACGAGAGCGACGCCTTCCTTCAAGGCCTCGCCCGCGCCTACGACCTGCCGCCGCCGGCGGGCGGGATGGCCGGCCGCATCGCCGTCGACCTGATCGGCCTGGGTGACGACCCGCGCGACGCGCTCCGGGCCCCGGTCCGCATGAAGGCGTTCTTCCACGCGGACGGCCCCGAGGAACTGTACGCCGAGGCGTACCTCAACGTCGACGTCCCGGCCGGCGTCGTCCAGTTCCACGACAAGGACCCGGGCTATCACGCGGGGCTCCTCCGGTCGCTCGCCGGCGAAGTCTGAGAACGGGGGCGAGCATGCGGCGCGTGCGACCGACGGTCTTCCGGTGGATTCTCGCGATCGCCGTCGCCGCCATCGTCTCCCACGTCGCGACCGATCGGCTGAAGGACCGGGTGCGAACGCGCTTCGAGCATTGCGCGCAGACGGCCGACTGGCACGCCCGGGTCGGCGCGGAGTATCGCCGGAACGCGGCCGGCGCCGGCTCGATGCTGCGGGTGGCCGCCTGGCACGACGCGATGCGACGCGCTTTCGAGCACGCCGCCGCGCATCCCAAGGTCGCCGTGCCCAGGAGCCTTCCATTCCCCCCCTCGGGCTGGGAACCTCCCGCCCGCGAGGCCCTGGCGAGGCGGCGGTAGGCCCCGGACGAAGCTCGCGAACCCGAATGGGGAGTGCCCGATTTCATGGCTGAGGAAGTTCCGATGATGCGGACGGAGGGGCCGACGTTGCGACGTCCGATCCGTCTGGCCGCCGCCGTGGCCGGGGGCGTCGTCCTCCTCTTCTGCGTCTGCGCCCCGTTCGTCCCTGTCGGCGAGCCGGCGTCCGCGATCGCGTTCGGCGCGGGCTATGGGGCGTTCCTGGGGTGGTTCGCCGCCGGGCTGGCCCTGGCCGTTCGGTTCCCGGCCGCAAGGTGGTGGCTGATGTCGGTGCCGTTGCCGTTAGCGCCGGTCGGTGCCTGGTTTCTCCTCTTCAGAAGGGAGCCCGAGGCGGTTCTCCGCGCGTGGTGGGCGTGGTGGCTGCTGGGGGTCGGCCAGTTCCTGATGCTCGCCTGGCTGGTCGCGGGATGCGGCGTCGCGGCCTTCGGCTGGTGGACCTGGTTTCGCGATGGGGCCGAGGCGAAGGCGGGAGCGGGAGCGCGGGATGTTTGACTCGCAGGGGTTCGAGGTCGTCGAACGGGTGCTCACGGCGGGCGAATGCGAGGCGATCGAGGCGGAGGCGTTCCCGGCTGGGCGGACGTCGGCCGGGACGCGCGGGATGCTGGCGGAGCCCTGGTGCCGGGCGCTGGTCGACCGGCTGCGACGGCATGACGGGATCGCAAGGCGGGTGCCCTTGGGGCTCGTCGCGGTGCAGTGCACGTCCTTCGAGAAGTCGCGCGAGGGGAACTGGCTGGTCCCGTGGCATCAGGATCTGAGCATCCCCGTGGCGGATCGCGTCGAGCATCCCGACCTGCGCGGGTGGTCGGAGAAGGAGGGCGTGCCGTTCGTCCAGCCGCCGGATGCGCTCCTGGCCGAGCTGGTCGCCGTGCGAGTCCACCTGGACCCCTGCGGCCCGGACGACGGCCCGCTGCGGGTCGCGCCCGGGTCGCACCGGCTGGGACGGATCGACCCTCATTCCGTCCCGACCGCCCGCCGGGCGACGGCGGAGGTCGCCTGTCTGGCCGATCGCGGCGACGCCGTCCTCATGCGCCCGCTCCTCCTGCACGCCTCGTCCCGAGCGACCGGGACCAGCCGCCGCCGCGTCCTCCACTTCCTGTTCGGCCCCGCCGAGCTTCCCCTCGGCCTGCGCTGGCGGCAATCGGTCTGAGAATCGGCACGGAAGCCATGTCCACCCTTCCTTGTGGCGGGCGGCCGGGCGAGGACGCGGTTTGCAAAAGAGGCCCTCGACGTCAGTCCTCCTCTGGTGGTGAGCCGTCGAAATGACGCAAAAGCGGGCGGTGACAAGCCACCTTCCCCACCAGGGGAAAGGGGCCGAAGGCCGGATGTGATGGTGACGAGCCCGATCGCCGTCGGGATTCGCAGGCCGGCCGCTTGAGGCTCCAACGGTTTCCGTGCTCAATCACGGTCTTCCCCCCTCGCGGGGGAAGACAGACCCCGGAGGGGTCAGAAGAGGGGGTGCCGAGCACATGGAGCCGTCGGGATTCGCGGTCCGGCCGCTTGAAACGCTGACGGCTTCCATGCGATGAAAGTCTTCCCCCGCGAGGGGGGAAGGGATGATTGCGACGGTCGGCTGAGGGGGAAGGCGGGCGCGAGGGCCGTCGGCGTCTTCCGCGACGCCGGGGCGTAGATCGGGTGGTGACGACCGGCTAGACTCGGGGCGCCGGCCCCTCGACCGAATCGAACGGGCCTGTCGACGAGGACCACCCGCCCATGCCGAGATCATCGATCGTCGCCCGGTTCACTCTGGCTTTCGCCTGCCTGCACGCCGTCGCCTTCGCCGGAGACTTCGAGGACGAGGTCGCCGGGCTGGTCGCTCCGTTCGGTCCCGAGGCCTTCGTGGAGGTCGCGCTGCACGATTTGGAGACGGGCGCGACCGTGCTGATCCGGGCCGACGAGCCGATCCATCCGGCCAGCACCATGAAGGTGCCGGTCATGCTGGAGGTCTATCGTCGGGCCGAGGCCGGCGAGTTCGGCCTCGACGACGCGATCGAGATCAAGAACACGTTCGCCAGCCTCGTCGACGGCAGCCCCTATTCGCTCGACGCCGCCGACGATTCGGAGCCGACGCTCTACAAGCGGATCGGCGGCCGGGCCGCGATCCGCGAGCTGGTCTTCCTGATGATCACCGAGAGCAGCAACCTGGCGACGAACCTGCTCATCGAGAAGGTCTCGGGCGAATCCGTCACCGCCTTCATGAAGGAGCTGGGCGCGGGCGACCTGAAGGTCCTGCGCGGCGTCGAGGACGGCAAGGCGTTCGCGAAGGGCCTGAACAACGTCGGCACGGCGAGGGGGACGATGACCGTCCTGACCCGCCTGGCCGAGCGGACCGCCGTCTCGAAATCGGCGTCGGAGGCGATGCTCGAAGTCCTTCGCGCCCAGAAATTCAACGAGGGCGTCCCCGCCCTGCTGCCCGAGGGGACGATCGTCGCCCACAAGACGGGCTCGATCACCCGGATCAACCACGACGCGGCGATCGTCGAGCCGCCGGGCCGCAAGCCGTTCGTCCTCGTCGTCATGACGCGGGGGATCGAGGCCGACCGCGACGCCCGACGGCTGATCGCCGAGATCGCCAGGGCCGCTTACGATCACGTCGTCCGCTGAATGGAAGGACGACCCGTCCGTGCCTCCTGAGGAGAATTCTCCGATGCTCCGAAAGCCCCTCGTCACGCTCTGCGCCTCGGCGATCCTGGCCGCCCTCCCGGCGTTCGCGGTCGCCCAGCAGGACCCCGAGACCAAGCCCGCGACGGCCTCGCGCCCGCCCGGCGACCTCGTCGTCGGCGTCGGCCCGGGCTGGCGCCCGCTCCTGGAGGCCGACTTCGCGCACGTCAACGACGAGCCGGACACCTGGAAGTTCCTGGACGACCAGGCCGAGATCCACGGCACGGGGATGCCCGTGGGGGTCATCCGCACCAAGGAGCCGGTGAAGAACTTCGAGCTGGTCGTCGAGTGGCGGCACCTGCGGTCGGGCGGCAACTCGGGCGTCTTCGTCTGGGCGCCGGAGAAGGCCCTGACCGACCTGAAGCCGGGCCACCTCCCCTCGGGCGGCATCGAGGTCCAGATCCTCGACCACGGCTACGCCGAGCAGTACACGAAGAGCACCGGCAAGAAGCCCGACTGGTTCACCACCAACGGCGACGTCTTCCCCGTCGGCACGTCGAAGATGAAGCCCTTCCCCCCTCTCTCCGCCGACGGCTCCCGCAGCTTCCCGACCAAGAACCTCTCGCGCGGCGTGGAGCAGTGGAACCACTACTACATCCGCGGCCTCAACGGCGAGGTCCGGCTCTGGGTCAACGGCGAGGAAGTCTCCGGCGGCGCCGAGTGCAACCCCTCCGAAGGTTACCTCTGCCTCGAAGCCGAAGGCTCGCCGATCGAGTTCCGCAACCTCCGCATCCGCAACCTCCCCTGATCCCCCGATGCGAGGATCCTCGTCATGAAAGCCCTCGTGATCGGCGGCGGGATCGGCGGCCTGGCCGCATCGATCGGCCTGCTGCGCGCGGGGTGGGACGTCGAGGTCTTCGAACGCGCGCCGCAGCTCGACGAGGTCGGCGCGGGGATCTCGCTCTGGCGGAACGCCCTGGCGGCCCTCGACCGCCTGGGCGTCCTGCCCGCGCTCGAAGGCCTGGGCGTCTCCGGCCAGACGGGCGCCTTCCGCACGCCCGACGGCTCCGTCCTCCTGGACATGAAGGCGGGGCCGGTCGACACCGCGCGCGAGGGGGTCATCCTCCTGCTCCACCGGGTCGAGCTGCTCTGCATCCTGCTCGACGTCCTCGGCCGCGACGCCCCCCGCATCCTCCGCACCGGCGCCCGGCTCGTCGCGTTCGAGCAGGACGCGACGGGCGTCACGGCCCGATTCGAGGACGGCCGCGAGGCGCGGGGCGACCTGCTCATCGGCGCCGACGGTCTCCGCTCCGCGGTCCGCGCCGCGATGTTCGGCCCGGAGCCTCCCCGCTACGGCGGCTACACCGCCTGGCGCGCCGTCGTCGATTTCGACCCGACCCGCCTCGCCCCCGGCGAAACCTGGGGGCGCGGCCGACGGTTCGGCCAATGGGGGATGACCGCCGGCCGTGCCTACTGGTACGCGACCCAGACCGTCCCCGAGGGGGGCGGCGACCCGCCGCAGGGCCGCAAACAGGGGCTGCTGGACCTGTTCCGAGACTGGCACGAGCCGATCGCCGACCTGATCCGGGCGACCGACGAATCGGCCATCCTCCGCAACGACGTGTACGACCGCCCGCCGCTCCGTCGCTGGGTCGAAGGCCGCGTCGCGCTGCTGGGAGACGCGGCCCACCCCATGACCCCGGACATGGGGCAGGGGGCCTGCCAGGCCATCGAGGACGCCGTCGCCCTGGCCGACGCCCTCGCCCGCGTCGGCCCCGCCGAGATCCCCGACGCCCTTCGCGCCTACGAATCCCGGCGCATCCCCCGCGCCTCGCGGATCGTCCGCGCGTCACGCCAGGCCGGGACGATCGCCCAGTGGTCCAACCCCCTCGCCTGCAAGCTCCGCGAAGCCCTCCTCCGGTCCCGCTTCGTCGCCCGCAAGCAGGCCGAGCAACTCGCCTGGATGATCGCCCCGCAGGGCGAGGCTTCCTGAATCCGCCGCCGATCACTCCGCGTCGTCGAACGGCCGCATCTCCGGGAGCGGGTCGGGGACGGTCTTCTGGACCGCTCGGATGCGGTCCCAGACCGGGTCGGACATGCCGTGCTTCCAGACGCCGCTGAGGACGCGGCGGAACTTCGGATCGCGCGCGGCCTCGGTCACGACGCGATCGACGACCTCGCCGTCGAAGCGGCCGAGGAAGCCTTCGAGCGGCCCGGCGGCGATCGCCTGGAGGACCTGCGCGTCATCGGGGGCGGCGGCGATCAGTTCGAGCAGGAAACCCCACTGCTCGTCGGCGTCGGCCATGAACGACAGCATCGTCACGGCCATCTGGGCACCCGAGGGATCGTCGTCCTCCTCGTCCCCTGCGGAGCGGTCGAGCGTGTCGAGGTACGATCGGATCAGGTCCGCCCGACGCTCGTCAGCCCAGGGGGCGGAGAACCCGCCGAACGGCTTCGTCTCCTCGCGGCCGAGTCGTCGCCGGCGGCGGGGGCGGTCGGCGGGGAGCTCGGCCGACTTGCGGAGCATCTCCAGCCGCTCTTCGGCCTCGACGACGGCCGGATCGTCGGGGCCGAGGCGAGCCCTGAGGATCGCCGACACGCGCTCGACCGCCTCGACGGCCTCCTCCCGCTTCCCCGCGTAACCCAGGGCAGCGGCCAGGTTCATCAAGGCTCCCGCGTACTCGACTGAATCGTGGCCGTGCCGCGCCTCGACTTCTTCGAGCTGCTCGCGATTGGCCTCCTCCATGACGTTGTATCCGGCGGCCCGGACCTCCAGGTCCTCCAGTTCGTCGAGGCGGCCGGCGTCGCGAAGGTACTGGCCGCAGTCGTCCAGATACCAACGGCCGATTCCCCAGTCGATCCCGGACGCGTCGTCGAGCAAGACGGCGACGATGCGGTCGAAATGAGCCGCCGATTCGTCCTCACGGCCGGTGTCCCTCAGACGCCTCGCCAGCCGGGCGCGGGCGTCGAGCACGTTGGGGTGGGCGTCGTGAAGCCGCTCTTCGAGGCCGGCGAGCGCCTTGCGATAGCAGGGGGCGGCGTCGATCTCGAACCCCCCGTTCTCATAGGTCATGCCCAACCTCAGGGCGGTTCGGGTCGTCCTCTCGTCGGCCGCCCCGGCGAGCCGTTCGAGGAGGGAGAGG
The DNA here is from genome assembly GCF_001610895.1 of Planctomyces sp. SH-PL62. Classification (NCBI taxonomy): domain Bacteria; kingdom Pseudomonadati; phylum Planctomycetota; class Planctomycetia; order Planctomycetales; family Planctomycetaceae; genus Planctomyces; species Planctomyces sp. SH-PL62. The sequence continues at coordinate 6,203,611 of NZ_CP011273.1, read as the reverse complement.
GCGCGTGTCAGGAGGGGCTCAGCGTCGGCGAGCCTCCCGATCCAGTAGCGCCGCCAGCCCGTCTCGGCGAGGCATTCGGCCAGCGCCAGGTCTTCGCGCCCCGACGCGTCGAACGCCCCGATCGCGCGCACGGCCTGCTCGTCGGCTTCGCGATAGGCCGACTCCTTGACCGCCCCGTCGTCGGTCGCCCCGCCCAGCACGAACAGCGCCCCGGCCAGTTCGATCCGGGTGGAGATCGAGGCGGGATGGTCGGGGCCGGCCGTCGCCTCGTGGATCGCCAGGGCGCGGCGGTAGTCGGCCACGGCGTCGGCGTATCGTTCCGTCCGCATCGCCAGCCAGGCCGTGTATTCGAGCGCCCAGGCGACGGGAGGGGAATTGGGCCCGGCCTCCGCCTCGGCCAGCTGCAGCGCCTCGCCCAGCGGCCCCTCCGACTCCTCCCAGGCCATCCGTTCCCAGCAGGCCCGTGCCTTCTCCACCAGCCGGACGAGCGCCTCGCCGAGCTTCGACTCGCCCCCGGCCCCTTCGCCCGTCCCCTCGCCGCCGACCGATTCCTGATTCATGAAGATTCCTCAAGCCATCGTCCACGCGGGGACGCATCGCGAATTTGGGCCCAGCATAGCATTGGATGCGAAATGCATGAAAGGGTTCGCCCGGCCTACGTCCAATCCGTCGGAAGGACCGAGCAGGGGCGTGTCGTCCGGGACTCGGCGGGCCTTGATCGTCGGGCCGAGGGACCCGGAGGCGAGACCGGCGACGCTGACCTCCGGCGGGGCTCCCGATACAATGGGCCGGAACGACGACGATCGGAACGTCGCCTCCCGCCCCCGTCCCCGCCTTCGAGGAACTCATGCCCAGCGTGGCGATTGCGACGTGCGAACAGTTCGCCGATCTGGACGACGACGACCGCCTGTTCGCCGAGGCGCTCGTCGCGCGGGGGTGGGACGTCGCGCCGAGGGTCTGGGACGATCCGGCCGTGGACTGGGGCCGGTTCGATCGCGTCGTGATCCGGTCCACCTGGACCTACCACGAGAGGCCGGACGCCTACCGCGCCTGGCTGGAAGGCTTCCGCGCGGCGCCGGGGCGCCTCTGGAACCCGCCGGACGCCGTCCTGGCCAACGTCCACAAGGGCTACCTGCTGGACCTGGAACGCGAGGGCGTCCCCATCGTGCCGACCGAGGTGGCGAAGGGCGGGGGAGCGGTCGCGCTCGCCGACGTGCTCGCCCGGCGCGGGTGGGATCGGGCCGTCGTCAAGCCGGCGATCTCGGCGGGGGCGGCGAACACCTGGAAGGTCTCGGACGACCCCGCCGACCACGGGCCGGTCTGCTTCGACGTCGCGCGGTCGGGCCGATTGCTCCGGGACGCGACCGTCGATCAGGATATGCTCATCCAGCCCTATCTCCCCGAGATCGCGTCCGGCGGCGAGTGGTCGCTGATCTTCCTCGGCGGCGCGTACAGCCACGCCCTGACCAAGACCCCGGCCGAGGGGGACTTCCGCGTCCAGTCCCAGCACGGCGGGACGATCACCGGGGCCGAGCCCCCGGCCTGGATCGTCGAGCAGGCCGCGAAGGTGACGGCGACCGTCGCCGCCCCGCTCCTCTACGCCCGCGTCGACGGCGTCGAGCGCGACGGCCGCTTCCTGCTCATGGAGCTGGAGATCAACGAGCCGTACCTGGGCCTGGCCCACGCCCCCGGCTCCGCCGACCGCCTCGCCGACGCCCTGGTCGCCGCGACGAGCCCCTGAGCCGTCGAGCTGCTCCGTCGCTTTTCCTATTCGTCCGCGATGGCGGTCCCCCTCATCCAGCCCTGCGGGCCACCTTCCCCCATCAGGGGGGAAGGCATGCAGGCGACGGCCGGATGTGGGGGGTGGGCGTCAGGGTTTGGCGAGGTTCAGGGCGGCGGCGGGGCCGACGACGCCGGAGCGGCTGACGCCCGAGACGACGACCTCGTCGGCGGGGGTCTGGGGGAGGTTCGGGGTCGTCGCGGCGGGGACGATCCGGGTCGTCCAGGCGTCTCCCTTGCGGGACTGGACGGCCCAGAGGGCGGGGGGCGCGCCGGGGCCGGGCTTGACGGCGACGCGGCCGCCGTCGGCGGCGAGCACGGGCGCGGAGGGGGCCTGATCGCCCAGCCAGGGGGAGGCGGGGATGAGCGCCGGTTCGCGGAAGAGGCCCTCGGCCAGGGTGGTGGCGATGCCGCGACGGTCCTGGAGGAGGGGCTTCATGCTGAACAGGACGACGCCGTCATCGCCGGGGGCCTCGCGGATGATCCGGATCTGGTTGAGGATCTCCTCGGGGTCGTAGCCCTGTCCCGGCTCGGCGCCGATCCGGCTGGCGCTCAGGCCGGGCCAGACGTGCCTGGCCTTCTCGTTGATGCTGATCCAGTAGTCCAGGAGCGGGCGGAAGGGCTGGCCCTTGGACTCGATCTTCCAGTAGAGCTGGGGCGTCCAGTAGTCGATCCAGCCGGAGGCGAGCCAGGTCTCGGTGTCGGCGTAGAGCTTGGCGTACTGGTCGAAGCCGACGACGCCGGCGGGCTTGCCGGGGCGGGGGATGCCGAACGGGCTGATGCCGAAGAGGACGTGAGGCTTGGCCTTCTTGATCCCCTCGTAGAGCCCGCGGACCATCTGGTTCATGTTGTCGCGGCGCCAGTCGGCGCGGGCGGCGGGGTCGTCCCCGGAGTGCTCGCGCTTCCAGCTCGCGTCGTCGGGGAAGTCGATCTCGGCCTTGGTCTTGGGATCGGCGATCGGGTAGGGGTAGAAGTAGTCGTCGAGGTGGACGCCGTCGACGTCGTACCTGCGGACCACGTCCAGCACCACGTCGAGCGTCTGCGCCCGGGCCGAGGGCTCGCCGGGGTCCATCCAGAGGAGGTCGCCGTACTTGCGGACGCGCTCCGGGTGGGCCCTGGAGACGTGCGACGCGGCGGCCTCGAACTTCGCGCCCGACTGCCTGGCGCGGAAGGGGTTGAACCAGGCGTGGAGCTGCATCCCCCGGGCGTGGGCCTCGTCGACCCAGAATTTGAGCGGGTCGTAGGGCGGGTCGGGGGCCTTCCCCTGCTCGCCGGTCAGGTAGTACGACCAGGGCTCCAGCTCGGAGGCGTAGAGGGCGTCGGCCGCCGGGCGGACCTGGAAGACGACGGCGTTGAAGTGGGACTTCGCGAGCCGATCGAGGATCGCCCGCGCCTCCTCCTGCTGGACCTGCGTCGGCAGCCCCGGCTTGCTGGGCCAGTCGATGTTGGCGACGGAGGCCACCCAGGCGGCGCGGAACTCGCGGGGGATCGGCGGGGGCGTCGGCCCCTCCGGGGCGGCGGCGGGGGCCGCGGCCAGGAGGCAGCAGGCCAGCAGGGGGGAGAGCGTCACCGGGAAGGCTCCTTGATCCGGGTGTGGCGAGGCGGATGGAGGGCCGATTGTAACGCGCCCGCGACCCCGGAACGAGGAGGGGCGGGGACGCCGGCGGGGGTCAGGCGGGGTCGGGATCGAGATTCGGTCGGGTCGGGAGGGGGGCGACCCGGTCGCGGGAGAAGCGGGCGTCGCGGGGGTCGAGTTCGTGGCCGAGGCGTTCGGTGAGGAGGCCGTACAGCTCGGGGCGGCGGCCTCGGATCCAGCGCCTGCCGGTGCAGAGGGGGAGGAGGTCGAGGTCCAGGTCGGCGACGACCAGGCGGTCCTCGGCCTTCCAGGTCTCGGCCAGGATGCGGCCGTAGGGGTCCAGGATCATGGCGTTGCCGGTGCGGACCTCGCCGGCGTCCTCGCCCACGCCGTTGCTGAAGAGGATGAAGTAGCCGTTGTCGTGGGCCCGCGCCGGGAGCCAGCGGAGCAGCCATTCCCGCCCCTTCGGCCCCCGGAACTCGGCCTCGATCGCCTCCGGGTCGGCCTCGCGGCGGGCCCACAGGGCGGGGTCGATCGGGCCCATCGCGTGCGGGCTGCGGGAGTCGCAGCCGCCCGTCTGGTGGGGGGCGATCAGGACGTCGGCCCCCAGCAGCGCCACGGCGCGGGCGTTCTCGACGAGGTTGTTGTCGTAGCAGATCAGGACGGCCGCGCGCACGCCCCAGGGGGTGTCGAAGACGGTGTAGCGGTCGCCGGCGGCGATGTGCTCGCTTTCGAAGGCGTGGATCTTGCGATGGCGGTGGACGGCGCCGTCGGGCAGGGCGACGACGTAGGCGTTGAACAGCCGGCCGTCGTCGCCGCGCTCGATCAGCCCCGCGCCGATCGCCAGTCCCGACGCCTGGGCCAGGGCGAGGAGCCGTCGCGAGGAGGGGCCGTCGGGGACCGGCTCGGCGAGGGCCTCCAGTCCGGCCCGATCGAGCTTGGTGGCGTGCCAGTAGCCGGTGAGGCACATCTCCGGGAACGCCAGGATCTTCACGCCCTGCGCGCGGGCCTCCTCGACGAAGCGTTCGACCACCGAGAAGTTGTACGCCTTGTCGCCGGCGCGGTGATGGAACTGCACCGCGCCGCAGGTCAATCCGGCCATGGGGACGCGCCTCGGTGGTCTCTGGGAATCTCGGCCTCGGGGGGGTCAATCGGGCTCGAAGGGTGCCACCTGGCCGAGGGGGGGGACGGGGGTGGGGGCGGGGCGGTGGGGGAGGACGAAGGCGAAGACGGAGCCGCCGAGGCCGTCGGCGGGGGTGGAGGCCTCGACCCGGCCGCCGTGCAGCTCGACGAAGGTCTTGACGAGGCAGAGTCCCAGGCCGATGCCGCGCTTGCCGAACTGGTATTCGCCCGAGGAGTGGTGCAGGGTGTCGAAGCCGGTGAAGAAGGGTTCGAACAGGAATCGGCGGTTCTCGGGGTCGAGGCCGGCCCCCTGGTCGCGGACGGCGACGCGGACGAAGCGGGGGGCGTCGGCGTCCCCCTCGCGCTCCCCATCCTCCTGGTCGGCGGCCTCGACGGCGATGGTCATGCCGTCGGGCGTGAACTTGACGGCGTTGATCAGGAGGTTGATCAGGACGTCGTGGATCTTGTCCCGATCGCAGTGGACCGGCGCGAGCCCGGGTTGGATCGCGACCTCGATCGTCTGGCCGCGCTTCTCCAGGTAGGGGGTCACCACGTCGATCGCGCCCCGGATCAGGGGCTCCAGGTCGACCGGCTCGGTGGCGAGGCCCTGGGAGAACGCCTTGGTGTCGATCAGCTTGAGCATCCGCTCGACGGTCCGGGCCAGGCGGTCGGCGGCGGCGCGGATGCGGTCCACCCAGTCGACCTCGGCGGGGGCCGCGGCGGCGGCCTGGGACATCTTCCAGAGGTCGGAGAGGCCCTTGATGACGGTGACCGGAGTGTTCAGCTCGTGGCTGGCGACCTCCAGGAAGGCGCCCTTGAGGCGGTCGGCCTCCACGAGCCGGGCGTTGGCCTCCTGGAGCTCGATCATCAGCCGGGACTTCTCGGCGATCAGGTCGTGGCGCTCGACGGCCTGGCGGATCAGGGCCTGGAGCTCGTCCGGGTCCCAGGGCTTGGCGATGTAGCGGAAGACGTGGCCCCGGTTGATGGCGTCGACGACCGTGCTGAGGTCGGCGAAGGCGGTGAACAGGAGCCGGGTCGTCTCCGGGCGGACGTCGGCGGCCTCGCGCAGCAGCTCGACGCCGGTCATGCCGGGCATCCGCTGGTCGGTCAGGATGGCGGAGACGTCGGGGGCGGTGCGGAGGTATTCCAGGGCCTCGACCCCGCTCCCCCGGGTGACGATCTGGTAGTCGATCCGGAGCAGGTCGTGGATCGACCGGAGGACCTCGGGCTCGTCGTCGACGACCAGGACGACGGGCCGTCGCCGGTTTCGGGTCGGATCGGCCGTCCCGGTCGCGGCCGGGACGTGACGTTCTTGGGTCGTAACCACCGACGCAACTCTCCGATAGTCCGGGGGACGCGGGGCCGTCAGGATTCCGTCGCGGGCTCGGGCTCGGGCTCGGGTCCGGGTCCGGGCGCGGCGTCGGGACGGGGGTAGCGCTTCAGGAGCGTGACCTCGTTCCCTTCCTGGTTATACTTCATCTCATCGACCATCCCCTGGCAGATCAAGAGTCCGAATCCCCCGGCGCGGAGGCCCAGCTTGTCGCGGACGTCGAGGTGCGAGAACGGGTCGTCGGCGACGGCGGCGTGGGGGAGGGCCTGGCGATTGAAGCCGGGGCCCTGGTCGCGGATCACGATCTCCAGGCTGTCCTGGTGGACCCGATAGGTGATCTCCACCAGGCGGTCGGACCGGTGCTGGTTGCCCCACTCGATGGCGTTCTGGGCCATCTCCATCACGGCCTGGCGGATCTGCATCACCTGGTCGTTGGAGAGCGGGGTGGTGCGGCAGACGTTCATCAGGAAGTCGTTGAGGTCTTTCAGCAGGGTGATTTCGCTGTTGATCTCGACGTGGATCTCGCCGTGGAGTTCCTGCCGGAGCATGCTCTCGCGCCAGTCGCGGGCGGCGGCGATCGCCTCGAAGAGCTGTTCGATGCCGTACGGCTTGGTGAGGTAGGCGTTGGCGCCCACGCGGAAGCCGTGCATGCGGTGCTGGCGGTCGTCCAGGGCGGTGAGCATGACCACCGGGGTGAGCATGGTGGCCCGGTCGCTGCGGAGCCGTCGGCAGACGTCGAAGCCGTTGACGTCCGGGAGCATCAGGTCCAGCAGGACGACGTCGGGCTGGTGGCGATGGGCCATCAGGAGGCCGGTCTCGCCGTCCTCGGCGATGACGGCTTCGAAGCCGCGCAGGCCGAGGATCCGCTGCACCAGGTGGGCCTGCTCCGGGTGGTCCTCCACGATCAAGGCCGTCGCCATCTTCGTATTTCCCGTGGTCCGGCCCGCGGCGGGTTGGTCCCGATCGATCGTCCCGGAGGCCGAAAATCCGCGTGTCGGGGTCATGACGCATGCAGCTCCACGACGTCGCGATCGTGTAGTTCGTGGTCTCGTTTGACGCTCTGGCCTTCGAAGACGCCGGTCCCCCAGATCCTGGCGGACTTGAGCGAGGTCTCCAGGTCGCGGTGGATCTCGCGGGCGAGGTCGAGCACCGTGCTGCCGACGGGCACCGTGAAGGGCCTCGACCGATCCGTCGGCCTTCCTGGGACTTTCGTGAAAATGCGAATCAAACCCAACGAATGGTATGCGCTTTCCGCCAGGGTTTCCAGTCCTTGCGCGGCCTCGGCCGAGACCGGCAGGGGGGAGAACCGGCCGGCGAACCATTCGCGGATCACCTCCAGGCGGCCCTCGGCCCCCGGGGCGTCGGCCTTGGTGGCGGCGGCCACGACCTTGACGTGGCGGGCCTCGACGTCCTCGACGTCGTACGGCAGCTCCTCGACCAGCTCGATCCCCTTCCCGGCCAGGAGGGCCAGGACGGCCTCGGTCTCGTCGGCGGCGTCGTCGCTGGCCAGGTCGACGGCCAGGATCGCGGCGTCGGCCGAGCGGATCAGGCCCGGGAGCCAGGGCTCCATGAAATCCGCGGAGACCGGCGGCAGGTCGACGAGCTGGATCGGCACGTCCTCGACGTCGAGGATCCCCAGTTGGGGCGCGCGGGTGGTGAAGGGGAACGGGGCGACCGTCGGCCGGGCGTTGGTCAGGGCGGCCAGCAGCGCGCTCTTGCCGGAGTTGGGGGGGCCCACCAGGACGATCCGGCCGGCGCCCTCGCGGGGGAGCCGGGGGGCGCCGCCGTGCTTCTTCGCGCCGGGGGCCGCGGCCTCGATCTCGTCCTTCAGCCGGCTCATCTTCGTCTTGAGGTCGGACTGGAGCTTCTCCGTCCCCTTGTGCTTGGGGAGGAGGCGGAACATCTCGCGGAGCTTCTCCAGCCGCTCGCCGGGCCTGGTGAGGCCTCGGTACTCGTCCTCGACCTTCAGGTATTGGGGCGGAAGGTTGGCCGGCATTGTGGCGGAGTCTCCCCGGCTCGTCGGAACGCGGTCTTCACGACCGTAGCGACTCCCGGGCCTTGATGCAAGACTCGGCCCCTCGCGATCCCGCGCCGGCCCGAAATCGGGCCGGCGCGGGAGGCGGGTTCAAGGCGTGGGGGCGGCGGCCTTCTTCTTGGTGATCTCGATCTTCGAGGCCTTGTCGCCCTGATAGGTGATCTTGGCCCGGATGCCCTTGGCGTCGGGGTTCCGCTCCTTGGCCTTGGCGAGCTGGTTTTCCATCTTCTTCAGGTCGATCTTGCGGCCGGACTCGTCCTTGGGGGTGATCAGCTCGGCGTCCTCGGCGACGACCAGGACGGTCTCCTTGTCGGCCTTCTTCTGGTAGACGGTGATCTTGCGGGTCTCGGGGTCGACCTTGGTGATGACGCCGAAGATCTCGTCGGCGAAGACCGAGCCCATCACCACCGCCAGGGCCGTCGCCAGGGCGGCGGACGCACGGACCAAACCACGATAGCTCGCCATACGGAACTCCCATCAGGCTTGAAGGCCCCCGGGAAGCCGCGTACCCGACATGGGCGAAGGCTTCCGGGGATGTTCGTCTCTTATAAGAGCGACCAATCGCCCCCACAAGGACGCACCTTCTTTCGCGAGCCTCGAGAGGCGGGCCCCGTCGCGAGGTCAGGCGGGGGCGCGGCCGCCCTGGCGGCCGTGTCCGCGCTCGGACCCGCCGGAGTCGGTGGTGTCGATCCCGAGGCCGTGGTACGCCTCGCAATGGCCGGTGACGCCCCGGTAGATCAGGCCGCCGCCGAGGACCGCCAGGCCCAGGCCCGTGAGGCCCCCCCGGGTCGCGCCGAAGAGGGTGAGAAGGCCGCCGCCCATGACGGAGACGACGCGCTCCACATCCCCCACGTTGACCTCCTGGCCGCCGAGCAGCTTCTGGAGGGGGTTGCCGCTCATGGGGCACGACCCCTCGGTCGAGCCCAGTTCGCGGCTCGCACCTCGATCCTGGACGAAGCCGTGGGCTTCCTGGCCGCCCCCCTGGATCGTCGTCTTCGGGCCCTGACTCGCGGTGTTCTGGGGCATCGCTCGGCCTCCTCTTCCTGCTACGGGTCGCGAAGTGGTTCACGGGACGATCCCGGGCGTCGGCCTCGGGCCGTCGACGGGGGACGATGCAAATCCCCGGCCGTTCGCGGCGTCGCGGCGCTTGGAACGACTCTTGCAGATGGAGATTCCCGAGACGGCGGACCTCGGGCGAGGCCCCCCGCGGGAATCGACGGGTTCCGCGAAGTGGCAGGGATTGAAGGAAGGGAAGAGGCCAATGGATCGCACGAAGCCCGACACGACCATCCGGCAAGTGGCGATGATGCTCCGGGGGATCAAGGTCGCGATGTTGACGACCGAGGCCCCGGACGGCAGCCTCCACAGCCGGCCGATGGCGACCCAGGAGGTCGAATTCGACGGCACGCTCTGGTTCTTCACCAAGGCTTCGTCGGCGAAGGTCGACGAGATCCGACGCGACGCCGAGGTGAACGTGAGCTACGCCTCCCCCGAGGACCACCGCTACGTCTCGCTCGCCGGCCGCGCCTCGCTGGTGCGCGACCCCGAGAAGCTTCGCGAGCTGTGGACCCCGTCCAACCGGGTCTGGTTCGCCCAGGGGCTGGACGACCCCGACCTGGCGCTGCTCCGCGTCGACGTCCGCATCGCCCAGTACTGGGACATGCTCGCCGGCGGGATGACCGTCCTCCCCAGCTTCGAGTCCGAGGCCGTCGCGACGGCCCCCGACGCCTGACGGCCGGGGCGAGTCAGGCCCCGATTCCGCCCTCGGGCTCGTCGTCTCCGGAACGGCTCTCGATGTAGGAGCGGAGGAAGTTCAGGAAGGTGGGGAGGCTTTCGGCCTCCCAGGCCTGCTCGATCTCCTCCTTGAGGCGCTGATTCTCGGATTGGAGCCGCTTGAAGGCGTCCACGTCCTCGGCTACGAGGTCCAGGCCGGCGACCTGGTCGTGGGTGTTGACCGAGAGCATCAGCCCCTCGGCGTTGTTCCAGGGCTGGAACTGGAGCTTCATGTGGGGGTAGCGTCCGTTCCCCAGCCGCAGCGCGTAGATCGGCGACTGCGTGCCGGGGGTCTTCCCGGCCCGTTCGAAGGGGGGTTTGGCGAAGAGGTCGCGCGGCGGCGCCCCCTCCCCCCAGCTGATCCGTCGCTTGACGTTCTCCGGGTACTCGCCCGTCGGGTAGGCGTGCTTCAGATAGATCTCGACGGCCCGTCGCAGGACGTCGATCCTCATGGCGTCGACGTCGACGGGGCCGGGATCAAGGGGGGCCTCCATGTTGCGGCTCCTGGGACGACCCTCGGGGCGGGTCGGGACGATGGTGCGTCTTGATGATTCCAGCGTCGGCGACGATGGGGCCGTCGCGGCCCTGGGGGTGCCAGGATAACCGGAGCCGCCGCCCCCGGCCAAGTCGATCTGATCTCCGACCCGCTTCACCCCCCGCCCCGCTCAGCCCACGGTCCGCATGACCAGCTTCATGACGTCCTCCTCGCCGTGGCCCAGGATGCGGAGGCCGGCGTCGAAGCCCTGAGGCTCCAGGTTGATCGCGTCGGTCGTCTGGGTGTAGGGCTCGATCGAGATGACGTCGGGCTTGCCCGGCGGCGTGTAGACGACCAGCTCGCGGAACGATTCGTCGAACCCGAGCTGGAACTCGGCGCCCTTTCCCAGGTCCAGGAGCCGACAGACCCCCCGGCCCGGCTCATGGCTCAGCCCGGTCAGGACGTCGTCCAGCTCCAGGCCCGCGATCGGCTTGCCCTCGCGGAAGTCGAGCCGCGCGGGGACGTCGGCGACCTCGCCGGTCGGCAGGAAGTCCTTCAGAATCCACGTTTTCGAGGCCGGCAGGATGATCTTCGTCCGCGAGGGATCGCCGCCGGGAGGGAACGGGAGCCGGAAGTAGGGGTGGACGCCGAAGCCGTACGGGAGGGCGACGGCCGTGGGGTTGGTGACGGTCACGTCCATCATCAGGGTGCGGTCCGCCAGCGTGTAGCGGACGTTCAAAACGGCGTCGGTCGGCCAGTCGTCGGCACGCTCAGGCGCATGCACCGAAAGCTGGAACCGGCCCGCCACCACCGCCCCGAACGGCGTGGCCTTGTGCTCGACCACGTCCCAGGGGGCGTCGATCGCGAAACCGTGGATCGCGTTCGGCCCGTTGCCCGCCGGCACCGCGTACGATTTCCCCTCGAAGTTGAAGCTGCCCCCCCGGATCCGGTTCGGGAACGGGAAGAGGATCGGCGTACCGTTCCCCCCCGCCCGGCTCGGCGCCTCGGCGAACGTCGGGTCGGACACGATCACCGGCCGGACCTCCCCCGCGATCGGCAGCCGGAGATCGAACAGGTTGAACCCGTACGACGGCAGGACCGACGCCGACGCCCCGGAGACGTCGTCATGCATCGTGTAAACGTCCCGGCCGCCCCGCTTCTCCACGTCCACGCGAAATCCCACGGACCCCTCCCGGTTCTCGACCTGCGATCCCTTCAAAACCTTCAAACCCGCCGACGCCGTTGCAACATTTGCCCAGGCCGCCGCAAAGGCGGCCTTCCACCCGCGCCGACCCCGCCGCGTCCCTCCCGAGATCCTGACGCGCGCCGTCCCTCCAGCCAAGCGGAAAATCCCCCCATCCACGGCATCGACGGCCCGAACTTCGGGGCACCCCCGGCGGTTTGCTCAAGAAAGCCGACGGCCGAGGCGGAAAACCCCGCCGGCCCCCCCGCGCGACCCCCTGAAACCCACGGTTTCCACGAGATTTTTAGAAGACGCTAGAAAAGGGAATTGCTCTCCCGTGATCGCGATGCTACACATGATCAATAGCGGCGTCTCGATGTGATGTGTTGGGGCGGGGCGGCTGGTTTGAGTGGGAGCGTGCGTTTTCGATTCCGGGGCCGGTTGAGATTTCGTCGCAACTCTTTCGCGGAAATCCTTGGGATTGGGCGATCTCGGCATCATGCTTGCAGGAGCCTGACTGGATTCCTTCGGTTTACGCAAGTCGTGCGGAAACCGATGCAATGGGCATCCGAATTGGTTAGTCTAGGGGCTGTTCGCCCCGTCTCGCCCCTCGCGTCAAAATCGAAACACCGCCGATTCTTTCGACCTTTCTTCCGGGATCGGCGTCACTTCGAGTTGACGAACCACCTGAGGCTGCTATGATGGATGTAGTCAGACACAGAGGACGGAGTGGCCAAGAACCGTCCGCACCTGGGAAAGGATCGGGGCCGTCAGCCCGAGTCCAGGAGGAGCTTCGAATGGAACTCGATCTCGAAGTCAGCGGAGCCATCATCGATTCCTGGGTCGAGACGGGCGGCGTGGACGACGATTCGGCGCGGGTCGTTTTGCAGGTGGCCCCCCAGGGACGCCCCCGCGAACTGGTGATCGTCGAGGCCGAGGCCTCGCTGCTGCCGGACGACGGCTGGTTGGAAGACCTGAGCGAGAACTCCTGCCACGGCAGCCCGGTGCGGGCGACCGGACATCGGATGCTCAACGGCTTCATCTCGGCCACGCGCCTGCAACTGATCCGCTGAGTCGGTCGGCGCACCGCCGCTCGACTCGACTCGACTCGATTTGCTTCGATTCGCCTCCCCCCCGCCCATCGATTCCGATCACATCTCCGACCATTGATCCGACCATCGCCGGTCCGAGCGGCTCCGTTGAATCTTCGAACCGAGCCTCGGCCGACCCGATAGGGCGATGCGCCTTTCGCAGGCCTTCGCGCCCGTCGCGAATCCCCGTTCCGGTCATTCGGCCCGCGCGGGTCTCGTCCGTATTCGTATTCCTCCCGTCCCGATCGGGCCTTCCCGCGCGAGCGGCCTGGGCGTGTGGCGGGGAAAGCGGCCTTGCGCGCGGTCCTCGCGGGTGCCTTCGGGGGTGCGGTTCCGATATACTCGTCTCGCCGGGGGGCCGGCGCGGCGGAGGATTCCGCGCGACGGCCGGGAGGGGGCGACCGCGCGGAAAGGGGATCAGCGATGCAGCAGGCCGGGATCACTCCGAAGGAACGCAACGGGCGGGGACGCAGGCGATCGGCGAGGCTCGGCAGGCTTCGCCAGGCCTCGGCCCTCTTCATGCTGGCGGTCGCCGCCCTGGCGATCGGAATCGACGCCGCCGCCGCCCGCGCCCAGGAAGCCCCGAAACCCTCGCAGGAGGCCCCCAAGTCGGCCTCCGCCCCGGCGACGACGGCGACGACGCGGCTGGAAGACCGGGTCAAGGCGGTGCTGGAGAATCCCACATTCCGGCGGGCCCACTGGGGGATCCTCGTCGTGGATTCGAAGACCGGCGAGACGGTCTATGAGAAGAATCCCGACGAGCTGTTCGGGACGGCCTCGGTGGCGAAGCTCTTCTCCACGGCCGCCGCGATGGTCGAGCTGGGCGCCGACCACCGCTTCCAGACCCCCGTGGTCCGGCGCGGGAACGTCGACGACCAGGGGGCGCTGCACGGCGACCTGATCCTGATCGCGCAGGGCGACCCGGCGATGGGGGGCCGCACCGGCCCCGACGGCAAGCTCCTGTTCACCGACGAGGATCATATCTACACCTCCGGCGGCAAGGCGGGCGAGGTGCTGGTCCAGTGCGACCCGCTGGCCGGGCTGGAGCACCTGGCTCGCGAGACGCGGGCGGCGGGGATCAAGAAGATCGACGGCGAGGTGATCGTCGACGCCCGCCTCTTCGAACGGGCGCCCAGCTCCGGGAGCGGGCCTCGCCTGGTCTCGCCGATCATGATCAACGACAACCTGATCGACGTGGTCGTCGCCCCCGGCAAGGCCGCCGGCGATCCCGCGACGGTGACGATGACCCCCGGGACGGGGTACGTCGCGGTCGACGCCCAGGTCGAGACCGTCGCCGACGGCTCCCCCCAGATCCGCATCGAGCTGGTCGGCCCGAGGCGGATCAAGGTCCGGGGCCGGGTCCCGGCGGGCGCCGATTCATTCGTCGACAACATCGAGGTCGACGATCCCGCGTCGTTCGCCCGGACCCTGCTGATCGAATCCCTGCGCCGGCACGGCGTCCAGGTCTCGGCCTCGCCGCTGGCCGACAACCCCGAGTCCGATCTCCCCCCCCAGGCGACCCTGGCGAGCCTCCCCAAGGTGGCCGAATACACCTCGCCGCCGTTCCGGGAGTTCGCCCGGGTGATCCTCAAGGTCAGCCACAACCTCCACGCCAGCACGTTGCCGCTGCTGCTGGCCGTCCGCAAGGGAGAGCGCACGCTCGCGGCCGGACTGAAGCGCCAGGGGGAGATCCTCAAAGGCCTGGGGCTCGACCCGCTCGACGTCTCGTTCGGCGGCGGGGCGGGAGGGATGTGGGCCGACATGACCACGCCCCGCGCCGCCGTGACGCTCCTGAAAGCCATGGCCGATCGGCCCGATTTCGGCGCGTACGACGCGGCGCTCCCCATCCTGGGCCGCGACGGCACGCTCGCCAAGGCCGTCCCCGAGGACAGCCCGGCGCGGGGCCACGCCCACGCCAAGACCGGCACCATGTTCGTCACCGACGCCCTGATCGGTAAGCGGCTGATGACCAGCAAGGCCCTCGCCGGCTACCTGGAGACGGCGGCCGGCCGGCCGCTCGTCATCGCCTTCTTCATCAACAACGTGATCCTGGACTCCCCGGACGGCAAGATCCCCACCACGACCGACGCGGGCAAGCTCCTGGGCCAGCTCTGCGAAGCCTTCTACCTCGGCGACGGCCTCGCCCCCGCCGCCCCGGCCGGATCCCCCGCCCCGGCCGCGACCCCCGCCGGCGGCAAGTGAGGAACCGTCCCCGGAGCGAAGGTCGACGGACCGTCGCTCCGACGCCTTCCCCCCGGCGGGGGAAGGCCGTCTTCCGGCCGCGACGACGAGGTTTCGGGGCCGTCGCTCAAGCCTCGACGGAAGCCCTCGCCTCGGCGCGGTGGGGGGTCGGGGGGGCGGATTCGGGCTCGTCGCCACGGAGGCGACGGCCGCCGATCAGGCGGGTCAGCTCCTCGGGGACGCCGGTGAGGGCGACCTCGCGGATCGGGCTGGCCAGCGCGATCTTGTTCTGGGCGAAACGCTCGCGGATCGCCTTGCAGATCCGGTGCTTCGCGCCTCCCATCAGGCCGGGGTCGGCGACGTAGACGGACAGGCTGAAGACCAGGCCGGACTCGCCCAGCTCGTCCAGCAGGGCCGAGGGGGCGGGCTTGGAGAGGACGTCGAAGTCGCTCCGGGCGATCGTCAGGAGCAGCGAGGTGACCGTCTCCACGTCCGAATCGTGCGAGACGACCACGCGGACGCCGACGCGCATGATCTTGTCCTTGTGCGTCCAGTTGACGAGCCGGCCGGTGATCAGCTCGCGGTTGGGGACGATCATGCACTGGTTGTCGCCGTTGATGATCGTGGTGGAGCGGGTGTTGATCCGGTCCACCTTGCCGGTGGTGCCGGCGACCGAGACGACGTCGCCGATGCGGATCGGCCGCTCCAGCAGCAGGATCAGCCCGCAGATGAAGTTCGAGACGACTTCCTGGAGGCCGAAGCCCAGGCCCACGCCGAGGGCCGCAAGGAGGAAGCTGATCTGCGAGAGCTTCAGGTGGACCGCCTGGAGGGCGACGACCACGGTGAGGGCGAGGGTCGCGTAGCGGCAGAGGGTGACGACGGCGAACCGGACGCCCGGGTCGTCGGGGAGCCGGCGGAAGAGGGTGAACGCGAACAGGCCGGCCATGTACCGCCAGGCCAGGCCGCCGAGCACGACCGCCACCATCGAGGTGGCGAGGTCTCCCAGAACGACCGACCCGCCCTCGGCGTCGGTCCAGATGTGCTGCTTCGCCAGGAAGTCCATCAGCGTCGGGTCGATGCCCCAGATCCAGCCCAGCATCGCCAGGGCCAGGAGGATGATCGTGAACGTCGAGGTCCGCGCGGCGACGAGCGTCCAGTCCTCCGCGTCGGCCGGCTTGGAGCCGGGCGCGGTCGCGGCGGCGTGCGCCCCCTTCGAGCGCGAGATCCAGAAGGCCGCGATCGAGGCCCACACGCGGTTGGTCCGGGAGTCGACCCGGAGCCGCCAGGCGATCAGCCGGGCGACGACCCGATGGATCGCCCACGAGAGCATGAAGACGACCAGGCTCTCCACCCCCCCCAGGGCCAGGCGACCGGCCGCGAAGCTGTAGCCGCAGAAATCCAGGATCACCACAACCACGCCGAACGCCACGATCAGCCGCGCGATCGCCCGCGCCCGGCGCAGGCACCATGTCACCCAGGCCTCGCCGACCGTCCCGAACGGCTGCCGCGTGACGACGACCATCGCCGCGGGGGCGGCGGTCCCGGCTTCCGCCTCGGGTTCGAGCTCGACGTCCGGGTTGATCCAGATCATCAGCGCCGAGTTCGGCCGGAGGTGATAGACGAGCGAGGCCAGCACGACCAGCTCGAAGGCCAGGAACAGGAACCGCGAGAGGGCCGGGGCCGTCACGGCGTTCCCCTGATGCGCGATCTCGCCGTTGGCGAACAGGTGGATCGGCACCAGGAGCGCCATCGCCGCGATGATCAGCAGCCGGCCGGCGCCCCGAAACTGCCGGGTCACGCTGGGGGGCGTGTCGAGATAGCGCTCGCACCAGCCGCCGGGCTTGAAGAACCAGCTCCCCAGCCCCCGCGCGAACAGGCCGATGGCCGCCGCTTCGAGGATCGTCGCGGCCAGGACGCCGGTCGCCTTCGGCCAGGGGCCGAGCCGCGCGACCTGGGCCGTCGCCGCCAGGTAGAGGGGCCACGCCGAAGCCCAGAGCACGCCCATCAGCAAGGATCGCAGACCAAGCATGTCGAAGTAACCCCTCGCGGAACGAGAACGTCCGTCTCTCTCAGCCCTGCCGCACGACCGCGTCCGGGTCCCCGTCCGGGCCGCCCGCCTCGGGGGCCGGGGCCGGGGCCGCGGTCGAAGGGGGAGGGGGGAGCGCCTGGGCGAGCCGATGCTTCAGGGTGCGGCGGACGCGGATGACCCCCAGGGGAAGCACGACGATGACGGCCGAGGCGGCCAGGAACTCGGGCGAGGAAGGCTTCCAGCCCGACGGCTGGAGCGCCTGGCGGGTCAGGCCGAGCGAGACCCGGGTCAGCCGCCGGAGTTCCCCGGCGGCCATGCCGACGGTCGTCAGGCTGATCGGGTCCTGGTCGCGGACCCAGAACATGTGGGTGCGGATGAAGCTCGACTCGTCGTCCAGGATCGCCAGGCGGCGGTCGACCTGGTCGAGGATCTCGGTCTCGCTGCGGACCAGGGCCGCCAGGGCCTCCCGGTGGCGGGTCAGGATGGTCGAGTGCCGCTCCTCCAGCTCCTTCCAGAGGGCGACGGCCTGCGGGCGGCGACCGGGGGGGAGCTTGTCCAGCAGGTCGTCGAGGTCGATCTGGTCGAGCAGGCGGTCCTCGATCTGGCTGAGTTCCACGGTGGTGAGCATGTTGGCGTAGTCGCGCAGGCGCTTCTCGACCACGTCGCGCTCGTCGCGACGGACCCGCCGCCGCTCGGGGTCCAGCCGGCGATAATCGGCGTTGATGCTGAGGACGTCGATGCGGTTGAGCCGGCCCTCCTCGATGAGGCCCTTGATCCGGGCGAAGTTGGCCTCGGCGATGTTGGCCTGGCTGCGCATCTCCTCGAGCGTGGGCGGGACGCTGGCGGTGGCGGCCTGCTCGGCCTTGATCGCCGCGGCCTCCAGGTCGAGCAGCTCGGACAGGCGCTCGGCCCGATAGCGTTCGATGGGGTCGATGGAGCGGTCGGCCTTGGCCTGCTCGGCGCTGGCCTTGCGCTGGAGGTCGCGCTCGTCGGCCTCGGCGAGTTGGCGGAAGCGGGCCTGCATCGGCTCCAGAACCTTGCGGCCGAGCTGGACGCGGGCGATCCAGCGGCGGCGGTCGACTCCGGCGACCTCCGCCAGCTTGGCCGTCTGGGCGAGCCTCCGCTCGACGACCTGGGACCGGACGGTCTCGACGGCCGTCTCGACGCGGAGGTTGACGCCGCGCTCGTCGAACAGCTTGCGCTCGGCGGCCGACTTGGCGGGGGGGGCGTCGGCGCGGGCGGCCTCGCGGGCCTTGAGGGCGGCGAGGGCCTGGGAGATCCGGTCGCGATCGGCCCGGAGCGCGGCCAGCGGGATCTTGGCCTCCTTCTCCGGATCGGCGGCGCCCGATTCGAGCTTGTCCTGGTCGTCCTTGACGTCCTTCTTGAGCCCCTCGATGGCCTCTTTCATCTGGTCTCGCCCGGCCTGGTCGACCGCGCCCGAGTGGGCGAACGCGGCCGGCAGCAGAGAGTCGACCGGCTGGGCCAGCCGGGCCTGGAGGTCGGCCAACTCGGCCTTGGCGTCGGCGAGCCGGCGTTCGGGCGCGTTCTCGGGGGCGGTCAGCTCGGCCAGTTCCTTGGCAAGCTTGGCGTACTCGTCGAGCCGTCGGCGGCGATCCTCGAGGACCTCGGCCAGGGCCTTGTCGGCGAGCTTGGCGGCGGGGTCGGCGCCGGGCTTGGCCGAGCCGTCGGCGGGGGGCGTCAGCGCCTGGATCCGTTCGGTCGCGTCGGCCAGCAGCGCCTCGGCCTCGTCGGGCCGGAGCAGCCCCGCGGCGACGGGCCTGTCGACAGGCTTGTCGATGGGCTTGGCGGCGGCCGGGGCTTCGTCCCTGGCGGCGGCGGGCGGCTCGGGCTCGACGGCGGGCGTCGCGGCCGGTTCCGGCCTGGGCTCGGCCTCGGGCGTGGGCGTGGGCTCGGTGGGGGAAGGCTTGCCGGCGCGGGGCGTCGGGTCGACGATCTCGACCTCGCGGGCCGGGCCGTCGGCGGAGGGCTTGCCCGCCTGCTGGGGCTCGGCTCCGCCGCCGCCGAGGACGCCGAGGATGAGGGCCGCGGCCGTCGCCGCGCGGACGTCGAACCGTGGAGGCCGACGCTCTGATTCGGATTGAGACATCGCTCGGAATCCTTCCCGAACTGATCCTGGGTGTGCGACGCGGCTCGTCTCGTCTCGGCTTGCGTCGGCCGGCATCCGTGGCGAGAGCGGGGGGTAGACTAGCCGTGGGCGGGCCGATCGGCAAGCCGAGATCCCCGGTCGCGGTCCCCGCCCGCGTCGGAACGCCGCCCCCCGCGTGCGGGGATCGACGCCGGAACTCCCTCGCGCGACCGCCCGTTACCAGCTTGACCTCGTCGCGGCCGGCCCTATCATTGGGACGGGCCGGCGCACGGCCTGATGGACCCGGCCTTCGACGGCGGGACGGCCGTCGAAGACTCCTCCCGTCCGGCGTCCGCCGGTCCCAGAGGCGGGGTCCGCGATGGGATGGGCAAGCCTCCCTTGGGTCGGAAAATCCGTAGTAATTCGGCGTCGAGCGTCGCAACGCTCGGACGGCGCGTGGTGGATCGGAAACGACAACGACAATGACGACGCCCGTTCCCCGCATCGCCCTGGCGACGTCCACCTCGGGCTCCGACCCCTCGATCGCGGGTCTCGCCCTGATCGCGGGCCTCACGGCCAGGCGCTGGCGGATCCAGCACTTTCGGACCCGCGCCTGCCCGACGGCTACCGAGGCGGTGGCGCACGCGACGGGGATGCCCGGCCGCCATCTCGACAGCTGGCTGATGCCCCCCGACATCTGCCGGTCGCTCCTGGTCGCCGGCCTCCGTCAGGCGGATCTCGCCGTGGTGGAGGGGCGGCTCGACGGGCCGGCGTGGTCTGCGAGACCGGCCTGGAGCCGGCTCCGGGGGCCCTCGCGCCCCTGGTCGCGGCGCTCGCGCTGCCGGTGGTCTCGGTGGTCTCGGTGGCCGGCTCCCGCGACGGCACGTTCCACCTGCCGGAGCCGCCCCGGGGCCGTGGCGGTGGTCCTCGACGGCCTGGAGTCTCCCGATGATCTGGACCGTTTCCGTCGGCTGATCCGGCTCACCAGCGGCCTGCCGGTCGTCGGGGCCGTGGAGCTGCTCCCCGAGGCGCGCCGGGAGATCGAGTCGGCGCCGCCGGGGGAGTTTCCTCGCCAGGCGGTGGACGCCCTCGCCGCGAGCTTCCTGCAGCACGCCGACCTGAAGGCGATCTCGGCCCTGTCGCTGAGCAACCCCTATCCCGACTACGTCGAGCGACCCGGGCGCGGGGGATCCGTCGGCGAGCCGGGGTTCCGCGTGGCCTATGCCCGCGACGAGGCGTTCGGCTGCTACTTCCCGGACACGTTCGAGGCCCTGTCCGCCCTGGGGGCGGAACTCGTCGAGTTCTCGCCGCTCAACGACGAGGCGCTGCCCGAGCGGGTGGACCTGGTCATGATCGGCTGCGGCCTGGCGAACGTGCACGCCGCCGCGCTGGCGTCGAACGTCAGCATGATCGCGTCGCTGCGGCAGCACGTCTGCCGGGGCCAGCGGATTTACACCGAGGGGGGAGGGGCCGCCTATCTGGGCCGCTCCATCCTCGTCGACGGCCATCGCATCCCGGGGGCGGGCATCCTGCCGGTGGAGGCCGAAGTGGCCGACTCCCCCAGGCCCCCGGAACCCGTGAGCCGCATCCTCAGCCGGGACAGCTGGCTCGGCCCCAAGGGGACCGAGGTGCGCGGCTATCGCAGCGGGCGATGGAACCTGAAGTTCAGCCCCACCCCGTTCGAATGCCCGTCGTGCTACGGCCGGCTCTCGGGGGAGGGGGATTTCTACTTCCGCCACCACGCCGTCGGCAGCTTCGTGCACCTGCACCTCGCCGCGCTTCCCGAGGTGGTCTCGGCCTTCGCCGGCCCCCACCATCCGTCGCTCCGACGACCGACGACCGCTCGACGGCCTGAACGAGACCAGCCCCGCGAGGACGAGCCCGAGGCCTGACCGGAGTTCAGGACGAGGGATCGGCCGCGCCCGGCGTCGGCCTCGGGTTTCGGCCCCGGCCGACCGGGGTCAGCGGGGGCCGTCGGATTCGAGCCGGGCTTCGAGCAGCCGGACGTGGTCGTTGAGCGCCTCGCTATGGGGCTGGATCTTGAGGCCGCGGCGAAGCGTCTTGAGGGCCTCGCGGGGCTGGTCGAGTTCGAGCTGGCACTGGGCCAGGCCCCCCAGGGCGCCGACGTGGTAGGGGTTGATGGTCAGGGTCTTGATGCAGTCCTCGGCGCTGTCGGCGAAGCGGCCCAGCTTGAAGTAGGCGATGGCGCGCTGGTTGTAGGCTTCGGCGAAGCGGGGGGCGCGGCTCAGGAGCCGGGTGGCCCGGTCGACGGCCTCGTCGCATTGCTCGGCGGCGATCAGGGCGCGGACGTCCTCCAGGGCCTGGTTGTTCTCGGGGGCGTCGGCCCGGAACCAGATGACCCACAGGGCGCGCTCGGCCATCGTGCGGACGACGCCGTCCTCGTCGCGGAGGGCGCGGCCGAGCAGGGAATTGCAGCCGTCGAAGGTGCCGAGCACCCCCAGGGCGAGCACGGCCCCGCGCCTGGCCGTCACCTGGGGCGACGACGCCAGGACCCGGCAGAGCGTTTCCTCCGTGTATCGGGCCGTGACCCGCTCGCGGAAGCGGGCGAGGTCGCGATCGCGCAGGAACGCTTCGTAGTATTCGGTCAGCAACGACCCGGAATGAGGTCCCCACATGCCGGCGGCTCCCACCGATTGACGTTGTCGCGACGAGACGTCCGGCCCCGCACCGACCCGCGACGTTGCCGTCGCGGCGGCCCCTCCCACCAGCAGCACGATCGCGAAACGAACCAGACGCTCGCCCGATTTCGGACGACGAACACGACGGCAGGCCGTCGAGGGGGGGGCGTCGGCCATGGCGCGACTCCTGGTCGGAACGGTCGGCGGCTCTTGCCCGAGATGCGTCGCGGCGAACAATGGGGGGGAACCCCGCCCCAACGCCTCCGTGGCGAATGGGAGAGGGCTCCGTCGGGACGCATCAGGCGGACAAGGCGAGCCGGGCGGAATCCTGGACGTCTCTCTCCGTACGATTAGCAAGGCGAGGCAAGGCGACGCAACGCGGCGGAAAAGGGGCCGCGCGGCGGTTTGGCGTGATCTTGACGGCGAGTCTACCAGCGCCGAGGGACTCGTACCAAGACGTCCGAATTCCCTCGTCCACGATTTTTTCCCCGCCCTCCCGGCGAGGCGATCGCCGCCGCCTCGCGAGGCCCGCCCGGACCGTCGTCGCGCCGCCCGGATCGGCCGTCGTTTCGGCCCGTCCGGCCTCGCGGGCTCATTGCCGCTTCTTGCCCGCGCGGGCCTTGGCTTTCGCCTTGGCGCGGGCGCTCTGGCCCTGGGGGTGGGGGCGGGGCGGGCGGGGCCGCCGGACTGGGCGGATCGGAGCTGGTGGATCTTGTCGCGGAGGGCGGCGGCGCGTTCGAATTCCAGCTTCTCGGCGGCTTCGAGCATCTCCAGTTCCAGGGCGGAGAGGTATTCCTCGCTGGCGTCGGTCGCCTCGTCGCGGTGGACGGCCTCGCGGGCGACGGTCCGGGCGTGGATCTCCTCCTCGATCCCCTTGCGGATCGCCTTGACGATCGATTCCGGCGTGATGCCGTGCTCGGCGTTGTAGGCGAGCTGGAGCACCCGACGCCGCTCGGTCTCGTCCATCGCCCGCTGCATCGAGGCGGTGATCTTGTCGGCGTAGAGGACGACCTCGGCGTTGACGTGCCGGGCGGATCGACCGATCGTCTGGATCAGCGAGGTCTCGCTGCGGAGGAACCCCTCCTTGTCGGCGTCGAGGATGCAGACCATCGACACCTCGGGCAGGTCCAGCCCCTCGCGCAACAGGTTGACGCCGACCAGGACGTCGAAGGCCCCCTCGCGAAGCTCGCGGAGGATCGTCACCCGCTCGATGGCGTCCAGCTCCGAGTGCAGCCACTTGCAGCGCAGGCCCTGCTCCTTCAGGTATCGCGTGAGGTCCTCGGCCAGCCGCTTGGTCAGGGTGGTGACGAGCACCCGCTCCCCCTTGGCGGCCCGCTTCCTGGCCTCTTCCAGCAGCGCCGGGACCTGGCCCCGGGCCGGCTCGACGCGGACGATCGGGTCGATCAGGCCGGTGGGGCGGATGACCTGCTCGACGACCTCGCCGCCGGACGCCGCGACCTCGTAGTCGGCCGGCGTGGCCGAGACGAACAGCCGTCGCGACGGCTTCCCCTCCCACTCGTCGATCCGCAAGGGGCGGTTGTCCAGCGCGCTGGGGAGCCGGAAGCCGTGGTCGACGAGCGTCAGCTTGCGGCTGTGGTCGCCGGCGAACATGCCCCGGATCTGGGGCAGGGTGACGTGCGATTCGTCCAGGATGAACAGGCTGTCGGGCGGGAAGAAGTCCAAAAGCGTGTTCGGCGTCTCGCCCGGATTCCGGCCCGAGAGGTGCCGCGAGTAGTTCTCGATCCCGGAGCAGTAGCCGACCTCCAGGAGCATCTCCATGTCGTACCGGGTCCGGGCGGAGAGCCGCTGGGCCTCCAGCAGCTTGCCCTGCTCCTTGAACTGCTGGAGCCGCTCCTCCAACTCCTTGCCGATCGAGTCGACGGCGCCCTGGATGCGCTCCTCGGGGAGGACGAAGTGCTTGGCCGGGTAGATGTAGAGATCTTTATGGGTCTCGACGACGGTCCCGGTCAGCGGGTCGATCGTGGCCATCCGCTCGACCTCGTCGCCGAACAGCTCGATGCGGTAGCCGAACTCCTCGTAGGCGGGCCAGAGCTCCACCACGTCGCCCCGCACGCGGAACCGGCCGCGCTCGAAGGAGACGTCGTTGCGGTCGTACTGGATGTCCACGAACTTCAGGAGCAGCTCGTCGCGGTCGATGACGTCGCCGAGTTGCAGGCGGACCATCATCTTGCGGTAGTCGTCGGGCGACCCCAACCCGTAGATGCACGACACGCTCGCCACCACCACCACGTCGGGACGGCTCACCAGGGCGCTGGTGGAGGCCAGGCGGAGGCGCTCGATCTCCTCGTTGATCGAGGCGTCCTTCTCGATGTAGATGTCGCGCTGGGGGATGTAGGCTTCGGGCTGGTAATAGTCGTAATAGCTGACGAAGTAGCGGACCGCGTTATGGGGGAAGAACTCCTTGAACTCGGCGTAGAGCTGGGCGGCCAGGGTCTTGTTGTGCGACATCACCAGCGCCGGCCGGCCGTACTGGGCGATGACGTTCGCCATGGTGAACGTCTTGCCCGAGCCGGTGACGCCCATCAACGTCTGCGCCCCCCGACCCTCGCGAAGCCCCTGGACGAGTTGCTCGATCGCCTGCGGCTGGTCGCCCGCCGGCTGATAAGGGCTGACAAGCTGATATGCGCTCATCGTGTTCTGGGTCTCGTCGCGCCTGGGGGCTTCCGGTGAACGTCGGTCTACTTCGTCCAAGTATACCGACGAGCCGCCGGAAAGTCTCGACCGGCCGGGAGGAGGCGTCGCGCGGGGGACCGTCGGTCGAGCCTCCATGACCGGCGTTCAGGCTGGTCGTCCCTGCGGAGCCGAGTCCGCCGGACCCACCGCGAGACGCTGCGTGGCCACCCGGAGCGAGTTCCTCACCATCCGCCCCGGCGCGAGACGAGGCCGCCGTCCGCCAGGTCTCGAGAGATCAACGGACGCTCCTCGCCCTCAATTCCCAAAATTCTTGGAACACGCGGCTTGCGTGCTCGGCCAACGCCCAAATAAGAAGCTCTGCCAAAACCTACGTCGGCACGCCGCTTGAAGGCTGACAGATGTTGCTCCGCAAAGGAGGCACTCTGTCATGGCCGCTTCCCGGATGCCGGATGCGTTCTTCGATCTGGCGGCACATCACCTCCCGCCCGAGCGAACCGCCAACCCCTCCGGCGGGCGACCGCCGATCGACAATCGAAGCATCGTCAGAGCACTGTGGTTCGTCCTGACCACCGGCTGCCGCTGGGAAGACGTGCCGGGCGAGTTGGGCTGCTCGGGCCGCTCCGCCCACCGCTTCCTCCAACTCTGGGAGGAGATGGGCTGCTGGGACCGCCTCCACGCCGACCTGCTCCGCTTGCTTCATCAAGCCGACAAGCTCGACCCCGACCTGGTCATCGTCGACGCCGTCATGGTGAGGGCCTTCGGCGGCGGTGCGTCGACCGGGCCCAGCCCCGTGGACCGCAGGAAAAAGGGCACGAAACACACGTTGCTGGTCGACCGGCACGGGGCGCCGCTGGCCATCCGGACGGCCGGGGCCAACGCCAGCGATCATAGGCAGATCATCCCGCTGGTGATGGATTTCCCGAGGGTCGGCGGCAAGCCGGGCCGCCCGAAGGAGTTGCCCGACGAGCTGTACGCCGACCGGGGCTATGACAGCGACGGCACCCGCCGATTGCTGGCCTGGCTGGGGATCGAGCCGCAGATCGCCCGGAGGAAGACCCCGCACGGCAGCGGGTTGGGCAAGATCCGCTGGGTGGTGGAAAGGACCATCGCCTGGCTCAAGGGGCTGAGGCGTATGCGTATCCGCTACGACCGCTCGCCCGTCCTTCAGGATGCCTGGAACACCCTGGCGGTGTGCGTGATCTGCTTTCGCCTCCTGCATGACGGTGACACCTAATACAGACAGGTTTTGGCAGAGCTTCTAAGACAAGCAGGGAGCGGAAAAAACTTGACACCCTTCAAATCGATTTCCATAATCGCCCAACCCGCGATTGGATTCCATGAATCATGGTTCCGCTGATGCGACTCATGAGAAGGATATGTGAGCCGGGCAGCGTGGAGACGCCGAAGATGTTTCATCGATGCGCACTCGGGCTAGGGACCGTCTTGCTGCTAGCCCCCGCCGCACCTCAGACTTGCCGCGCCGAGATTCCGAGCATCCCTGAGTTGAGGTCCATTCTCAAATCCCAATGGGATTCCATCGCCACCGTTGAGCATACTTGCCACGAGTATATGCCAGACCCGGAACGCCCCGGCAAATTCAAGCCGGCGTACTTCGTCTACGAGACCTCGAGATCGAAGGGCGGCCTGACTTCGTATCGAGTCGCAAGCATCCTGAGCGATGCACGTCGGGTCGAGATCGCTCGCCTTATCGAGGATGGGAACAAACGCCATGACTATAAGTTCTTCGATCGGCATCCCGACGTCATGTCAACCGTCAAGATCAGCCGCCAGCCTTCGATCGATGGAGCCTTGGAAAACACGACGAACTCACCAATAGCATGGCTCACGACACCGGGCTCGAAGCCGATCCACGAGCACTTCACGGATTCGATCAAACTCGCCAGCGTCGAAGATGGAGACGCTAAATGCATCGAAGCGACCTTTCCAATCAACAAGTACTCGAGCGTTCGTTGTCTGCTCGACCCCGATCATGACTGGTTGGCAAAGCGGGTCGAGCTTCTCAACGACGACGGAATGAAATGGGTCGTCACAAAGTTCCAAAGAGATAATGGCCGTTGGTTCCCCGAAGAAGGCACCTGGACGGCGCTCGTCGCAGGTCGGCCCACCGAGATGCATTTCGTCGTGTCCAACCTGAAGATCAATCGAGACATCCCGCCCTCCCGATTCAAGCCCCTCGCCATCACAAAGGATGCGTGGGTTACGGACGTGATTTCCGACAAGCAGTACATCTGGCAGGGAACTCTTGCGTCTCGCAGGCAGCTTGAGGTGAGGAGTACCACCACCCCCGGCACGGATCGGGTTCCTGAAGGGCCCAGCCGGAATGCTGATTCGCTTGTCGCGTCGGCGGACCCGGCAGGCATTCAACTAGGATGGATGACGGCGGCCGGCTCACTTGGGATTCTGCTCGTCGCGGGTCTCTTGAAAGTCGCTCGCAAATCGGCTTGATCTCGCGGACGGCGTCTCAAACTCCAAGAGCACCAGCTTTGGGGCGAAGATCGCCGTGCAGAGCAACCACTCGGCCACAACGGAGCATCGGTCAAAAACGCCGATTGCGGCGTTGAACGTCAATCGATGGCGTTCATTCGGTCCGCATCAAAGAGGCATTCCCACTTCATTGTTTAAGAGTCCTATTAGGAGAAGCACAGCATGAGAATCAATCGCTTCCTGGCGACGATTTCCAAAATGGCTCTCGCTACTCTCCTGCTCGGCGTGGCGGTCGTCGCAAGCAGGTCCCATGCCGGCGACGCCACCCCCTACTCGTATTGCGGGCCCGGCGGCACGAGGTGCCCCGAGCCGACCGACACGGCTTTCTGTCCAGAGCCGAAAAGCGATACGAATTACTACTGTGACACGGGTACAGATCCTCAGCAGTGCCTCGGTCCATCGCTGGGGTCTTGCCTGGACCTGACGCCGGACAACGCGCCAGCGGGTGCGTATCCGTGCGGATTCCAGCATGGATGCGCAACCGGAGTCTCACTCAGGACGCCTGATAACGAGCCTATCCACTGCTCTCAGGTCTATACGAAGTGCATGAGTGGATCCTGAAGGGGGCGAGACAGAGGCGTGGAAGTCGGCGACCTCGACGAAGGCTCTCGCCGACTTCCACGCCTCCCTTTTCTGGAGTGCGGTCTTGATGTCTGACTTTTTGAGCCAATTTATGACGGGCTCTTTAAAGACCCGGATTCCTTATGTAAGTCGAACCGACTGGCACTTGTTTAGTCGTCGCTCGGGCTATACCCTCGTCGAACTGCTCGTCGTCGTCGGCATCATTGGCCTTGTTGCATCGATCACCATACCCGCTGTCCAGGCTGCTCGGGAAGCCGCCAGGCGAGCGACGTGCGGCAATAACTTGAGGCAGCTCGGCCTTGCATTACACGGATACAATGCAACGTACTCCGTTTTCCCTTCCGCGTGCGGGATGCCCAATTTCGAGGGCCTCAATCCCTATTACATGAAACAGTATTCAGTTCTCACGCAGGTGCTTCCGAACCTGGACGAACGAGCTCTGTACGACCAGCTTAATTTCGACGCTTCCGTCGAAGACTACTACCTCGAACCACCGCCCGATGGACTTGGATCGAACCCCAACTTCACGGTCATGTCCACACGTTTGGGCGTCGCGCTCTGCCCGTCGGACGCCGGGGGCGGCGCGTCCGGCTGGGGCGGCGGAGTGAATTATCGGGTCAATCTCGGCATCGACCGCTGGCCGACGCTCCTGGACTCGCCTTTCAACGGGCCGATCATGAGCTATCGCTGTTCGCCGCCCTCCGCGACGTCCGACGGGTTGAGCCAGACGATCATGCTGGGCGAGAAGCTGAGGGGGACCGCGGGCGGAGCCAGGCCGAACCCCAGGACGGCCATGTTCAAGGGAGGAGCCGGTCTACCGTTCAGCGCCGAGGAATCGTTGAGCAAATGCCGCGACCGACGAGATGCGGCAAGCGGTTTCTACACGACGTCGGGGCTGAGTTGGTTCATCGGCACGCTTGGACATACCTGCTACAACCACGTCATCTCGCCGAACGCCCCAGATCCGGACTGTGTGCTGCCGTCGGGAAACCCAATCAGCGGACTGATCGGAGCGAGGAGCAACCATCCTTCCGGCGTCCAGGCGATGATGGCCGACGGCTCCGTGAGATTCATGTCCAGTTCTATACAACCGAACGTATGGCGGGCGTTAGGCACTCGTGGCGCCAACGATATCGCATCTGGAGAAGGGCAGCATCAATGATTCAGCCGACGCGCCTCCGAGTCATGCTCTTCTTGACCGCGGCAGCAGCGACCGCCTTGTCGTTCGCACTGAACCGTTTCAGCCCGCAGGAGCATGCTTCCGCCTTTTCAGTGGCACCAAACTCGCAACGCATGATCGCCCCCGAAGGGAATCGAACGATCGTCGCCTTCTACAGGGTCTCAAATTCGGGATCGCGGCCACTGACCTTCGGGCGAACCTCCACCACCTGCGGCTGTAGCCTGGCGTCCATCTCGCCCAAATGCATCAAGCCCGGAGAAGAGGCCGTGATAACCATTCAAGGCACTCCTCCTCCAAGCGGCGAGAAGACCGTGAGGGCTGAGGTCCAGACAGATGACCCGAACGGGAAATCGGTGATTCTGGACCTCACGATGGTCGGCAACGCCGCGCCGCCTTTCGTTGCCAAGGACTCGGGTCCGGTCCACTTCGGCGAGGTGTTCGAGAGACCGGCTCGGCAAACATTCTGGATCGTGGCTACGGAGAATGCAAAAGATGCTCCCTGGCTTTCGGTCCCCCAATCCTCCCAGGAACTCTCTCTCGATGGTGGAATGGTCGAGGAAAAGATTGTAGGTGACCTGGCTTTTAGGAAATATGAGTTTTCGGTCGATCTGGAGGTTCCGGACTCGCCGGGTACTTACGCGGGCGTCGTCAAGTTCAGCCCTCCCGGGCAACCGCCCCACGAGGTGAAGGTGCAGGCGGTGTTCCGGTCGGCCGTTTTCGCCATACCGCCCGTCCTCTACGCGAGTTCCGCACCGGGAGAGCCTTCTCCTGAGTTCGTCGTCCGGCTCAAATCGCTGAATGAGGGTTTTAGCCTGAGCGTGAAGCCTCCGAAGAATTCGGGCGATTCTCTTGA
This sequence comes from Planctomyces sp. SH-PL62, assembly GCF_001610895.1. NCBI lineage: Bacteria > Pseudomonadati > Planctomycetota > Planctomycetia > Planctomycetales > Planctomycetaceae > Planctomyces > Planctomyces sp. SH-PL62. The sequence goes on along the minus strand of NZ_CP011273.1, from coordinate 6,174,537 downwards.
GGTGAGGCCCCTAGCCGGAGAGGACGACTCAGCTTTTCGGGTCTTGTGGCGAGGCTCTTCAAGCGAGACAACGACACGTCGCCTGGTGTTCACCACGAATCACCCAAAAATGCCGGAGGTCGTCGTTCCCCTGACTATTAAAGGAACGGGGATAACCGCGTCGCGTTAACTCCGAACGACCCCATGATCGCGACGGCACCGCTCGCCGCCGGTAGGTTTTAGCAAGCGAACGTGCAGGCATCGAGTGGTCGAGAAGCCAGGCAATCTTGCGGTCTCGAAACCGCACAGGTTGAGATCGGCCCGTCAGTCAGCGGGCCGGGGGCGGAACTTCGCGGGGGCGGGCGGCGACCGCGGGGGGAAGCGGAGGTGGGGGGCGATCCGGGCGAGGGTGGTCGGGCCGACGCCTCGGGCGCGTCGGCCGAGGTCGGAGAGGCTGAGGAACGGGGCCTCGGCGCGGCGGGCGTCGATCTCGCGGGCGAGGGCCGGGCCGATGCCGGGGAGCGCGGAGAGGACCTCGACCGGGGCCGTTTCGAGGTCCAGGACGAGCCTCGGCGCGGGGGGCGGGGCGGGGGCGTCCTCGGGGCGTCGCGCGGGGGCGAGGGCCAGCATGGCCAGGCCCGCGACCACGACAACGACCGTCAGGACGACGCGATCGGAGGTCGACCAGAACCCGGGACGCCGGCCCGGGGACCTGGATATATGTTCCGTAAATCCTGACATGGCCGTCCGTTGCGTGCGACGATCGACATGAGAGCCGCCGCAACGAACGTACTACTCCGCGCCGCCGGCGACAAGGACGGTCCTCGATCGCCGCGCGGCGCGTCGCCCGGCGTCAACGCGGGCGGCGGCGGGCCCGCTGGAAGAACAGGCCCACGGTCAGGATGGCCACGGCGAACATCAGGAACGTGGCGGGCTCGGGCACGACGGCCTGCGGGCCGGTCGGGCCGGGAGGGGTCGTTCCGCCCTGGCCCGCGGGAGGGTTCAGCGGCGGGACGACCGGCGGCGTGACGATCGGCGGCGTGACGATCGGCGGCGGGACGACCGGCGGGATGATCGTCGGCGGGATGAGCACCTGCGGGTCGGCCGGGGTCGGGACGACGGGGGTCGTCGCCTCCGGCCCGCGCATGTGCCCTTCCCAATCCTTGACGCCCTGCTGGGCGGGCGGGGACGGCGGCATGGGCGCCCCCCCGAGCTCGATCAGACGGCCCACGTTGGGGTGGTAGAAATTGAAGCGGCCCGGATTCAGGCTGTGTCGGAACTCCAGCGCCCGCCACGCGTTCGTATCCGGCAGTTGCCCGTTGTTCGCGGACTGATAGGCCTGGGCCGCGAAAATCTGTTTCGCGTGCTGAACTTCCCACTTCGACGGAGGGACGACGAAACCCATCTGTTGCAACTCCTCGATCGGCGCCTGCGTCCGATGCCGAACGCGTGATTCATCCTTGAGGTCCGACCTGTTCGATTGACACGACCTTCGCGCACCACCGCTCCAGGACGAAAGCGCGACCGGCCGGCGGCGATTCGCGGCGGCGATTCCGGCGTGCGTCGCCGGGTCCGCTGGAAATCACGCGGAAGCTCGTGTCTCCGGGCCCTCGGCCGACGTTCATCGGGGCCGATGCGGGCCTGGATCCTCGCGGCTCGCCCGCCCATCGCGGCGTCTGCGACGTCCGACGGAGGGGAACCTCGATCAGCCTGCGTTCTACCAGGTTTTACAATCCTGCCAAGCTCATGTGTCAAGCTAGTCCGCAGAACGCGATGTTTGCGTGGATTCACTCTGCGTCTCCCCGAAATCCGCCGAGTTTTCTCACCGGATCGCCTGGAATGTCGCGAGGAGGCGTCGAATCGTCGGAAATTCAGGACGTCGCCTCCCTGTCCGCGAGGTCGCGTCCGGCCGCGGATTTCCCAGGCGAGGCCTCTCCCCAGATCCGCCGTCGCACGGCGAAAGCGAAGGGCCTGGGGATCGATGGATTCGACTTTTCCGCCCCATGTGCGCGCGGGGTGGCTTGGGATACACTACGGACGATTGAAAACGGTGTCTCAACGGAGGAATTCGGAACTCATGACGCGCTTCGGATTCGCTGGGACGGGCCTTCGCGGTCGTCTGGTCGGGCTGGTTGGGGCGGCTTTCTGGCTGGTCGCGTCGGGCTGCGAAGGGCCGAAGCCGCCGAGCGCCTCGGGGCTGGGCCGGTCGACGGTCGTCGCGTCGGGCAAGGGCGTCAGGACCCTGGAGCTGGTCCCCTCGCCAAAGCCCGCCGCCGACATGGACTACGTGAGGAATGCCGCGCGAATCCAGGCGGGGCTGGACACGAGCCGGATCCAGGTGGCCGACGCCTCGGTGGGCGTCCAGGCGGACCTGGTGCGGCAGGCGATCCTTCGGGAGCCGCCGGCCCTGATCATCGAGGCCCCCGCCGAGCCCGACGCGGAACTGAACCGCGCCGCGGGCGAGGCGCGGGCGAAGGGGATCCCGGTCGTGGCCCTGGGCCGCTCGCTGGGCGAATCGGCGGGGGGGCCGGGGCGTGAGATCGTCGTCGCGCCGAAGCCGTTCCGCGAATCGGCCGACCGGATCGTCGAGCTGGCCATGCGCAACGCCGGCAACGGCAAGGTCGATCCCAAGGCGGGTGCCGCGATCCTCGCCGAGACCCCGAGCGACCCGACGATCGGCGAACGCCTGGTCGCGCTGAAGGAGGCCCTCGCCGCCGCCGGCGTGGCCGAGGTCGGCGAGGTCCGCTTCGCTCGCGATCTGGAGGCGGCCCGGGCCGTGCTGCTCGACTACCTGAAGGCCCACCCCAAGACGACGCTGGTCCTGGGGGCCGACGGCTTCGGCGTGGACGTGGCCGAGGACGTCGCCGGCGATGCCGCCAAGGACGGCCGCCCTTACGTCGTCGCCGGCTACAGCGCCGACGAGTCGAACGCCAAGTCGCAGACGCAGGTGGGCGAATTCGCCGCGATCGGCGTCTACTCCTCGGACCGCCTCGTTCGCAAGGGGGTGAACGTCGCGGCCAAGCTCGTGCGCGGGGAGACGATCGGAGATCGGGTCGAGATGGAGACCCCCGTGCTCCCCTCGCCCATCTCCTCCGGCCTGGCGAAGGGGAGGCCCGAGCCCGTCGCGAAGGCGGCCGATCCCGACGAGTGACGACCGGATCGAGATGAAACGACGCGACGCGACGGAGGAAGGACGAGCGATGACCCACCCGGCCCCCGGCTTCGGCGACGCCGAGCGGCGCAACGCCGAAGCCCTCATCCGCATGGCCCTGGCCGAGGACCTCGGTGATCTCGGCGACGTGACCACTCAGGCGGTCATCCCCCCCCACGCTCGGGGTTCGGCCCGGCTGACGGCCAGGGCGCCGGGGGTGATCTCCGGCCTGCCGATCGTCGCCATGCTTCTTGAAGCGTTCGAGATCGCCGACGGCTGGCGGCCTCGCAAGGTCGACGGCGACCGCATCGCGGCCGGCGAGGTCGTCGCCGAGCTGGTCGGGGACTTCCGCGCGATCCTCTCCCTGGAGCGGACCGCCCTGGATTTCGTCCAGCGCCTCAGCGGGGTCGCCACCCTGACCGCGCGGTTCGTCGCCAAGGTCGAGGGGACCGCCGCGAAGGTGCTCGACACCCGGAAGACCACCCCCGGCTGGCGGGCGCTGGAGAAGTACGCCGTCCGCTGCGGCGGCGGCTGCAACCACCGCATCGGCCTGTACGACGCGGTCCTCATCAAGGACAACCACCTGGCCTGGCTCAAGGTCGACGGCGTCGCCGATCCGATCCCCCACGCCGTCGCCGCCGCCCGCGCCGCCGCGCCGGCGGGGACGACCATCGAGGTCGAGGTCGACACGCTCGACCAGTTCGACGTCGCCCTGCAATGCCGGCCCGACATCGTTCTGGTCGACAATCTGGGCCCCGCCGCCCTGGTGGAAGCCGTCCGCCGCCGCGACGAGCGTGCGCCGGGCGTGCTGCTGGAATCCTCCGGCGGCGTGACGCTGGCCACGATCGCGGGGCTGGCGGGAACCGGGGTCGACCGGATCAGCGTGGGGGCCCTGACGCATTCGGCGATCGCCCTGGACGTGGCCTTCGACGTCTCCGCCGAAACCCCATGAGCGACTCGACGCCGCGGTCGACGTGGGCCGACCCCGCCCCGCCGGCCCTGAACGCGCCGCTGCTGGATCGGCTCCGCGAGTCGGCCGGATTCGTCCCCCTCGCGGACCTTCCCGGCGACCCCGCCGCCGTCGCCGCCGATCTCGACGCGCTGGCGGCGTTCGGCTTCGCGCTCGACCGCCGGGCCGACGGCGCCGTCGCCTATCGGGGGCCGTCGCCACGGCTCTGCCCGGACCAGATCGAGCACGCGCTGGGGACGTCGCGGATCGGCCGTCGACTGGCCGTGTGGAGCCGCCTCGGCAGCACCAACGACGCCGCCGCGCGGGGGGCCGAGTCGCTCGCCAACGACGGCCTGGTGGTGATGGCCGAGGAGCAGACCTCGGGCCGGGGCCGCCGGGGCCGTTCGTTCGTCGCCCCCGCGCGGTCCAGCTTGCTGATGTCGGTCCTGCTGTTCCCCCCCGCAGGCCTGGCGCCGCTGGGGAAGGATTCGACCTCGGGAGTCGCCTGGCTGACGATCGTGGGCTCGATCGCCGTCGCCGAGCTGGTCGCCGCCCGCACCGGGCGCGAGGCCCGCATCAAGTGGCCCAACGACGTCCGCGTGGACGGCCGCAAGGTGTGCGGCGTCCTCGTCGAGCGGGCGATCCGGCCGACCGTGTCCGACGGGGCCGGGACCGCCGTGGTCGTCGGCATCGGCCTGAACGTGAACGTCGCCGTTGAGGCGTTCCCCCCGGAGCTTCGCGACAAGGCCACGTCGCTCCGCATCCTGGCCGGTCGCGACTTCGACCGCTCGGACCTGGCCCGCGACCTGATCCGCCGCCTCGACCGCTGGTACGACGCCATCCTCCGCGAAGGCCCCTCGGCCCTCTCCCCCGCCTGGCGGGCCCTCTGCGAGCACCTCGGCCGCCCCGTCCGGATCACGACCGCGACGGGCGCCCTCGCCGGCCTCCTCGTCGACGTCGACCTGGAACTCGGCCTGACCCTTCAACCCGAACCCGAGGCCGGCCGCCCCGCCGGGATCGCCCGCATCCCCCTCGACGCCGTGGTCAGCCTGGAACCGCTCCCCTCGTCAATCGTCCGGTGACGCAAGCCTCGCAGGAAGATTTATTGATGCGGAGGCGGGATTCGCTATTATATCGAATTGAGCGGTGATCTCGCATCGATGGGACGATCCGGTCGACGGTTTCGGTCTCGTCCCGTAATCTCGCATGCGGAGGACGCCATGACGACTCGATGGACCGACCCGGATTTCCGGGACGACATCAAGCAGGGGGCGACGACCGACCGGGGGCCGATCCGTCTGGGCATGCGGCCCGCGTTCGTCCGGGTCGGCACGCTCCTCCTGCTCGCCATGCTCGGGGCGACGTTCGCGCTCGATCGATCGAGCCGTAGCGAAAGCCCGCGCAGGATCTGGCCGGCGGCGTACCGGATCGCGGCGCCGTTCCGGAGCCCGCAGCTCAGGATGACGCGAGGGGAGGGGATCGACCCCCGGATGATCGTCCCGGCGAGGCCGGGGATCGACGAGGCGATGATCCACCAGGCCCGGCCGGGGATCGACCCCCGGATGATCGTCCCGGCCGTCCCCGAGCCGCCCGTGTTCACAGCGCCGGCGCGACCCACTCCGGGCCGATGACCCGGCCCAGCAGGAAGAACTTGCGGTCGGGATACCAGAGCACGGCGCGGCCGTCGCGGACGGTGGAGCTGGCGTAGAGGGCCAGGTCGAGCCGACCGGGCGTCCCCGGCTTGCCCAGGGCGACGCCGTCGTGGTCCATGAAGAGGCGGGGCTCGTCGAACCAGACCGGCTGGTCGGCCCCGGGCTGGAATCGACCGGCGGCCAGGTGGATCGGCCGACGGTGCCGGCCGGTGTCCGCGGGGCCGAAGCCCTTGTAGTGGCCGTCGTGGTTGTGGAGGAAGAACGCGTATCGGCCGCTGCCGGCCGCCTCGCCCCCCACGTCATAGATCGGGCAGGGGGAGAGAGGGTGGAGCAGCGGGGCGCCGCCGTCTTTGCGCAGCAGGACGCGGGGCGTCGTCCAGGTCTCGCCGCCGTCGGCGCTCACCGACCAGAAAGGGCTGCCGGCGGCCGTCCGCATCACCACGAACAGGCGGCCGTCAGGGAGCTTCAGGATCGAGGGCTCCTGGCAGGTGCTCCGCGCGGGGTGGCCCGGGAACGGGACCGTCAGGGCCTTCTCGTTCGAGGCGAACCAGGAGATCCTGAGGTCGCGCGGCTCGGGCGACTCGTCGACGTTCTCGAAGCGCATGAACTCGACGCGGGAATCGGCCGCGCGCCAGTCCTTGATCGGGTTCGGGATGACGGCGTAGCTGGTCCACCGGGTGAAGCCGGCGAGGTACTTGCCCCCCTCGGCGAGCCGCAGGGGCTTCTGCCAGCAGAGCATGTTCGGCGGCATCGTCGGGTCGGGGTTGTCGTGGACGCTCCGCGCGACCGGCACGTCCTGGGGCTCCGACCACGTCGCGCCGGCGTCGTCGCTGAAGACGCCGCGGAGCCGGCCGGTGTGGTGGAAGAATGTGTCGAACTTGCCGATGTGCTGGCTGTACAACACGTAGATGCGTCCGGTCTTCGAGACGAGCGGGTAGCCCCAACTCGCCATGTGGCCGTCGCCGGGCTTCTTCGGGCCGGCCACGATCCGGGGAGGGCTCCAGGACTTCCCCTCGTCGTCGCTGCGGGCGAAGGCGATGTGCTGGTCCGCGGGCATCGCGGCCGAGTAGTTCTCGACCGAACTTTGCGTCCACACGGCCATCAAGGAGCCGTCCGGGCCGTCGAAGACCAGGAAGTGCTCGTTCCCCGTGTCGGCGATCTCGCCGTCGCGGACCCTGGGGACGAAGACGACGAAATCGGGCTTCGTGGCATTCAACTCCGTCGCCATCCGGGCGCGGAGGTCGGCGGCGTCCTTGATGATCTCCTTCGACTCCGAGGCCGGCTGCCCCAAGGCCGACGCCCCCCACGCCCCGAAGATCAGGGCGACGACCGACGCGTTCCGGAGACTCCGCATGGGCGATCCTCCCGAGGATTCGGCGCCCGCGCGACATGGCCCGGGCGGTTCGATTCGTCCGCCATGATAAGGCGCCGGCGGGCGACCATCGAGGCCATCGCGAGGGGCCGGGTCGTCAACTCGATTCGTTTCGATTCGATGTGCGTCGACTCCCCGGCCGGTCGGGAACGGGCGGGGGAGAGAAAGAAGAGGTGAGAGGGGGTCGCGGCGGGCGGCGTAAGCCGGATTCTGTCGAAGGTCGTGGGGACGGCAAGCCGCCCGTTCGGACCTCGGATGATCATTTCTCTGGGACGCCGGTCTCCCGACGCCTCAAGCGACCTACCCGGGAGTCGATGACGGATCGGGCCGACCCGTGCGGGACGAAGGCTCGCGAGGTCCGGTCGCCCGGCCCTTCGACGCCCACGCTGTTCCCGCTGCTCCCCTATTTGGCCTTGCTCCCGGTGGGGTTTGCCGAGCCAGACCGGTCACCCGGCCTGCTGGTGAGCTCTTACCTCACCGTTTCACCCTTACCGCGGTTTCAGGACGTGAATCCCTCCACCGAGGCGGTTTACTTTCTGTGGCACTTTCCCTATCCGAAGCGCGAACGCCCCGGACGGTGGGCGTTACCCACCACCGAGCCCTGTGGAGTCCGGACTTTCCTCCGCGGCAAGTCCCCCAGAACCGGTCCGCGCCCGCCGGGTCTCCCCGGTGCGCCCGTGCCGTCCTGGGGCGCCACGGCGATCATCTCACTCGCCGCGAGCCCCTTCACCATGATAGGAGGTTTCCCCCCTATTCCCAAGACGAATTCGACGCCGAATGGTTCGAAACCCTTTGTTGGATTCGTCGCCGGACTTTCAATCAGGGATGGCTTGAGGCTTTGGGAGGCTTGTGGCGATTGTGCCGAAGATTCGGGTCTCGAAAAGTCTAGGATGCGGTCGTCGGCCGGTCGAGGCGGCCCTATACTTCCGGCGACGACACTTCTTATGGAGGCACACCGATGTATCTCACCGAGTATCTCCGCAGTCGCCACGTCTGGTTCAAACCACTCCCGCACGCCCCGGCCTCGTCGGCGGAACGGCTGGCGAGTCGGCTGCACGTCTCGGGGCGGGCGGTCGCCAAGGCGGTGCTGGTCCGGGTCGGCGTCGAGGACTGGCTGGCGGTCCTGCCGGCCACCTCGCGGATCGACGTGGCCAGGCTGGCCGAGGCGCTCCTGCGCGACCCGTCCGAGGTCCGCCTGGCGACGATCGACGAGGTCGTCCGCCGCTTCCCCAACTGCGAGCCCGGGGCCCTCCCCCCGTTCGGCCGGATGTACGGGATCACGACGGTCCTGGACGCCTCGCTCGCCCTGCAACCGGAGATCGCCTTCGCCGGCCACACCCGGCACGAAAGCCTCCGGATGCGGTTCGCCGACTTCGAGGCCGTCGAGGCCCCCCTCCGCGCCGACTTCGCCGTCCCGATCGCCCCGGCGTTCGCATCGAGCCCCCGTCGAACCGGTTGAAGTCCGTTTTCCGGTCCACGCCCCGCGACGCCGCGTCCGAGCCCCCGCCTCCGGCTCGGGCGCGGCGTCCTCCCGCGACCAGGGAGTCGTCCACGCGCCGGAACTCTCGGGCGTCGTGGACGTAAGTCGAATGAAGCCAGACGGCTGCGCTCCGGCGCGTCGGCCCTGGTCGATCCCGTCGACGCCTCGTCGCGGCTGCGTCTACGAGCGTTGAGACGGCGGGGCGGTCGGCGGGGGCGGTCCCGCGACCGGACGGGCGCGCTTCCCGCGTAGGCAGCCGGGTCGATTTCCGGTAGTGTCGACTTTGCGGGATGCGATCGGTTTCGTCGTCAAGGATCGTTGGGGTGTCGTTCCGTGGATATGATCGAGAGTTTGGAAGGCCATGTCGCGGAACACCTGTCCCTGCTGACCCCGGTCGATCAGATCTGGCAGCCGACGGACTATCTGCCCGACCTGACCGCCGAGGATTGGGCCGATCGCCTGCGCGATTTCCGCGAGGCCGCGCGGGCGATCCCCGACGAGTTGCTCGTCGTCCTGGTCGGCAACATGGTGACCGAGGAGGCGCTGCCGAACTACGCCGTCTCCCTGGAGCACATCGCCAAGGACCCGACGGGCGCGGGCGAGGACCCCTGGGCCTGCTGGCTGCGGGGCTGGACCGCCGAGGAGAACCGCCACGGCGACCTGCTCAACGCCTACCTGCGGCTCACCGGCCGGGTCGACATGCGGGCGGTCGAGGTGACGATCCACAACCTGATCCGCAACGGCTTCGCCCCCGGTCACGAGACCCATCCTTATGAGGGGCTGATCTACGCCTCGTTCCAGGAGCGGGCGACCCGGATCACCCACGGGAACCTGGGCAAGCGGGCCGCCGAACAGGGCGAGCCGAATCTGGCGAAGATCTGCCGCAAGATCGCCGCCGACGAGACCCGCCACGAGGTCTTCTACACCCGCATGGTCGCCGAGCTGTTCGAGCGCGACCCGGAGACGGCGCTGATGTGCTATCGCGCGGTCCTCAAGCGGATCGTCACCATGCCCGGGAGCCGGATGACCGACGGTCGCGACCCGGACCTCTTCCAGCACTACGGCGAGGTGGTCCAGAGCACCGGCATCTACACCTCGCGCGACTACGCGTCGGTGATCCGCCACCTGAACGCCGCCTGGGACCTGGGGAACCGCTCGTTCTCCGGCAAGGCCGCCAAGGTGCAGGACTACCTCTGCAAGCAGCCCGAGCGCTACGAACGCCTCGCCGACGATCGCGAAGGAAAGCCGATGGAGGGGCCCGTCTCGTCCTTCTCCTGGATCCACAACCGCTCCCTCGGCGAAGCCCGACGCGGCCCGGCGCTCTGAGCTGATCCGATCTGATCGACGACGGCGAAGGCCCCCGGACGAGCGGGTTCATCGTCCCTCCGTCCCGGCCCTCGACGTCTGAGAGCCTGGCCCATCAGGCCGGAAAGACGTCGTCCGCTCCGTCCGTTCCTTCCCGCGACGGTCGCTCAGCGATCGGGTTCCGCGGCGACGAGTCGGACGAATTTCTCGCGGAGGCCGGCGAGATGGAGCCGGCAGGTCTCGTCGTCGGGGGCGAGTTCGAACGCGGCGGCGGCCTCGGTCAGGGCGGCGCGGAGGGAACGTTCGACGGCCCGAAGGTCGGGGACGGCCCAGGCGTTCTTGGCCTCTTGCTCCAGGGCCCGGCTCAGCATCAGGTGGGCGCCGACGGAGTCGGCGTCGCGGGCCGTCAGGGCGCGGGCCAGGGCGATCATCCAGCTCGCGTCGCGTCGGGATTCTTCGAGCCGACCGTCGCGCCGATCCTCGAACGCGCGAGTGCAGCCGAGCTGGCTGAGCCGCTCGAGGACCTCGGGCCGGAACGTCGAGGGGAGCCGCCGGGCGAACTGGGCGTCGAGCTGGGCCAGCACGCGACGGGCGGTCGCCTCGGCGTCGCGCCCCGCCATTGCGTCGGCCGTCGCGGACTCGCAAAGCCCCCGGGCCGCCAGGTCGGCCAGGAGGACCACCAGGCCGTGGGGGATCGGGGCGTCGTCGGGGAGCCGGTCGAACTCCCGCCAGACGTCGTCGGTGGACGTGGCCCGCTCCGCCCCGGGCGCCGGCTCCGCCCCCTGGCGGGCGATCGCCGCGAGCAGGCGGAGGGTGGGATCGCCGGATCGTCGAGCCCACTCGCGGAACATCTCGGCGTCGGCGAGGGATGCGCGACGTCCGGCGTCGGGGCCTGCCGACGCGGCCATCGCGTTCGCCAGGGCGTCGTGCGTGGAGCGGAGGGCCACGAACGCGTCAAGCGCACGCGGGTCGCCCGCGTGGGGGGCCAGGGCCCGCTCGGCGCGGCGGACGTCCTCGGCGGCCTCGGCCGGGTGGGCGAATTGCAGGGCGACATCGCCGCGCCGGAGGAGAATCTCGGCCCGAGCGACGTCGGCGTCGGCGTCGGCCGCCGGCCGATCGGGGCGGGCGTCGAGCAGGAGGAGGCCGTCGTCGAGAAGCCTGCGGACGCCGTCGCGGTCGCCGGCGCGGAGGCGGTAGCCGACGAGGCGCAGCTCCAGCCGGGCGATGGCGACGGCGTGGCGCGCGGCCAGCTCGGGCGTGCGTCGGAGCTTGGCCGCGAGCGCGAGCACGGCCGACGTCGCGTCGCCGGTGCGTTCGCTGGAGAACCGCTCCGGGGCCTCGACGGCCCCGCGGAGCAGGGCCACGAGGTCGGCGACCGCCGCGTCGGCCGTCGCTTCGCCGTCGAGCGCCCGCGCCAGCGCGGCCTCGGCGCGGCCGCGCTGGTGTTCGGAGCGTCGCCAGAGGGCGGTCAGGCCGATGAGGGCGACGAGCATCGTGGCGGCGAGCGCCGCGGCGAGCGCCGCGGGGATCGGTCGACGGCGGCACCAGCGCGCCAGCCTCCCGGCGCGCGAGATCGGCCGGGCGCGGATCGGGAAGCCGTCGAGCCAGCGCCGGAGGTCGTCGGCCAGGGCTTCGGCCGAGGCGTAGCGGCGGGCCGGGGCCTTCTCCAGCGCCTTCAGGACGATCGTCTCCAGGTCGCGGGGGACGCCCGGCGCGAGCGCTCGCGGGGCGTCGGCTCGGTCGTCCGCAGGAGGTCCAGCGTCTCGATCGGCGTGGCCCCCCGGAACGGCGGTCGGCCGACGAGCAGGTCGTAGAGGGTCGCCCCCAGGGCGAAGACGTCGGCGGCCGGGCCGAGCGCCCCGGTTCGCCCGGCGACCTGCTCCGGCGCCATGTAGGCGGGCGTTCCACGACCGCCGAACGTGGCCGAGGCGCCCGCCTCGATGGTCGAGCCGGCCTCTTCGCGGGCGATGCCGAAGTCGGAGAGCATCGGCGACAGCTCGGCCAGGCCGGCGTCGGGGGGGCCGTTCATCAGGATGTTCGACGGCTTGACGTCCAGGTGGAGCATCCCCGCGCGGTGGATCGCCCCGACCGCGCGAGCCACGGTCTCGACGAGCCTCGCGGCTTCGCGGGGGGGGATCGGGCCGGGGGCCAGGTCGCGGAGGCTGCCGCCGGGGATCAGGTCGAGCACCAGATAGTGGCGGCCGTCGTGCTCGCCGGCGTCGTAGAGGCGTACGATGTTCGGGTGCTGGACCCTGGCGATCGCGCGGGCCTCCTGGAGCCAACGCTCGCGGGCGCGGGCGTCGAGGCCCGGACCCCGAGCCAGGACTTTCACGGCGACCCGACGGCCGAGATGGGGCTGCACCGCCTCGTAGACCACGCCCGAGCCGCCTCGGCCCAGCTCCGCACCCAGGACGAATCCGGGGACCACGGGCGGAGGCGCGGGGGCGGGGTCGCTCGCCGGGCTCCCGCTCGTCTCGGTCGAGTCGAGCCGGGCGAGGCGTTCGAGCCGATCTCGGCAGTCCTCGCAGTCGGCGACGTGGGCTTCCAGAGCGCGGAAGGCGTCGGCGTCGAGCGAATCGGCCCCCAGGCGGCGGATGGTCTCGAGCGGGGGGCAGGGGGGCTTCACGATCGGGTCTCGGAATCGGCCTCTTCGCGGAGCATGCGGCGGACGCGCTTCTGGGCGGCGAAGGCGGCGGCGTACGAGAGCCCTGCGGCCTCCGCCGCCTCGCGCACCGAGACGTCGTCGACGGCGATGCTCCAGAAGAGCTCCCAGGTCCGGGCGTCGACTCGGCGGCGGACGGCCTCCTGCACGCGGGCGGCCTCGCGCAGAAGCGCGGGGCGGCTCGAATCCGCGGCGCCCTCGGGGTGGTCGTCGATCGGGACGTCGGCGACGCCCCCCGGCGTGGAGGGCTCGAACCGGGCCTCCTCGGCCCGCCGCCGCCGCCAATGATCCACGGCGCGGGAGCGGCAGAGCCGCCCCAGCCACGCGCGGAACCGCCGCCCCGGATCGAAGCGATAGCCGCGCATCCGTCCCGCCAACTCGATCCAGATCCGCTGGCAGAGTTCCTCGGTCGCGTCGGCGTCGAACCGATAAGAGCGCACGTTTCGACGGATCGCCCGGTCGTAGCGGCGGACGAACTCCGCCCAGGCGGCGTGGTCCGCCCAGTCTCCCAGGCGTTCCAGGAGGGCCCCGTCGGTCGTCTCGCCGTCGTGCAGGAGCATGCCGAGACTCCCCGGAGGAATCGATCCTCGATCCGATCTTCCCGCCGCGTTAATCCACTTCGTCATGGTTGGTGAACGATGTCGATGCGACTCATCGTACACGGTCGCGGGCCGCCCGACGACGCTGTTCTCGATTTGCCGCAAACGAGTCCTTTCCGCAACCAGGAGCCTCGCCCCATGCCCCGACTGAACGTTTCCCAGGCCGCCGGGATCGCCGCCGCCTGCCTCCTGGCGCTCGCCTCGCCCGCGAAAGCCGCCGACCTGATCGACTTCGAAACCCGCCCGAACGGCAACACGCCGACCGACGACGCGCGGCTAATCAACCCGTACGCCATCGAGGGAGGGGGCTCGGTTCGCTTCTACTTCGACGCCAACGGGAACAACACGTTCGACGACGGGGTGGATGTCGCGCCGCGGTTCGAGGCGATCGGCGAGGACGGGACGGACGGCTTCGTCTCCTCCACGACCCCTACCCAGACGGCCGACACCGCCCGGCGGGGCTACGGCCGGCAGCTCGGTCGCTGGTTCCTGCGCCAGCCCGACGGGATCGGCGTGCTGCCGGGGCCGTTCCTGATCGAGTACGACACGACGCAGGTCATCCGGGAGTTCTCGGGCGAGATCTGGGACATCGACGCCTCGGAGCGGTGGCTGGTCGACGTCCTGGACGCGTCGGGGTCGATCCTGGCCAGCCTGCTCTCGCCGCAAGGGGTCGGGCGCCAGGACCCCGCCTCGCTGGACAGCCTCCCCTGGAACTTCGGCTTCAAGGACCTGGCGGACGGGGTGAAGGCGATCCGGCTGAGCTTCGTGGGGACGAAGACCGACGGCATCGGGCTGGCGTTCAACAACTTCAGCCCGACCTTCGCGGTGACGGGCTCGGTGGTCCCCGAGCCCACGAGCCTGGTCCTGATGGGGGCCGGCCTGGCCGGGGTCGCGACGGCCTTCCGACGGCGGCGGTGACGCGAATCCCGGCCCTTCGTCCGCTCCCTCAAGGAAAAATGGGATTTAACGAGTCCGCACGATAGAATACTCCGGGAGGCGTCGGAGGTCCGATTTGCTTCTCGGCGCGTTCGGTTTCGGACCGAATGCGTCGGCCTCCGGCGTCGTTCCAAGGGGCGGACATGGGCGGGACGTTCATCGTCGACATCGTTCCTGAAGTCCGGCCGTCCGCCGTCGTGCTCGCGGTCGACGCGGCCCTCGCGAGCGGGGGAGGGGGCGGGGGGGCGTCGCGGGATGCGTTCCGCCTCGGCGCGGCGGTCGTCTTCGGCCTGGCCGCGACCGCGGCGGCGGCCTGGCTGCTGGCGCGGGGCGCGGCGGCTCGGCGGCGGGGCGTGACGGCCCAGGTCCGGCTGGCGGCCCTCGTCGACTCGTCGGACGACGCGATCGTCAGCAAGTCGGTCGACGGCGTGATTCAAAGCTGGAACGCGGGTGCGGAGGCCCTCTTCGGCTACACGGCCGAGGAGGCGATCGGCCGGCCGATCACCCTGATCGTCCCCCCCGACCGCCTGGACGAGGAGCTCGACGTCCTGGCGCGGATCGCTCGGGGCGAGCGGATCGAGAACTTCGAGACCGTCCGCCTGACGAAGGCCGGCCGCCGCATCGAGGTCTCGGTGACCCTCGCCCTGGTCCGAGACGCCGACGGCCGCGTGACGGGGGCGTGGAAGATCGCCCACGACGTGACCGAGCGGAAGCGGGCCGAGCGGCGGCGGGCCCGCGAGGTCGAGCTCTGGTTCCGCGACCTGGCCGACCAGGCCCCGTTCCCGATCTGGATCGCCGACGAGGCCCAGGGAGGCGTGTGGTTCAACCGCGCCTGGCTGGAATTCACCGGCCGGACGATGGAGCAGGAGGCCGGCCGGGGTTGGACCGAGGGGGTCCACCCGGAGGACGTCGAGCGTCTCCTGGGGATCTACGCCGAGAGCTTCGAGGCGAGGCGGCCGTTCGAGGTGGAATACCGGCTCCGGCGCGGCGACGGGACCTATCGCTGGCTGTACGACAAGGGCGTCCCGCTGCGGGGCCCCGAGGGCGCGTTCACCGGCTACATCGGGTCGTGCATCGACGTCACCGACCACAAGGAGGCCGAGGAGCGGGCCCTGGCGATGGCCGCCGCCGACGCCAAGTTCCGCACCCTGTTCGAACAGGGGCCGCAGCTCGCCGGCGTCCTCTCGTCGGGGGGCGTGGTGATGGAGGCCAACCGCACGTTCCTGGAGTCGTGCGGCGACGCCCGAGACGAGGTCGTGGGCCGGCCGTTCTGGGAGTGCGGCTGCTGGGCCCGGTCGCCGGAGGCCTCGGCGACGGTCCGGTCGGCCTGCCTGGGGGCGGCGGCGGGGGAGACCTTCCGGGCGGCCTTGCCCTACTTCCCGGCCGACGGCTCGGAGTGGTTCATCGACCTGATGATCGCCCCGGTCCGGGACGAGGCGGGCCGGGTCCTGTTCCTCTCCCCGACCGGGACCGACGTCACCGAGAGCCGCCGCGCCAGCGAGATCGCGCGGGCGAGCGCGGCCCGATTCCGGGAATTCGCCGACTCCGCGCCGGCCATGCTCTGGGTGACCGACCCGGAGGGGGACGCCACGTTCCTCTCCCGGGGCTGGTTCGACTTCACCGGCCAGCGGCCGGACGAGGGCCTGGGGATGGGCTGGCTGGCGGCGGTCCACCCCGACGACCGGGCCCGGGTCGAGGCGGCCTTCCTGACGGTCGTCGCCGATCGCTCGCCCTACCTGATGGAACACCGGCTGCGGCGGGCCGACGGCGGGTACGGCTGGGTGATCGACGCCGGCCGCGCCCGGTTCTCGGCCGACGGCGAGTTCCTGGGCCACGTCGGGTCGGTCGTCGACATCAGCAGCCGCAAGGCGGGCGAGGAGTCGCTGCAGCGGTCCGAGGAGCGCTACCGGACCCTGTTCACGTCGATCGACCAGGGGTTCTGCGTGATCGAGATCCTGTTCGACCCCGAGGACGCGAGGCCGGTGGATTACCGGTTCGTCGAGGCCAACCCGGCCTTCGGCGAGCTGACGGGGCTGACAGACGCCGTCGGCCGCCGGATCCTCGAGCTGATCCCCGATCTGGAACCGCGCTGGATCGAGGCGTTCGGCGAGGTTTCCCGGACCGGTCGGCCCGTCCGAAACGTCCAGGAAGCGACGAGTTTGGGGCGCTGGTTCGACATCTACGCGTTCCGGATCGGGGCGGCGGAGCCCGGCCTGGTGGCCGTCCTCTTCACTGACATCACCGCGCGGGTGCGTCATGAGGAGGAGCGGGAACGGCTCCACCGCCAGGTGGCCGAGGAGCGGGGGCGGCTGATCCAGGCGTTCGAGCAGTCGCCGGCTTTCGTGGCCGTGATCCGGGGGCCCGACCATGTCTTCGAGCGTGTGAACGCGCGGTTCAGCGATCTCATCGGCCCCCGGGAGGTGATGGGCCGGCCGGTCCGGGAGGCCCTGCCCGAGGCGGGAGACCAGGGCTACCTGGAGATCCTCGGCGAGGTCTACCGGACCGGCCAGCCGTACGTCGCCGACGACCGCCGCGTGCTGATCGCCCGCGGGCCGGCGGGGGAGATGGAGGAGCGCTGGCTGGAATTCGTCCTCCAGCCCCTCCGCGGCCCGGCCGGGGAGGTCTCGGGCGTCATCGTGCATGGGATCGACCTGACCCGGCGGAAGCGGGCCGAGGCCCTGCTCCGCGAGAAGGACCAGCGGCTGGAACTCCTGCTGGAGAACGCGGCCGACTACGCCGTGGTCGTCACCGACCTCGACGGGGTCGTCGTCGATTGGTTGGGGGGGGCCGAGTCGATCACCGGGTACGGTCCGGCCGAAGCCCTGGGGCGGCCGTACGACTTCCTGTTCACGGCCGAGGATCGGGCGGCCGGGATGCCGGCGCGGGAGCGAGAGGCGGCGGCCCGCGCCGGTCGGGCCGAGGACAAGCGCTGGCGGATTCGGAAGGACGGCTCGCCGTTCTACTGCGAGGGGGTGCTGGTCCCGTTGCGGGACGAGTCCGGCCTGCACGGGTTCGGCAAGGTCTTTCGGGACGCGACCGCCCGCAAGCGGGGAGAGGAGGCGGTCCGGTTCCTCGCCGACGCCAGCGCCACGCTCGCCGAGCTGGTGGACCACGAGAGCACCCTGCGGCGGATCGCCAACCTCGCCGTCGTCGGCTTCGCCGACTGGTGCGCGGTCGACATCCTCGACGCCTCCGGGAACCGCCACCGGCTGGCCGTCGCCCGGTCGGAGCGGCGCGACGACCCCTCGGATCGTCGGACCGACCCGACCGACCGGGACTACGATGAGGTCGCCGGCGTCATCCCCCACGTCCTGCGCACCGGCGAGCCCGAGGTCGTATTCGACCTCGACGAGCTCGACGCCGAGACGGCCAGCCAGGGCCCCGAGCGGATCGCCCGTCTCCGCGCCCTGGGGGTCCGATCGTACCTCAGCGTGCCGCTGATCTCGCGGGGGCGGGTCGTCGGCGGGATCTCGTTCCTCGCCTCCTCGGCCCGCCGCCGGTTCGGCCCCGACGAGCTTCGGATCGGCCAGGATCTGGCCGAGCGGACGGCCGCCGCCGTCGAGAACGCCCAGCTCTACCGAGCGCTCCAGGAGACCGACCGCCGCAAGGACGAGTTCCTGGCCACCCTCGCCCACGAGCTGCGCAACCCGCTCGCCCCGGTCCGCAACGGCATCGAGATCCTTCGCATGGAGGAGGAGGAGCAGGAAGAGCACGAGGAGGGCGTGGAAGACGGCGTCGGCGTCGGCGTCGGCGACGATGACGGCGAACAGAGCCGGGAGCAGATCCTGTCCATGATGGACCGACAACTCGCCCATCTGGTCCGCCTGGTGGACGACCTGATGGACGTCTCCCGCGTGACCAGCGGCAAGATCGTCCTGCGTCGGGAGCGGATCGATCTGCGGGACGTCGTCGCGGCGGCCGTCGAGACCAGCCGGCAGATGATCGACGCCGACGGCCACGAGCTGAGCGTCCGGCTCCCGGACGAGCCGATTCCGGTCGAGGCCGACCGCACCCGGCTCGTCCAGGTGGTCGCCAACCTGCTCAACAACGCCGCCAAGTACACTCCGCAGGACGGCCGGATCGATCTCTCCGTGGCCCGCGAGGGGGAGACCGCCGTCATCCGGGTGGCCGACGACGGGATCGGCATCCCGGCCGAGATGCTGCCGAGGATCTTCGACATGTTCACCCAGGTCGGCTCGTCGCTCGATCGCGCGCAGGGGGGGCTCGGCATCGGCCTGACGCTGGTCCGACGGCTCGTCGAGCTCCACGGCGGGACCGTCGCCGTCGATAGTCCCGGGACGGCGCGGGGGAGCGTGTTCACCGTCCGGCTCCCCCTCGCCCGCAATCGGGACCGCGACCCGGCCCGGCCCGGCGACGAAACGACGGCCCCGCCCCCATCGGGGACCGGGGCGGCGGGGAGGCGCATCCTGGTCATCGACGACAACCGCGACTCCACCAGGAGCCTGGCGCGGCTCCTGGCGATGAAGCACCACGAGGTCCGGACGGCCTTCGACGGCCCCGAGACCTTCCGGGTCCTGGAGAGCTTCCACCCCCACCTGATCCTCCTCGACCTCGGCCTCCCCGGCATGAGCGGCTACGAGATCGCCCGCCGGATCCGGCAGATGCCCGACTTCCGAGACGTCACGATCGTCGCTCTCACCGGCTGGGGGCAGGACGAGGACCGCCGCCGGACCCAGCAGGCCGGTTTCGACCACCACCTCGTCAAGCCCGCCGAACCCGCCGCCGTCGAGGCCATCCTCGCCGGGCTCCAGCCCCCCGCGGCCGGTGGTGGAGGCGGCCAATGATCCCGTCTCGACGCGACGCCTATCGGCGGCTCGCCTGGGACGCGAAGGCGTCCTGCATGAGCGACGCCAGGTGGCGCAAGGTTTTGGGGGCGATCGCCGACGCCGAACTCGGTCTCTGCCACGCGAGCTGGAAGTTCCTCGACTCGGATCAGCTGCACGACTGGGGCGTCCCCGATCGAAACCACATTCTGCCGTCCCGGCTGGCCGACGGCCGATTCCAGCCCGAGGAGTACCGCTGGATCGAATGGATCCACTTCCCGCGATCCTGGCATCCCGACCCCGCCTCGGCCTTCGCGTACGAGCAGGATCTGGAGGGCTTGAAACGCGTGCTGGACTCGGTCGGCAAGCTCCAGGTTCGCGAGGACGAGAGGGGCCTCACCTTGTTCGGATACGTCCGCTGAACGTGGCGGCCGGGGCCGGCCGGGGGCCTCAGCGCAGGTGGGGCGTCGCCGCGGAGAACGCCTCCCGCTTCTCCCGCTCGGTCATCAGCCTCAGGGGGGCGAGCGAGACCAGTTCGCCGACCTGGAGCCCCTCGACGACCTCGATCAGCTCGGCGTTGCTGGCGCCCAGCCGGACGCCGCGGCGAAGCATGCCCTCGGGGCCGGCGACGTACACGTAGTCGTCCGAGCCGATCTGGAGCACCGCCTTCATCGGGATGGCCAGCAGGTCCTCGGCCTCGCTGATCAGGACCTCGACCTGGGCCGCCATGCCGGGGCGCAGCGAGGTCGACGTCCCCTCGATCACCACCTTCGCCGTGTAGAGCTGGACGTCGGTGCCGTCGCGGCCCGACGGGTCGGCGATCGGCTGGACCGCGACGACGGCCCCCCTCAACTCCAGGTTCTGGAAGGCGTTGACCCGGATCCGGGCCCGCTGCCCCGGCCGGAGCCGGCTGACCACCGTCTCGTCGAATTTGGCGTCGACCCGCATGGCGGTGACGTCCGGGATCCGCATGAGGACCTGGCCCTCGCGCACGCTGATCCCTTCCTGGATCATCGCCTGATCGCTCCCCCGCCGGTTCATCGCGTCGTTGGCGTGGACGAGCAGGCCGTCGGCCGGCGCGTAGAGCTTGCAGTGCTCCACCAGGCCCTCGTACTTCTTCCGCTTCGACTGCTCCAGGGCCAGCTTCGCCCGCTTGGACATCTCGTCGCTTCGGGCCTTCTGGACGCTCGCCTGCAGCTCGATGACCTTCTTCCGCCGGGTGTAGCCTTCCAGCACGTCGATCGAGGTCCGGGCCCGTTCGAGCGTGATCTCGAAGTTCGCCTTCGAATCCCGGTCGGCGATGGTCTGCGACTTGGCCACGAACCCGCGCTCGTGCATGCGGGTCGACCATTCGAACCGCTCGGCGGCCTGGGAGAGGTTGGTCCTGGCGAGGATGAGGGCGATGTCGGCGTTCTGCCGGGTCTGGGGGTACGTCCCCCCCTCGTACTCGCGGAGCGCGAAATCGGCCACCTCGCGGGTCTTCACGGCGTTCTGGAGGTCGGCCTCGGCCTGCCGGACCGTGATCAGCTCGTTGGTCAGCTTCTCGCGGAGCGAGGAGGAGTCCAGCTCGCAGACCAGCTCCCCCTTCTTGACCGTCGAGCCGTCGGGCGCGATGAACAGGATCATCGTCTGGCCCTCGACCTTGTTGACCACCTCGAAGTTCCGGGAACTCTCGATCGTCCCCCGCGCGTTGACGGTCACCGGCAGTCGGGTCCTTTCCGCCCGGTGGAGCGGCGTCCCGCCGCCGACCACGTTCGAGGACCAGAGCCGGCCCGGCAAAATCGTCAGCGCCGCCCCCGCCGCCCCGACCACGGCCAGCCCGACCAGCACCGCCGGGAGCCGCCCGCCTCGCCGCTCCGACCGCGGCGCAAGGGCCCCGGATCCCCCGTGAGAGGCCGCGGAGGCCGAGGGCGGCGGCTGCGGCGGCGTCGATCCATTCAAGGAAGGCCGGGCTTCTGCGGTCGGCTGCGTCGCGAGTGTCATACCGATCCCCTCTCCATTTCCGTCGTCGACCTCGCCGTTCCCGGCGCGACGGACGCCTCGCGCGCCCGTGGGAGCTGGGCCGCGAACCCTTGGATCGTCGATTGTCTCCTTCTGAAATAGGCGACGCGGGAGCCCGATCCGGGCGGACTTTCCGCGACCGCCGCCGAACTTCCCCCGCCGCCGAGGCTCCCCGGCCGCCTCAACCCGTCGATTCGTCGTCCGAGGCGACGGAAAGGTCCTCCGGCGCGAAGCCCCGGCGCATGGTGTTCTCGGTGATCGAGCGGGTGAGCAGGAATTCCAGCAGATATTCCGAGCCCCCCGCCTTGGCGCCGACGCCGGAGAGCTTGAAGCCGCCGAAGGGCTGGCGGTCGACCAGCGCCCCGGTGATCATGCGGTTGATGTAGAGGTTGCCGACCCGGAACTCGCGGCGGACCCGGTCGATGGTCGCCGGGCTTCGCGAGTAGAGCCCCCCGGTCAGGGCGTACGACGTGCCGTCGGCGATCGCCAGGGCCTCCGCCAGATCCTTCGCCTTCAGCACGGCCAGGATCGGGCCGAAGATCTCCTCCTGCGCGACCCTGGCGTCCGGCGCCACGTCGGCGACGATCAGGGGGCCGACGAACGACCCGAGATCGGCCGTCGCGGAGACGTCCACGTCGAGGACCACGCGGCCCTCCCGCCCGGCGATCGCGCGGTACTCCAGGATCCGTTTCCGGGCCTCGGCGTCGATGACCGGGCCGACGAACGTGTCGGGGTCGTCGGCCGGGCCGACCAGGAGCGCCTTGCCGGCCTCCGCCAGCCGGGCGACGAACGCGTCGTAGACCCCCTCCAGGACCACGACCCGCGAACAGGCCGAGCACTTCTGGCCGGCGTAGCCGAAGGCGCTCTGCAGCACGCCGACGACCGCCTCGTCGAGGTCGGCGTCGTCGTCCACGATCACGGCGTTCTTGCCCCCCATCTCGGCGATCACCCGCTTGACGTGGTCCTGCCCCGGCGGCGTGTCGGCCGCCTGTCTGTTCAGGAGCAGGCCCACCTCGCGCGAGCCGGTGAACGAGACCACGTCCACCCGGCGGTCGTTCACGAGCGCCTGGCCCACCTCCTCCCCCTCGCCGGGGAGGAACTGCAAGGCTCCCGAAGGCGCGCCCGCCTCGCGGAGGATCTCGACGAGCTTGGCGGCGACGATCGGAGACTGCTCGGCCGGCTTGAGGATCACGGCGTTCCCCGCGACCAGCGGGGCCACGGTCATGCCGCAGGGGATGGCCAGCGGGAAGTTCCAGGGGGGGACGACCACGACGACCCCGCGCGGCAGGCGGTCGCAGACGTTGGTCTCGCCGGGCACGTCGCGACGGCGGGGCTCGGCCAGGCGGATCATCTCGCGGGCGTAGAACTCGCAGAAGTCGATCGCCTCGGCGACGTCGGCGTCGGCCTCGCGCCAGGGCTTGCCGCACTCGAAGACCTCCCACGCCGCCAGCTCGAACCGGCGCGAGCGCATCAGCGCCGCGGCGCGGACCAGGACCGCCGCGCGGGCCTCGACCGGCTCGGCCGACCACGAAGCGACCGCGGCGCGGGCGGCGGCCAGCGCCCGGTCGGCGTGGCCGGCGTCGGCCGTCGAGACCTTCCCCACGACCCGCGCCGATCGGCTCGGGTCGAGCGATTCGGCGAGCCGGTCGGGGGTCGTCACCGCCTCGCCGTCCAGGATCAGCGGGTACGTCCGGCCCAGCTCGGATTCGACCTGGCGGAGGGCCTCGGCCATCGCCTCGCGGTTCTCGGCCTTCGCGAAGTCGGCGACGGGTTGGTTGCGGAACGGCGGGAGTCCGTCGGGGAGGGCGGCGGGCTCGGCCTTGGGCGTGGATCGTCGCGAGAGCGTCCGCATGGCTCCGGCCTCCTCGGGGTCGCGCAGGAGTTCGTCGACCGCGACGCCCGACGCGCCGCTGGCCTTGAGGAACGATTCGTTGGACGTGTTCTCCAGCAGGCGGCGGACGAGGTAGGCCATCCCCGGCAGCATCGCGCCGTAGGGGGTGTAGACCCGGACCCGGCAGCCGCGCTCGACCAGGGCGTCGTCGATCGCGTCGCCCATGCCGTGGAGGGTTTGCAGCTCGTAGGCGTCGATCGGCAGGCCCAGCGCCTCGGCCGTGGCGATCGCGTGGGCGAGGCTCCGCAGGTTGTGGCTGGCGATCGCCGGCCGCAGGTTCGCCCGGCGCTCCATCAAGAGGTTCGTGCAGCGTTCATAGTTCGCGTCGGTGCGCCACTTCTCCAGGAAGACCGGCTCGGGCCAGCCGTGGCGGCGGGCGGTGAGGACTTCGTAGTCCCAGTACGCCCCTTTCACCAGGCGGACGGTGATCGGCGCCCCCCGGCGGGCGACGAAGGCGTCGAGCCGCAGGATCTCGGCCTCGGCGTCGGGCTGGTACGCCTGGACGACGATGCCGACGTCGGGCCAGTCGCCGAACTCGGGCTCGGACAGGACCGACTCGAACAGGTCGTAGCTGAGGGCTCGGTAGTCGTACTGCTCCATGTCGACGTGGACGTACGCCCCCGCCTCGCGAGCCGCGCGGAGGATGGGGCGGAGCCGGGCCGCGACGCGGTCGATGGTCGCCGAGGGGCTGATCGGGTCGAACCAGGTCGTCAGGCTGGAGAGCTTGAGCGAGAGGTTCACGCGGGGGATGGGGCCGTCGGCGTCGCGGTCGATCAGCGGGATCTCGGGCTGAGCGGCGAGCGGGCCGGCGAGCCCCCGGATCAGGTCGAGGCAGGTCTGCTGGTAGGCGTCGGCCTCGCGCTCGCTGACGACCGCCTCGCCGAGCAGGTCGGCCGTGAAGGCGACCCGCCGGGCGCGGAGCCGGAGCACGGTCTGGAGCGCCTCGTCGGGGGTCGCCCCGGCGATGAACTTCCGCGCCATGACCTCGGCGGCGGCCGTCGCCGAGCGGGCGAGCAGGGCCTCGCGCCCGGAGCCCGGCGGGGCCATCGCGACCGAGGACCGCAGCCACCAGGGGACGCGGTCGCCGGCCTCGCCCAGATACTCCGCCAGGTGCCGCCGCACGGCCGAGGGGCCGCGAAGCGCGGGCAGGACGTCGATGAACCGGAAGAGCTGGACGCGGACCTCGGGGTCGTCGAGGGTCGCCCCCATGAAGCGGTCCTCCCACCAGGCCCGCCGCCAGGGCCGCGACGCCCGCGCGACCCTCGCGAACAGCTCCCGGCCGATCTCCCGAGTCCGACGCTCGATCCGCTCCTGATCCTCGGGGCCGATCGTCCGAACGCCCCGGATCGCCGTCACCCCCGTCGTCGCCATGGATGCCCGCCTTCCGCCCCGAAGGGGCCGCGAAACGTCCTTCCACGTCCATTGTAGGCGGTGCGTCCACGGCCGGGGGCGGAAGCTCTCCGATTGCGAGGGCGGGCCGGGCCCGACTTACTCCTTGGGCTTCTCCTTGCCGAGGGGCGGCAGCATCTCCTCGGGGGTGATGATGTGGACCTCGTCGAATCCGCGGAGGTCGTCGAGGCCGCGACGGACGGCGGCGGCGAAGTCGGCGTCGGTGAGGGTCTCGGGGAGGAAGCCGGATATGCTGCGCAGCCCGGATCCGTCGGCCTGCGCGTCGGCGGCGACGCCCAGGAGTGAATAGCCGGCGTCGCCCCCCCCCAGTTGCATCAGGTCGCGCCGGGCGCGGGCGGCGACGGCCTCGATCGTCGTCGGCGGCCGGTCGGCGGGGATGGGGACCTCGGCCCAGGCGGAGACCGCGCCGGGGCGGCCGTCCGGGTCGCGGAGCGCGGGGTCGCGGTAGGTCGCCTTCAGCGGCACGCGGGCCTTGCCCGGCGCGGCGTCGAGGCGGGCGGGCTCGTCGCCGAGGCCGTCGTCGCTCTCCGGGAGGTACTCGCGCCGGCCGTCCTTGACCAGGTACAGCCGCCGGGGGACGACCAGCCACCAGGCGTACTCGACGCCGTCGCGCTCGGCCGTCGCCAGGCCGATCAGGACGTAGCGGCCGCCGTACGTCATGTTGCCGATGTTCTGGGTCGCCACCTCGACGATCACCGTCTCGGGGTTGAGGGGCCGTCGGCGGGGAGGATGCTTCGCAAGGAACTCGGGCGTCCCGCGCACCGAGGAGACGACGTAGAACCCCTGGCGGCCTTCCAGCGGCTGGACGTCGTGGACGGCCAGGATCAGGCCCCCCAGCTCGACGCGGCGGAGCGCCCGGTCGAGGGGATGGAGGGCGTGGAAGGCCTCGTCGAGGTCGAGCACCTTCGCTCCCGTCGGGGGGCGGAAGGCCAGCTTCTCCGGCGGGGTCGGCGGGTCGTACTCGATCCGGATCTCGCGGGCCCGGCGCCAGGTCCCGTCGTCCTGACGCTCCTCGAAGGCGATCTCGCGGACACGTTCGTCGACGTCGGCCATAACCAGGGCGCGCGGGGCGGGGCGGCCCGGCGTCTGCCCCGACGGGGCGGAGAAGGTGAAGCCGAGGGCGGGGCGGCCGTCGATCTCGCGGTCCAGCCCGGGCGACCGCTCGCGACGCCAGCCGTCGGGGTTTTCCTGCAGGGCGAGCATCCGCGGCAGTTGGATGCTAAAGAAACCGGGGCCGCGACGGCGGGTCGCGACCGGCTCGGTCGCGTTGGTGGGCCACGACCACTGGGAATCGCCGTCCTCCACGATCGTCCGGTCGGGCGTCTCCATGCGGACGCCGGCCCCCTTGACGTACCAGACGTCGGCCCGATGCTCCCGCCCCTGGTCGTCGTGGGAGGTCATCACCAGGTGCGCCGAGCCCGCCCGTTCCAGGCCTTTTTGCACGGCGGCCAGGAGGGTCGTCGGCCGGGCGGCGAGGATCAGCCAGGCGAGCGCGAGCACCCCCGCCAGCCCCAGGCCCGAGGCCGCCAGGCCCGCGAGCCGTCGGGCCCGTCGCCGGCCCCGGCCGGGCCGGGGCTCGACCGCGTCGATCCGGGCCATCACGTCGTCCACCATCGAGCCGGCCGGCCACGCCTCGCGCAGTCGGGCCAGGCGGTCCTCCACGTCGCGTCCGTCGTCCGTCATCCGAGCACCCCCTTGGTCTTGAGCTTCAGCCGTTCGATCGCGCGGGAAAGCTGCTTGGTGACCGTGCCGACGGGCCGGCCGAGCGCCCGGGCCACCTCGGCCACGGGGAGGCCGTCGAGATAGTGCATCGCGACCACGACCCGCTCGTGCTCCGGCAGCCGGCCGACCGCCGTCAGCAGCGCCTCGGCGTCGGCCGGGAGCCGCGCCCTTCGCGGGGCCGCGAGGTCCGCCGCGCCGGGCTCGTCGAGCGAACGGGCCGGCTCGCGAGCCCGGCGCCTGGCCGCGCGGACCGCCTCGCGGCGGGCGATGCGCAGGAGCCAGACGCCGAACCGCTCGGGCCGTCGCAGGCCGGCGAGCCGCCGGTAGGCCAGCAGGAACGCCTCCTGCGCCGCGTCGGCCGCGGCGTGGTCGTCCCGGAGGACGCGCCAGGCCGTGGCCCACGCCGCCCGCTCGTGCCGGGCCACGAGCGCGGCGAACGCCCCCCGGTCCCCTCGAAGCACCTCGCCCACGATCGCGTCGTCCGGCTGCATGAGCGTCCTCCCGTCGACCTGGTCAACCACCAGGTAGAGGCGATCGGCGGGCGGGATGCGACCGGAATCCGGGAGATCGCGCGATCGGGCTCGATTCCGTTCAGTCCAGCAGGGCGCGGACCTCGTCGACCAGCTTGCGGGGGATGAGGACCCCTTCGGCCAGGCTGCGGGCGCGGGCCTCGTAGCGGCGGACGGAGGGGAGGCGGGCGCCCTGGGAGACGACGCCTTCGAAGATCGCCTCGGCGCGCGCGAGGTGTTCCGGGGCGGCCTCGCCGAGCATCCGCGACGGGTCGATCGCCAGGAGCAGCTCGCCGCCGCGCGGGGCGCCCCTGGCTCCTTCGTCGTAGGCGATCGAGTCGACGCTGGTCAGGTCGCCGACGAGGGGGCCGGCGATTAGCTCGACCATCAGCGAGAGGGCGGACCCCTTGTGGCCGCCGAACGGGAGCATCGCGCCGGCCATGATCGCGTCCGCGTCGGTCGTGGGATTCCCGGACGGGTCGACGCCCCAGCCTTCCGGCGTGGGCGTCCCCTCGCGGCGGTGCAGCTCGATCTCCCCCCGGGCCGCGGCGCTGGTGGCGAAGTCGAAGACGAACGGGTCTCGCCCCGGCCGGGGCCAGCCGAAGGCGATCGGGTTCGTCCCCAGCAGCGGTCGCGAGCCCCCCGCCGGCGCGACCCACGCATGGCTGGGCGTGAACGCGAAACCGACCAGGCCCGCGCGGGCGATCGCCTCGACCTCCGGGAAGAGCGCCGCGAAGTGGCAGCAGTCGTTCACCGCCATCGCCGCCAGGCCGACCGCCTTCGCCTTCTGGACGAGCACCGGCAGCCCTCGGCGGAACGCCAGCGGCGCGAACGCGCCTCCAGCGTCGACCCGAACGACCCCCGGCGCGACGTCGCGGACCACGGGCTCGGCGTCCAGCGACACCTTCCCCGCCCGGATCGAGTTCAGGCACATCAGGACCCGGAAGATCCCGTGCGACCCGCCGCCGTCTCGCTCCCCGGCGACCATGACGTCGGCGACCGCCTCGACGTGCGCCGGCGCCAGCCCGTGCCGCGACATCACCGCCGTCACCAGCTCGCGGACCTCGTCCAGCGAGAGCCTGACTCGATCGTCCATCGCGACTCCTCCCCGTCGCGGCGATCTCCGCGACGCCGCATTCAGCGCGCGGCCGCGGCCTTGCCCTCGAGCATCGTCCGGAACTGCTTCCAGGTGATGATCTCGATCCCCAGCCGCTTGATCTCGGCGGCGGTGGCCGGGTCGGTGAAGATCCGCCGGTCGCCGTCGCGGCGGGAGGCGCTGGTGGTCACGGCGCGGAGTTCCTCGCCGTCCACCCCACAGTGGATGATGAGCTGGGAGACGCCCGGGGGAAGCTCGCGCAGGGCCTTCATGTACGTCTCCAGGCGCCCCTCGTGGGTCTCGCCCCCGTAGAACTGCAAGAGGTTGTCGAGCACCGGCAGCCGCTTCGCGTCCAGCTCGGCGAGCAGGGCCTTGCCGCGCTCGCGGAACGCGGGGTATTCCTCGCCGATCGCCCCTTCGACGTCGCGCAGGAACAGCACGGGGAGGTCGTATTTCAGGCCGACCCGGACGTAGACTTCGAGGATGTCCGGCCGGCTGACCAGGGCGCCCATGTGGGTGTCCAGGTGGCTGAGCGGGATGCCCAGCTCCCGGGCGCGGTCGACCTGGGCCGAAAGCTCGATCTCGATCTCCTCGGCCTTCGCGGACTTGACCACGGCCCCGACGCCCCCGGGGAGGTAGCCCTCGGCGTCGACCAGGCTCGGCACCCGGTCGCGGCCGGCGACCGGACCCCAGCGATAGGTCGGCCACTCGGAGTTGAGCGTCAGGTGGACGCCGTAATCCTTGTCGGGATTCGCCTTGGCGTACTCGGCGAATTCCTTGACCCAGGGGCAGGGGATCATCACGCTGCACGAGGAGACGACGCCGTCTTCCATCGCCTGGATCGTGCCCCGATTCGCCGAATGGCACATGCCGGCGTCGTCGGCGTGGATGATGAGATAACGCTTCGAATCGTCGGCCCCGAGGGCCGCCGAGGTGAGCGACGCGAGCAGGGCGAGCAACATCGGGGCGCGACGCATGGAGAGGGCTCCGAATGACCTGGACCGAGGGGCGACCGGCTCCAGGATGCCGCGACATCCCCGGCGCCGCAAGCGGGCCCCGACCTTTCGGCACGCTTCACGAGGGCTCCCGCGTCTCCCCCTCGGCCCTGAGCACGCGGACCAGGACGAAGTCGAACGCCTCGGCCGCGTCGGCGTAGTCGGTCGCGTGGCCCCCCTCCGGTCGGTGGATCGACCGCACCTCGCGGTTCGTCTCGCGCAGTCGCCGGACGAGCCGCAGCACGCTGTCGGGGGGGACGACGGCGTCGCGGCCGCCGGTGGTCGTCGCGACCGGCATCGTCAGCTTCTCGGCGGCCAGCTCGGCGGACCGCTTGCGGTACTCGTCGGTCTTCTCCCGCTTCGACCCGCCGAACGAGGCCGCGAGCGCCTCCGGGAAGCCCTCGAATTCCACCAGATTCGCGGTCCCGTTCATCGAGACGACGCCGTCGATCAGGTCGGGATGCAGCGAGGCGAAGGTCAGGGCCGCCGTGCCCCCCATCGACCCGCCGCAGATGACGAGCTTGTCGACCCGGAACCGGCGTTTCAGGTCCTCGATGATCTGGACCACGTCGGCCTCGGCCGCCGGCCCCATCCAGGAGGTCTTCGCGCGGTAGTCCGGCGAGACGTAGATCATCCCCCGTTTCGCGGCGGCGTCGCGAGCCGCCCGGCACTCGTCGCGCCCGTCCCGCACGAACTGCCAGCGATCCGATCCGTGGCCGTGCAGCGCGATCAGCACCGAGACCCGCGACTCCGGCCGCAGGCCGTCAGGCTCCACGATCACGTAGCGCTGCTCGACGCCGTCGAGCCTCGCCGTGAACGCCACGTCGACGGGATCGCCCGCGAAGGCCGCGGTCGACGCCGCCAACCCGGCGGCCATGAGTACCAGGATCGAGCGAGATTCGGGGCGGGTCATGGGGGAGTTTCCTGACGGCCGTGAACGTGGACGGCTCGGGGGGGTCTGGATGGTGCGGGGAAAGCCGGAATCATAACCGTCGTGCGGCCTTTTCGCCCCGGAGACGTGGCGAAATGAGGTCCGGACGCGACCTCGGACCGTCGCCCATCCTGTTCCTGGGGCGACTCCCGCGTACAATGGAGCGAGGCGTCGGGCGGTCGGGGCTTTTCCCGACGATGAACGGGCCGTCGTCGGGGCTGGAGTCCGAAAAAGGATGGATGGGCTGATGGGGTACGAGTATTCGAGAATCGAGGATGCGATCCAGGCCCTCAAGGAGGGCGGGGTGATCGTCGTCGTGGACGATGAGGACCGGGAGGACGAGGGTGACTTCGTCGTCGCGGCCGAGAAGGTCACCCCCGAGGTGATCGAGTTCATGATCACCCACGGTCGAGGGCTGGTCTGCATGCCGATCCTCCCCGAGGTGGCCGATCGACTGCGGCTCAACCCGATGGTCGACCACAACACCTCGGCGCACGAGACGCCGTACACCGTCCCCGTCGACCATGCGTCGTGCCGGACCGGCATCAGCGCGGCGGAGCGGGCGCGGACGGTCGCCGCGGTGCTCGACCCGGCGACCAAGCCGTCGGACCTCCTCCGTCCCGGCCACCTGTTCCCGCTCATCGCCAAGGAGGGGGGCGTGCTCCGCCGGGCCGGCCACACCGAGGCGGCCGTCGACCTGATGAAGCTCGCGGGGCTGGCCCCCGCCGGGGTCATCTGCGAGATCACCGACGGCGTCGGCATGGCCCGGGGCGAGCGGCTCCAGGCCGTGGCCCGCGAGCACGACCTGCCGATCATCTCGATCGAGGCCCTGATCCGCTACCGGCGGATCCGCGAGAAGCTGGTCAACCGCGTCGCCGAGTCCGACCTGCCGTCGCGCTACGGCCACGGGCGGATCCTGGGCTACCGGGTGCAGCACGAGCCGGGCAACGAGCCGATCGCGTTCGTGATGGGGGACCTCCAGTCGGTCGAGGCCCCGCTGGTCCGGCTCCATTCGTCGTGCTTCACCGGAGACCTGCTGGACTCGCTCCGCTGCGACTGCGGCGACCAGCTCCACATGGCCCTGGAGATGATCGGCGAGGAAGGGGTGGGGGCCCTGATCTACCTCCCCCAGGAGGGCCGGGGCATCGGCCTGATCGAGAAGATCCGGGCCTACAACCTCCAGGACAAGGGGATGGACACCGTCCAGGCCAACCTCGCCCTGGGCCACCGCGCCGACATGCGCGACTACGGCATCGGCCTCCAGATCCTCAAGGACCTGGGCCTGACCCGGATCCGCCTGCTGACGAACAACCCCAAGAAGACCAACGCGTTCGTCTACTACGGCTACGACCTGAAGGTCGTCGACCAGGTCCCGATCGTCGCGCCGCCGCACGAGGAGCGCCAGCGCTACCTGGACGCCAAGCGCGACAAGATGGGCCACATCCTCCCCCCGCGCCCTTGTTGCTCCGGCAAGGACGACGACGCCTGCGCCGTCGCCGTCGAATCCCCCGCCTCCGAGACCAGCAACGGAGTCGTCGGCGCCTGACCGAACCTCGCCCGCCGCGCATCTCGACGTAAGGCTCGGCGGGCGGCTAGGATGATGCCTGACGTCTGGGTCGAGAGTTCGGCCGAATCCTTCCTGGGGCGCGGCCGTCGATCCGGGCTTTCGCGGCACACTTGTGAAGGACGTCTCATGCGTTTCGCTCTTTCCTCCCGCCTGGCGCGGGTCCGGTCGTCGCACCTCGCCGGGGCGCTGGGATTGTTCCTGGCGTCGGGCGCGGTCACGATCACGGCGACCGCCCAGGACCCGCAGCCGCCCGTGGCGCGGCCCGAGGACAAGCCCGACGATCCCAAGGCCGTCGCGCTGCTGGACGAGGTCGCCAAGGCGTACCAGGCGCTCGCGACCTACAGCGACCAGGGCGAGTTCGTGGTCTCGATGACCGTGGGCGACAAGGCCCAGAAGCAGAACACGCCGGTCAAGCTGGCGTTCGCCCGGCCCAACAAGCTGAACCTGGAAGCCGGTCCCGTCCGGGTCGTCAGCGACGGCGAGACGATGACCACCGTCGTCGTGCCGCTCAAGAAGTACATCGCGGCCCCCGCCCCCAAGGCGATCTCGCTGGAGACCTTCCGCGAAGGCCCGATCGGCGCGGCGCTGTTCGGCGGGCCCTCGGGCGTGCCGATGTACATCCTCGTGAACATGCTCACCTCTCCCGAGCCGGCCAAGGCCGTCGAGCAGCTCGGCGGCTCGCTCCAGCTCGTCGAAGGCGGCGACGCCGTCCAGACCATCCTGATCGACCAGCAGGAAGGCCCCGACCTCAAGTTGACCATCGACGCCAAGACCAAGCTCCTCAAGGGCGTCGACCTGGTCATCGACCCCAAGATCCTGGAGCGGAGCGCCCAGCAGGGGAACCCGGTGAAGGTCGAGAAGCTCGGCTGGGACTCCGGCGCGGTCGCGACCGAGGCCGCCGCCGACGCCTTCACCTTCAAGGCCCCCGAGGGCTTCGCCCGCGTCGAGTCGTTCCAGGAAGAGGGCGAGGAGCCGGGCGGCCGTCCCAAGTTCGCCGTCGATGAGATGGTCGGCAAGCCCGCGCCCGACTTCGCCCTGACGCTGCTCGACGGCCCCGACAAGACGAAGACGATCAGCAAGGCCGACCTCGCCGGCAAGGTCGTCGTCATCGACTTCTGGGCCACCTGGTGCGGCCCCTGCCTCGCCGAGCTTCCCGAGATCCAGAAGCTGGTGGACGAGCTGGGCAAGGACAAGAAGGACGTCCTCGTCGTGGCCCTCAGCCAGGACAAGGAGCCCGCCGATCTGGCCGAGGTCCGCAAGCTCGTCGAGAAGACCCTGGCCGACAAGAAGATCGACATCCTCGGCAAGCCCGCCGCCGTCGTCGGCCTCGACCCCAGCGGCTCCATCGGCGACCTGTTCCAGGTGGAAGGCCTCCCCACCCTCGTCGTCCTCGACGGCGAGGGCGTCATCCAGGCCACCCACGTCGGCTACAGCCCCGACATCCGCGAGAAGCTCACGGCCGAGATCGACGCCCTCCTCGCCGGCAAGCCGCTCCCCAAGAAGGACGCCGCCGAAGCCGACGAGAAGCCCAAGGACGAGAAGAAGGACTGACGCCCGGCCGGGCCGGACCTCGAACCCTCATCGCCTGGGTTCGAGGTTCACCAGGTCGCGCACGCTGATGAGCCGGGCCTTCAACTCGGCGTTGTAATGCGACTGGCCGCGAATCCCCACGCGACGCGCGGTCAGCGGCTCGGGATCGACCCCCGGGGGGACGTCGAGATACGCCGCGACGGTCCCCTCGCGGCCGATCAGCGCGAACAGCTTTCGGCCCTGGACCATCCGCGCCGAGGGCTGGATGAAGCCCACCGCGTCGAACGCCCGGCTCCGCTCGCGCTCCACGTCGGCCAGCTTCCGCTCGATCTTCTCGAAGCCCGAGTCGAGATCGCGAGATCGCGACGCCGCCTCGACGAACCCCTGCGCGGCCTTCGACGCACGCTCATACCGGGCGACCTGATCCAGCCGGAGTTCCACCGCCCGACGCCGCTCGGCGTCCTCCCCGGCCTGCTTCGCCAGGGCCTCGTACGCCTCGCGGATCGTCCCCAGCCGCCACTTCTCCACCGGCTGCCCGGTCGTCTCCGCCAGCAGCATGCCGTCGACCCGCCGCAGCTCGGCGTCGTCCCCCGGCGCGAAGACCGCCCGGACCTCGGTCGGCGTCGCGGCGGCGGCGGAGGAGGGGGCGGCGTCCCAGGCCACCCCGTCGGCCTCGATGAAGAACGCCCGGCCCGCCGGCGGCGCGATCGCCCGCCAGCGCCGGGGGGACTTGCTCCCGATCTCGGCCGCCGGACGGTCCACCAACCGCACCCGATCGCCCGGCTCCAGCGTCCCGCAAGGCGGCCCCGGCAGCTTCGCCCGCGCGTTCCCCGAACGGACCACGGCCGACGCCCGGACCCGGGCCGCGTGCGGGATCGCGCCGTCCTCGGCCTCGCTCAGCTTCAGGGCCGATTCCTCGACCCAGCAAAAGACCGAGGCCGGCGGGTCGACCGCCAGCCAGCCCGCCCCGGGATTCTCCGACGGCCGCACCCGTACGGTCTCTCCCCGGCTCAAGCTCGTGACGATGTACCCCGATTCGCGGGCCGCGTCGAATACCTCCAGCCGATCCGCCGTCACCCTCGCCTCGACCGCTTCCGCCTGCCCCGAAATCCCGACCGCCAGGATCAGGAGATGCGCGAAGATCATCGGAGACACCTCCTTCAAAGCGCAAAGCCCTTCCCCCCTCGCGGGGGAAGGTGGCCCGAAGGGCCGGATGAGGGGGAAGACCAGCACGGAAGCGGTCGGCGTCTCGGTCCGTCCGCGATGACGGCCCTGCGTCTCCCGCCGGGAGCGAAGCCGAAGCCTGGGTCCGTCGCTCCCGGAAATTGGCTTCGTTCGCGGCGACGAGGAAGCGAAGCCATCGGGCGTAAAAGGTGTTCGTGTATGGCTTTAGTGTCGGAATTCGGCCCGTGAAATTGGCTTCGTTCGTCCCTTTTCTTCATCGCGTCGTCCACCCCGTCGATCGGTCCAGGCCGGCCGTCGCCCCCTCGGAAAGCGAGAGCCTTCAAGAAAGGATGTGACACAATCGCCGATTGCGAACACGGATTCGCGGAAACGGGGAAGTCGGTCCCGCCCGGGATGGCTCCGCGTGGAATGCGGACTTCGACCTCGGTTTGGTATCCCAGGCGGGCGAAATGGTCAACGCGGATCCGTGGGGATCGGGTCCGTGGCGACGTCCGGCATCACGATCTCGTCGTACGGACGCGTCTGGACGCGGAAGTTCTGGATCGCCTCGGGAGGCAGGTCGAAATGGGAGACGATCTGCCGGACATCACCGCCCGAGAACCCGCTCTCCCGCGCCGGCGTATGCTCCTTGCCCTCGCCGTCGACGGCCACGAGGCGGATCGCTTCCTGGGCCCCGACGTCATGCCCCAGACAGAGCGTCGTCCCGCCCTCCTTGACGGCGATCGCGCCGCTGGACGCGAAGTTCCGACCTTTCTCGCGGCCGATCGAGCAAGCCGACTTGTCCAGACTCTCGACCGTCCGCCAGGTGGCGGTCGTGACGCGGAAACGGACGGTCAGGCTGGGGGCCTCCACGGCCATGATCACCCGGATCGCCTCCAGTTCGAGCGACGGCTCACCTTGCGGCGTTCGGACGGTCTCGCCCCGATAGGTCCGCGCTCCGTCGATCGACGCGTCGATCCTGCCGTCCCGGGGCTGATCGACGATGCGGTACACGACAGCTCGCCGGGGGGGCCCTTCCTCGGCGACGGTCGCCGGTTCCGACTCATCGTCCTGAGGCTTCGGATCGAACTCCAGGGACTTCAGCGGCCGTCCGGGCTCCACCAACTGTCGGGACCGGCGGGGATGGACGACACGGCCACGACCTCCAATCGCGTCCCGTCGGGGAGCCGACGGTTCCAGCGGGCGTCCGGGGCGTCGGCCGCTTGGTCCTGGCGGAACTCGGGCGCGGCGGCCGGCGGCGGGGGCGACTCGGGCGCTCCCTTCCGCGACGTCCAGGCGAAGGCCAGGGACGACGTACCGAGGCCGACCGACACGAGCACGATCAGGGGCTTGAGCTTGGTCCACAGCATGGTCTGGATCGCTCCTTCGGCGAGGCGGGCGACGGCCGACGGGACCAGGCCCGAGGCGATCGTCGCGACGCGAGGGGTGGAGTGGAGAAGGGCCGACGAGACGCCGGCGCGGCATTCCCGAGCCAACTCGGCCGCGACGGTCGCCGCCAGGGGCGCGAGCCCTCGGCGGGCGAGCCGGCCCCGGAGCCGCAGGCGGCCTCGGGCGAGTCGGCTCTTGATCGTCGCGGGCGGCCAGCCCAGGGAGAGCCCCGCCTGCTCGTAGGTCAGGCCCTCGTAGTCGCACAACTCGATCGGGCGTCGATACTTCGAGGGGAGCCGGTCCAGCTCCGCCGAGACGATGGCGCACGCCTCCCGACGCTCGGCGACGAGCGCGGGATCGTCGCCGGCCGCCGGATGGGCCGCCGTTGGGCGTCGCGCGGCGTCTCGTCGTTGCCGACTCGCCACCCGACGGGCGACGCCGTAAAGCCAGCGCCCGACGGAGCCTCGATCGTCGACCCGGACTGAGGCGGCCTTGCGGACGAGCACCAGGAACGTGGCCTGGAATGCGTCCTCGGCGTCGCCTCGATCCGCCAGCCCGCGCCGGCAGACCCCCCAGACCATCGCCGCGTGACGGTCCACCAGCGCCCCGAATGCTGTCTCGGCCGCCGGGTCCGAAACCCCGGATCGCGACCGAAACCGTTCCAGCAACTGATTATCCGTCATTCCCGTCGCGGTGCCGCCGGTGAACAGGGCCCGGAGGCCCCCCGGCATCGAGCGTGATCTGGTCATCGGCCCACCCGTCCCCACCTCGAAGTCTCGAAGCCCTCGACCCCTCCCATGCGAGGAGTCGCCGGAACGGGCCCAGGTTTCCGGGATTTCGCGAGATTTCCCCAGGATCAGGTTAACGCGGGCCGGAAGGCGGGGGCATCAGGGCGCGACGGCCCGTTTCGGGCGAGGGGATGCGCCGCATCGGCCGGGGCGTGCGGATTTTGACGGTTGGCGCGCGGCGATGTCTCTTGATCGGGGGCCCTTCTGTAGGCTATGCTTGCGTTTTCTTCTCGCTCGGAGGGGATTCCGCGCGGCGAAGGCGAACCATCGTAAGGGAAGAAGAGGTCGGGGGCGGGCGATCCCGAGCACCCGTACTCGTCGAGCGCGGGCCGACGTCCGCCCAGGAGCTTCGGAAAGACCATGTACGCTGTTTTTGAAGACGGTTCCCACCAGTATCGCGTTTCCGAAGGCGACTTCATCCAGGTCGACCGTCGCCAGGGCACGGCCGGCGACGAGCTGATCTTCGGCAAGGTCCTCCTGATCGCAGGCGAAGGCGAGCCGACCATCGGCGCCCCCGTCATCGACGGGGCCAAGGTGACGGCGAAGATCGTCAACCAGTTCCGCGCCAAGAAGATCATCATCCAGAAGTTCCGCCGCCGCAAGAACATGCGCCGCCGTCGCGGCCACCGCCAGCCCTACACCACGGTCCAGATCACCGCCGTCGCCAACGCCTCCTGAACGGCCCGCACGGCATTCTGATCCGACCACCTTCGAAATCCAAACGCCCGCGTCCGGCCCTTTCGCCGACGCGGGCGTTCTTTTTTTCGCCATGGGCGAGGTTTTTTCGCACCATACTCCAGATGAGGCGGCCTGATCCCGATCGAGCCGACGTCCCGGTGTTGTAAGGCTCATCCCATGCCGACTGGAGAGGCAAAGCGAGCGGGGGATGGAGGTCGTTTTCCTGATTCGACGCCTTTCCCACATCTTCCGCCCGCGCCCGGCGCGTTCGGTGCGAGGTTGGCACTTTTTTTGCGCCCGCATCCGGTGGCGCGCGCATTTTTGGAAGCGAGCCGATTCGCGAACGAACCGCCGCCGTCGAGGAACTGTCGAGGACGTCATTTCCTGGGAGTCCTTCGCCTCCCGCCTTCCTCGCGAATCGTCCGACCGGATCGAGGCGTCGATTCAAGTCGCGCGACCCGAAAGACCGACGTTATGGCGGCCGGAATGTACATCTGGACTAGTGGACAACGATCGATTATAATGGGGCGAAATTCCTCGTCCCGCATCGATCTTGGTCGCGAAATCCCCGGGGGAGCTTGAGCCGATGTCGAGAGCAGGACGACGGGAGGGGACGACCTCTGTGGAACAGCAACAGCCCGAGGGAGCGTCGGCGAAGGCGAAGGATCAGGCCCGGGGATGTTCGGGGATGGTGGTTCCTCGCGTGTTCAGCACCGAGGGGGTGAGCCCGTACGATCAGGTGGAGTGGGACTCCCGGTCGGCGGCCATCAAGGACGAGCGGGGGCGGGCGATCTTCGAGCAGCTGGACTGCGAGATCCCCAAGGCCTGGAGTCAGCTCGCGACCAACGTCGTGGTCAGCAAGTACTTCTACGGCGACGTCTCCGGCGGCAACGGCTCGCCCGCCGAGGGGAAGCGCGAGTACTCGGTCCGCCAACTCGTCGACCGCGTCACCCGGACGATCGCCGACTGGGGCCGCGAGGACGGCTACTTCGCGACGCCGGAAGACTCGGAGCGGTTCTACGACGAGCTTTCCGCGCTCTGCCTGAACCAGTACGGGTCGTTCAACTCCCCGGTCTGGTTCAACGTCGGCCTGTTCCACGCCTACGGGATCGCCGGCCCGGCCAACAACTGGCGCTGGGACGAGGAGACCCGGACGGTCGTCGCCGCGTCCAACGCGTATGAGACGCCCCAGTCCTCGGCCTGCTTCATCCAGAGCGTCTCCGACGACATGGACGGCATCATGCGGCTCGCGCACAGCGAGGCCATGCTGTTCAAGTTCGGCTCCGGGACCGGCACCGACCTGTCGACGCTTCGGTCCAGCCGCGAGAAGCTCGCCGGCGGCGGCACGCCCTCGGGGCCGGTCAGCTTCATGCGGGTGTACGACGCTGTCGCCGGCGTGGTGAAGTCGGGGGGCAAGACCCGTCGCGCCGCCAAGATGCAGACCCTGAAGTGCTGGCACCCGGACATCCTCGATTTCATCGAGTGCAAGATCAAGGAGGAGGCCAAGGCGCAAGCCCTGATCCAGCAGGGGTATGAGGCGAACTTCAACGGCGACGCCTATAGCTCCGTCCTGTTCCAGAACGCCAACCTCTCGGTCCGCTGCTCCGACGCCTTCCTGGACGCCGCCGAGAACGACGGCGAGTGGACCACCACGGCGGTCCTCTCGGGACGGCCGGTGGACACCTACAAGGCCGAGATGCTGCTGGATCGGATCGCCGAGGGGACCTGGCTCTGCGGCGACCCCGGCATGCAGTACGAAGACACGATCCAGCGCTGGCACACCTGCCCGAACACGGCGCCGATCAACTCCTCGAACCCGTGCAGCGAGTACATGTTCGTCGACGATTCGGCGTGCAACCTGGCCTCGCTGAACCTGGTCCGGTTCGTGGACGCGGACGGTGCGTTCGACGTGGAGCGGTTCCGCGCGGCGGTGCGGGTCTTCATCACGGCGCAGGAGATCCTGGTCGACCACGCCAGCTATCCCACGCAGAAGATCGCCGCCAACAGCCACAAGTTCCGCCCCCTGGGGTTGGGCTTCGCCAACCTGGGAAGCCTCCTGATGTCGTCGGGCCTGCCGTACGACTCCGATGAGGGCCGGGCGGTGGCCGCGGCGATCACGGCCGTCATGCACGGCCAGTCCTACCTGACCAGCGCCGAGCACGCCGGCCGGGTCGGGCCGTTCGACGGCTTCGCGATCAACCGCGAGCCGATGCTCCATGTCATGGAGATGCACCGCGAGGCGGCCTACGCCCTCGACGAGGCGGCCCCCGAGGCCGTCCGGTCGGCCGCGCACCGGATCTGGGACGAGTGCCTGGAGGTCGGCCGCGCCAACGGTTTCCGCAACAGCCAGGTGACGGTGCTGGCGCCCACGGGCACCATCGCCTTCATGATGGACTGCGACACCACCGGCATCGAGCCCGACATCGCCCTGGTCAAGTACAAGCTGCTGGCCGGCGGCGGCATGCTCAAGATCGTCAACCAGACGGTCCCCGCCTCGCTCCGCAAGCTCGGCTACGACGAGCCCGAGATCCGCGGGATGCTGGACTACATCGACGCCCACGACACCATCGAGGGCGCCCCCAGCCTGAAGGACGAGCACCTGCCCGTCTTCGACTGCGCCTTCGCCCCGCCCCAGGGGGGCCGGAGCATCCACTACCGGGGCCACCTGCGGATGATGGCGGCGGTCCAGCCGTTCCTCTCGGGTGCGATCTCCAAGACGTGCAACCTGCCGAACGAGGCGACCGTCGAGGATATCCGCAACACCTACCTGGAAGGCTGGAAGCTCGGCCTCAAGGCCCTGGCGATCTACCGCGACGGCTCCAAGGGGAGCCAGCCGGTCTCGACCAAGTCCGAGAAGGGCGAGGCCGACAAGGCCGCGGCGGCCGCGGCCGTCGTCCCCGAACCGGCCCCGATCGCGGTCGAGTCGCTGAAGCCCGTGCAGACGACCTCGCCGGCGACGGTCGCCACCAAGCCCCGGCGCGAGCGGTTGCCGCACACCCGGCGGAGCATCACGCACAAGTTCGACATCCAGGGGCATGAGGGCTACATCAACGTCGGCTTCTACCCCGACGGCCGCCCCGGCGAGCTGTTCATCACGATGGCCAAGGAAGGCTCGACCATCGGCGGCCTGATGGACGTGCTGGGGACCTCGATCTCGATCGGCCTGCAATACGGCGTGCCGCTCGAGGTCTTCGTCAACAAGTTCGCCCACAGCCGGTTCGAGCCCGCCGGGTTCACCAAGAACCCGGACATCCCGATCGCCAAGAGCATCGCCGACTACATCTTCCGCTGGCTCGGCATGGAGTTCATCTCCGGCTACCGCGAGGCCAACTCCCCGAACCGAGGGGCCGAGGAGCCCGCGGCCCAGACGGTCGTCGAGGCCGTCGGGTCGTCCACCCCCGTCCTCAAGGTCAACGGCCACCGCTCGGCCACGATCGCCGACCTCGAGCACGCCGAGGCCGTCCTGGGCGCCGCGCCGGGCAAGCAGCCGGCGACGCTGCCCCAGTCGATCCAGCCGGAGCTGGCCATCCAGGACCGCCAGTTCGCCTCGTTCCAGAGCGACGCCCCGGCCTGCGACAATTGCGGTGCCCTGACCGTCCGCTGCGGGACCTGCTACCGCTGCTTCAACTGCGGCAACAGCATGGGCTGCTCCTGATCCGACCGCGTCCCGAGCCCCACGCGGGCTCGGGCTCGGATCGGCCGAATCGACGTCGACCAAGCAAGGGCCGTCGCCTCTCCCCGAGGCGGCGGCCTTTCGTCGTTGATCCGCGAACCCGCCCGCGCGGCCTCAGCGGGCCGTGACGTCGTCCTTCACGCGCGGCCTGGCGGTTTTGGCGAAGTGGGGGGCCTTGGTGGTCGTGTTCGACGCCCCGGGGCTCGCCTTGCGGCGGAGGCAGGCGTCGACGGCGGTCTTGACGAGGCCGACGCCCCAGCGGAGCGAGTTCTTGCCCAGCATCAGGGCCACGCCGAGGATCGTGGCGACGATGGACGTGGCCGGCAGGACGGTCTCCGGGCCGAAGTAGGCGAGCAGCGGCGTCATGCGCGGAATTCCTTATGTTGGGTAAGGATCGGGGCCGTGGGAGGGCGTCCCGCTTGCTTCGAGATGAGGGCCGCGATTAAAAACGAAGGACGCGATCGCCGCAAGGCGAGTTCGCATCCACGTTTCGGCCTCGGCCGCGCGGTCGGGCCGTTCCTTTCGGACCCGAGGAGTCGTCCGTCATGAGTCGCCTGAAGCTTGGAATCGGCCTTATCGCCTTGCTCGGCCTGAACGCCCCGGCGGCGACGGCCGCCGATCCTCCCGCGCCCCTGGTCCTGGACGTCTGGCCGGGTCCCGCGCCGGGCGAGGTGGGGACGATCGGGCCGGAGAAGTATCTGGACGAGACGCCGATCAAGCGGCTGGCGAACGTCTCGCACCCGACCCTGACGGTCTATCGCCCGGCCCCGGAGAAGGACACCGGCGCGTCGGTGGTGATCTGCCCGGGGGGCGGCTATCACATTCTCGCGATGGACCTGGAAGGCGACGAGGTCGCGACCTGGCTGAACTCGATCGGCGTGACCGGGATCGTCCTGAAGTACCGGGTCCCGCGCCGGGAGGGGACGCCCGACGGCCAGAAGCCGATCCAGCCCCTGATGGACGTCCAGCGCGCGGTCAGGCTGGTGCGGAGCAAGGCCGCGGAGTGGAAGCTCGACCCGAGCCGGATCGGCGTGCTGGGCTTCTCGGCCGGAGGCCATCTGTCGGCCGCCGCCTCGACGCGGTTCCACGAGCCGGCCTATCCCTCGACGGACGCGGTCGACCAGGTTAGCCCGAGGCCCGACTTCGCCGTCCTCGTCTACCCCGGCGGCATGGAGAACCCGGAAGAGGCCGACAACCCGGTCGCCCGCGTCACGGACGAGACGCCGCCGATGTTCCTCGCCCACGCCGGCGACGACGAGGTGAGCCCGATGAACAGCGTCCTCATGTACTCGGCCCTCAAGAAGGCCGGGGTTCCCGCCGAACTGCACATCTACGCATCCGGCGGCCACGGATTCGGCCTGAGGCCCAGCGCCCACCCCTGCTCGACCTGGCCCCAGCGGTGCGAGGAATGGCTCCGGTCGACGAAGCTCCTCGCCCCCAAGCCCTGAATCGGGGTGACATGCTGGCGCGTTCGATCCTTCCCCCGCGCGGGGGAAGGATCGTCGGGCGAGCCTTCGACGGCGCGTTTCAGCGGGTGAAGGTCAGGGCGGGGCCCTTGTCTCCGGTGCCGGCGGGGCTGAAGGTGAAGGAGTCGGGCTGGGCCTGGACGATCTTGCCGGCGAGCGGCGGGCCGTCTTGCTGGAAGAGGCCCAGGGTGTCGTCCTTGTAGCCGGCCATGCCGGTGAGGGTCTGCTTCTCGCCCTTGGCGTCGACCTCCCAGGTGAAGACGCCGTCCTCTTCGAGGTTCAGGGAGATCGTCACGTCGGGGGCGGGCTTGGCCTTCCACTTCCCCAGCAGGTTCGCCGGAGGGGGTGGGGGGGGCTCGACGTCCTCGGGATGGTCCTCGTCTTTCGCGTCCGACGGCGGGGGGGACGCGTCGGGGGCGGCCGGGGTCGCGGACAACTCGCCCACCTTCTTGAGGGCCTTGACGAAGGCGGCGGAAAGGTCGTCGCCGGGGTTCCGCCGGACGACTTCCTCGAACTGGGCCGCGGCCGCTTCCTTGTGGCCCTGGACCATGTAATGGTAGGCCAGCAGGAAGTGGGGCGAGGCGTCGTCGGGCCGCGACTTGACGACGGCCTCGAGCGCCCGGATCTGGTTCGTATACGTGCCGACGTCCGCGTACAGGCCGACGAGCGTCTCCCAGTTCCAGCCGGGGCCGGCCGAGAGGACCGCGTAGAGGACCGCCGCCGACTTGTCATACTCGCCCGTCGCGAACAGGACCAGGGCGCGGAATTCATGGATGACGGGCGCGTCGGGCGTCTTCGCCAACACCTGGTCGACCAGGGTCAGCGCCTGGGCGTAGTCGCCGGATTTGAACGCCTCGCGGGAGGCGGAGAAGATCTGCTCGCTGGTCGTCGCCACGGACGGGTCGGGGGGCGCGGCGGCCACGTTGATCGGCTGCGAGTAATCGTAGACCGGCGCAGCCTGCTGCGCCTGGACCGGCTGGGCCGCGACGACGGCGGCGTAATAGGGGTTCGTGTAGTCGCTGTAGACGGCGCTGGTGGCGACGGT
The DNA here is from genome assembly GCF_001610895.1 of Planctomyces sp. SH-PL62. Classification (NCBI taxonomy): domain Bacteria; kingdom Pseudomonadati; phylum Planctomycetota; class Planctomycetia; order Planctomycetales; family Planctomycetaceae; genus Planctomyces; species Planctomyces sp. SH-PL62. The sequence continues at coordinate 6,131,813 of NZ_CP011273.1, read as the reverse complement.
CCCCAGGCCCCACGAATCGTAGGCGCCCACGCTCCACGTCGGGAAGTAATCGTAGACCCCCATCGTGGTGACGACCGGCATGCCGATGACGGTGGGCCGGAACCAGCTGTTCATGGCCCCCAGGCCGAACGAGGTCAAGGCGCCCGCGCCGAAGCCGGTCCAGAAGCCGTTGCCGCCCCAGCCGCCCCGATACCAGTTGCCGCCCCAGGCTCCGGGACCCCAGCCGCCGCCGCCCCAACCGCCGCCGCCCCAACCGCCGCCACCCCAGCCGCCGCCGCCCCAGCCGTTGCCGCCCCAGCCGCCGCCGCCCCAGCCGCCGCCGCCCCACCGGTTGGAGTTGTTGACGATGTTGGTGTTATTGATGTTATTGATGTTATTTATGTTGTTGATATTGGTCGAACCACCCCATCCCGGCCGGTTGCCGCCGGGTCGGTTGACGTTGCCCCAGTTGGGCCGACCGCCGCCGCCGGGCCGGTTGACGTCGCCCCAGTTGGGCCGACCGCCGCCGGGGCGATTGATGTCGCCCCAGTTGGGCCGACCGCCGCCGCCGGGCCGATTGGGCAGTCCCCCACCGCCGCCGCCGGGGCGATTGGGAAAGCCGCCGCCGGGCCGGTTGACGTCGCCCCAGTTGGGCCGGCCGCCGCCGGGCCGGTTGGGAAAGCCGCCGCCAGTGCCGGGCCGATTGGGAAAGCCGCCATCTCCGCCGCCTGGCCTGTTGGGCAATCCGCCGACGCCGCCGCCGGGCCGGTTGGGCAAACCGCCGCCGGGAGGCCGCATGCCGCCGGGGCGATTGGGCAATCCGCCGACGCCGCCGCCCGGTCGGTTGGGCAAACCGCCGCCGACACCGCCGCCTGGCCGGTTGGGCGAACCGCCGCCGACGCCGCCGCCGGGAGGCCGCATGCCGCCGGGGCGATTGGGCAATCCGCCGACGCCGCCGCCCGGCCGGTTCGGCATTCCGCCGCCGACGCCGCCGCCCGGTCGATTGGGCAGCCCACCGCCGCCGCCGGGGCGATTGGGCATTCCGCCGACACCGCCGCCGGGGGGCCGCATGCCCCCGCCGGGCCGATTAGGTAGCCCACCGCCGCCGCCGGGGCGATTAGGCATTCCGCCGCCGACGCCGCCAGGCCGGTTCGGCATTCCGCCGCCGACGCCGCCGGGAGGCCGCATGCCGCCGCCGGGGCGGCTGGGCATTCCGCCGCCGATGCCACCGCCGGGGCGGGTCATGCCGCCGGGTCGGTTCCCCGGCGTCGCGGGTCGATTCATCGGCATTGACGGGCGGGTCATGCCGCCGGGACGGGACATGCCGCCTCCCGGACGGGCCCCGCCGCCGGGGCGTGCCATGCCGCCGCCTGCGCGGGCCCCGCCGCCGGGGCGGCCTCCTCCGCCGCGCATGCCGCCGCGCTGGGCGAAGGCGTCGTCGGCGATGAGGACGACGAGGAGACCGGCGATCGAGCAGAGGAGACGGTGCCTGAACATGACCAAGCCTCGCACAGCACGGGGAAGACGTCCGCGATCCGTGCGGTTGTTCGGGCCAGAGGGATTCCTGGGAGCGGTGTCGGCGTGGCTCCGCGCGGCGAGGCGAGCCGCCGCGCGGGGCGCGGGATCACTTCGGCTTCGTGGCACCGCCGCCCGGGGCGGGGGCCTTGTGGACCATGACGATGTCGAGGATGTCGTCGGCGACCTGGCCGCCGAGGATTCGGTCGATCGAGTCGGTCTTCACGGAGTCCTTGTTGAGGATCGTGTGGATCTGGGTGGACGAGGTCGGCAGGCCGTTGCGGAGGACGCCGTGGGACTTCACGACCCACTGGTTCTCTGCGGTGCGGGTCCAGACGCCCTCGCCCCGGCCCCCCTGAGAGTCGAACAGCCACGACTTGATCTGGCCCGACTGGGGGTCCCAGCCGATGAACATCGTGCCCGACGACTCCTTCCGGCCGTCGATCTCGGCCGAATAGGTGCGAATCAGGTAGCTGTGATTCTCCGCCCACTTGATCTCGGCGGTGACCTTGTCGCGCTCGCCCTCGTTGACCCAGTCGCCGACCATCCATTCCAGATCCTTGAGCCGCTCGTGAGGCGACACGTCTTCGACGAACGCGGGATACTCGCGAAGCTCGGCCAGTCGCCACGCGCCGTCCTTCTGGACCAGCAGGCCGCTGTACCGCGCGTAGTCGGCGGCGTCGGCGGCGGGTGAGGAGAGCCGCGACCGACCCTCGACGCGCGCGACGTCCGGGGTGAGGAAGCGGATTTCATCGACGTGGGCGTCCAGCTTCAACTCGCCGGCGTCCACGAACGCCTCGCCGTACATCGCGGCGATCTCGTCCTTGCCCCGGGTCTCGTAGCCGTCGGGGTCGACGACTACCGCGTCGTCGGTGTACAGGGCGGTCAGCGCCTGGGCGTCCCCGGCCTCATAGGCCTTGGCGATCTCGAGGACCCGCGCGACGATCGCCTTCTCGGCCGGCGTCGAGGGCTGGAAGCCCTCGGCCTGCGCGGGGGCGGCCGTCGGGGCCTGCGAGGGTGCCGGAGTCGGGGCGGCGGCCAGGGGGGCTGCCGGAGCCTGGGGGGTGGGGGCGCCGTCGGCGCCGTCGGCGCGGGGGTCTGACAGAGGGCCAGGGAGGCCGACGCCAGCCCGAAGGCCGCGAGGATCGCGAACGCTTTGGCGAAAGGAGTTGGCATGGATGGGCTCTCGTGGCGGACGGGAGAGGGATCGACGACCCGGGACGCCGCAGGATCGCGACGATCGCTCATCATGTCAGTCATAGTCCTCCGGCGGGCGGTGGTCCAGTGTCGGCCCCGGATTGCGCGCGGATTCCGGCCTCGCCCGGTCGAGCCGGACGGGGGACGAGCGGGGCCGGGACGCCGTCTCAGGAAGTCCGGGGGGCGATCCGAGGGGCGATGCTCCGCACCTGGGGGAGCCTCGCGGCGGCGGGGAGCTGGGCGAGCGGCAGCATGCCGGCCACGGCCCAGGTGGCCTCGTGGGAGGACTGGACCTGCATGCCCAGGGCGCGGAGGGAGTCGAGGAACGACGCGAAGTCCCCCTCGCCGTTGCCGCTGACGGTCGCCGCGACGGCGCCGTCGACGATCGTCACGGCCGACGGCGGCGAGGCGTCCGGCGTCCCGACGTGCGCCTGATAGGCGAGATCCAGCAGCCGGGCGACGTTCGCCGGCAGGGGAGTCGTGGTCGGCGGGTCGGTCGGAGGCGTCATGGGGCGGCCGTCCGGGGGAAAAGACGAACCCGCCGGCGCGAAGGGCGCCGGCGGGCCGAGTTTCAGGTTACGTCCGCGGTGCGGGAAAGGGAAGTCGAAACGCTTACAGGGAACCCGGGAAGGTCAATCCGGGCGTGCCGAGCGAGCCCGGCGTGGTCCCGATCGGGGTGCCGGGGAGCGTCACGCCGGGCGTGGTGACGCCGGTGCTCGGGTTCCCGGTCCGCAGGAACGAGTTGTTGAACTGGAAGGTGGTGCTCGGCACGTTCACGCCGGGCGTGGTGATGGTTCCGCCGCCTCCCCCGAAGTTCACATTCCCGCCGCCGATCGTGCCGGGGGTCCCGAAGCCGCCGCCCAGGAAGTTGGAGCGGAGGAAGGTGGTGCGGAACGGGAAGTTGGGGTTGGGGGTGTTGGGGATCCCGGGGGTCGTGGGGTCGGTGGTCCCGCCCGGGAAGTTGGGCGTCAGGTTCCCGGTCCGCAGGAACGAGTTGTTGAAGTTGGGGTTGGGAACGGTGACGTTCGGCGGGGTGATGGTCCCGCCGGGGATGGGCGAGCCGCTTCCCGGGGTGGTGGCGCCGCCCGGCCCGAAGCGGAGGAAAGTGGTGCGGAATGGGAAGTTGGGGTTGGGGGTGTTGGGGATCCCGGGGGTCGTGGGGTCGGTGGTCCCGCCCGGGAAGTTGGGGGTCAGACTCCCGTCCCCCACGCCGCCGACCGGGGTCGCGTTCGGGTCGAGGTTGGACACGATGGGGGACGGCGCCCGGAGCCCGCCGGCCCATGCGGCGATCGGGTTGATGACGGCCGGGGTGACGCGGGTTTCCAGGCTCTCCAGGGCCAGGCGAAGCTTGCGGGTCGCGGATCGGATGCGGTTCATCGAGGTCGGCTCCATGAGTGCCGCGACGAGGGTCGCGGTGGGTTATCGAGGAGAAGGCGTCAATCGCGGGGGGCGTCGGCGACTGGCGTCGGCCCGCGCCGCGGATTACGCTTGACTTTCGCCAGGCTGTAATTGCGAAGCGTGCGCCAAACGATCGAATAATGATGCGAAACTCTGTTGCCGCGAGCGCCGCCGGGGGCGCGGCGAGGGCGACGGGGAGAGTTGCGAGGCGGTGGGGCGATGGGTGAGCGACGGACTTTCGTGCTGACGGACGCGAAGCGGGACTTCTGGGTCGAGGACTTCACGCTCGACGGCGCGGACCTGGGGCCGGCGGCCTTGCGGGGTTGCACGGTGTCCAAGCGGCGGCTGCGCGGCGGGCGTCGCGACGGCGTGGACCTGATCCGGGTGGACAACGGCGCGCTGTCGATCTCGATCGCGGCGACGCGGGGCATGGGCCTCTGGCGGGCGTCGCTCGGCGGCGAGCGCGTGGGTTGGGACTCGCCCACGAGCGACGGCCCGGTCCATCCGGCGCTCGTCCAGCCCCACGACTTCGGCGGCATCGGCTGGCTGGAGGGCTTCGACGAGCTGATGGTGCGCTGCGGGCTGACCAACAACGGCGCGCCGTATCGCGAGGGGGACGCCCTCTATCCGCTGCACGGCCGGATCGGCAACATCCCGGCGTGGTACGTCGCCGTGCACGTCGACCTGGAGCCGCCTCATGCGATCACGGTGGAAGGCCGGGTGACGGAGTCGTTCCTGTTCGGCGGCGGCGTCGAGCTGACGACGAGCTACACGACCACGCCGGGCTCGAACGCGGCGACGGTGCGCGACGAGTTCGCGAACGTGAAGGATCAACCTGTCGACATGCAAATCCTCTATCACTGGAACTTCGGCCCGCCCCATCTGGAGGAAGGCTCGCGGTTCGTCGCCCCCCTCAAGACGGTCGTCCCGCGCAACCCTCGCGCGGTCGAGGGCCTGGCGACCTACGACGCCTACGGCCCGCCCGAGCCCGGTTTCGCCGAGCAGGTCTATTTCTGCGAGCTGCACGCCGAGGCCGGTCGCACGGCCGTCATGCTCCGCAACCGCGTGGGGGACAGGGCCGTGGCGCTCCGCTACGGGGTCGACGGCCTGCCGTGCTTCAGCCTCTGGAAGAACACCGGCGGCCTCCGCGACGGCTACGTCACCGGCCTGGAGCCGGGCGTCAACTACCCCAACCCCCGCCCCTTCGAACAGGCCCGAGGCCGCGTCGTCACGCTCCCCGTCGACGGCCGACACGTCACCGAGACCACGCTCGAAGTCCTCGACGGCCGCGACGCCGTCGCGCGCCTCGAAGCCGAGATCGCCCGCATCCAGGCCCAGGCCGAACCCGTCGTCCACCCACTCCCTCGCGAGCCGTTCGCAAGCGAGGGCTGAGGGGATCGCCATCGCATATGAACCGAAGTCGCCACGTCCATCGCGCCCCTCGCCCCCTCATGCGGCCGTCGATGTCGTCGCGCATGAGCCTGGGAGGCGGCGGGGGCGAGGGCGGGGCGTCAGTCTCTCGGCTTGAGGGGGCTGTTGGTCTCAAGGACGCGGACGCCGCCGATGGAGAGGACCTGGCGGGTCGCGTCCGGGCGTTCGGCGACGAACCGCTCAAGGGGGGAGGCGACCGCGCGGGCGTAGCGGTCGGAGTCGACGAGGAGATAGGCGACGCCGTGCCGGCGGATCGTCGCGGCGACCGCTTCGGGGTCGGCGTCGCGGCCCCCGGGACGTTCGGAGGTCTCGACTTCGAGCGCCGGGCGTCCGGTGCGCAGGAAGACCTCGCCGGGGTGGCGGGTCAGGACGGGGCCGGGTCGGTCGGCCTCGTCGCGAAGCCAGGCGCAGGCCGCGTCGAACGCCGGGTCGCGATCGGCGCGGATTCGACGATCGGCGGTGGCCGCCGAGTAGGCCGTGTACGGGATCGCCGCGAGCAGCACGAGCCGCGCCGCGATCGTCCGCGACCGCGACCTTCGGAACCGCAGGCCCCGAAGGCCCCGCGCCAGGCCCTCGAGGGCGCCGACCAGCAGCGCGGGGATCAGGGGGATCAGGAACCGCCCCGCTTCGGTGTACGGCCAGACCAGCAGCAGGCCGAGCGTCACCAGCCCGACCAGCCCCGCGAGCCTCCGTCGCGGATTCGCCAGGGCGACGATCCAGCCGCCCAGGACGATCGCCGTCGCGAGCATCGCCCAGGCCAGGGCCGCCGCTCGGATCGGCCCCGATCGGCCGAAGACCGTGGCGACCTCGACGACCGGGGCCGTCAACTGGTCGGGAATCCGCCCGGCGTAGAACGCGGCCTGCTCCCGGACGGTCGCCGCAAGACCCCGATCCGACGCCAGCAGGAGCCCCGCCTGCGTCCGCCCCGCCCCCTCCCGGCCGACCATCGCCGACCAGGCGATCCAGGGGGCGACGATCAGCCCGGTCGCGATCATCGCCGTCGCCAGCGCCCGCCGACGCCCGCGAAGGCCCAGGTCCAGGAACGCCGCGACGACCAGCCCCACGCCGACGTGCCGCGTCAGCACCGCCGCGCCGAGGGGCGCGCCCAGCATCAGGCCGCGAACGGCCTCGCGACCCGGCCCTCTCACGGAGGCCGAGACGAGCAGGGCCAGCCCGCCGAGCAGTTCGTACAGGGGCTCGGACTGGATGCCCGAGCCGGTGCGGGTCCAGGCCCAGTTGGTCGCCAGGGCCAGGCCCAGGGCGAGCGCGACGGGGCGTCGGAACATGGTGCGGAACCAGGCCCAGGCGGCGACCGTGGCGGCGATCGCGCAGGCGATCGAGGCCGCGTGGGCCGCGCGGTCGGAGACGCCCGCCGCCGTCCAGACGGTCGCCAGGAAGGCGGGATAGCCGGGGGGGAAGTGGGCGTGCCGGGGGGCGTCGGGATGGTCGATCGCCCGGTAGCCCCGGCCTTCCAGGAGCGAGGTGGCCAGCACGGCGTAGCCCGCGCCGTCGTATCGCGGCGGGGCGTCGAGGTCGGCCTGGACGAGCATGGCGGACGCCGCGACCAGGGCGATCAGGGCGCCGTCGATCCCGCCTCGTCTCGCCTTCCGCCGCATCGCCGCCTCCTCCGGAGAATCCCGCCCCCGATTGGAGCAGGAGCAGAGGCGCGGGGCAAGAGGAGGGCCCGTCGAGCGAGCGATCGCGGGGGGCCGGTTCAGCTGGCGGCGGCGACGGCGGCCTGGGGCGGGGCGAAGACGGCGAGGCGGCGACGGCGCCGCGGGGGGACGCCGGCGAGGGGGCGGCGGCGGGCGCGGCGGGCTCCGGCGCGTCGAGCTTGCGGACGGCGCGGATCTCGATCTTGCGGACCCACTCGCGGGTGACGCCCAGCCGCTCGCCGATCTCCTTGAGGGTCAGCGGGGCGACGCCGTCGAGGCCGTAGCGATAGGTCAGGACCATCCGCTCGCGTTCGTCCAGGACCTTCATGCGGCGGAGCAGGTCGGCGCGGTCGTCGCCGGCCTCAAGCTCGGCGGTCGGGCCGTCGTCGGGGTCGACCGAGTCGTCGGGCGACCAGTAGTCGTCCTCGTCGGCCACGCCGCTCTCCAGCTTCACCTGGTTGGCCCGCCGGGCTTTGGCGACCAGCGACTTCTGCATCTCGGTCAGGCCTAGGTGGCCGGCGATCTCCTCGAAGCCCGGGGCGCGGCCCAGCTCGCGGGTGAGCGCCCGCTCGGCGCGGCGCCACTTGGTCAGCAGGCCGACCATGTGGGCCGGGATCCGGATCGTGGTGGTGGTGTTGATCAGGGCGTGGCGGATGGCCTGCTTGATCCAGTAGCCGGCGTAGGTGCTGAACCGGGTGCCGAACTTGGGGTCGAACTCCTCGGCGGCGCGGATCAGGCCGAGGTTCCCCTCGCCGATGAGGTCGTCCAGGGACATCCCGCGGCCCTGGTAGTCGCGGGCGATCCGCACGACCAGCCGGAGGTTGGCCGAGATCATCCGGGTGCGGGCGTCCTTGTCGCCGCAGGCGATCGCCTGGGCCAGCCCTCGCTCGTCGGCGGCCGTGAGCAGCGACACTTCGTTGATGTCGTGGAGGTAGGTTTGAAGATCGTGCGAAACGCCGCAGTCCATCGCATGGGTGCGAGACATGAACGTTCTCCCGGCCCTGGTCGCTGTTTCGTGGTGCGTCTTGGATACGTCAAGCGGTCGTCGGCTGACGCTCCTGGGGAGGGGGCTGAGACGTGGAGAAGGCTCCGAAAGCCACCTTGCGTCTGTCTCGCGTCCATCGCCTCCAACCCTGGAAGGAGCAACGCATCACTAGTTGCAATCGCCCGATCAAACCGGACATCGCTTTTTGATTTTTTTGGCGGAACTCGCGTCGCCCCGGCCTATCCGCACGCGGTAGCTCCTGGGCAACTCCTCCGTATAGGAAGCCGGCTCGCGTAATCGGCAGATGCGCCACGATCGGGAGCCGCCGTCGAATTCCCGAGAATCCGCTGGAAAGGGGCGGGGGAAGGTGGTTTAATTAACTATCAAGGCGGCGATGAGTGCCTCCATGCGTTATGCGGCCGACCATTCCCAGTCGATCGCGCGCGCGGCGGGGGTCCCTCGCAAGACGTCTCGGCTCTCGGATGGGCGGCGATTCCTGGAAGAAGCGGTCCGAGGGGGGGGCGTCGTCCTCTGCTCGCGGATCAAGGCCGGCGCGTTCCACGTCGAGGGGGACGAACCAGTGCAGAAGCCGACGGATGACGGCGGGGCGGACGAGGTCGATCGCGAGCCTGATCGCGAGGACGACGACGCCGAGTCGGACGTCTCGCGAGACGTCCCGGAGCTGATCGCCCGCGCCCGCGCCGGGGACGACGAGGCGATCCGGACCTTCGTCGGCCGGTTCGAAAGCGAGGTCCGGCTGATCGTGCGCGACCGGCTCCCCCGGCGGCTGCGCAACCAGTTCGACTCGATGGACTTCGTCCAGGCGGTCTGGCAAAGCTTCTTCACCGACCTGAAGGACGGCTCTCGGGAGTTCGAGAACGCGCGGCACCTGCGGGGGTTCCTCGCCGGCGTGGCCCGCAACAAGGTCTTCGAGCAGGACCGGCGGCTGACCCGGACCGGGAAGTACGCCGTCGACCGCGAGAAGCCGCTGTACATCCGCCGGGGCGAGCGCGAGTACGCCCTGGACGTCCCCGCCCCCGACCCGTCGCCCAGCCAGAACGTCCAGGCCAGCGACCGGCTGGCGCTCCTGACCGCCGGCCGCCCCGCCCGCGAGGTCGAGATCCTGACGCTCCGCCACGAGGGCCGGACCATCGACGAGATCGCCGAGCGGCTGGGGATCCACGAGAAGACCGTGCGGCGGATCATCGACGCGGCGCGGGAGCGGATGGAGGCCCGGGGATGGGCGTGACGACGGACGGGGGCTCCTCGATGCTCCTGACGACGCCCGGCGCGGCCGAGTCGCCCTCGTCCGACGACCTCTCCCGCGAGTTCCACGAGGCGCTCGCCGACCTGGCCGACCGCTGGGAGCGGGGCGATTCGCCCCCGGCCGAATCCTACCTCCGCGACGGCCGGGGCTGGTCGCCCGACCGCGTCGTCGAGCTGATCTACCGCGAGTACCGCCTCGCGCTCGCGGCCGGGCTGGCGCCTGCGAAGTCGACCTACCTGGCCCGCTTCCCCGAACACCGGCGCTCGCTGGAGCGGCTCCTCGACCTCGACGCCGCCTTTCCCGAATCGTTCCTGGACCGACCGGGCGGTCACGACGACGGCGTCGACGCCGACGATCTCCTCCCCCTGGCCGGCGACGAGATCGGCCCTTACGTGCTGGAGCGGGAGATCGGCCGGGGCGGCTTCGCGCGGGTCTTCCTCGCCCGCCGGGCGGACCTGGAAGACCGCCCCGTCGTCATCAAGGTCACGACCAAGCCGACCCGCGAGCCGTGGCTCCTGGCCCGCGCGCGGCACCCGAACATCGTCGAGATCCTCACCCACGCCGAGGTCGACGACGGGGCGCTGCAACTGATCGCCATGCCCTTCCTCGGCGGCGCGGCGCTCTCGACGGTCCTCGAACGGCGGCGGCACGCGCGGCCGGGCCGTTCCCGGTTCCTCGACGATCTGGACGCCGTTTCGGCGCCCGAGTTCCCGAAGACCGGAGACTCCGGCCCCACTCGCGCGATCCTGCGGAGGATGACCGACCCCCACGCCTTCGCCTGGACGACCGCCCGGCTCGCCGAGGCGCTCGACCACGCCCGCCGACGGGGGGTGGCCCACGGCGACGTGAAGCCGTCGAACATCCTGATCGCGGCCGACGGCACGCCGATGCTGCTGGACTTCAACCTGGCCCAGGACTGGTCGCACGTCGAGCCCGGCGGCTCGGCGGCCGACGCCGGCGGCACGCTGGCCTACATGGCGCCCGAACGGCTGCTGACGCTGGCGACGGCGAGCGCAGGCGGCGGCCGTCCCTCCCCGCCGGACGACGACCGGGCGCATCGGGCCGACGTCTATTCGCTGGGCATGGTGCTGCTGGAGGCCCTGACGGGATGGTCGCCGGCCGCCGACGCCGACGCGCCCCGGCCGGGCCGCCGCTCCGCGTTCCTCGAGGCCGCCCGCCGCTGCGCCGCGACCCGGGAGCGGGCCGTCTGGGTGGTGCGGCGGGCCGAGGCGGCGGCGGGGCGGAAGCTCCCCGCCGGCCTCCGCGCCATCCTGACCTACGACCTCCAGGCCGACCCTTCGGCCCGGCACGCGAGGGGCCTGGAGCTGGCCGAGGACCTGGACCGCTGGCGCGCCGACCGGCCGCTCGCCTTCGCGCCCGAGCCCTCGCGGGGGCACGCCCTCGCCAAATGGGCCCGCCGCCGCCGCCGGACCCTGACCACCGCCGCCGTCGTCCTGGCCTTCGCCGCGACGCTCGCCGCGGCGTTCGTCGTCGGCCGGGGCGGCGAGCCGGAGGCCGAGGGCCGCCGCCAGGCCCTGCACACGCTGGCGAGCGCCTACGACGAACCGGACGCCCGCGTCTTCGCCTTCCAGCGTCCGGGCGAGGCCGCTCCGGCTCGGCGAGGCGACTCGGAGACGACGGCCGTCGCCCTCCGCGCGCTGCGGCAGTACGACGTCCTGGACGACGGCGACTGGCGGACGCGGGCCTCCGTCCGACTCTTGCCCGACGCCGATCGCGACGACCTGGAACTCTGGCTGATGGAGCAGGCCCTCCGCTACGGTCGGGTCCTGGCCCTCCGGCCCGACTCCCCCAAGGACTGGCGCCGCGCCCGGACCACGCTCGACCGCGCCCGCGGGGAGCGCCGGCCGGTCGCCCTGCGGCAACTCCGCGAGAGGCTCACCGCCCAGATCGGCGACGGCGCGAGCGAGGCCGAGGCCGAGGCGCGGGGCGCGGGCTCGACGCCCCGCTGGATCGACGCCTATCTCGACGGGGTCGCCGCCGAGATCGACGGCGAGGAGAACCCGAAGTCGGCCCCGGCCGCCGTGCGACGGGCCTCGGCCCGCTATCAAGACCTGCTCGCCCTTCGCCCCGATTCCTTCTGGGGCCGCTACCGCTCGGCGGTCGTCGCCTTCACCCTGGCCCGCTGGGGAGAGGCCGCGACCCACATGGAAGAATGCGTCCGCCGACGGCCCGGCAACGCCGTCCTCCGCGGGTACTATGCGAGCTGCCTCCTGAAGCTGGACCGCGACGACGAGGCCCTCGACCAGTGCAACCAGGCGATCGACTCGGCCCCCGACCGCGCCGAGTTCGTCCAGACCCGCGCCTTCATCCGCGCCGAGGGGTCCGCCCTGGACGGTCTCGAACAGGACATCCGCCGCTATGAGCTGCTCAGGAGCGTGCTCCCGAGGCGGTTCCTCCAGGCCCCGTCGGGACCGGCCGACGAGTCGCCGACGACCGGCCGGAACCTCCCCCTGACGCCCGCTCCGCCGGACAGCGATCGTCCGGCGCTGGACGAGCCCGCGAACGTCGCCCCCGGCGAGCTGGACGCCCGCGCGGTCCTCGCCTCCCGGATCCGCGAGGCGGGCTCCGACCCCGACGGGCCCCTCCGGCCCCATCTCCCGCTGGACCCGCGCCGGCTGGCGCTCGCCGCCTTCGAGGTCGAGAAGATCCTGGCGCTCGACCCCGCCAACCTCCTCGCCCAGGTCGACCGGATGTGCCTGGCGATCTGTCGCGACCGCGCCTTCGAGGCCAAGGAGGGCCTGGACCGCGTGCTGGCCGACCCTCGCCTGGCCGACTACGCGCGGTTCGCCCCCGAGCGGCTGGACGCGCTGCACTACGCCTGCATCCTGTTCGCCTCGTACAACCGATTCGACGAGGCCCACAAGCTGGCTCGCAAGGTCCTCGACCTGGCGCTGGCCGGGGTCGGCTCGCAGGGCCGCGCCAACTATACGATGGCGGTCGTCGAGGCCATCGGCGCGGTCTCCAACCGCAAGTGGATCGCGGTCGCGGCGAAGCATCTGAAGAACGCCGTCGACGCCAATCCCAAGTATGAGCGCTGGTTCCAGCGTGATCCGGCGTTCGATCCGGTCCGGATCGAGCTTCAGGCGGCGCTCGACGCCGCCGGCATTCTCGAAGCCGGCCGCCCCGACGCCCGCCCCGTCCCGCTACTCGTCGACGTTCCCTGATCCGACGCCCGCCCCCCGGCGCGATCGATTCTTCAGCGCCGCGACCCCGCACGACGAGCAGCCGCCGCCGGTGGCCGTCGAGCAGCCGCCGGGCTTGGGGAGGGCCTCGGGGGCGTCGGCGCGGGTCTTCGCGGCCTTCTTCGAACAGCCCCCGCCGCCGCAGTCGCAGTCGCCGCAACGCTTCTCGGCCGTCGCGGGCGCGGGCTCGGGCTCGGGAGCGCCCGTCGCGTCGGCGTCGGTCAGGTCTTCGAGGAAGACGTCGAAGTCGCAGGCGACCCGGAATCGAGCCCGGACCGGGGCCGGGTCCAGGTCGTCGAAGGTCAGGACGTGGAGGACCGTCGAGAGGTCCAGCAACGGTTCCACGTCGACCAGTTCCAGCGGCCAGCCCGCCTCCTCGGCGATCCGTCGGCAGAGTTCGAACCGCGACTCGCGGAGCCCCCCCGCCTCGTCGGCCCGCGCGAGGTCGTCGGCGTCGGCCCGACGGAGCACGCGGAAGACGCCGACCGAGTCCTCGCCCGCCCGGCCTCGCCCCGCGGCCTCGGCCGAGAGGACCTCGCCCAGCTCGACCCCCCGGCTCGACCGGACCACGATCGACTCGCCCCGTTCCGGGAGGCTCGGCAGCTCGGCGTCGACCGCGAACCAGCCGACCCGACCCGCCAGCCCGTAGCGGACCAGGCATTCGGCCTCGACTTCGCGTCCGCCTTCGCCTCCCGATCCGGCCTCGGTTTCCGCATCCATGAGTCGACCCTTCTCGGCCTCGTCGGTCGTTCCCCTTACCGGGTAGGGATTATACCGTATCATGAGAGAGATCGCCGCAACCGGCCGGTTCGGGGGCGGGCTTCGGTGAAGACGACGAGGTTGAGCCGATGAGTCGTTCGCGGTGCACGTTCCAGGTTCGCGGGCTGGATTGCGAGCATGAGGTCGGGCAACTCCGAGCCGTCCTGAAGGGGGCGCCGGGGGTCGAGAACCTGGGCTTTGACCTGATCAACGGCCTGATGACCGTCGAGTACGACGCCTCGCGGGTCGACCCCAGGCGGCTGGCGGCGCAGGTGACCGATCGGAGCGGGCTGGCGACGACGCTGGTCGGCGAGCCGGAAGCCGAGGCACCCCCCTCGTGGTGGTCGCGGCGGGGGATGACGGCGTCGACCGCGGCGTCGGGCGTCGCCCTCTCCGCGGGGATGCTCCTGCACTACTTCGGGACCGCGTTGGGGCTCTCGGCGGCGACGGCCGAGAGGGCCTCGACGGCCTGCTGCGCCCTGGCGATCGCCGCCGGGGGCCTCTGGCTGTTCCCCCGCGCCGTGAAGTCGATGGCCCGGCTCCGGCTCGACATCGACGCCCTGATGACCCTGGCGATCGCGGGGGCCGTGGCGCTGGGCCAGTGGGACGAGGCGGCGACCGTCGCGTTCCTGTTCGGCGTCTCGGAGTCGCTCGAAGCCCTGAGCGTCGCCCGCGCCCGCCGCGCGATCCGACGCCTGCTCGAAGTCGCGCCGCCGACCGCCGAGCGGATCGTCGGCGAGGACGTCGAGACGATCGCCGTCGACCGGATCGAGAAGGGGGACCGTCTCCTCGTCCGCTCGGGCGACCAGATCCCGATCGACGGCTCCGTGCTGAAGGGCCGCTCGACGGTCGACCAGAAGGCGATCACCGGCGAGTCGACGCCCGTCGAGCGCGGCCCCGGCGATCCGGTCTACGCCGGCACGATCAACGGCGAAGGGACCATCGAGGTCGAGGCCTCGGGGACGATCGAGGAGGCCCTGGTCAGCCGGATCGTCGACCAGGTCCGCGCCGCGCAGGCCGGGAGGGCGCCGGTGGAGCGGCGGATCTCCCAGTTCGCCCGCTGGTATACGCCGTTGGTGGTGGTCGTCGCGCTGCTCACGGCCGTGGTCCCGCCCGCCTTCGCGTGGGGGACCGGGGGCGCCGCCTGGCCGACGTTCCTGGAATGGTCGGCCAAGGCCCTGGTCGTCCTGGTGATCTCCTGCCCGTGCGCCCTGGTGATCGCGACCCCGGTGGCGGTGGTCAGCGGCCTGGCCGCCGCGGCCCGGCGCGGGGTGCTGATCAAGGGGGGCGAGTTCCTGGAGGCGGTGGGGAAGCTCCGCGCGATCGCGTTCGACAAGACCGGCACGCTGACCCTGGGGCGGCCGGACGTCGTGGAGGTCGTCGCCTCGGGCCTGGGGGATGAGTCGCACGTGCTGCGGATCGCCGCGGCGCTGGGGGACCGGGGCGGGCACGTCCTGGGGAAGGCGATCGCCCGCCACGCCCGCGAGCTGCGGCTGGACGTCCCCCCCGCCGACGACTACACGGCGATCCCCGGCAAGGGCGCCCTGGGACGGATCGACGCCGAGGAATACCACCTGGGGAGCCACCGCTACATCGACGAGGTCGGCCTCTGCCAGCCCGAGTTCCACGACGAGATGGGCCGCGCCGAGGGCCGGGTCGGCACCGAGGTCGCCGTGACCACCGCGACCGCCCCCCTGGGCTGGATCCGACTGGCCGACCGCCCCCGCCCGGAGGCCGCCGCCGTGGTGGCCGAGCTGCACGCCCTGGGCCTCCGCACCGTCATGCTGACCGGCGACAACCCCCGCGCCGCCGCCGCCATGGCGCGCGAGCTGGGCGTCGGCGAGCAGCGCGCCGAGCTGCTCCCGGCCGACAAGGTCCGGGCCATCGACGAATACACCGCCGCCCACGGCCCGACCGGCATGGTGGGCGACGGCGTCAACGACGCCCCGGCCCTGGCCGCCGCCCGCGTCAGCATCGCGCTGGGGGGCGTCTCCAGCGGCGCCGCCCTGGAGACCGCCGACGTCGTCCTCATGGCCGACGACCTCCGCCAGCTCCCCTGGCTCGTCCGCCACGGCCGCGCCACCCTCCGCATGATCCACCAGAACATCGCCCTGGCCATCGGCGTCAAGGCCGTGGTCCTGGTCCTCGCCCTGTTCGGGATCGCCAACATGTGGATGGCCATCCTCGCCGACGTCGGCACCACCCTCCTCGTCGTCGCCAACGCCCTCCGACTCCTCCGCGCCGGGACGCCGACGGACGCCTGACGAGACCTCGTCAAAAGCGCGCGTCATCGTCCCAAATGAACGAAATAAGGATGGTGAAGTCGGACGAATCTGAATCAAGCGGGACGAAATGCGCGAAAAACGTATTGAATCGGCCGGGCTCGCCATTGCAGCCACCCCTTCATGACGCTAGCCTCGATCGGCCGCGAGTCGACCACCGACGCCGGCGGACCACATCGGGCCACACGTCTCGAACGAAGGAGTGATGACGATGCGACGATATCTGCCACTCTGCGCGGCCGCCTTCCTGGCGCTCCCGACGGTCGCCCTGGGCGAGATGACGACGTTCACCCGCCGGGTCGTCGCCGACTTCGAGTTCTCCCTGGTGGCGGGGGGGCCGTTCAATCCGGGTCCCGTCGACACCCCCTTCATCCCCTTCCAGGCGATCGGCGACCTGACGTTCGAGCTGGATCCGGCGATCAACGATCCCTCGGCGCCGACCACGGTCGCCTTCGTGAACGCGACGGGGGTGTTGCAGGGGACCAAGCCGACCGACTTCGGCCCGTTCACGATCAGCCCGAACGTCGCGTTCCTCGGCGGCGAACTGACCAACATCGTCCGCGACGCCTCGGGCGAGGTGACGTCGGCCGACGTGCGGGACCTCCTGATGGAGTGGGAGCTGGTCGGCCCGGCGTTCGGGAGGCTCTACGGCAAGGCCGGGTTGAACTTCGACGCCGACGGCGTGACGATCCCGTTCGCCTACGGGACGATCCTCTCCGGCCCTCTCCCATTCGACGTGTTCGCCGACGACGGCGACGGCGACACGAGCAACGACGTCCTCGTCGCCATCGGCCGCAACCGGACCCTGCGCGTCGTCCCCGAGCCGCACTCCGTCGCGCTGCTCGCCCTGGGAGCCGTCGGCCTGCTCGCCGCCGTCCGCCGGCGGGCCTGACCGCGTCGGCGTCCTTCCCCTCCGCGCCGGGGGAAGGACGACGAGGCGCGGATGCGGGGGGTCAGGCGACGGCGGCGGCCAGGGATTCGCGGGCCGCGGCGATGGTGTGGTCGACGTCGGCTTCGGAGTGGGCGGCGGAGACGAAGGCGGCTTCGAACTGGCTGCAGGGGAGGTAGACGCCCCGGGCGAGCATCTCCCAGAAGAAGCGGGCGAAGAGGGCCGTGTCCGACCGCCTGGCGTCGTCGTAGTCGTGGACCGGGCCGTCGTGGAAGAAGAGGGTGAGCATGCTCCCGACGCGCTGGACGACGTGCGGGACGCCGGCCTCGCGGGCGGCTTGTTCGAGGCCGTCGGCGAGCCTCGCGGAGAGGGCTTCGAGGCGGTCGTAGACGCCGGGCTCGCGCAGGAGCCGCAGCGTGGCCAGGCCGGCGGCCATCGCCAGCGGGTTGCCGGAAAGGGTCCCCGCCTGGTAGATCGCCCCGGAGGGGGAGACGCGGGACATGATCTCCTTCGACCCGCCGTAGGCCGCCGCGGGGAGTCCGCCGCCGATGATCTTGCCCAGCGCGGTGAGGTCGGGCGTGACGCCGAAGAGTTCCTGGGCGCCGCCGTGGGAGACCCGGAAGCCGGTCATGACCTCGTCGAAGATCAGCAGCGTCCCATGCTTCGTGGTCAGCTCGCGGAGCTTCTCCAGGTAGCCGGGCCGGGGCGGGACGAGGCCCATGTTGCCGGCGATCGGCTCCAGCAGGACCGCCGCGACCTGGCCGGGGTTGGCCTCCAGGAGCCGTTCGACGGCCTCGGCGTCGTTGAACGGGGAGAGCAAGGTGTCGGCCGTCGCGCCGGCGGTGACGCCGGGGCTGTCGGGGTGGCCGAGGGTGGTCGCGGCCGAGCCGGCCTGGACCAGCAGGCAGTCGGCGTGGCCGTGGTAGCAGCCGGCCATCTTGACGAGCTTGTCGCGCCCGGTGAAGCCCCGCGCCAGGCGGATCGCGGACATCGTCGCCTCGGTCCCCGAGGAGACGAATCGGCACATTTCGATGGAGGGGACGGCGGCGACGACGGCCTCGGCGATCTCGGCCTCGCGCTCCGTCGGCGCGCCGAAGCTGGAGCCCAGCTCGAGCGCCCCGGCGACCGCCGCCTTCACCGCCGGGTGGACGTGGCCGACGATCATCGGGCCCCACGAGCCGATGTAGTCGATGTAGCGGTGGCCGTCGACGTCGAAGAGGTAGGAGCCCTCGGCCCTGGCCATGAAGGGGGGCTCGCCGCCGACGCCGCCGAAGGCCCGCGCGGGGCTGTTCACGCCGCCGGGGATCACCTTGCGCGCGCGGGCGAAGGCCGCCGAGCTCTTCGGGAGCTGGTAGTCGGGGCGGGAGAGGGCGGGGGTCGTCGGGGTGCTGGGGGTGCTCATGATCGGGCGCTCAACCTTGCTGGAGCCATCGGGCGACGTCAGGGGCGTGATACGTGAGGATCATGTCGATCCCGGCGCGCTTGAAGCCGGTGAGGGTCTCCAGGACGATCCGCCGCTCGTCGATCCAGCCGCGCTCGGCGGCGGCCTTGATCATGGCGTACTCGCCCGAGACGTTGTAAGCGGCCAGGGGGACGCCGAACGCGTCCTTGAGGCGGCGGGCGACGTCCAGGTAGGCCAGCGCGGGCTTGACCATGATGACGTCGGCGCCTTCGGCCAGGTCGATGGCGGCCTCGCGGACCGCCTCGTCGCCGTTGGCCGGGTCCATCTGATAGCCCCGGCGGTCGCCGAAGCTCGGGGCGCTCTCGGCCGCGTCGCGGAACGGGCCGTAGTAGGCGCTGGCGAACTTCGACGCGTACGACATGATCGGGACGTGCGCGAACCCCGAGGCGTCGAGCCCGCCGCGGATGGCCCGGACCATGCCGTCCATCATGCCGGACGGGGCGATGACGTCGGCCCCGGCCTTCGCGTGGCTCACGGCCTGCTCGGCCAAAAGCGGCAGCGTGGCGTCGTTGTCGACGTCCATCCGGCCGGCGACCTCGACCAGCGGGCCGCAATGGCCGTGATCGGTGTACTCGCAGAAGCAGAGGTCGGTGATCGTCAGCAGTTCGGGCGAGCGCTTCTTGATGAGGCGGATCGCCTGCTGGACGAGCCCGTCGTCCCGGAGCGCGGCGGAGCCTAGGGCGTCCTTGCGCTCGGGGATTCCGAACAGCATCACGCCGGGGATCTTCAGCTCGACGACCTCGTCGATCAGTTCGCCCAGGCGGTCGAGCGACCATTGCCGCTGGCCGGGCATCGAGGGGATCTCGCGGCTGAGGTTCGTCCCGTGATAGACGAACAGGGGGTAGATCAGGTCGTCCCGGGTCAGGACGTTCTCGCGGACGAGGTCGCGGAGCCGGGGGTGGCCGCGGAGCCGTCGGGGGCGGTGGGTGGGGAAGCCGGCGGTGGGATCGAACATGGGGGCGATCCTCGGTGGGAGTCTTTCCGGGTGCGAATCCAAACGGCCTCCCCCCCTGGCGAAACGAGGCGAGGGGGGAAGGCCGTGGGGTTTGGGATCGCCCCCCTCGCGCCGGGGCGCGAGGGGGGGATGGGGTGGTGTGGCGGGGTCGCCGGGCTCAGTGGCCGCGGCGGTGGTGATGGCCGTGGGCGGGGGCCGGGAAGAGCCGGATCTCGCCGCTGTTGGCGTCGTGGCACTCGATGTGGAGGTGCTCGGCGCCGACGCCTTCCTTGAAGTGGATCGAGACGCACAGGCCGGTCTCGGCTTCGATGCGGGCGATCACCTTCCGCTTGCGGTTGTTGAGATAGGTCGCCACGGCCGGGGCCACGGTGACCTGGATCCGCCGCACGTCCTCGCGATGCGAGGCCAGGGCGATGATCCGCATGACGTCGATGGCCATGCTCTCGGCCGACTTGACGACGCCGGCGCCGCCGCAGTTCGGGCAGTCCTCGTAGACCGACCGCTTGAGGCTGGGCCGGATCCGCTGGCGGGTCATCTCGATGAGGCCGAAGGCGCTCATGCGGAGGACCTTGGTGCGGGCCCGGTCGCGCTTGATGGCCTCGCGGAGGGCGCGCTCGACGCCCCGGCGGTGCCGCTCCTCGCGCATGTCGATGAAGTCGTTGACGATGACGCCGCCGAGGTCGCGGAGCCGGAGCTGGCGGGCGATCTCCTTGGCGGCCCGCAGGTTCATCTCGTAGGCCGTGCGCTCGGCGTCGTCCTCGACCCGGAAGTTGCCCGAGTTGACGTCGATCGCCACGAGGGCCTCGGTCTGGTCGATGACGATCGAGCCCCCTTCCGGCAGCGGCACGTGCCGGCGCTGGATCTTGGCGATCTCGTCCTCGATGCCGTACTTGTGGAACAGGGGGATCTTCTCGTCGTAGAGCTTGACCCGGTTGGCGAACCGGGGCATGACCACGCGGAGGAACTCCTGGGCGCGCTCGAAGGCGGCCGGCTCGTCGATCCAGATGGTGTCGATCTCGGAGGTGAACACGTCCCGGATGGTCCGGGTGATCATGTCCGATTCCTGGTAGATCGGCGCCGGGCTCTTGGCCTTCTTGATGCGGCGGAGGATGACCTTCCAGAGCCGCAGCAGGTAGGCCAGGTCGCGGGCCAGCTCGCGCTTGGTGCGCTCCAGGCCGGCGGTGCGGACGATGAAGCCGAGCCCCTTGGGCGGGTTCAGCTCGTGCATGATCTCGCGGAGCTTGCGGCGCTGGCCCTCGTCGACGATCTTGCGGGAGACGCCGACGCGGTTGAGGCCGGGCATCAGCACCAGGTAGCGGCCGGGGATGCTGATGTAGGTGGAGAGGGTCGGCCCCTTGGTGCCGATGCTCTCCTTGATGACCTGGACCAGGACCTCGTCGCCGCGGCGGAAGATCTCCTGGATCGGCGGCTTGACCTGGCCGCGACCGCGGGGGGAGCGGCCGCCCTCGGCCTTGTCGCCGCGGCGGGGGCGGGCCTCGATCGGCCCGCGGAGGCCCATCTCGCGCTCCAGCTCCTCGATCTCCTCGATCTCCTTGCGGATCTCCTGCTCGAGCTCGGGGTCGATCTCTTCCTCGACGGCGGCCCGGACGGGCTCGTCGTGGTCGTGATCGTGGAGGTCGTCGGCGTCGCCGATCAGGTCGTCGAGATCCTCGACGTCCTCGTCCTCGAGGTGGTCGGGGACGCCTCGGCCGCGGCCGTAGGCCGGGGCGGGCTCGCGGAACGAGACGATCTCGTCGAGGTCCCCTTCGGCGAGGTCGTCGGCTTCCAGATCCGACTCGCCCGTCGCCGAGGCTTCCAGGGATTCCGGCCGCTCGCGGTCGCGGCGGCGTCCCCGGCGGCGGCGGCGGCGGCGGTCGCGACCTTCGGGACGGCCCGCGGCGGCCTCGCCCTCGGAGTCCGCCTCACCTTCGACGTCCGAGTCGACGTCGATGAGATCGTCGTCGACCCCCGCGCCGAAGCCGCGAAGGTCGTCGTCCTCGACGGGCTCATAGGCGCGCTCGCCGGGGCCCGGACGGTCGCCGAAGTCGAAGTCGGTCGCCCGCAGCCGCTCGCGACGGGGGACGTAGCCGGGCTCGCCGGCGCGGTCGTGGGCCCGGTGTCGGCTTCGCTCCGCTTCGGTCTCGGCGGCGGCGGGACGTTCGGCCGCGGCGGGACGTTCGGCGGCGGCGGGACGACTGGGACGATCCCGCTCGCGTTCCCGCTCGGGCTCGGGGGCGCGCTCGGCGGCGGGGCGGTAGGAGGGGATTTCGGGTTCGACGGCCTGCCGGGCCGCCCTGCGCGGGGGCTCGGCGGGGGTGGGAGGCGTGACGTGCGTGATCTCGCGAGGGCGGTCGGGCTCGGGCCGGTCGCCGCCCCGGGAGCGGATGGCGGCGCGGCCGCCGCGACGGCGCGGGGGCTCCTCGGAGTCGACGTCCGGGAACTCCTCGACCGGGGCCGCGGCCTCGAACTCGGAGGGCTCGGCGGCCTCTTCGTCCACGGGCTGGGCCGGACGCGTGCGTCCCCGGCCGCGGCCTCGACGCGGCTCGCGCTCGCGGCGGGCGGACGGGGAGGCGTCGGACTCGGTCTCGCCTTCGGGCTCGACGTCGCCGCCGAACTCTCGGGGCGCCGGGGCCTCGGGCTCGCCGAAGAGGGAGCGGGGGCGGCCTCGCTCGTCGCGAGGGAAGCCGAAGTCGGACCCGGCCTCGCGCTCGCGTTCGCGTCCCGCCGGGGGCGGGGGCGGCGTCGGGGCCGGCTCGCGGCGGCGGGCGGTGCGGCTGGGGGGGAGGTCGGGGTCGAACGGTTCGGGTTCCTCGCGGCGGGTCCGATCCCAGCGGGACTCGGTCGCCTCGACGTCCTCCACGTCGCGCTCGCGGCCGTACTCGACGGACTTGGACCAGGAGGTCGGGCCGGCCTCGCGGGGGCGGCCGGGGCCTCGGCCCTCGTCGTCGCGGAACTCGGGCTCGCGGGGGGGCTCGGGCGGCGGCGGGGGGCGAACCCGCGCGCGTCGTCGAGTCCCTCGCCGAAGCTCCGGGGCTGCTCGGAGCGGTCGCGACGGCCCTTGATCGAGAGGTCGGGCCGTTCGCGGGCGGGGCGATCGCGGCGGGGCTCGCGATCCCGGCGGGGCTCGCGGCCCCGGTCTCGGTCGCGGGCGCGGGGCCGGCCCCGCCGCCGTTGCCGCCGTCCGCGGAGGGGCCGGCGGGGGGCTCGGGCTCGTCCCCTTCGGCGCCGGGGCGGTCGTAATACTGGGCCTCGACGTCGGAGACGTGGAGGAAGCCGTTGCGGCCGACCGAGAAGTCGACGAACGCGGCCTGGATGGCCGGTTCGAGGTTGACGATCTTGCCTTTATAGATGTTGCCGGTGTAACTCTCGTGGCTGGTGCGCTCGACGTAGAGTTCTTCCAGGACGCCGTTCTCGATGATGGCGATCCGGCACTCCTCCGGCTGGAGGACGTTGATCAGCATTTCTTTCTTCATGCGCTGTCTTCCGGGTGATCGCGGTTAGCGGGGATTGTATCGTTCGTCCGGGCCTCGGCGGCCCGGCGGTTGGGGGTCGACCCGGGGCTTCGCGGCCGGAGGGCCTGGCGAAGCGGGGCGGCCCCGTCTCGGCTCGATGCGATTCGATGCGATTCGTTTCGGTCGTTCAGGTGAGCTCGGTCGGGCTCGGCTCGACTCGGCCGGCCAGTTCCACGTGGGTGCGCGTCAGGAAGGCGCCGCCGTCGAGGAGGTCGCGGACGCCGAGGCATTCGAGGACTTCCTCGGGGCGCGCCGAGCCTTCGGGCGAGGCCTTCAAACGGGCGAGAAAGGTCCCTTCGTCGTTCAGGCGGGCGTCGAGCAGGAGCGGTCGGAGGTCGAATTCGACGTCGCGCTTCCGGTCCGGTCGACGCCGGGTCACGATGCGGCTGTCGCTCTCCAGCAGGGATTCGAGGGCGGTCGCCAGGCCTTCCCGGCGATCTTCGGGGATCGGCAGTTCATACTCGACCCAGGCGGGCCGAGGGGGGGGCGAGTGGGGCTCCATCGCCTCGGCTTCCAGCCATTCGAGGCCCGGGGGCGAGGTCGAGGCCAGGCGGGCCGGCAAGTCGTCGAGCTCGATCGGTTCGCTCAGCTCGACGTCCACGACCTCGCGGAGCCCGGCGATCCCCAGGCCCATCGCCAGGGCGAAGGTGATCTTGGGGCGGGGCGAGAAGCCCTGGGTGGCGGCCACCGGGATCGCCGCCCGCCGCATCAGCCGCTCGAAGCAGCGCATGAGGTCGTGGTGGCTGGTCAGGCGGAGGTCGCCGCGCTTGGCGAATCGGAGGCGGACCTTGACGGCTTGGCTCATAAAGATGCGGCGGCTTCGGTCGATCGGTCGATCCACGTTCACGAGGCTCGGCGTCCCGGAGCGGTGCGGTCGCGGCCCGGACGGATCCGGGGCCGGGGGAGAGGTTCATTCCGCTCGACGGGTCGGGGCTCGGGGCCCTGGGGGCGTCGGGGGCTTGAACGCGGGGCGTCTGGTCGCGGGGGGCGTCGTGAGGCGTCTCGGCTCGGGTCGATCTCGTTCGGGTTTCGGCTTCGGGGTCAGTATCACCGGCGGGCGGCCCCGGCTCCGCGTCGCGCGGCCGGGGGCCCGGGGGAACCCGGGGGACGTCAGGGGGTCGCTTCGATCGCGGGTCGGTCTCGGTCCTCGGATCCGGTCGGTTCCGGCTCGGCCGCGTCGGCCGGCTTCAGGGCGGACTTCAGCAGGTCGAGGACCTCGCCGGCGGTGTCGAGTTCGAGGGCGCGGGCGGCGACGGCCCGCGCGTGGTCGGCTCGGATGCCGCGGATCAGGCGACGGACCTCCGGCAGCTGGTGCGGCGGCATGCTCAGCTCGCGCACCCCCAGCCCCAGGAGGAAGAGGGTGTAGAGCAACTCGCCCCCCATCGAGCCGCAGACCCCGCAGGGGATGCCCCTGGCGGCGGCGGCCTCGACCACCTTGGCGATCAGGCGGAGGACCGCCGGGTCGGCGGCGTTGTAGAGGTGGGCGACGGTCTCGTTGGTGCGATCGACGGCCAGGGTGTACTGGATCAGGTCGTTGGTCCCGATCGAGAAGAAGTCCACCTCCTTTGCGAAACGGTCGGCCATGAGGGCGGACGCCGGCACCTCCACCATGATCCCCAGCAGCAGGCCCTCGCGGAGCGACCGGCCCTCGGCGCGGAGTTCGGCGGCGACTTCGCCCAGCAGGTCGCGGGCGCGGCGAAGCTCGTCGAGCGTGGTGACCAGGGGGAGGAGGATCCGCAGGTCCCCCAGCGCCGAGGCGCGGAGCAGGGCCCGGAGCTGGGTGCGGAACAGTTCCGGACGCCGCAGCGAGAAGCGGAGGCTGCGCAGGCCCAGGGCGGGATTGGACTCGGCCCCGAGGCCGCCGACGCTGGCGGCCAGCTTGTCGGCGCCCAGGTCGAGGGTCCGGATCACGACCGGCCGGCCCTGGAGCGAGCGGACGACCTCCGCGTAGGCTTCGTACTGCTCCTCCTCGGTGGGGGCGGCGGCGGAGCGCAGGTAGAGGAACTCGGTGCGGTACAAGCCGATCCCGGCGGCGCCCCACTTCCGGCAGGCGGTCGCCTCCTCGACGAACTCGATGTTCCCCCAGAGGGCGATCTCGACGCCGTCGAGGGTCACGGCCGGGAGGCTCGACTCCTCCGAGAAGGTGCGGTAGCGGGCCGACCGGGCCTCGGCCGCGGCGCGGTAGCGGGCCAGCGTGGCGGGGGAGGGGTCGAGCACGACCAGCCCTTCCTCGCCGTCGAGGACCGCCTGGCGGGCCGAGCGGGCGTGGACGAGCACGGCCCCCATCCCGGCGACGGCGGGGATCTCCAGGGCCGCCGCGACGATCGCGGTGTGGCTGGCCCGGCCCCCGGACTCGGTGGCGAATCCCAGGACCCGGCGGGGGTCGAGCTGGGCCGCGTCGCTGGGCGTCAGGTCGTGGGCCAGGACCACGGAGGGGGTCGCCAGGTCGTCCAGGAACGAGCCCGGCCTCAGGCCGACGAGCTGGCCGACGATCCGGGCCTCGATGTCCCGGACGTCGGCGGCCCGCGCCGCGAGGTGCGAGTCGCTGAGGCGTTCGAGCCGGTCGGCGTGGCCTTCGAGGACCTCGATGACGGCGTGCTCGGCCGAGATCCGGTGCTGCTCGATCCGGGCGCGGGCGTCGGCCCGGAGCTGGGGGTCCTCGATCATGGCCGCGTGGGCGGCGAGGATCTCGGCGTATTGCGGGCCCAGGCGCTGGCGGGCCTCGGCCTCGGCCTGCGCGCCCTCGGCGGCGGCGGCGGCGAGCGCCTGCTCGAGCCGCGCGACCTCGCCGGGGACGGCCTCGGGGGCGATCTTGCGCGGCGGGAGCCGCATCCCCTGGGGGTCCAGCACCACCACCGGCCCGATGGCGATCCCGGGGCTCACGCCGATCCCCTGGAAGACCTGCTCCGGGGCGGGGTCGTGGGGGGCCGGCGTCGGCGGGGGGCGGGCCGCGGCCGGGGCGGTTCGCCGGAGGACGCCGGCTCGGGCGAGGGCCCTCGCGACGGCCCGCCGTCTCCGCGCCAGGATGTGCCGTCGATCCCCAAGGTCATCGGGGCGGCTCCGCGTCCGCCGGCGCGCCGAGGGGCTCGCCGTCGTCGTCCTCGTAGAACCGGGCTTCCGCCAGGGCGGCCAGGGCGGCCACGGCTTCCTCGGCGTCGGGGCCGCGGGCCTCGACTTCCATCCGCGTGCCGCATTCGGCGGCCAGCGAGGTGAGGTCGAGGATGCTCTTGCCGTTGAAGCAGCCGCCGTTGTAGTGGACGCGCACGTCCGAACGATACCTCAGCGCGAGCTTCACGAACTTGTCGGCGGGCCGCAAGTGGAGCCCTAGACTGTTGAGGATCTCGATCCAGCGGCGGGCGACGGTCGTTTCGTGGATCATCAGCGGCTCGATCGGCATGCGCGCCGAAGGCGATCGGATTCCGCGGCTCCCGGCGGTGCGGCCCGCCGGCCCGAGGGCCGTACCGTCGCGGCGAGTTGTTTCGTGTCGTTCGCGGTTCGTCCCGCCGGTTGCGACGCCCCCCCGATCTGGAGGGGGCGTCGCAACCGGCGCGGGTGTCGTCAAGACGTCAGACGGCGGCCCCGTCGGCCTCTTCCAGGACCTCGACCACGTCCTGCGGCGATTTCGACTGCCGCAGGAAGCTCACGAAGCGCTCGTCCTTAAGGTGTCGGGAGATGTTCTCGAGCGCCCGCAGGTGGTCGCCGGGTTGGTTGTGGGGCGACACCAGCAGGAAGAAGATGTCGACCGGCTCGTCGTCCAGGGCCGCGAAATCGACCCCTTGGGGCGAGAGGGCCACGGTGCCGATCAGCCGCTGGAGCGTCTGATGCCGGGTGTGGGGGACCGCCACGCCCATGCCGATCCCGGTGGAGCCCAGCTCCTCGCGGTTCAGGATGGCGCGGATGACGCTCTCCACCTCGCCGTCGGGGAGCTGCCCGGCCGTATTCAGGCCGGCGACCATCTCCCGGATCGCTTCTTCCTTCGTCGTGGCCTTCAGGTCCACGATGATGCTGTCCCGGACCACGAAATCCAATAACTTCATCAGCCCCTCCATCGACGGGCCGCCAGGCCGATCGCTTCCTCTTCATCCCGGCCCCGCCCCCGCGCCCTCACGAACCATTCGAAGGGGGGGCGGTGCGTCCGGGTCCCGGCCGCCTTCGGAGTCGGCGAGGCCGAGATCCGGGGTCCGCTCTGATCGGAGCGGGAGGCGTCGGGAGTTGTTTCTACGACAGAACGCGTCTCGGGGTGGTTCCTCTCCGGTCCGGGCCCGCCTGGATCAGTCGATCTCGCCGACCGATCGCGAGGGATCCCCGCCCTGAGGGACGTCGCCCTTGTGGTTCTGCGACTTCTCTTTGAATCGCCGAAGCTGGGTCTCGATCTTGTGCAGGCACTGGTCCGCCGCCGCTTCGAGCGTCGGGCCGCTTTCGGTGGCCACGAAGTCGTTCTTATGTTCGGCGGAGACCTGAAACTCCACGTTCCAGATCGCTTTCTCTTGCGAGGTCGCGATCTCGATCGACATGAGTCGGCCGAATCTGGTCAACTTTTCCGCTTTTTCTTGCAGGCGTTGCCGCTGGGCCGGGGTCAGCTCGCCGTGTCGCGTCGAGATCTCGATTAGCACCCGTCGACTCCTTCCCAGACGCCCGGCGCGGGCCGGAGAGGGCGCGCGGTCGTAGCGACGAAACACTGGTTTCACCTTAACCTCCGGTTCGCGCCGTGGTCAAGCCTGCTCCCCTGGCAAAGGCTCGGGCGGATCGGTCGTCGGGGTTCCGGGGGGCCCTTTCGGCGGGCCTCATCATCTATTAATGTGGCGGCCGTTCCAACGCGATTCGAGGCGGGCGGCCCGGCGCCCTGGGGGTTCTCGGCCGATGTGGACACAGAATTACGACCCGATCGGGAGCTGGCCGATCTCGACGCTGCTCGCGGCCCTGCCGATCCTGACGCTGATGGGGCTGCTGGTCTCGAATCGGGTCCCGGCCTGGACGGCGGCGGCGGCGGCGTTGGCGACGGCCCTGGCGACGGCCGTCCTGGGGTTCGGGATGCCCTGGTCGATGGCGGCGGCGGCGGCCGGGACGGGGGCGGTCTTCGCGCTGATCCGGATCGTCTACCTGATCGTGGCGGCGATGTTCCTGTACGACCTGGCGGTGGCGACCGGCCGGTTCGAGTTGATGAAGGCGTCGATCGCGCGGCTCTCGCCCGACCGTCGGGTCCAGGCGGTGCTGGTGGCCTTCTCGTTCGGCAGCTTTTTGGAGGGCTGCGCGGGGTTCGGGGCCCCGGTGGCGATCGCCTCGGCGTTCCTGGCGGGGCTGGGGTTCCGGCCGCTCCAGGCCGCCGTGCTGGCCCTGGTGGCCAACACGGCGTCGGTGAGCTGGGGGAGCGTGGGCATCCCGCTGACGACCCTGGGCGCGGTCTCCGGGATGGACGTGGAGGCGCTCAGCGTGACCACGTCGAGGCTCCTGTTCCTGACGACGCTGGCGGCCCCGTTCTGGCTCTCGGCGATCGTGGCCGGGCCTCGGCGGGCGTTCGGCGCCTGGCCCCCGTTGCTGGCGGTCGGGGGGACGTATGCGACGGTCCAACTCCTCTGGGCCCGGTTCGTCGGGGTCGAGCTGGTCTCGATCGCCTCGGCCGCTGCGAGCCTGGCCGCCGGGGTGGTCGCGCTTCGGCTGTGGAAACCGCGACGACCCTGGCGATTCGAGGAGGACGACGCGGAGGGGGGCGAGGGGGAGGCCCGGCGGCTCTCGATCCGGGAGGTGGCCGCCGGCTGGTTGCCGTTCGTCCTGTTGACGATCGGGGTGATGGTCTGGGTGGCGCCGGCGGTCGAGGCGTGGGGGACTCCATCGGTCAAGGGGTGGCTGGACGCCCGCTGGTCGTGGAAGCCGCAGGTGGGGGTGCTGCATCAGAAGGTCGCGAGGGGTGAGGCGGTGACGGGCCGCGCGGTCCCGACGACGGCCGACCTGGAGACGGCGGTGCTGGACGTGAGCCCGCTCTCGGCGATCGGGACGGCGGTGTGGCTGGCGGCGGTGGTCGGCGGCCTGGCGATGGGGCGGGGCCGAGCCGGCAGGCCCGGATCATGCTGGGGACGCTGCGACGGATGCGGACGGCGGCGCTCGCCATCCTTTGCATGCTGGCCCTGGGGTACGTCACGCGGTACTCGGGGATGGACGCCGTGCTGGGCCTGGCGTTCACTCGCGCGGGACGCGAACTCTACCCGGTGTTCGGGACGCTGCTGGGCTGGTTGGGGACGGCGCTGACGGGTTCGATCACGTCTAGCAACGTCCTGTTCGGCAACCTCCAGCGGATCACGGCGACGCATCTCGATCTGTCGCCGATCTTGATGGGGGCCGCGAATTCGTCGGGCGGGGCGATGGGGAAGATGATCGCGGCGGCGTCGATCGTGGTGGCCGCGGCCGCGACGGGAGAGGTGGGTCGCGAGGGCGTGGTCCTGCGAGCCGCGTTCCGGCACAGCCTGGCGATGGTCGCCTGCGTGGCGGCCGTGGTCTGGCTGGTCGCTCGGTTCGCCCCCGCCCTCGCGGCCGTCCCGGCGGGATGAACGCCGGGGCGGCCGGGGGCCGGGATCAGCCCTTGGGGATCAGCCCTTGACGGTGATCCGCTTGGGCTGGCACTCGGCCGGCTTGGGGAGGGTGACGGTCAGGACGCCGTTGTGGTAGTCGGCCTCGACGCGGGAGGCGTCGATCCCCGAGGGGAGCGGCACCGACCGGTAGAGTTCGCGTCGGCTCCATTCTCGGACGTCCCCTTCCATCTTGGGCTCGGTCTTGTGGAAGGCCCGGAGCATGAGATGGTCGTGCTTGACCTGGACGTCGAAGTCGTCGGTCTCGAAGCCGGGGGCCTCGGCGCGGACGATCAGGGCGTCGTCTTTTTCCAGGAGTTCGAGCCCCCAGCGATCATTCGCCGTCGGGGCCTCGAACAGGACGGGCCAGCCGCCGAAGGTCTGCTCGAAGAGCCGGTCGAGCTCCTCGCGCATCCGGCGGATCGGTTCCCACCCCGCGGGGGCGGACGCGTCCGGACGCCTGGTCACGGGCGTGGCGGCCTGGGGGGCGGGCTTGGTCGCCGAACTGGTCTCGGTCTTCGGCTTCTCCATGATTCCGTGTTGCGTAGCCATTGGAACCTCCTGACATCACGGGATGTCGAAGGGCGAGGGAAACCCCGGCCGGTTCGGCACGGAGCCCTCGTCGATCCTATGGGCCTGGACGCCGCTCGTCGCGAGGGCGTCTTGTCCCATCGAAATAGACTTATGCAGATCGCGCGCCGATCCGTTCGAGGTCGCGGCGCGGCCTGATTCGGCCTCGGAGGTTCGGCCGGGGGGGGAGCGAGGCGTCGGGGGGCTGATCGCGCGGCGATCCGGGTGGTCGCGCGACGATCATCCGGGAGGGGGGCTCGCGGCGGTCGGCCTGGAACGAGCAACGGCCGAGGCGGTGGGCCTCGGCCGTTGGTTGGGGGGATTTCCTGAGGTCCGTGGGGATTTCGCTCGACCGGCGAGGGCCTTTGGAGCTTCAGGCGGAAGCCAGCGGCTCGCCGGTGGGACGGTGCGGTGGGGCCTTCGGGAAAGCCAGGACGTCCTGGCCCGACCGCTCCGTTCCAGCGTCAGCTTCGGCCTCGGTTTTCCCAGTCCGACGACTCGGTGCAGCGGCCGTACCCGGCGTCGGGGGCCTCGGCGCTGCGGACGGCGGACTCGGGGGCCTCGGCGGGCGAGGCGGCGTACTCGGTCGGCTCGACCTCGGCCGGCTTGCCGACCACGTGGGTCAAGGGGGCCGTCTCGGCGATCGGCTCCGGGACGACGGCCGGCGTCGGGGCCTCGGCCTCGCGAGTCATCGTCTTCTTGATGGTCTTGTTGGCGCGCATCTTCATTCCAGTCGACATGGGACACCTCCCCGCGCGGCGCGGGAAAACCCTGGGGATGGTGGACTCGACGCAAATCAGGGACCGACAGGTCCCGCGACGGGTTCACGCCCCCCGCGGCCGCTCGTTCCGCCGAGCGAACCGCGCACCCACCGACGCGACGGGTGCGGAGTCGACGCCTCTCGTTGTTTCGAGAGGTCTATTGACTCTAATCTAACTGTAGTCGTCGCTGAAAAAATCCGCCAGCCCAGCGACGTGGAATTCCCCGGAAATCTCTTGTTTCGGGGGTTCTCCGCCGCCACCATGCAGGCTCGGCGGAGGGCGGGCCCGGTCGTCGGCCGGATCGGGCCGGCCCGGGCGGGATGGGGGCCTGGCCGGGGCGGGTGGGGACGAGCGGTCCATGCGTATCGGCATCCTTTCGGACACCCATGATCAGGTCGCGCGGACGAGGTCGGCGGTCGCCACCCTCCTCACCGCCGGGGCCGAGGCCTTGATCCATTGCGGCGACCTGACCACGCCGGAGGTGGCCCTCGAATGCGTCGGCGCCCCGGCGTTCCTGGTCTTCGGCAACTGCGACTACGACGTCGACGCCCTGCGCCGGGCCATCCGTCAGGCCGGCGCGACCTGCCTGGAGTGGGGGGGGCTGATCGAGCTGGGAGGCCGCCGGATCGCCGTCACCCACGGCGACTCGCGGCAGGAGGTCCAGCGTCTGACCGCCGAGGCCCCCGACTACTTCTTCTCCGGCCACACCCACGTCCGTCGCGACGAGCGGCAAGGCCCCACCCGATTCATCAACCCCGGCGCCCTCTACCGCGCCCAGACCTTCACCGTCGGCCTCCTCGACCTCGACGCCGACGTCTACGAATCGCTGACGATCCCGCGCTGAGGCGTCGGCTTCGATTGGGTTCGTCGGCGCGGCTTCGGCAGGCAGGATTATCACGGTATCATTCTGTCGGATAAAGGTTTGCGGGTTGGCAGAAATTGGCTTCGTTCGGCGTTTTCGATCGCGATTCCGAAGCGATTCGCCGCCTGGTCTCGATCGCCGCAGCTTCGGAGCGGCTCGGGGCGCACGGCCCCCTGCTGAGACCATGGCGCGCTTTCGGCGGATGGAGATTCGGGGAGACTCCTCACCGAACTCCACCGAGTTCCGGCGGAATCCTTTCGGAGGACCCGTGGCACTCCGATCGCTCTCTCCCGATCCCCTCGAACTGGTGGCGTTAAGTGAGGGGTGTCGATTCGGGGGCCCGATTTCGGGACTTCGCGAGCGGTCGTCACAGAATCGGCGCGCGTGGCGTCCTTGTCGCGGAATCGCGACGGAGGTGGACGACATGGGCGAGAGGGTGGAGACGCGCCCGGAAGGTCGCCATCCTCGCCGTGGACGCCGATCTGAATCCCGACGAGCCGGACCTCCGGCCCGCCCCCACTTTCCCTGGAGACGCATGATCATGGAAGCCCGCCTGGACTATGCCAAGCTCGCCCCCGAGCCGATCAGGGGCCTCTACGCCATCGGCGGCCATCTCGCGGCCTGCGGCCTGGAGTCGTCGTTGCTGGAGTTGGTGAAGACCCGCGCCTCGCAGATCAACGGCTGCGCCTTCTGCCTGGACATGCACACCCAGGACGCCCGGGCCCACGGCGAGACCGAGCAGCGGCTCTACGCCCTGAGCGCCTGGCGCGAGACCCCGTTCTACACCGACCGCGAGCGCGCCGCGCTGGCCTGGACCGAGGCCGTGACCCGCGTCTCCGAAGGGGTTTCCGACGAGGTCTATGAGGAGACCCGTCGTCATTTCAACGAGAAGGAACTGGCCGACCTCACCTGGGCCGTGGTCCTCATCAACTCCTGGAACCGCCTGGCCATCTCCTTCCGCGTCCCGCCGGGGACCTACAAGCCGAGCCGGAAGGCGGCGATGCAGGCCCACGCCTCGGGCGACTGAGAACCGAGGTCGTCTGGTCGTAAGGCGGGCTGGAACGGTCTTCCCCGCTCGCGGGGGAAGGGCGTGATGACGAGGAGGACGAGCACATGGAGCCGTCGGAATTCGCAGTCCGGCCGCTTGAAACGCCGACGGCTTCCATGCGATGAAAGTCTTCCCCCCTCGCGGGGGAAGACAGACCCCGCAGGAGTCAGATGAGGGGGAAGACCAGCACGAGAACCGTCGGAGCTCACGATCCGGCCGACCATAACGCCGACGGTCTTGCTGCTCGTCCCCCCCTCATCCGGCCCTTCGGGCCACCTTCCCGCGCGAGGGCGAAGGGCTTTATGGTCCGGACTCGGATTCCGACGGCCTCGTGCTCGTTGCACCCTCGTCACTCCCGCGGCGAGGGGTGGAGGGGTTCGTTTGATCGGTCGGCCTCGAGATCGGGTCGGCCTGGCGGCGGGGTTGCGGCGATTATCCTGCCCCGGGCCGATCCCTCTTCCTTGTAATCGGGGGCTGATTCATGCTTGCGATGCTGGCGATTTGGGCCGTGGCCGCGATCCAGGAACCACCGCGAGCGAAGACGCCCCCTTCGCGGGAGGAGCTGGCCGCGATCACCGCGCGGGGGCGAGACCTCGCCGGGTATGACGCGGCGGCCTGGCATGCGTCGGACGCCCTCCAGGCGAAGGGGCCGAAGGAGGGGACGGTCGGCCGCTACATCGCCCGCAAGACGGACAAGGGGTGGACGGTCGCTTTCGGCCGGCTCGACGAGTCGGGCGAATCGTTCCTCGTGGCCTATGAGGCGACGCAGGGGGACAAGCCCGACGTGTTCGTCGTGGAGGAGAAGTCGCCGGCGACGAAGGACGTGGATTTCTTCCTGAGGGCGGCCCGGGCGATCGACGTCGCCCACAAGGACTTCGCCGACGACGACCATGAGCGCCGGCCGTATAACGTCGCGGTGCTCCCGGCCGACGAGGGGCGCTGGTGGGTGTACGTGGTCCCCGCTCCGACGCGGGCCGGCGTCGGGTCGCTGGGGGGCGAAGTCCGCTACCTCGTCACGGCCGACGGCTCGACGATCGCGGCCGAACGGCGGCTTCACAACGCGGTCAGCATCGGCAAGCCGGAGGGGGTGCACTCCCACGTCCTCGACGAGACGCCCGAGGACACCGACGTCTTCCACGTCCTCACCCGTCGCCC
The DNA here is from genome assembly GCF_001610895.1 of Planctomyces sp. SH-PL62. Taxonomy (NCBI): domain Bacteria; kingdom Pseudomonadati; phylum Planctomycetota; class Planctomycetia; order Planctomycetales; family Planctomycetaceae; genus Planctomyces; species Planctomyces sp. SH-PL62. Next base: position 6,098,368 of record NZ_CP011273.1, on the reverse strand, counting down.
TTCGACCCCGGAGCTGATCGTCGGCCGCGACTTCGTCTTCCAGATCGACGTCGACGGCGCCGCCCGGTTTCTCGGCAAGGCGGAGGACTTCCTGAACAAGTGAGGTCGGCCGACGGCGGGCGGCGGAAAAACGTAGACGCCCCGCGGGCGGATGGCCGCGGGGCGTCTACGTCGTCGATCGACGCCGGGTCCGGCGCGAAGGGCGGTTCGATTACTGGGCTTTCTTGGAGGTCTTGGCGGCGCCGCCGCGTTCGCGCTGCAGGATGTCCTGCTGCTTCTGCTGGATGGCCGGGAAATCCTCGGCCTTCATCGGCGGGGGCTCGGGCTCGCCGCCGCAGCCGACGACGAAGGCTCCCAGGGAGACGACGGCGGCCAGGCCCAGGGTGGCGAGGACGGGAGGCTTCTTCAAGGGACGAACTCCTGACGGAAAGGGCTTGGAAGGATCTGGAGGCCCGGCCGCCGCGGCATGGTATGGCGCAGGGCGGGCCTCCGGGGTCGAGGTTCGGGCCGACTCAGTAGGAATCCGCCGAGATGACCTCGCCGCCGATCCGGGTGCTGAGACCCATCCAGACCTGCTGATTGACCGAGTCCTTGAACGCCTTGACGCTGCCGTCGCAGAGGGCCGCGTTGACCACGCCCGGGTGGTACGACGAGGCGGGCTTCATGATGTACCACCACGACTGGTCGTCCATCGTGGCGCAGATCTTGTTGGGCGTGAGGATGGTGTTGAACCAGCTCCGCCAGATGCTGCCTTCGACCCAGGGGTAGCCCTTGTACCGCCAGCCGCCGGCCCAGGCGATGGGGCCGCGAGCCCAGTCGATGGCGTTGGCGGCGGCCGTCGCCTGGTCGACGGTCGAGGTGCGGGTCAGGCCCCGGACCTCGTAGCAGTCGGAGACGCGGGTCCGGCCGGCCGAGGAGACGAGCGGGCCGGCGGCCACTTCGGCGACCAGCAGGGTGTTGCTCGTGCCGTCGTTGATCTTGGCGAGCGAGATCTCGGCGCGGGAGAACGGCTGCAACGCGGGGTCGCCGTCGTTCATGACCCGGCCGAAGACGCCGTCCCAGCTCTGGGTGCGGGGCCACCAGGTGCCGCTGTTCCAGGCGTAGTTGGCCGCCCAGGTGTCGTAGCCGTCGCTGGCGCGGTCGCTGTAGACTTCGGAGGGGCAGCTGTAGGTCGCGACCCGTCCCCGGAGGGCGGTGAAGTTCTCGGCGAAGGTCCAGAGGCCGCCGCCGTTGTTGATGCCCGTGTTGAAGGCGGAGAACAGGGCCTGCTGCTCCATGTGGGGCAGGATCGAGAGGTGCGGCGACAGGCCGCCGTAATTCTCGCCCGGGGGCAGCAGGTTCCAGGTGTCGTGGTAGTTGTGGACGCCCAGGCCGATCTGCTTCAGGTTGTTGACGCACTGGGAGCGTCGGGCCGCCTCGCGGGCCGACTGGACGGCCGGGAGGAGCAGGGCGATGAGGACCGCGATGATGGCGATGACGACGAGCAGCTCGATCAGGGTGAAGCCCTGTCGACGACGAATCGGGGTGGACATGAGACGATCGCTCCACGAAGGGGCGCGCCCGGGATCGACGGAAGACCACGAAAAAACATGGTTATGCACACGACTGCATGTTCTTGGCGTCGATGGTCCGGCGCCCGCCCCGGGGGACGACGTCGGCCGCGCGATCGAATGCGGCGCGGGCCTCGACGTCGACGAGACGAGATGCCAAGGCAGGGGAATTCAGGGTGGAAGTCGGCCGGGCGTCTGGAGAGGACTTTCGACCATCAGAACTTGCGTCCGCCGACGTCGGAGTCGATGTGACGCAATCCGTGCCCGGCGTCGGGCGGTCGAGCCGCCTGCGGAAAAGCGGAACGACCACCTTAAGAGTTTAAGATACTCTCGGACGGGCGTGGCGTCAACCGTTCGAGTCGACGAAAAAGGTGGGATCGGTCGGTCGCGTCGAAATGTGTTGATGGGGGCGTGGAGGCGTGCGGGGGCGAGGGAGGGGGCCGCCGCCGCGCGGGGGCGCGGCGGCGGTCGTCTTCGATTCAGGACTTTTTGGCGCCGGACTTTCCGGCCTTGGGGCCGTATTCCTTCTGGATGATCTCCTGCTGCTTCTTCTGGAGGGCTTCGAGATCGTCGGCCTGGATCGGCGGGGGCTCGGCCTCGCCGCCGCAGCCGGGGACCAGCGGCGCGAGGAGCAGGGCGGTCGCCAGGGCCAGCATCGCCGCGGAGGCGGAGGCGGAACGATTCTTCAAGGGGGAGTCTCCTCTCGCGAAAGGGGATCGAGGATGCGGGGCGTCGCCGCCCGGTCGATCAGTAGGAGTCGGACGAGAGGACCTCGCTGCCGGCGCGGGTGCTCAGGCCCATCCAGACGGCCTGGCTGACCGAACTCTTGAACGCCTTGACGCTGCCGTCGCAGAGGGCCGCGTTGACCACGCCGGGGTGGTACGACGAGGCGGGTTTCATGATGTACCACCACGACTGGTCGTCCATCGTGAGGCAGGTCTGGTTGGGGGTGCGGATGGTGTTGAACCAGCTCCGCCACATGCTCCCCTCGACCCAGGGATAGCCCTTGTACCGCCAGCCGCCGGCCCAGGGGATCGGACCTTGGGCCCAGTCGACGGCGTTGGCGGCGGCCGTCGCCTGCGCGACGGTGGAGGTGCGGGTCAGGCCCCGGACCTCGTAGCAGTCGGAGACCCGGGTCCGCGCCGCGCCCGCGTTCAACGGGCCGTTGGCGACCTCGGCGCAGAGCAGGGTGTTGCTGGAGCCGTCGGGGATCGAGGCGAACGTGATGTTGGTCCGCGAGAACGGCTGCACGGCGCCGTCGTCGTCGTAGGTCCGGCCGAAGACGCCGTCCCAGCTCTGGGTGCGGGGCCACCACGTGCCGGCGTTCCAGGCGTAGTTCACCGCATACGTATTCCAACCGTCGCTGGAACGGTCGGTGTAGACCTCGGACGGGCAGTTGTATCCGGCCACCCGGGCACGCAGCACGGTCGTGTTCTCGGCGAGCGTCCAGAGCCAACGGTTGTCGATGCCCGAATTGAACGAGGCGTACAACGCCTGCTGCTCCACGTACGGCAGCATCGCCACGTTCACCGCGATGGCGCCGTAGCCCTCGCCCGGAGGGAACACCCCCCAGGTGTCGTGGTAGTTGTGCAGCCCCAGCCCGATCTGCTTCAGGTTGTTGACGCACTGGGCCCGTCGCGCCGCCTCCCGCGCCGACTGCACGGCCGGGAGCAGAAGCGCGATGAGGACGGCGATGATCGCGATCACCACCAGCAGCTCGATCAGCGTGAAGGCCGATCGATCTCGAGACGTTCGGCGCATGACGAATCACTCCACTTGACGAGGACGAGTGACGTGACGAGAAAACGGCGTGCGGAAACGTTTGGGAATGGACGGGAGAGGAGCCGGGCCGGGTCGACGGCCCATGTCCTGCGGTGCAGCCCAATTATAACACGGTCGGCGCGCGGCTTATCAAGGACTTTCCTCGACGCCCGAAGATTTTGTCGGTCGTCTGTAAACTCTTTTTAAAACCAAAGATGCGCCGAATTCGCGCGGTCGTCCGGACGGGGTCGGCGTCGAAATTCCGAGACCGTATTTATTAGGCCGATGGAATTAGGTGAAGACGCGTGGATGTAAAACATCGTTGATGCGTGGGCGTGTGGGACGCTCGGGCTCGTGAGGATTTTCGACCCTTTTTCAACGGCCGGGAAGGTGCCTGCGCCTTGACAAGCCCACCCGGCGCCGAGGATGATAAGATCTCATATTGAGACTGAATCTCAATTGCAATGCCCGCGGCGGCGGGATCGGGATGGGGAAATCGTGACCAGGGGGACGTCAGCCATGAGCCAGGGCGGGGAGATCCTGAAGCGTTGCTTCGAGCTGGCGGGGGCCGGGGAGATGGACGAGGCCGGCGATCTGGCGGAGCAGGCGCTGGCGAGGGAGGGGGAGAACGGTCTGCTCTGGCGGTTCGTGGGGCTCTTGCGGCATCGCGCCGGGGACTTTTCGGGGGCTCGCGACGCGTTGGAGACGGCGCAGGCGCTGGTCCCGTTCGATCCGTCGACGAGTTGCATCCTGGCCGAGACCCTGGCGAGGACGGGCCATCCCGGCCCGGCGCTGGCGGTGTATCAGGCGTTGGCGGAGGACGACCGATGCCCGGAGCGGCTGATGCCGGCTATCGCCGCCGGCCTGGGCTACCTGGGCGAGTACGGCCCGGCCCTGGACGTCTGCCTGGAGCTGATCCGCCGCCTTCCCGAGCACGCCGAGGCCCATTTCGGCGCGGCGTTCTACGTGCGGCGTCTGGGACGTCCCGCCGAGGCCGCCCTGCCGTTCGTCGCGAGGGCGTGCGAGTTGGCCCCGGATGTGGCCCTGTACCGGATCTCGCTCGCCACGCTCCTCGATCACGCGGGACGTCGCGAGGAGGCGTACGACCTGCTTCGGGGCATCGACCTCGACGGCGTGTCGTGCCGCTGTTGCCTGCGCCGGATGACCACCATCTTCCTCGCCGCCGGCGATTCCGCCCGCGGCGCCGTCTGCCGTCGCAAGGTGGGCGACGAGCCCTGCTGACCGCTCCGCGCCCGAGCCGCCCCCCTCCGGCGAAGAGGCGACCCCGCGTCCTCACGTCCTCGCCCGCGTCGACGGGCGGCCGTTTCCCGAATGCGACGAAGTCCTGGAAGCCGAGGGCGACGCGCGTGAAGGCCGTCGCAGCCTCGCGTCGTCCGCGACGAGGGGCCCCCTCGTCCGGCCCTCCGGACCACCTTCCCCCATCAGGTGTGAAGGAATGCTTGCGCAGGCATGATGTGTTTCGTCCGGTCCCGACGCTCAGTCTGCGTCGGGCTTCGGCTCGGGCTTGCGAGCCAGGGCGAGGTCGAGGAGGGGGATCAGCTCGTCCTTGCGGGTCAGGAACTGGTCGAGCGTGTATTCGTCGAGGACGGCGAGGAACGCGTCGCGCGCCCGATGCAGGGCCCCCTTGAGGCCGCATGCGGGGGCGATGGGGCAGGTGTTGGACTCGGGACGGAAGCATTCCACGATGTCGAAATGGGGCTCGGTGCTGCGGATCAGCCAGCCGATGTTGATCGCCGAGGGCTGCATGGCCAGGCGCATCCCTCCGCCGCGGCCGCGTTGGGCCGTCACCACCCCCAGCTCCGTCAACGTCTGGGCCACCCGCACCAGATGATGCCGGGAGATCCCGTAGGCGCGGCTGATCTCCTCGACCGACGCCAATCGGTCGCCGCGACTCCCCAGGTACAGTACCGCTCTCATGGCGTAGTCCGAGAACTGCGTCAAGTGCATGGTCGACCGTCGCTCCTTCGTCTCCAGTCCGGGCTCGCGCCCCAGCGCCCGATTGACACGGCCCCGCCGGCTCAATAATATGCATGTCGAATGCAGATTAAAAGGCTCGGCCGGCACGTTCGCGACGAGTGCGAGGCGATCGGGGCGGCCTGAGCGGGGAGGGCGAGGTCGTGACGACATCATACACACCAGGTCTGTACGCGCGAGCGGCGGGGCCGGGTTCGGAGCCGGTCGCCGGGGTGACGGAGGCTCGGATCCGCGAGTTGGTGGGCGAATTCTACCGTCGGGCGCAGGAAGACGTTGTTTTAGGCCCGATCTTCGCCGAGCATATCGACGACTGGGACCGGCATCTGGGTCGGATGGTGGACTTCTGGTCGGCGGTGATGCGCGGGACCGGTCGCTACCAGGGCCGGCCGGTGCAGGTCCATCAGGGGATCGACGGGCTGACCGGCGGGCATTTCGACCGCTGGGTGACGCTTTTCGAGGCCACGACCCGCGACGTCTGCTCCCCCGCCGAGGCCGAGGCGTTCCTTGAGCGTGCCCGTCGGATGCGCGAGGCGATGACGAGGTCGCTGGGGCTGGTCGGGCCGAAGGCTCGGCTCGATTCCGAGCGGAGCTGAGCTGGGCAGGGCTGAGGATTCACGGTGGAGCGTCAGCCATCAACGTGAACGTCGAGGCGGCCGGGCGAGGGCTCGGGCGCGGCGGTCGAAAGGGGAGCGAGCATGCGCTATGGCAGGTTGTGGCTGGGGTTGGCGACGGTCATCATCGGATCGTTCGCGGTCCTGATTTATTACGGGACCGAGCTGTATCGGATGGCCCCGCCGGTCCCGGAGCGGGTGGTGACGACGGAGGGGAAGGTCCTCTTCACGGGCGAGGACGTGAAGGAGGGGCAGAACGTCTGGCAGTCGATGGGGGGCCAGGAGGTGGGCTCGGTCTGGGGCCACGGCGCGTACGTCGCGCCGGACTGGTCGGCCGACTATCTCCATCGCGAACTGACGTGGATGCTGGACCACTGGGCCGTGGAGAAAGGGGCCGCGAACTATGAGGCGCTCGACGCCGAGGCTCGCGCGGGCCTTCGAGAGCGGCTCAAGGGCGAGATCCGCCGCAACACGTACGACCCGGCGACGGGCGACGTGACGGTCTCGCCGGTCCGGGCCCAGGCGATGGCGGCGGTCGCCTCGCACTACGACGCCCTGTTCGGCGACGACCCGGAGCTGCACGAGCTGCGCGACGCGTACGCGATCCCGGCCTCGTCGATCAAGACGCCGGAGCGTCGGGCGCAGTTGGCGGCGTTCTTCTTCTGGGCGGCCTGGGCCTGCTCGACCGAGCGCCCGGGCGAGACGATCACGTACACGAACAACTGGCCTTCGGAGACGCTGATCGAGAACCGGCCGTCGGGCCAGATCATCGTCTGGTCGGTCGCCAGCTTCGTGCTGCTCCTGGCCGGCATCGGCGCGCTGGCCTGGTACTTCGCCGTCGAGCGCGGGCGGGAGGATCTGGACCGCCACGAGCCCCCCGAGCGGGACCCGCTCCTGGCCCTGAACCCGACCCCCTCGATGCGGGCGACGCTCAAGTACTTCTGGGTGGTCATCGCGCTGGCGGTGGTGCAGGTGGGCCTGGGGGCGGTGACGGCGCACTACGGGGTGGAGGGCTCGGGCTTCTACGGCTTCCCCCTGGCCGAGTGGCTCCCCTACAGCGTGACGCGGACCTGGCACACGCAGCTCGGCATCTTCTGGATCGCGACCGCGTGGCTGGCCACGGGGCTGTTCATCGCGCCGGCCGTCTCCGGCCACGAGCCGAAGTTCCAGAAGCTGGGCGTGGACTTCCTGTTCGTCTGCGTGCTGATCATCGTGGTGGGCTCGATGTTCGGGCAGTGGTTGGGGGTGCAGCAGCGGCTGGGGAACACCGCCAACTTCTGGTTCGGGCACCAGGGTTATGAATATGTGGATCTCGGCAGGTTCTGGCAGATCTTCCTGACGGTCGGGCTGTTCCTCTGGCTGGCGCTGATGGTCCGCGCCATCGCGCCGGCGTTCCGCCACCCCGACACCAACCGACACCTGCTCGGGCTCTTCCTGCTGGCCTCGGCGGCGATCCCGCTGTTCTACACGCCGGGCCTGATGTGGCACCGGCACACCAACCTGGCGATCGCCGAATACTGGCGGTGGTGGGTCGTCCACCTGTGGGTCGAGGGCTTCTTCGAGGTCTTCGCGACGGTCGTGATCGCGTTCCTGTTCACCCGGATGGGCCTGCTGCGGACGTCGACGGCGGCGGCGGCGGTCCTGTTCTCGACGTCGATCTTCCTCTCCGGGGGGATCATCGGCACGTTCCACCACCTATACTTCACCGGCACGCCGACGGTGGTGACGGCCCTGGGGGCGATCTTCAGCGCCCTGGAGGTCGTGCCTCTGGTGCTGATCGGCTTCGAGGCTTATGAGAACCTGTCGCTGAGCCGGGTGCGGCCGTGGGTCTCGGCCTATCGGATGCCGATCCTCTTCTTCGTCTCGGTGGCGTTCTGGAACCTGGTGGGGGCGGGGCTGTTCGGCTTCTTCATCAATCCGCCGATCGCCCTCTACTACATGCAGGGGCTGAACACGACCCCCGTCCACGGCCATACGGCGCTCTTCGGCGTCTACGGCATGCTGGGGATCGGCCTGACGCTGTTCTGCCTCAAGGGGCTGACGATCCACCGGGCCTGGAAGACGGGCGTGCTCTCGTTCGCCTTCTGGTCCATCAACATCGGCCTGGCGCTGATGGTCCTGCTCAGCCTTCTCCCGGTGGGGCTGCTCCAGACCTGGGCGAGCGTCGAGCACGGGATGTGGTACGCCCGCTCGGCCGAGTTCATGCAGACGCCCACCATGCACACCCTCCGCTGGATGCGCGTGGTCGGCGACACGATCTTCGCCGCCGGGATCGTGGCCCTGGGCTGGTTCGTCCTGGGCCTGAAGGGGGGCTGGTCGCTCGAACCCGGGCCCGACGCCGTGGGTCGCACTTACCCCGTCGAGGAGGCGGCCGTCCGCTGAGCCGTCTCCGATTCCCCCAGCACCTGAAATGAGGTCGTCATGTCCGCGCATTCCGAACCTGGACCGTTTCTCGGCGTGATCGACCTGCTCGGGGGGGCCGCGGCCCCTCCGGGCGGACGCAAGGTCGAGACCCTGGCGAAGACCGAAGCCTTCGAGCTGAAGCGGCTGTCGCTGGCGAAGGGCGCCGACGTCCCGGAGCACCACGCCCCGGGGCCGATCACCGTGCATTGCCTCTCCGGCCGGGTCGCCTTCAAGGTCGGCGGGGTCGACCACGACCTCGCCGCCGGTCATCTGCTCCACCTCACCCCGCGCGAGCCCCATTCGCTCGTCGCGGTGGAGGACTCCGTCGTCCTGGTCACCAAGCTGGCGTCCGCCGGCTCGTGATCCGATCGACTCCGACCTGAATCGAACCGACGCCCGGTCAGCCGGGCGCGAGCCGTCTCCGGTACTCGCGCTCGGCGACCACGTCGCGGGGGCTTTCCAGGCGGTCGAGGAAGACCAGGCCCCGCAGGTGGTCGTCCTCGTGCTGGAAGATGCGGGCGACGAAGTCCTCGAACTCGCGGACGACCTCCGCGCCGTGGACGTCCCGATACCGCGCGACGATCCGCCGATGGCGGGGGACCTCGCCGCGGAGGCCGGGGATGCTCAGGCAGCCTTCCCAGCCCTTCACCATCTCGTCCGAGCGCTCCACGATCTCGGGATTGATCGCGACGATCGGGGCCTCCTCGACCGCGTCGGGATAGCGCGGGTTCGGCTTCGGCGCGACCAGGAAGATCTGGAGCGGTTCGTGGACCTGGGGCGCGGCGATCCCCACGCCGTCGGCCTCGCGAAGCGTCGCCAGCATGTCGTCGATCAGCTCCCGCACCTCCTCCGAGAGCGGGAACGCGACCTCCTCGGCCGGCGTCCGAAGGACCGGGTTTCCCAGTTGCGCGATCTGTCTCAGCACGGGCATCGGCCGTCGTCCTCCACGGTGGCGTCCCCAAATTTCGTCGAGGCCGAGAGCCGTCGAGCCCCCCTGGTTCTCGCCTTTCCCCGATGATGGCCCGACGAGACGCCCGGCACAAGGCGAGTCGCCGCGCGGGGGGCGTGGTATCCTCGAACCTGCCGAACTGGGTGAACACCGGGGAGAGGAAGGGGGGGGATTCGTGATGAGGCATCTCGCCGAGCGGAAGTTCGCCGTGGCCGTGGCCGTGTTCGTGGTGGCGTCATCGGCCGTCTGCGGGTCGCTCCACGCCGAGCCCCCCGCGCCGGGGCCGGGCCCGTGGCTCCGGGTGAATCAGGTCGGCTACCTGCCGGACGATCCCAAGATCGCGGTCCTTTCCGGGCCGGAGCCGCTGGCGGGCTCGTTCCGCGTGGGCGACTTCGCGGCGGAGATCGGGCCGGACCAGGGGGCGTGGGGGCCCTTCGCGCACAATTATCGGCTCGACTTCTCGGCCGTCCGCGGACCGGGGCGGTACCGGGTCCGGTTCGGCGCGGCGGAGTCGGCCGAGTTCGCGATCGGCCCCGACGCCTACGCTGGGGTCCCGGACGCCTTGCTCCGCTTCATGCAGATCCAGCGCTGCGGGGACGACCCGATCGCGGGTGAGCCGAAGTGCCACTTGCAGGATGCGATCGACGTCAACACCGGGGAGAAGGTCGATCTCGTCGGCGGCTGGCACGACGCAGCCGACCGGCTCAAGCATATGATCACCACCTCGTACTGCGTCGCCGCGCTCCGGCTCGTCGAGCACGAAGGGGCGCAGGCCGAGGCCCGCCACGGCGCGCCGCTCATCAAGAAGCTGCATCCGAAGCCCGACGTCATCTACGTCCAGATCGGCGACGATCGCGACCATCGCCCGCCCCAGACGCTCTGGCACGACGACCGTTCCGACTACGGCTGGGGCCCCGGCGGGCCTCGCTCCGCCTGGCCCGCGACCGGCAAGCCCGAGGGGCCGAAGTACAAGAACGCCTCCACCGGCAAGGCCAGCCTCGCGGGCCGATGCGCCGCGACGATGGCCCTGATGGGGGACCTCGACGCGGCCCGCTCGATGTACAAGCTCGCCCAGGACAGCCCCGGAGTCGCGATGTCCGTCCCGGTGCTCGCGCCCCATTATTACGGCGAGAGCACGTATCTCGACGACCTCGAATGGGGGGCCGCCGAGTTGTACCGGGCGACCCGCGAGCCGAAATACCTGGCCGAAGCCCTCGACTACGCCGACCAGGCCGGCGACAACGCCTGGATGGGCCGCGACGCGCACGGCCACTACGAGTTCTTCCCGTACGTCAACCTCGGCCACTGGCGGATCCACGAGTTCGCCGACGAGGCCGCGAAGGCGAGGCTCGCCGGCTACTACCGCACGGGGCTGGAGCGGATCCGCGACCGGGCCATGAAGAACCCCTATCGCATCGGCACGCCTATCGTCTGGTGCTCCACCAACGACGTGATCGCGTTCGCCACCCAGGCGCGGCTGTACGAGAAGATGAGCGGCGACGACCAGTTCCGGAGCCTGGCCGCCGAGGCCCGCGACTGGATCTTCGGCCGCAACCCCTGGGGCGTCTCGTTCGTCATCGGCGTCCCCGAGGGGGGGGTCGCCTCCAGCCGGCCGCATCATATGTTCCACCGCCTCGCCAACCGGTCCCCCGTCGGCGGCCTCGTCGACGGCCCGGTCACGAAGGCGATCAACGACTCCCTGAAATTCTCGGCCTTCGAGAACGACCCGCTCGCCCCCTTCCAGTCGGACTTCGCCGTCTACCACGACGAGTTCGCCGACTTCTCCACCAACGAGCCGATCATCGACGGCACCGTTTCGCTGTGGCTGCTGCTCGACGTCTGGCGCTAAGAACCCTCGACCCTCACGGATTTTCGGGGGACCTCATAACGTCCTTCCCCCGCGAGGGGGGAGACCGTTCGCGTCGACGTCCCCCAAAGATCCGTGACGTTCAGGAAAGCGAGGAGGCCGGCGCGGTTCGGCCCGGAATTCGCTGTTACCCCGCCGGCCCGATTGGGGGCCCGAGGACTCCTCTTCCATGCGCATCGACAATGATCCCAAGCTCGATTTCGACGACGTGCTGATCCGTCCCAAGCGGTCCGAGGCCCCGAGTCGGGCGTCGGTGGAGCTGGAGCGGGAGTATCGCTTCCTGAACGGCGGGACGTGGCGAGGGGTGCCGATCGTCGCGTCGAACATGGACACGGTGGGGACGTTCGCGATGGCCCGGGCGATCGGCCCTCCGATGCTCACCTGCCTGCACAAGTATTACCCGGAGGACGCGCTCGTCGACTTCTTCGGCGACGAGGCCCGCGCGCGTTCGACCTTCTTCACGGTCGGGCTCAAGGACGACGAGTTCGACAAGCTCGTCGCGGTGAAGAGGAAGGCCGACGTGCGGATGGCCTGCGTCGACGCGGCCAACGGCTACACCAAATACTTCGTGGAGCGGGTGAAGCGGATCCGGGACACGTTCCCGGAGCTGACGATCATGGCCGGGAACGTCGCCACGCCGGACATGGTCCAGGAATTGCTGATATCAGGGGCGGCCGATATCGTGAAGATCGGGATCGGGCCGGGGAGCGTCTGCACGACCCGGCGGACGACCGGCGTCGGCTACCCGCAGCTCTCGGCGATCATCGAGTGCGCCGACGCCGCCCACGGCCTGCGCGGGCACGTCTGCGCCGACGGCGGCTGCCGATACCCCGGCGACGTCGTCAAGGCGTTCGCCGCCGGGGCGGACTTCGTGATGCTGGGCGGGATGCTGGCCGGGCACGACGAATGCGAGGGGGAGTGGGTCGAGGAGGACGGCCGCCGCATCGCGCTGGAATTCTACGGGATGTCCAGCCGGGAGGCCCTCGACAAGTACGCCGGCGGCCGTCGAGACTACCGCGCCTGCGAAGGTCGCGCCGTCAGCGTCCCCTACAAGGGACCCGTCGCCGAGACCATGCAGGAGGTCTGCGGGGGCATCCGAAGCGCCTGCGCGTACGTCGGCGCGACGCGGCTGAAGGACCTGTCGAAATGCACCACGTTCGTCATCTGCCAGCGGCCCCACGGCAGCATGTTCTCCTAGCGGAGGCGGTGGACGGACGAACCCATCCAGGAGCCTCGACGTAGAAGGGGGATGGAACGCCTTCCTCGCTTCTCCACGTCGGGACGACGCATGAACATGAACCATAAATCGCTCAAGGGACGACTGCTGATCGCCTCGCCCGACCTCCAGTCGCCGATGTTCGCCCGCTCGGTCGTGCTCGTGCTGGAGCACTCGGAGGGGGACGGCGCCCGGGGGATCATCCTCAACCTCCCCACCAGCGCCACGATGGCCGACCTGGCGGGAAAGCTGTTCGACGAGGACTTCGCCTGGGACAAGCCGCTCCACCTGGGAGGCCCCGTCGCCGGCCCCTTACTCGTCCTCCACACCAGGCCCAAGCTGGCCGACCTGGAGGTCGCCTCCGGCGTCTACATCGCGCTCGACTCCGCCAAGTCGCAACACCTGATCACCCAGGAGATCGAGCCCTCGCTGGTCATCGCCAACTTCTCCGGGTGGGCGCCGGGCCAGCTCGAACAGGAACTGGCCGACGACGCCTGGGTCGTCGCCCCCGCCAACATGGGCCGGATCTTCGACGGAGCGGACCAGGACCTCTGGTGGACCACCCTGCGCGACTTCCGGACTTCCGTCCTCACCGACATCCTGAACCTTCGCAACCTTCCTGAAGACCCCAGATTGAACTAGGGGTCGGATGTTTTCGTTGATTCCGAACAATCCGTAGGGATTGCCCTCTGTAAAAGCCTTGGTCCGGCTCTATGATTGGGTGAGACGGCGGCGGGGCTCGACCGGGTCCTGGAGCGTCGTCGGCTCTCAAGGAGGCAGCGACCGTGTGCATCTGGGGCCGGAAGTCGGATGAGCGGACCTTTGGGGACCGCCCGCGTCGGATCGTGGTGATCGGCGCGGGGTTCGCGGGGCTGGCGGTGATCAAGGGGCTGCGGAAGTCCTCGGCGTATGTCTCGGTCATTGATCGCCAGAATCACCACCTGTTCCAGCCCTTGCTGTATCAGGTGGCGACGGCCTCGCTGAACCCCAGCGACATCGCCGGGCCGATCCGTCGGATCGTGCGAGGGCGGAAGAACACGGAGACCTTGCTGGCGGACGTGACGGGGATCGACCTCGACCGCCGGGTGGTGACGCTGGCCGACGGCGAGGCGCCGTACGACGTGCTGGTGCTGGCCTCCGGGGCGACGCATTCGTACTTCGGCCATCCCGAGTGGGAGGAGCACGCGCCGGGCCTGAAGTCGGTGGAAGACGCGCTGGAGATCCGCCGTCGGATGCTGCTGGCGTTCGAGATCGCCGAGCGCGAGACCGACGAGACGCTGAGGCGCGAGTGGCTGACGTTCGTGGTGGTCGGCGGCGGGCCGACCGGGGTGGAGTTGGCCGGCGCCCTTCGCGACGTGGCCCGGATGACGCTGGCGAAGGACTTCGTCCACATCGACCCCGCGACGGCGCGGGTGATCCTGGTGGAGGGCTCGCCGCGAGTTCTGACCCCCTATTCGCCCAAGCTCTCCGAGAGCGCCAGGAGGCAACTGGAAGGGCTGGGCGTCGAGGTGCGCACCGGCTCGATCGTGACTCACATCGACGCCGAGGGGGTCCATATCGGCGACGAGCGGATCGCGTCGCGGACCGTCTTGTGGGCGGCCGGCGTGGCGGCGTCGCCGCTGGGTCGGACGCTGGGCGTGCCGCTCGACCGCGCCGGGCGGGTGATGGTCCAGCCCGACCTGACCATCCCCGGCCATCCCGAGGTCTACGTCATCGGCGACCTCGCGCACCTGGAGCAAGACGGCAAGCCGGTCCCCGGCGTGGCCCCCGCCGCCGCGCAGATGGGCAAGCACGCGGCCGCGAACATCATCCGGACGTTCCGTGGCCAGCCGACGGAGCCGTTCCGATACGTCGACAAGGGCTCGATGGCGACCATCGGCCGAGGCGCGGCGGTGGCCCATCTCGGCAGGTTCCAGTTCTCCGGCTTCCCGGCCTGGATGCTCTGGCTGTTCGTCCACGTCCTCTTCCTGATCGGCTTCCGCAACCGGCTGCTGGTGGTGATCCAGTGGGCCTGGTCCTACCTCAGCTACGACCGCGGGGCTCGGCTCATCACCGGCCGCGCCGAGGGTCCGCTGGTCCGGGGCCTGACCGACAGCCGCCTCCCCTCCACGAGCGAGGCCGAGGCGATCCAGGGCTGACCGCGTACGCCGCACGCCGGGGCGGGGGGTTGTCCTCGGCCGGGGCGCGCGTTATCCCGGAAGTCGGTTCGAGGTCGACCGATCGCCGGGGCGCATCGCGCGACCGGCGTCTGGGGACGAAGGCGTCTCCGCCGGCGGGGGTCGGCCGGCCTCGCCGAACGAGGGAGGCTCCCGCCATGCGTTCGCTCGCGAGGTTCGCGCTCGTCGCCGCGTCGCTCTCCGTCCTTTCGCCCACCAGGGCCGCTCCGCCGGCGGTGGAGACCCGGGCGAAGGTCGGGGCGTACTACTTCGACGGCTGGTCGGGGAAGACGTACCACATCACCGAGCGGTTGACGACCGAGTTCGCCGATCGCGAACCCGTCTGGGGCTGGCGCGACGACACCGTCGCGATCATGGAGAAGCAGATCGACTACGCGGCCGACGCCGGGCTCGCCTTCTTCAGCTTCTGCTGGTACTGGCCCGAAGGGCCCGACAAGGTCGTGCCGCTGAACCAGGCCCTTGGCCTGTTCCATCAGGCCGGGAATCGCGAGCGGATGGAGTTCTGCCTGCTCGTCGCCAATCACGGCGGCTTCCGGGTCGGCCCCGACGACTGGGACGAGGCGTCGGCCGCCTGGATCGACCAGTTCAAGAAGCCCGGACACCTGAAGGTCGGCGGCGAGCCGCTGCTGATCTTCTTCTCCCCTCGCGAGCTGCTCAAGGCGTTCGGCTCGCCGGACGCCGTGCGCGGGGCGTTCGAAGCGCTCAGGAAGCGGGCGAAGGCGGCGGGGCTGGCGGGCGTGAAGGTCGCCGGCTGCGCCACGCCCGGCCCGGAACACGGCTGGGACGACCTGGCCGAGCTGTCCGCCTGCGGTTTCGACCTGTTCACCGGCTACAACTATCCCGGCGCGGGTCGGAAGGGGCCCGAGCTGGAGCGGCCGTTCGCCGAGTTGATCGAGGGGAGCGAAGGGGTCTGGGACGGCTTCGCGCGCAAGAACTCACTCCCCTACGTCCCGGTCGTCACCGCGGGCTGGGACATGCGGCCGTGGGAGAAGCCCGGAGACGCCAGGCCGCCGTCGCTCTATTACGTCGACCGG
Organism: Planctomyces sp. SH-PL62; assembly: GCF_001610895.1. Lineage (NCBI taxonomy): Bacteria > Pseudomonadati > Planctomycetota > Planctomycetia > Planctomycetales > Planctomycetaceae > Planctomyces > Planctomyces sp. SH-PL62. Next base: position 6,082,805 of record NZ_CP011273.1, on the reverse strand, counting down.
ACGCCGAAGGCCGTCGGCGAAGCCGTCGAGCGCGGCCTCAAATGGCTCGACGCGCACCCCGACCGCACCCCTCCGGAGCGTCTGCTGCTGGTCTACGCCTGGAACGAGAACGGCGAAGGGGGCTACCTGACCCCCACCAAATCGGGCGGGACCGCGTTCCTCGACGCCTTCCGCAAGGCCGTCGTGAAGCCCTGATCGATCCGGCCTGACGGATTGCGCCGACTGTGCGGCCGGCCGTCTTTATCGAAGCCGGAAATCCGGCGCGATCCGTCGTCTTTGCCCAGGTTCGCGTGTTAGATTTGGGTCGACACCACCTGGGAGCGGCACCGATGAACGCGACGAGCACTGAAACGACGAAGGCGGGCGTGCCCGCCGAACTGGCCGCACTCCGGGAAAGGATTCGGGCCCTGCCCCCCGACGCTCGGGCCGAGCTGGAGCCGATGATGGACGACGTGCTGGAACAAGCCCTGTTCCGGTCGCGCGTGCTGACCATCGCGAAGGATGCGCTGGAACGCTATCGGCTCGAGCTGGCGGCGACGCGGTTCGACCTGGAGGCGACCCGTCGAGAGCGCGAGGCGCTCCGAGCGGCCTCGCGAGCCTGAGCGCTTCGACGGCCCCGGTCCCTCATACGTCATTGCTTTGATCACTCGCCTTTGCCAAGCGGCCTCGGGCGTCGCGGGTTCATCCCCGGACCCGTGTCCATCCGAAGCCTTGCGGCCCGGGTTCAGGGACGAACCCGTGGCACCCAAGGGTCGGTGATCGAGGCGATTCGGTATCACTTCTTCAAGAAGCCGAAAACGGCTCGGCGTCGTCGCGGGCCAGGGGGAGCCGGACCAGGAATTCGCTCCCCTGACCGGGGCCTTCGCTCCGGGCCTCGACGTGGCCGTGGTGCAGCTCGACGATCCCCCTGGCCAGGGCGAGGCCGATCCCCAGGCCCGCATGCGGGCGATGGAGGACCGGGGTGAGCTGCGCGAACATCTCGAAGACGTGGGGGAGCTGCTCGGCGGGGATGCCGACCCCGCGGTCTTTCACGAGGATTTCGACGTCGCCGTTGCGGCGGGCGATCCCGAGATCGATGCGGGTGCCTCGCGGCGAGAACTTGGCGGCATTGTCCAGCAGGTTGGCGAGGACCTGGGCCAGCCGGGTCCGGTCGCCGTCAAGGTGGAGCGGCCCGGCGGGGAGATCGAGCCGCAGGTCGTGGCCCAGGTCGTCGAAGATGGGCCGGGCGGTCTCGACCGCGTCGTGGACGGCTTCGGACAGGTCGATCCGTTCGAGCCGAAGCTCCAGCCGGTCGCGGGTGAGTCGCGACACGTCCAGGAGGTCGTCCACGAGTCGCGAAAGGTGGCCGATCTGCCGCTCGATGACCTCGCGCGCCCACTTCGAGTCGGGGTCGGAGTCGCCTCGCATCTTGAGGATCTGGACCGAGTTGCGGATCGGCGCCATCGGGTTGCGAAGCTCGTGGGCGAGGGTGGCGAGGAAGTCGTCCTTGCGGCGGTCGGACTCGCGGAGCCGGTCGTAGAGCCGGCCGTTCTCCAGCGCGATCGCGGCCCGGCCGGCGACGTCGACGGCGAGGTCGAGGTGGGTCTGATCGAAGCGGCGGCCGGAGTGGGTGGTCGCGAACGAGAGCGCGCCCAGGACCCCCTCGCGGCCCACCAGCGGGACGCACAGGTACGATCGCGGGGCGAACGCGCGGAGGGCCTCCAGGTGCTCGGGGTTGCGGGCGCCGGAGATCAGGTGTTCCTCGGTGACCTCCTCGATCAGGGCGGGTTTTCGGGAGGCGACGACTTCGAAGAGGCCGCGAGGCATGTCGGCCCTGAGCCGGTAGCGGTGCGAGACCAGGTCGATCACCCCGGCCGCGTGGGGCGAATCGTGCGCCACGGCGACGCGGCGGAGGTCGCCCGTACCTTCGAGCACGTCGACGGCGCACCAGTCGGCGAAGAACGGCACGGCCAGGCCGGCGACCTCGCGGAGCGTGGTCTCGGCGTCGACGACGGCCGCGAGCTTGGCCCCGGCGTCGGCCAGGAACCGCGAGGCTTGCTCGGCGCGCTTCCGGTCGTCGATGTCGGTCGCCGTGCCGAAGCGGGAGAGCAGCGCGCCGCGGTCGTCGCGGATCCACATCGACCGGCCCAGGAACCAGCGGTACTCGCCCCCCGCGCCGCGGACCCGGTACTCGATTTCGGTCGGCCCGCCGTCTTCCTTGGACTTCGCCCGCGCGGCCCGGATTCGAGGCGCGTCGTCCGGGTGGACGGTCTCCAGCCAGGCGTCCTTGGTCGTGAGGTGGTCGCTCGACGCCCCGGTGTAGTCGAACCAGCGACGGTTCAGGTAGGCGATCGTGTCGTCGGCCCGGGTGATGTAAACGATCTGGGGGATGGCCTCGGCGAGCCGCCGGAACTGTCGCTCGCTCTCGGTCGCGGCGGTCTCGGCGGCGCGACGCTCGGTCACGTCGTCGAGCGCGGCGACCGCGGCGATCACCCGCCCATGTTCGTCGACCGCCGGACCCGAGTTGACGCTGATCCGGCGGCTGGAGCCGTCGGCGAAGACCAGCTCGATCTCCTCGTCCGACACCACCTCGCCGTTGCGGAGCGAGCGGCTTAGGGGCCAGTCGTCGGGCTCGTAGCGCGAGCCGTCGGGACGGCGGCCGATCAGATCCCCCGGCTCGGCCTGGCTCCCCATCCCAAGCCCCGGTTGCAGGCTCCCCCGGATGATCCGCTCGGCCTCGTCGTTGCGAAGCAGGAGGTTCGACGTGCCGGCCTCGGCCACGATGATTCCCGAGGGGACCTGGCGGAGGGTCGCCGACAGGAACGCGTTCTTCTCCCGAAGCTCCTTCAGGAGCTCCTCGAGCCGTCCGGCCTGGCTCTCGGACGTCTCTCGCAGGGCCTCCTGCTCCCGACGCAGTCGTTCCGCCTCGGCCTGTTCGAGCCGGCGAAGCTCTTCCAACTCCGATTGCCGATCCATCGCGGCGCACCATGCGGATTCGGAGCGACGCAGGTCGGCCCGCATCCGGGCCACCAGCCAGGCGAGCCCTGCCGCCGCCAGGGTGTAGGTCCCCAGCCCCAGGACCGGAGCCGTCCCGACGCCGATCGCGCGTTGCGGCGGAAGCAACGTCCAGAGCCCGCCCACGACCGTCACGCCGAGCGCCGCCAGGGCGGGGCCGAAGCCCATGAGACACGACGCGGCGACCACCACCGGGAAGTACGTCAGCAGCGGAAATTCCAAACCCAGCGTCGGATGCAAGGCCGACCGAAGCCCGACCGCCGTCAGCCCCATCGCCAGGCCCGCCGCGTAGAGGGGCCACGCCGACGCGCGTGCGTCCGAATCGATCCCGCTGCGGCCCGGTGGGGGGACGCCTCCGGGCTTCCCGATCCTCGACCCGAGCCGCCAGAACGTCCGGCCGCGCCGGGGGCCGGGGGGCGAGCAGGGGTCCCGATGACCATCCGAGGATGTCGGGGGGAGACGGACGCCCATGACGGAAAGCCAGCGACGCCGCGACGCGGAGGCATCCATAATGTCAGATTACCCCACTTGATCCATCAAAACGCCGACCCGACTCGCTCCCGCGACGAGGTCTCCCCTCGCGGGCCTCGTACTTCCTCCGCCACGCCCAGCGTCTACGGCGACTCGTTCGCACGTTCCGCGACAGGAAGTTCCGCTGCACTGAAGCAAATCGGATGCCTTTTTTCGCTTCAGATGGTTCGTTGAGAACCGATCGATCGGTTTCACCTTAAAGTCGGCCCCGTTTTCGTGAGGAGCCTTGGCGGATCGCTCCTGGAAAGAGTCTCAATCGCGATGGCCTGGGAAGCCCGCTTCGCGGCCTGGCGCGAATGTTTGCGCATCAAGGCGGGCGTGTGATCATCCCTGCGGTCAGCGTCGGTTGAGGCGGCCGGCCATCGCGCGGAAGGAGAAGGGGGCCTTGAGCCGACGGTCGAGGCGGGCGGCCTCGGCGCTGATGGCGGTGGGGGTCATCGGTTCCTCGGCGGTGGAGGCGATCACCACGAAGCCTTCGTAGCCCTGGAGTCGGAAGACGTAGGTGTTCGGGAACGCCTCGCGGATGGTCTGGATGTCCTGGCGGATGGACAGGTGCGGGTTCAGGTTGAAGACCACCGCGCCGTCGGGGGTGAGCCGCTTCTTCATCTGTTCATAGAAGGCCAGCGTCTTCAGGTGGAGCGGGACGCCCGTCGTGTCGGTGCCGCCCGAGGGCCGGAGGAAGGCGTCCATGTAGATGACGTCGTACTTGGCGTCGGTCTCCTGGAGGTAGGCCAGGCCGTCGGTCACCTTGACGTCGACGTTGCCGCCCGACTTCACGCCGAAGTAGCGGTCGGCGATGCTGACGATCAGGGGGTCGATCTCGACGACGTCCACCTTGACCTTGGGGTCGTGGATCTTGAGGAAATGGACCATCGACCCGCCCCCCAGGCCGACGATCAGCACCTTTTGCGGCTCGGGGCGGAAGACGTAGCTAAGGAACATGAACCGGGTGTATTCGATCAGCAGGTCGTCCGGCCGTTCGAGGTCGAGCTTGCTCTCGACCACGTGCTCGCCGTTGTCGCGGACGAACCAGAGGGTCCGCGTCCCGCGATCGCGCGTCACCTTGACGTGGGAGTAGTTCGACACCTGATCCAGCTCGAGTTGGCCGGGGACCTGGAGTGCGGCGGCTCGGGCCTCGCCCGAAGGGGAGGGCCAGGCGGCGGCGAAGGCCAGGACGAAGGCCGTCGCGGTCGCGGCCCGCGACGGGGCCTTGCGGAAGAACCGGACCAGCGGCATGCCACCCTCCTCAGCGCTCGTCGAACCTGCCCTCGGACGCCCCGAGGCCGGCCGCCCGTCCCGACGGGCCCGGCGCCCCGATCGTATGGGAGACCGCGAGGGTCGGTCAAGGCGGGACGGGCCTTCGAGTTCGGGTCGCCGAGTTTTTTTCTCGACGAACGTCGGAGGCCGCGGCCAGAATTTCGGCGTCACCTCTGCCCGCGGCACCGCCGGGTCGTTCGACGAGACGTTCGATCATTTCGACACAGGAGTCAAATCCAGATAAATTTGATCCGAGAAGGTCGGTCGGGGTTCGCGCGAGCGGTTGCGGTCGCGGCGGCGGTCCTGGCCCTCGGGACGGTCGCGATGGTTGTCGACGACGGGCCGGAGAAGTCCGGGGCCGCGTGCTGCGAGGGCTGCGCTTCGAAGCCCGGCGCGTCGTCCGGGATCTGGTCGGGCGAGTACAGGTGCCCCGAGGGCTCGGGGCGGAGGCCCGTCGCCTTCACGGCCTTCCTGCTCCAGGAGCGGGACGGGATCGAGGCGATGATCCGGGAGGCGAATACGTTCGGCGACGACCGTTCGCCCCGGCTCCACGCCACGGCGGAGGGCCGCTACGACGGCGCGACGAGGACGCTCCAATTCGTCAAGTCGTACGACGGCACCGGCGGCGTCAGCCACGACGTCGGCTACAAGGGGACCGTCTCGTCCGACTCGGCCCAGATCCTCGAAGGGACCTGGGATATCGCGGGCTATCAGGGGACGTACACGATGAAGCGGAAGGCCGTCGTCGAATGATCGGGGGCCGTCGGCGCCGACGCCGGGGCCGGCGCGGCTTGCGTCCGGCCCGGCGCTCTGCTCCAATGACTTTCGATCGGCCTCGGCCCGGACGCCGGGCCGCCCCGCGACCCGAGCCCTCGGGAGCCCCGCCCGTGACGTCTTCGCCCCCCCGCCGCGCGCCTCGCGCGGCCTGCCTGCTGCTCCTCGCCACGATCTTCGGCGTCGGGCTCGATTCCGGCCTGGCCCGGGTCGAGCCGGCGCGGGTCGACCCGCCGGTGATCCTGCTGACGGGCTTCGAGCCGTTCGGCAAGGACAAGCCCCCGAACCCGTCGTGGGAGGGGATCAAGGGGCTCGACGGCCGCGAGTGGAACGGTTATCGGCTCGTCGCCCGGCAGCTTCCGGTCGTCTGGGACGAGCCTCTCAAGCGGCTGGAAGCCCTGGTCGCCGAGCACAAGCCGGTCGCCGTCTTCGCGTTCGGCCAGGGGAGGCCGGATTCGTTCACGATCGAGGCCCTGGCCCGACGGGACCGCTGGCCGTTCCCGGACAACTCCGGCGAGAAGCCGAAGGCGCCTCGGATCGCGGCCGACGGCCCGATCGCGTTCGTCGCCTCGTACGACGTCGAGCCGCTCGTGAAGGCGCTCGTCGGCAAGGGCCACGCGGTCAAGCTCTCCGACGAGGCCGGCCGCTACCTCTGCGAGGAGATGCTCTACAGCCTCGAATACCTCAAGAAGACGGGGAAGATCCGCGGCACGGTGCTGTTCAGCCACGTCCCGCCGCTCGGCGCAAAGGTCCAGGACCAGGCCGTCGATGCCCCCCGCGTGGAGCGCTACGTCATGGACCTTCTGGAAGCCTGGCGCGAGCTTGAACCGGGCGAGCCCCGGCCCAGGCCGGACCCCGTCGCGCGGCCCGCCTCGTTCCGATCCGAGGCCGCCGAGGCTCCTGCGTCGGCCGTCGAGAAAGAGGTCCGGGCGTTCGTCGAGCATTACTTCCGCGTCTGGTCCGCTCAGGACATGGACGGTTACGACGACTGCTTCATGACCGACGCCGCGATCCAGCACATCAACGATCAGGGCCAGCTCTTCACGATCCCTCGCCCTCGCTTCATCACCAGCCAGCGCGACGCCCACCGCCGCTCCCCCTCCCGGATGGTCGAGGTCCCGGAGTCCATCGAGATCCGCTTCGAACAGAAGCTCGCCCGCGCCGTGGTCTCCTGGAAGCTCACCGCCGGCGCCCGCGTCGAGAGGGGCTACGACCACTTCACCCTGAAGCAAGACCGCGGCCGCTGGCGCATCGCCAACCTCCTCTTCTACTCCACCGGCGACGAGTGACGCCGCCCCGCGGAATGGCCGCGGCTCAGGGGCGGGAGTCGGCGGGGGCCAGGTCGCGGAGGCGTTTGAGCCAGGCGGCGGTGACGGCGTGGGGGATGTCGGCCGTCTTCTCGCATTCGGCGATCGTCTTGCCCCAGTAGAAGCTGACCCAGCCGTCGACGTGCGATTTCGAGCGTTCGATGAACGTCTCGGTCTCTTCGAGGCTCGCGCCGAGCGGAAAGATCTCCTCGATGACAAGCGGCTTGCCGACCTCGTAGACCTTGAGCGCCTCGAGCGTCTCGTCGAGCTTGCCGGCCTTGGGGTAGAAATGGACGGCGACGAAGTCGAGCGACTTGCCGACTTCAGGGTCGTGAAACAGCGGCTTGGCCCCCTTGAAGACCTGGGCCCAGGGGATCACGCCGACGGTGATCAGGGTCCGGTCGTCGACCTGCTTGATCGCCGAGGTCAGCCGTTCGATCCAGGCCCCGACGATCTCGCGATCCTTGCGGCCCTTCATGTCGGTCGTGATCCGCTGGACGAAGTACTTGTCGCCCAGCGGGTCGCCGGCGAGCCAGCTCTCGGGGTTCTTGCCGCCGGTGAGGACCGGCTCGTTCATCAGGTCGTAGCAGAAGACGGCCGGGCTCTCCTTGCAGACCCCGGCGACGGCCTTCCAGAAGACCGCCTGGGCGTCCCAACGGGCGCTCTCGTCGAGCGCGTCGTACCACGCGGGGACGTCCTGCTTGTGGTAGCAGCCCAGGCCTGTGAGGTCGAGATAGAGCCCCGTCGCCTCCGCGAGCTTCACGAGGTCGCCCAGCCGCTTGAGGCTCGCCTCGTCGGCCGCGTCGGCGGACTTGAGGAATTTGCCGGTCTGGAGATGGACGCGGACGACGTTCGCGCCCAGCTCCTTCATCTCGCGGAAGTCCTCGACGACCGTGTCCCACTCGTCGGCCCAGTAGTCTTCCAGAAGCCGGCCGGCGTCGTCGTGGTCGTAGTTGAAACCCCAGAGGACGAACCGACGATTCGAGCCTTCGAGGACGAAGTGCGACTTGTCCTCGCTCACCCGGATGCGGGCCAGCGGCGGCGCGGAGGCCTTCGGTTCGTCGGCCCGCCCCGAGGGCGCCGGGCCGATGCAGGCGAGCATGAGGAGCACGGAGGCGAGACGTCCACTCGGCATGGCGATGACTCCCGGTCGGTTGCGGGGGGGGGGGCGGGGCACGACTTCCGAGTCTAAATCGAGGACCGGCCGTGGTACACCGAGCGGCGGCGCGACTCCGGTCGAGGTGCCGGTTTCGTCACGTCCCGGCGCGGCGCCGCAGGATGTAGCCGCAGCGGGGGTCGGCCTGGCGGTGGAAGCCGACGGCCTCGTAGCCGAGCGAAAACGCCGTCCCCAACGCCTGGCGGACGGCCTTGCGCCAGGCCTCGGCGGTCTCGGGAGCGTCCCGGCGAAGGCGGGCGACGTCGTGCGGGATCGGCAGCCAGAGGAGGTCGGCGGCCGGCGCCGAAACGACCCGGGGCAGGCCCTCGTGAAGTTCGATCAGGCTGGGGGCGTCGCCGGGGTCGGTCAGGGGCTTGAGGTCTTCGAAGACTTCCCACTCGGCGATGACGCGGTCGGTGGGGACGCCGGCGTTGAGGGCGTCGGTGCGGGGTCCGTACATGTCGTCGACGTGCCGGCGGACCCGGGCCCCGAGCTTCACGAGGTTGAACCGGGCGTTGCCGGACTGGAGCGGGTCGAAAGCCCAGGCGATGACCGGCAGCCCCTCGGCGCGGGCGAATTCGCGCTGGAGGAGCTTCATCTCGCGGCCCAGGCCGAGCGACTGGCGGCCGGGCACGACGCCCGTGAGCTGCGAGTACAGGCCGACGCGGCCCTCGATCCGGCCCAGGAAGCCGAACGACATGGCGACGGCCGTGCCGTCCGCCAGGAACGCCCCCAGCACCAGGCCGCCGTGCAGGTTGGCGCCGACCATCGTGGCGACCGGGATGATGTAGCCGTCCTCGGTGATCCCCCAGGCCTTGCGCTGGGCGTCCTGGCAGGCTCGATAGTCGGCGGGGCTCTCGGCGCGTCGCAGGACGACGCCATCGAGCACGCGGCGCAGGTTCGTCATGGGCTTCCTTCGGGTTGGCGCGAGGTCAGATTTCCAGGAGCAGGGCGGCCAGCAGCGCGGCGCGTTCGGGGATGGAGCCGATCTCGATATGCTCGTCGTCGGCGTGGGCGCCGCCGCCGGCCGCGCCCAGGCCGTCGAGCGTCGGCGTGCCGACGGCCGCCGTGAAGTTGCCGTCGCTGCCGCCGCCGGTTGAGCCTTCCGTCAGGGCCAGCCCGAGCCCTTCGCCGACGCGCCGGGCCTTCGCGAACAGCTCGGCGACGGCCGGGCTGCGTTCCATCGGCGGGCGGTTGAATCCCCCTTCGACCGTCACGCGGGTCCCGGGAGTGACCGCCGACAGGCCGAGCAGGGCCTTCTCGACCGCCTCGGCCCCGGCGATCGTCACGGCGCGGGCGTCGATCTCGGCCGAGGCCCGCGCGGGGACGACGTTCGGAGTCGTCCCCCCTTCGATCAGGCCGACGTTCAACGTCGTCCCGGCGGCCGGATCGTTCAGAGCGGCGACCTTGAGGACCTGATGCGCCAGTTCGACGATCGCGCTGGCCCCGAGTTCGGGCGCCACCCCGGCGTGCGCCGCCTTGCCCTCGACCGTCAGGGTGAACCGCCCGACCCCCTTGCGCGCCGTCTTGAGCGAGCCGTCGGCCAGCGGGGGCTCCAGGATCAGGGCGTGGGCGCTCTCACGGGCCAGGGCCTCGATCCGGGTCCGCGAGGTCTTGCTGCCGACCTCCTCGTCCGAGGTGAACAGGACGGTGATCGGCCGGGCGGGCCGCAGTCCCAGGGCGGCGAAGGCTTCGAGCACGCCGGCGACGAGGATGAGGCTGGTCTTCATGTCGTACACGCCGGGGCCGAACAGCCGCCCCCCGTCGCGTCGCAACGGCAGTCTCGCCAGCGTCCCCACGGGCCAGACCGTGTCGAAGTGCCCGACCACCAGCGCCGGGGGGCCGGGCGCCGCTTCGAAGAACCGGCCGACGAGGTGGTCCCCCCCCGCGTCGTTGGCGATCCGCTCGACGTTCCCCCCGAGGCCCTCCCAGCGGTCGGCGATCGCCCCGGCCAGCAGGTCGAGCCGGCCCTTGTCGCGGCTGGGGGATTCGTGCTCGACCAGCGACTTCAGCTCGGCGATGTAGGTTTCCAGCCGGTCGTCGACGAACGTGCGGACGGCGTTCGAGTTCATGGCGGGGACTCGGGCTTGGGGTCAAACGCCGGCGCGGAGGGTCGCGGCGCGGAGCGTATTCTTGCGGATGCGGTCGACCACCGGCTCGACGCCCAGGCCGGGCCCCTCGAAGACGGCGATCGAGCCGTTGGGGGCCAGGATCGCCGGCTCGACGACGTCCTCGCGATAGTACTTGTCCGAACCCGAGACGTCGCCGGGGAGCGAGAAGCCGGGGAGGCTCGCGACGGCCACGTTGGCCGCCCGGCCGATCCCGAACTCATGCATCCCGCCGCACCAGACCGGCACCCCGCGCTCGCGGCAGACGTCGTGGATCCGGCGGGCTTCGAGCGGGCCGCCGACCCGGCTGACCTTGATGTTGATCACCCGGCAGGCCCCCAGCTCGATCGCCTTGCGGGCGTCCTCGGCCGAATGAATGCTCTCGTCCAGGCAGACCGGCGTCTGGAGCGCCGCCTGGAGCTTCACATGGTCGATGATGTCGTCGTGGGCCAGCGGCTGCTCGATCAGCAAAAGGTCGAAGTCGTCGAGCCGCTTCAGCAACTCCACGTCGTCGAGCGTGTACGCCGAATTGGCGTCGACCTGCAACGCCACGTCGGGATACCGCTCGCGCACCCGGCGAACCACGTCGACGTCCCACCCCGGAGCGATCTTGAGCTTGATCCGACGGTAGCCCTCGGCCAGGTACTGGTCGATGTTCTCGAACAGCGCGCCGACGTCCGACTCGATCCCCAGGCTGACCCCCGAAAGCACCTCGCCCCGGGTCCCCCCCAGCAGCCGATGCAGCGGCAGGTCCCGCGACCGGGCCAGGGCGTCCCAGCAGGCCATCTCCAGCCCCGCGCGGGCGAAGCCGTTCCCTTTTACCTTCTTATATAAGCCCGTCAACTCCTCGATCGTCGTCCAGGGCTTCCCGAGCGTCATCGGCGCGAGGAAGTCGTGGAGGAGATGCCAGCAGGTCTCGGTCGTCTCCGGGCAATAAAAGGGGTCCGAAGGGCTCGCGCACTCCCCCCAGCCTTCCACGCCGTCGGCGACGATCCGCACCAGGATGTGATCCAGGTGGACCTTGCGGCTGGAACTCGTCTGGAACGGGCGGATCAAGGGGAGGCGTACGATGGCGAGGTCGATCTGTTCGATGCGCATCGTTCCAGCTTCGTTCTCCGGCCGGGGAATGTCAAGGATCGCCGGCGACGGCTCGATCCCAGGCCCCAGCCCCGCGCCGGGGGCCGTCGGCCGGGCCCGGACGGAGGGGTTTCGGGATGGGGACGAATTGACAACTAAAGAGTTCGGACTGATGAAAAACCGCATCGGGGCGATCGGGTGCGTTGCCCGCGTCTGGGGGACTCGTTAGGATCGGTCGCGCCGGGGTCCCGAGGTCTCAGCTTCCCCCCGCGCGGTCTTCCGCATCGCCTTGCATCAAATCGAGGGTCGTCCATGAGCGCCGCCCCGTTATTCAGTCCGGCCCCACCGACGCCGTCCGCGCCGACGCGGATCGTCTCGATGGACCAGTTCCGCGGCTACACCGTGGCCGGGATGTTCGTGGTCAACTTCGTGGGGGGGCTGAAGGCGTTCCCGGAGGTGTTGAAACACCACGACCATTATTTCAGTTATGCCGACACGATCATGCCCGCCTTCCTGTTCGCGGCGGGCTTCTCCTATCGGCTGTCGGTGCTCCGGCGGCTGGACCGCTTGGGGGCGGCGGCGACCTACGGGCGGTTCTTCTTCCGCAGCCTGGCCCTGATCCTGATCTCGATGGTGATGTACGGCAGCGAGGACTTCGAGGTCGGCAAGTGGGACGAGCTGGCCGGGGCGCCGGGGAAGTTCCTCCTGGGGGTCTTGAAGGCCGACCTGTGGGAGACGCTGGCGATCATCGGCGTGGCCCAGATCGTGATCATGCCGGTGATCGCGGCCGGGTTCCGGGTGCGGCTGGCGGCGACCGCCGCGTGCATGGCGCTGGCCTTGTTCCTGGCCTACTCGTTCAACGTCTTCTTCATCTACGGCCTGCCGAACTGGATGGACGACCTCTGGGGGATGACCGGCAAGGGGGCGTGGGACGGCGGCTTCTTCGGTCCGCTGAGCTGGGCCGTGCCGATGCTCTTCGGCACCCTCGTCTACGACGTGATGAACTCGCACGCCCCGGCGGCGGCGACGCGGAAGCTGCTGGCGGCGGGGGCCGTGCTGATGGTCCTCGGCTATGGGCTCAACGGCCTGACGACCCTCTATGACACGCGGTACGGCAGCGTGGAGGTGGCGGGCAAGAACGTCGCGGCCTCGCCGGTGATCCCCCCCTGGTCGAACGCCCAGGGGCGATCGCTCGGCAGCCTGCTGGCGACCCCGCCGTTCATCCAGCCGCCGCCGAAGGACGTCCTGCCGGTGAACTACTGGCAGATCAACAAGAAGCTGGTGAGCGTACCGTTCATGCTCTTCTCGTCCGGCATCGCGATCGCGCTTTACGCGCTGTTCATCCCGGCCTGCGACGTCGCGGGTGCCCGCCTGGGGCTGTTCGGGACCCTGGGGCAGAATCCGCTCGCGGCCTACATCATCCACCACTACGTCGAGGGGGCGGTGCTGGCGGTGACTCCCAAGGACTCGCCGTTCTGGTACGCCTTCGCAGCCCTCGTGCTGTTCTTCGGCGTCTCCTGGATGTTCGTCCGCTCCCTGGAGAAGCGAGGGATCTTCCTGAGGCTCTGATGATTTGCGAGGATTTCCGTAAAAATCGATTAAGGATCAAAAATCTGATTTCGTTTCCCAGGTAAGTAGGGTACGATTTTCTACGTTCTTTGATCCAGTCTCGTGCAGTCGACGCGTCGATCGATCAAGGCGTCGCGCCGCATAGCATCGCGGTCGCTCGCTCATCTCTTTCGACGGGCTTTCTCTCTAATCCGATCCGAATTCGTTCCCAACCTTCTCAGCGGAGCATCCGGGGGCGTTTCGAGTCGATGCCGACTCGTCCGCGGGGGCTCTCCGAAGAGGTTCGGGCCCTGCGCGGGAGATTCGGGGTCAATTTCGTATCGCTCCGCACGGCTCTCGACGTGAGGCGTCGAGGCTGTGCGGCGGGGTCCCAATCGCGCGGTCCATTAGGAGGCATCGAAACTGATGGCATTCAGTCGCTCATGGAGAGAGGCGGCGCCGGGGCTGATCGTCGCCCTGGCCTGGACCCTGGCGGGCTGCGGCGAACCGGCTCCCGCCCCCGCGCCGGAGACGCCCCAGGCGCCGGTCGAGACGCCGAAGGTCACCAAGGGCAAGGGCAAGAGAGCTCCCGATCCCAAACTGGAAATGGGGATCGCGGAACTTCGCGAGCAGCGTCGCAAGGAGGCGGCGGGCAAGGCCCCCTGACCAGGTCCGACGACCTCGAAGCCTCCCAATCTCGGGCCGGACCTCCCGCGTTTCGCGACGGTTCGGCCGACGTACACGTCCTGACTTCCCTTCGCTCGTTATATCTAACTTTCTCGTGAGGAGTTTCCATGGATCGTTCGCCTTCCCCGGCCGAGGCTCGTCGCGGCTTCACGCTGATCGAGCTGCTGGTCGTGATCGCCATCATCGCCGTGTTGATCGCGCTGCTGCTGCCGGCCGTCCAGGCCGCCCGCGAGGCCGCCCGGCGGGCCCAGTGCACCAACAACCTGAAGCAGCTGGGCCTGGCCACGCACAATTATGAGAGCTCCAACGGCTCGTTCCCGATGGGCGACCACATCGGCCGCTTCAACGACGGCACGGCCATGCGTCAGGACTTCGGCCAGTTCGTCGCCCTGCTGGCTTACTACGAGGGCGGGACGGTCTGGAACGCGCTGAACTGCAACCTGACCAACTGGGTCGGCGCCAACACGACGGTCACCGCCATCGGCATGAACACCCTCTGGTGCCCCAGCGACGACGTGACGGGCCTCCGCGCCCCGAACCTCGGCGGCGACACGACGGGTTGGGACGACGCCTACCAGCCCTTCACCTACAGCAGCTACGCCGCCAATATGGGGACGCTCGCGTATCGCTACGGCGACCCCAAGGTCGGCCAGTCGGACGGCATCTTCAACCACAACGGCGGACGGGTGCCCAGCCCCGGCGAGAGCAACCCCGCCGGTTGGGGTTATGATTCCAGCTTCCGGCCCACGACCATCGCCGCGATCACCGACGGCACCAGCAACACGATCCTCTACGGCGAGCACGCCCACAGCCGGATCGTCCCCTACGCCGGCACCGAGAACGACCGCTACACGACCAACATGTACATCTCGGGCGACTGGGGCGACACGGCCTTCTCGACGTTCTTCCCCCCCAACTACTTCAAGGACAATCGCCAGGCCGACCCCTCGCTGAACCCCGGCGCCCCGGCGAACAAGTTCCCCCGCAGCGACAACTTCAAGATGACGTCCGCCAGCAGCCACCCCGGCGGCGCCAACTTCGCTTTCTGCGACGGCTCGGTCCGCTACATCAAGAACTCGGTCAACTCCTGGAACCCCGGCGCCCAGGGCGCGTCCGGCGGCGGCAGCAACTGGGTCTACGCCCCCACGACCCAGATGGGCGTCTTCCAGGCGCTCGGCACCAAGGCCGGCGGCGAGATCGTCAGCGCCGACCAGTATTGATCCGATCGACCCGCGATCGTCGCGACGCATTCGACCGGGGCGGCGCTTCCGGCCCGTCCCGGTCGAACGGACGTCTCTCTTCATGGCCGGCTCGAGGCGACCTTCTTCGGGGTCGCCCTGGAGCCGGTCAGTTCGTAGGTGAACTGGTTTCCGCCCCCCTGGACCACCTCAGCTCTCAGCTCGGACTTCAGGTTGTATCGAGCGGGGATGACCTCCACCCGCTCTTCCACGAGGTTCTCGGGGTCGTCGGCGTCCTTGAGGGTCTTCCCGGTCGCCTTCTTCGACCAGACGTCGACCCGGTGGGGGCCGAGGCCGGGCCCCTCCTCGCGGGGCAGCGCGAAGGTCCCGTCGACGATCAGGCCGCTCACGACCAGCTCGCCGCCGGCGGCGGGCGTGAAGGTGATCAGCCCCTTCTCCAGGGGCTCGCCGTCGAGGGTGACGACCCCTTCCACGGGCTCGCGCGGCGGCCCCTCCTGGCCGCCACACCCCGCGGCGACCAGGGCGATCAGGAAAGTCGAGGCGCGGAAGGAGGACGACGCGCGAAGGGCGTTCAGTCGCAACACGATATCAGGCTCCATCGAGATAGAGGTCGAAGTTCGAGGCCGGGCCCTTCCGGGCTCAGAGCCTGCCCCATAAGGGCAAAGGCGAGCTGAAACGGTCTTCCCCCCCGGCGGGGGAAGTCAGACGCAGAAGGCGTCAGATGAGGGGGGGGACGCCCGCGGCGAGCTTCGGATTTCGGGGCCTCCCGCCCGGGCCGACGGCCTCGGGACGGCCCCTGGAACTCCGAGGGGCGAGTCGCTCGTCCCCCCCCGTCCGGCACTTCGGGCCACCTTCCCCCGCCGGGGGGAAGGCCGTCGATCGGACCGCGGCACGCTTCCGGGACGGACTCTCAGTAGGAGTCGGACGAGATGATCTCGCCGCCGGCCCGGGTGCCGAGCGCCCAGACGGTCTCCAGCGCCACGGAATCCTTCAGGAACCGGACCGAGCCGTCGGCCAGCAGGATGTTCGCACCGCCGGGGTGCAGGCTGCTGAGGCCCCAGACGCCCGGCGACTGGAGCGTGCCGGTGGCGTGGGTGGAGCAGTTCGGGTACTTCGGATTGGGGCCGAGCAGGATATTGCCCATCGAGTAGGCGACCAACCCGAGCGACCAGTTCTGGCCGAGCGTGGTGCTCTTGCCGTAATAGCCGTCCCTGTCCTTGGCGGCCGCGGCGCACTGGGAGGCCCAGGCCAGGAAGTCGGGGCGCTGCAGATTCGGCGACCCGAGCGAGCCGTTGCCGCGCTGGGTTCCGGCCGGGAAACTGCCGACGAAGATGATGTCGGTGGGGATCGTCGTGACGTTGGGGTTGCCGCTACCGGTCCGCCACTCGCCGAAGGCGATGGTGTTGCTGGTGCCGTCGCTGATCTCGCTGATGCCGTGGCTGCGGCCGTACTGCCCCACGTACTCGAAAACCCCGTTGGGCGGGCCGTTCACCTGATGCCCGGCGAACTCCAGCGTCGCGCCCACCGACGCGAAATAATTCCCCCCCGGCGCCCGCTGCGAGTTGAACGGCGCTCCCGACGCTTGATGGTTCCACGACGGCGGGGGCGACGACGGGCAGAGCATCAACGCCAGCCGAGTCGTCGTCGTGGTCGAGTTGACGTGGTTGCCGTACGGCTGGTCGTTGAAGCACGCCAGCGCGAAGTTCGCGGCGTTGTACAAGGCCGGCTGCTCGGTGAAGCCCAGCAGTCGCACATGGGCCGAGAAGTCCCGGTTGTTCCCCAGGGTCAGGTCGGCGCGACGGCCGTAGAGCGAGCCTGGGGGAAATGACTCGAACACGCTGTGGTAGTTGTGCAGCCCCAGGCCGATCTGCTTCAGGTTGTTGGTGCACTGGGCCCGCCGGGCGGCCTCGCGGGCGGCCTGGACGGCCGGCAGCAGCAGCGCGATCAACACGGCGATGATGGCGATCACGACCAGCAGCTCGATCAACGTGAAGCCGCGTCGACCGCCCGACGCGAGGTCGGAAGCCGACGGACGCGACAGGCCGCGACGACCAGGGGACGTGGAAAGTTTCATGGCTCGACTCGACTCCCAGGCAGGACCTCCCCTCGTGGGGTTGGTCGCGTGCCGGCGAAAGCGCGATACGCCTCTCGTGGTCGAGTCGGCCTGGTTTTTCCAACCGTGAAAGGATGAGGCGGCGGGAGCGTTCCGGGGACGCGCCTCTTGGTGCGACTCGTCCCCTCGGGGCATGCGCAGCGGACGCAGCCTCGCCCTCCATTGCGACGGCGAAACGTCGCGAGATCGGCCCATTGTGCAGCCTATCGGCGACCGGGTCAAGGCTAATTCAAACAAAGTCCATAGATATAGTATGAATTACTGGAAGAGCAAATCCTCGGGGTATGACCGGCGAGATGTTTCGATTACGGCGAAGCGGCAAGGAAACTAAGCGAGGCCTGGGCGTTCCAGAACTGGGGGCGAACCACGGGTGGTCGGCGGCTCACGGCGAGCCCAGCCGGGCCGAGGCGACGTCTGCTGGAGGTCGCAGCCGATCGCCTGGCCCGTCGGCCCTTTCCGAGCCGCCCGGATGGCCGTGTCCCGACGGCTGACCGCGGCGTCGAGCGCCGATCGCCCGGCTCCAGGGCCCGTTCGACCCACGCGTGGGCCTGGCCGAGGATGGGGTGGGACAGGGGCTTACGACCCGACGCGGGCGGGGGCCGAGATCCCTTCGATGAGTGCCTGCATCTTGCGAACTCCGGTCGCGGCGACGACGGCGGGGTCTTGCTCCCAGTAAGCCTTGTTGAAGACTTCCAGCGAGAGCATCACCTGGAAGCCTCGCGAGGCGAGCGACTCCAAAATCCGGCGGATCGGCGCGACGCCGTCGCCGGGGTAGACGCGGTCCGAGTCGTTCAGGGTCGTCGGGTCGGCGACGGCGGGGTAGTCGTTCAGGTGCAGGACGGGGATCGCCGCCGGCCCCAGGAGGTTGAGCCCCTCGAACGACGAGCCCCCTCGGTGGAGGTGATAGACGTCGGGCAGGACGCAGGCCCTGGGATGTCCCGCGGCGATCGCCACGTAGGAGGCCTCGGCCAGGTTCCCCAGGGTCTTCGAGAACCCCCAGACCTCGACCTCGGGCACGATCCCGAACTGGTCTCCCAACTCCAGCAGCGTCCGGTAGCGTTCCGCCAGGCGGGGAAGCTCGACGACCACGTCGGTGGCCCCGGCGGCCGGCGCGGCGACTCGTTTGGCTCCGATCTTCTGGAGCGTGTCCATCGAGCGCTTCGCCGCTTCCAGGCCCTTGCGGCGGCGTTCGGGGTCGTCCACCCCCCATTCGAAGAAGTCGATGGCGCTCTCGACCGAGAGGCCGGCGTCGCGCAGGCGCTTGCCCAGGTCTTCGAGCGAGCCACCGCCGTCTCGGTAGCGGTTGATCTCGTCGAGCCAGGGCTCCAGCCCTCCATAGCCGGCCTTCGCGACCAGGTCGATGATCTCGACGATCCCCAGCTTCTGGCCCCGGATCGTGGCCGTGTTCAGGCCGAGCAGGAACGGACCTCCGGTCGGGGGAGCCTGGGCGACGGCCTTCCGGGGGGAGAGCCCCAGGAGCGTCGAGGCCGCGACGCCCGCCAGGGCCGCTCGTCGGTTCATCGCGATCGGGTGCTTCGCGGTTGGTCGCCGGGTCGAATCTTCCGGGGTCATGAGGCGCATCCGTTTGGCTGGAGGAGGAACTCGACGCGCCCCGCTCCCCCCTCGGCTGAGGCGTGGAGAGACGACGGCGCCCGCCCTCGGATTCTAATCCACGCGCCGATGCGGCTCTAGCGGGGAGCCCCGGGGCTTTCGAGGCTCAGGCGCCCAGGTCTCGGGCGAGGCCCCGACGCGCCTCCTCGATGGATTCGGCCATGCGCTCCCGGATCAGGGCGGTCACGGCGCGGGGGTCGAGCCCTTCGAGGTCCGTCGGCAGGATGGGGGGGCCGTAATGGACGCGGATCGGATGGGGGCGGGGGAGGAGTCGGCCGCGGGGCCAGGCGCGGAAGGTCCCGGCGAGGCCCACGGGGACGACGGGGACCGCCGCCCGGGAGACCAGCAGCGCGATGCCCGACTTCATCTCGCCCAGCTCGCCGTCGCGGCTGCGGGTCCCTTCGGGGAAGAGGGTCACCACGCCGCCGGCCCGGAGCCGCTTGAGCGTTTCCTTCATGCCCGAGGCCCCCATCCCCTCGCGCTGGATCGGGAACCCGCCGACCGAGCGGATCAGGGCCCCGAGCCCCGGCAGGAAGAGGGTCGACCGCGCGACGTAGTTCAGCGGCCGGCGGACGCCGATCCCCAGGATGAAGACGTCGAGGTAGCTGAGATGGTTGGAGACGAGGATCACGCCGCCGGATTCGGGCATGTTCCGCCAGCCGGTCGACCGACAGCCCCCGATCGCGGCCATCCAGGTGGAAACCACCGCCTTCACCCCCCGATACCAGAGCAGGCCGATTCGGGAGCGATCCCCCTGGGGACGCTCGCGACGGACGCGGGCGGTGGGTGCGGCCGTCGGCGCCGGGTCGCCGGCGGGGGGCGTGGGGGCGTCGTCCAGGTTGGTTGGTGCGTCGGCGTTCATGGGGAGGGGAGGACTTTCCGGTGCAGGAGGGAGACCACCTCGTCGATGGTCATCCCGGTCGTGTCGAGGGTCTCGGCGTCGTCGGCCGGCTTCATCGGGGCGATGGCGCGGGAGGCGTCGCGGGCGTCTCGGGCTCGCTGGTCGGCGAGCACGGCGTCCAGTTCGGAATCGGCCCCCTTCGCCCGAAGCTCTGCATGGCGACGGCGGGCGCGCTCCACGTCGGACGCGGTGACGAAGAATTTGCGGAAGGCGTCGGGGAAGACGATGGTCCCCTGGTCGCGGCCCTCGGTGACGACGTCGTCCTGCTCGGCGAAGGCTCGCTGCCAGGCGACGAGGCGGGCGCGTACGGCCGCACAATCGGCGATGAACCGCGAGGCCCGCGTCACGGCGGGGTCGCGGACGGCCAGCGAGACGTCCTCGCCGTCCAGGATGGCGAGGCCGGGGGGGAATGAGGCGTCCAGGCCGGCGGCGAGGCGGTCGAGCGCCTCGGCGTCCTCAAGGTCGGTCCCGGCCCGGAGCGCGGCCAGGGTGACGACCCGGTACATGGCCCCCGTGTCCAGGAACCGCCAACTCAGACGTTCGGCCAGGAGCCGGGCGACCGTGCTCTTGCCGGCCCCCGCGGGGCCGTCGATGGTTACGACGCGATACACGACGGGCGAGTCCTGATCCGGTTGCGTCCAGCCCGATCCCGCCGCCCTTCCCCGCGACTCGAAGGGGGAAGCGATGACGCCGGCGGCCTGGCTCCACGCCCATTGTCCTAGACTGGCCGCGAACTTCAAGGAGCCGCCCCGCGAGGCCGGTCGGCCGCGCGGGGCGGTGGGGGTCCAGGATGCGGATCGAGGGGGGCTCAGGCCGCGGGGCCGGCCCCGCCGTCGGGCCGATCGGCGATCCGCTGACGGCCGGCGAATCCGGCTTCCAGCTCGTGCCAGTGGGAGACCTGGGGCTCGCCCAAACGCCAGCAGAGGTAGACCTCGCGGCCGTCCATGAGGCTGGGGAAGTCGCAGAGCCCGTCGAGGTTCCGCAACTCGACTCCCAGCCGCTTCAACTCCTCATGGAAGGTGTTCAGGCGCTCTTCCTCCGCCTCCAGCTCGCCCTGAAAATGGGTGAGCTCCTCCGAGTAGAGGTCCTCGGAGTCCTGTCGGCGTTCCCGTCCCATGCGGGCGAGGCGCTGTTGCAATTCCTCGACCACGCCGTTCTGGCGGACGATGTCGGCCACGATGGCCCTGACCAGCGTCAGGGCCCGATTGGCCTCCTCGACGGTGTAATATCTCTTTCGCGTGTCCCGAAGGGGTTTCGTCGCGGCCATGAGAACGTCCTCGCAACCAAGGGATGAAGGCGGATGAAACCGGGCCCGAAGGACCGAGGCGTCGCGATCACGTCGGTAAGCGAATCAGGCGCCGAACGTCCGAGCGATATGGCGATTGGGCGTCGGGCCTGGGTCGCGATGAATTCTTCCTCTCCGGCAGGGCGATCGGGGAGAACCGAAGGGTTCAATCCCAGGTTCCCAGATCCAGCGGGGATTCCGACCACCTTCCTGGTTGATTCACCAGTTCATTATAGGACCGGCGGCCCTCACAGCAAGGATACGGGAGAGATCCTGCATGCGTGTCGCCGGTCTCCGAAAGTCACCTTCGGATTCCCGGTCGGCCGGCCTCAGCCTCCTCGTCGCCGCAGGCTTTCGAGCCGTTCGGCGATCTGGGGGAGGGGGGCGGTGTTGAAGACGTCGTCCCTGGTCAGCCAGGCGCGGCGGGCGACGCTCACGCCGTAGCGGAGGTCTCCCAGGCCGGCGACGGAGTGGGCGTCGGGGTTGATGACGATCATCACCCCTTTCTTGCGGGCGCGTCGGCAGTGGGCGGCGTCGAGGTCGAGACGGTACGGGCTGGCGTTGATTTCGATCATCGTGCGATGCTCGGCCGCCGCATCGATCACGGCGTCCAGATCGACCTCATAGGGCGAGCGGGACAGGAGCAGCCGGCCGGTGGCGTGTCCGAGCATGGTGACGTGCGGGTTGGAGATCGCCTTGATGATCCGCGCCGTCATCTCGTCGCGAGACATCTTGAACCGGGAGTGGACGCTGGCCACGACGTAGTCGAAGCCGGCGAGGACGTCGTCGGGGAAGTCGAGGGAGCCGTCGCCGAGGATGTCGCACTCGGTCCCCTTGAACAGGCGGAAGGCGCCGCCGTAGCCGGCGTTGAGGGCGTCGATCTTCGACCACTGGTCGCGGACGCGTTCGATCGTGAGGCCGCGGGCCATGGCGAGCGATCGCGAGTGGTCGCCGATGCCGAGGTATTGCATCCCCATCGCGCGGGCGCCTTCGGCCATCTCCTCCAGGGTGGCGTCGCCATCGCTCCAGTCGGAGTGGCAGTGGAACGTGCCGGTCAGGTCGTCGGGCTCGATGAGTTTGGGGAGCGTGCCGGCCTCGGCGGCCTCGAACTCCCCGGCGTCCTCACGAAGCTCGGGGGGGACGTATTCCAAACCGAGGGCGCGGAACAGCTCGGGCTCGTCGCGGCAGGCGACCCCCTTCGCCCCGTCCTTGACCGGGTTCAGCCCGTACTCGTTGAGCGAGAGCCCCCGCGCCAGGGCCCGTTTCCGCATGGCGATGTTGTGGGACTTGGAGCCGGTGAAGTAGTGGAGGGCGAAGGCGAACTGGTCGTCGGCCACCCCGCGCAGGTCGCACTGGACGAACTGGTCGGTCTTGAAGCCGGGCAGGAGCACGCTGGCCTTGGTGGGCCCGTGGCCGAGGACGCGGGCGACCTGCGGGAGCTTCACGAACTCGTCGAGGACCGCCGAGGGATCGGCCGAGGCGAACAGGACGTCGAGGTCGCCGATGGTCTCGGCCCGTCGTCGGAGGCTGCCGCAGACCTCGGCCCGGATCACGCCGGGACGGCTCCGGACGAAGTCGAGGATCGGCGCGACGAGCGCGAGCGCCTCATTCTGGAGGATTCGTCCGCCGGCCGTTTCCAGGAAGCCGATCCCTTCGAGGATGTTGGCCTCGGTCTTGGCGCCGAAACCCTTGACCTTGGCGATCCGCCCCGACTCCCCGGCGGCCCGGAGGTCGGCCAAACTCTCGATCGCGAGCGCCTCGTGGAGCGCCTTGATCTTCTTGGGCCCGATCCCCGACACCCGCAAGAGCGCCAGGAGCCCCGGCGGGGTCTGGGCGCGGAGCTGCTCGTAGGCCGGGAGCCGCCCCGTGGTGGCCAGCTGGACGATCTTGGAATAGAGGGTCTCGCCGATCCCCGGCACCTCGGCGAGGCTGCCGTCGGCGATCATCTCCGTCAGGTCCCCCGGCATCCCGTGCAGCGCCTGCGCCGCGTTGTGGTACGCGCGGCAGCGGAAGGGGTTCTCCCCCTGGACCTCCAGGATCGTCCCCATCTCATCCAGCACCTGGGCGATCTTCGCGGTCTCCATCCCTGAGCGCTCCGTTTCAGAACTTCGGCCCCTCGCGAGGCGGGCGGCTTACGCCTCGTCCGGTCCGGTTTCAGTCGCGTGAAGGCCATCCCGGCGATTGCGGCTGGACGGAGTCGTCTTTCCCCCGCCAGCACTGCATCGGCTCCAGGCGATGATAGTTCAGATCGCGTTCGAACTCACGTCAGGTACGACAGGAACCGGGCAGCCACCCGAGAGGGAAGGGGAAGAGCAGCCTGGGGCATGGTCTTCGATCTGAGTGGACGGGGGTCGGGCCGGGCAAGACGAAGGCGGTCGCCATTCCGCCCGACGTGCCGATCGATCGGTGTCGACCCCCGATGACATCCTCGCATCCGACGCTCGCCCCTTTGCCGGGACGCAAGAGGCCAGGCACCAAACCTGGAGGAACCAGGCGGTCCCTGGAAGTCTCGGAATGGTCCAGATTCCCACGATTTCCCGGTTTCAGCGCCTGGCCGGGCCGATAGGCCCGTCGATCGGGAGTTACAGGGAGTACTGCGGGATTTTCAGCGTTTCCCCGTCCTTCATCGCGGACAGGTGGGCGTAGTAGCCGGGGACGGTCATGTTGAGCGCGTCGATGACGTCCACCGCCGGCTTTCGGCCTCGGAGGATGGCGTCGATGAAGTCGTCGCCGAGGTAGCCGTGCGAGCCGCCGTGTCCCCCCGCCTGGACGCCCGGCGGGAGCGCGGGCTTCTTGAGTTGCAGGCCGTTCTTGAGCGCTTCTTCATAGCGCTTCCGCCCGGTCTCGTCTCCGGTGAACGTGTGGTTGTATCCGGCGTATTCGCCACGGATGCGGCCCGCTTCCAGGTACTCTCCCTGCGATTTGCAAACCATCATCCGGGAGATGCCGCCTTCCGCGGTGCGGAACAGGCCGACCTCGGAAGTGAAGACGTTGCCGATGCTGTTGGGGACGCGCCGAGATTCCTCGAAGTCGGCGGTGCCCTGGCACGAGACCTCGAGGAAGCTCTTGTGCGTCACGCCGACGTAGTAGGCCGTCGCGTGCGTGGGGTACCACATCGGGCAGCCCTTCTTCCGCCAGTCCTTGTAGGAGCCCAGCGACGGCGAGCCCAGGCTGTGCGGGTGGCAATACTCCCCTTCCGAATAGACGAGGCGGCCGAACACGCCGGCGGCGTAGAGCCTCTCCATCGCGTAGAGGTCGTCATGGAACTGAGACGTCTCGAACATCGCGTAGACCAGCCCCGGGTTGCTCTTGCAGCATTCCAGGAGCTTCTCCGCGTCCTCGATGTCGCCGCGGAAGGCAGGGACCGCGGTGGCGACGTGCTTGCCGTGCTGGAGGCAGAGGATGGCGTGCTTGGCGTGCGACGGCGCGTCGGTGGCGCAGTAGATGGCCTCGATCGAGTCGTCCTTCACCATCTCTTCCAGGGACGGATACGTCTTTTCGCACTTCGCCTGCTGCGCCATCTCCGCACAGCGATCCGGGAACAGGTCGCTGACCGCGACCAGCTCGACGTTGGGATGGTTCTGGAGGTCGAAGGCCAGGCCGAACTTGCAGATGCCGTGGCCGACGATCCCGAGGCGAATCTTGCGGTCGCTGAAGGGCTTCCACTCCTTCGTCGGGTCGTAGTCGGTCTTGGTCTGGTCGAAGCCGGGAATCGTCTTGGGGTCCTGAGCGGCCCCGAGCGCGGAAGTCCCGGCCGCGACCGCCGCGGACGTTGTCAGGAACGATCGACGGGAGAGGTGCGACATCTCAGATGCGTCCTTCCATCAAAGCGAGGGGCGAAGACGAAGACGGGGCCCCGGCCCTATCCGCTCCCAGGGAGGGCCGCCCCGCCGCCCACGCTATCGCCCCGCCCCCTCGTCCGCAATGCCGCCGTCGCCCGACGACGGCGAGAAAGTCATCCGAGCAGGACCGGGCCCAGGACGCCGCCCTGGTCAAGGCCGGCCGCGCGGCCACTGACGAAATCGAGGAGCGGCCGAGTGCCGCAAGTGGACCGTCCAGACGTTCAGCCGCCGATGGCGTCGAGGGCCTCCCAGCGTTCGTAGGCGGAGGCGAGGTCGGCTTCGAGGGCCTGGAGTTTGGCGTTGGTCTGGGCGATGGCGTCGCGGTCTTGCTTGTAGAAGGCCGGGTCGGCCATGGTCTCGTGGAGGGCGGCGAGCTCGGTTTCCAGCTTCTCGATCTTGCCGGGGAGCGTTTGCAGCTCCTTGCGCTCCAGGTTGGTGAGCTTCTGGACCTTGGGAGCGGCCGACTTGGCGGCAGCCTTCGGGGCGGCGGGCGACGACGACGGCGGGGGGGAGGCTTCGGCGGGACGCTCGGCGGAGAGCTGGCGGAGGTAGTCGTCGTAGCCCCCCTCGTACTCCTTGACGCGGCCGTCGGCCTCGACGGCGAGGACGCTGGTGGAGACGTCGTTCAGGAACGCCCGGTCGTGGCTGACGATCAGGACCGTCCCCTGATACTCGACCAGCAGCGATTCCAGGAGTTCGAGCGTCTCCAGGTCCAGGTCGTTCGTCGGCTCGTCGAGCACCAGCACGTTCGAGGGCTTCGTGAACAACTTCGCCAGCAGGAGCCGGCTGCGCTCGCCGCCGGAGAGGTATTTGACCAGCGTCCGGGCCCGGTCTGGGGTGAACAGGAAGTCTTGCAGGTAGCCCAGGATGTGCTTCTCACGACCGTCGATCGTGATCATGTCGTAGTCGCTGATGTTCTTCTGGACCGTCTTCTCGTCGTCCAGCGACGATTTGAGCTGCTCGAAGTAGGAGACTTCGAGGTTGGTCCCCTGGCGGATCGTGCCGGAGCGGGGGGCGAGCTGGCCGAGCAGGAGGCGGAGCAGGGTGGTCTTGCCGGCGCCGTTGGGGCCGATCACGCCCACCTTGTCGCCTCGGACGATGGTGGCGGAGAGGTCGCGGACGATCGACCGCTCGCCGTAGCCGAACTCGACGTCCTCGGCTTCGATGACGAGCATGCCGGAGCGCTCGGCTTCCTGGGCCTGGATGCGGGCGGTCCCCTGGCGGTCCCGGCGTCGCTGGTGGGCCCTTCGCATGGCTTCGAGGGCCCTGACCCGCCCCTCGTTGCGGGTGCGGCGGGCCTCGATCCCCTTGCGGATCCACTTCTCCTCCTCGGCGAGCTTCTTGTCGAAGAGGTCGCGTTCGCGGTTCTCGGCGGCGAGGAGCTGGTCGCGACGGACGAGGAACGTGGGGTAGTCGCAGGCCCAGTCCATCAGCCGGCCCCGGTCCAGCTCGACGATCCGGGTCGCCAGCTTCTGGAGAAACACCCGGTCGTGGGTGACGAAGACGATCGTGCCGGGATAGCGCAGGAGGAAGCCTTCGAGCCAGCCGATGGACTCGATGTCCAGGTGGTTCGTGGGCTCGTCGAGCAGCAGGACGTCGGGCTCGGCGACGATCGCCTGGGCCAGCAGCACCCGCCGCTTCATCCCCGAGGAAAGCTCCGAAAACTTCGCGTCGGGGTCGAGCCCGACGCGGGAGACGACCGACTGGACGCGGTGGTCCTCGCCGCCGAAGCCGTGGTCGTCGTGGGCCAGGCCCTCGGCGACCTCGTCGGCCACGGTGCCGCCGTGCCCGGCCGGCACGTCCTGGAGGAGCCGGGCCACTCGCAGGCCTTGCTGGCGAATGATCGACCCCTCGTCGGGCCCGATCTCGCCGCTGATGAGCCGCAGCAGCGTGCTCTTCCCCTCGCCGTTGCGGCCCAGGAGGCAGATCCGCTCCCCGGCCTCGATGGTCAGGTCCACCCCGTCCAGCAACTTCGGGCCGCCGAACGACAGCCCCACCCCGCGAATGCTCAGTAACGCCATGTTTGGATTTCGACTCGGACCTTCGTAGGCGACCGCGACCGGCGACCCGGACGCACCGGGACATTGTACCGGAAACCGAGGGCTCAGGGCTCTGGGGCGTGGAGGTCGACTTCCCCGAAGCAGCCCGCGCCCCGGAGGATCGTGGCGGTGTCGCAGCAGCCCCGCCGGAACGAAGGCCGCAGCGGAGCCTGAACCTCGCTCGCCCGGAGGAACTCGCCGGCGACCGGCTCGAGAATCACGCCGAACACCGTGATCAGGGGGACGAGCTTCACCGGGCTCGAATCGGCCATGCGGCCTCCGCGCGTGTCAGAGCCATCGGTAGTCGAAATCCGGCGATCGATCGGCCAGCAGCTCGGCGTACACCCAGTCGATCGTCTCCGCGACGGTCCCCAGCAGGTGGACGTGACCGTTCTCGTGGCAGAGCCAGCCGCCCCGGTCGTGGTGGGTGTAGATCAGCATATCGCCGCCCAGGCTCGAGCCGAAGGCGTGCACCTGCGATGGGTCGACGTCCAGGCCGGAGTTCTCAAGATAGAAGGGCGCGATGGACCCATGACCCCCGGCGCCGCCGAGCCCCCCCGCGCACCCGAAGGGCATCCAACCGACCTTGTCCACGAGCGAATAATACGTGCGGAGCGTTGCGGGCAGGCCCGGCGGGACCTGGCCGGAGGGGGGCGTGATCTCGGCGCAGGCGACCCCTTCGGGCCACCAGCGGAAGCCCGCGTCGGTGTACTCCCGGGGCGATCCTTGATGCAGGGCCAGGTCCCAGAGGCCTCCCGCCACCAGGGCATCCAGCCAGGCTTTCATGTTCGGGAACGGGCATCGGTCTGCGATCCGCCCAAAGTAGGCGAGGGGGTCCCGGAACGCCTCGCGGATCGCGGGGGTGATCAGGGCCTTATGAGACCTGGGGACCTTTTCGAGGGCGTCCCCCAGGTTGAGGATCACCGACGTCCCGCGCCCCTCGTTTTCCTCACTGCGCATCGATGGCGCCTCCCTCCCGAGGACGGTCCGCGTCCGCAAGACGGCCACGATAGCCGATCCCCCGCCCGGATTCGAGGCGAGGCGGCCTCGGCTTTACCGGAAATCCCCTCAACGCCCGAGGCCTCGCCCGGCTATAATGACCCGGAGACGCATCCTGACGTAATTCTGAGTATATATTCATGCTCGCCCCGCTCGTCTTCTTGCTCGGCCTCGCTCTCGTCGGCCAGGACGGCCCGTCCGTCTCGGCTCTCGTCAGCGCGCCGGGGTCGCCGACGGTCGAGGCGGCGATGAGCCCGTGGGACGTCGACCCCGTCCGCCCCGCCGCGACGTCGCACGTCCACGAGGTCGAGGAGTTCCCCGAGGAGCCCGAAGGGGACGACGAGGACGACCCCGGCGAGGCGATGGATTCCAAGGGGCGGCCCTCCGCCTTCGCCCTCGTCGCGGGCTTCGACCGCATGCCCCTGGACGCGCCTCCCCCCCCGCCTCCCCCTTCGCCGCCTCCTCCGCGCGGCCCGGAGGCTCCTCGCTGAGCCTCCTCTGTCGGCTCCGATTCTGAGGCGCCCCGCCATGCATCCCGGGTGAGTCCGCGCGCCCGTCGCCTTCCTCCCCCGCGGGGACGGACGGGGCGGCGCGCGGGGACTCCGTCGGCTTCGCGGCCCTTCGGCCCCGACGATCCGCCTGATCCCGCCTTCGGCCGCCTTTCCCTCCGCGAGATGGGGAGATACGGGCCCGCCCTCGCGCGTCCGTCGCGGCCGCCTCGCACGCCGCCCCCATCCTCCCGGAATCCTTCCCGACGTCGCACCTTCGATACGCCGGAGACCCCCCCGAATCATGTTCGATCAACTGATCACCTGGTCCTTGCGCAATCGTCCCCTCGTGGTCCTGTCCCTCTTCGCGCTGGTCGCGGTGGGGACGAACTCGCTCCTCAACCTGCCGATCGACGCCGTGCCGGACGTCACCAACGTCCAGGTCATGGCCCTGACCAACGCCCCGGCGCTGGGGCCGGAGGAGGTCGAGCAGTTCATCACGGTGCCGGTCGAGAACGAGATGAACGGCATCCCCTACGTCCAGGAGGTCCGCTCGTTCTCGCAGCTCGGCATCTCGGGCGTGACGGTCGTCTTCGAGGAGGGGACCGACATCTACTGGGCCCGCCAGCAGGTGGGCGAGCGACTCTCGCAGATCACCGCCGACATCCCCCCGGATTTCGGCCGGCCCGAGATCGGCCCGGTCGCCACCGGCCTGGGCGAGATCTTCCAGTTCGAAGTCAAGAACGCCCCCGACGCCGCCAAGCCCCACTCCCTGATGGAGCTGCGGACCATCCTCGACTGGGACGTCGCCCGGCCGTTGAAGACCGTCCCCGGCGTCGTCGAGGTCAACCCGTTCGGCGGCGAGTTGAAGACGTACGAGGTCACCATCGACCCGACGCGGCTGACCGCCCGGAACATCTCGATGGACAAGGTCTTCGACGCCATCCGTCGCAACAACGCCAACTCCGGCGGCGGCTACATCGAACGGAGCGGGCAACAGCGGGTCATCCGCATGGTCGGCCTGATCGGCGACCTGGAGGCGCTGAACAACGTGGTGATCGACGCCAGCCGGTCGGGCACGCCGATCCGGGTCCGCGACGTCGGCGAGGCTCGGTTCGCCCCCATGATCCGCACCGGGGCCGTCACCCGAGACGGCCGGGGCGAGGCCGCCACGGCCACCGTGCTGATGCTCTCGGGACAGAACTCCCGCGTCGTCGTCGAGCGGATCAAGGCCAAGATCGCCGAGATCCAGAAGACCCTCCCACCCGGCGTCGTGATCGAGCCCTTCTACGACCGCGCGGCGCTCATCGAGCGGACGATCTCGACCGTGACCCACAACCTGACCGAAGGGGGCGTGCTGGTCGTCGCGGTCCTTCTGGTCCTGCTGGGCAACCTGAAGGCGGGCCTGATCGTGGCCTCGGCGATCCCGCTGTCGATGCTCTTCGCGGGCAATCTGATGCTCGCCTCGGGGATCGCCGGCAGCCTGATGAGCCTGGGCGCGCTCGACTTCGGCCTGATCGTCGACAGCGCCGTGATCGTCATCGAGAACTGCGTCAGCCGGCTCTCCCACGCCGATCCCCGCGAGAAGTCGGTCGACGTGGTGCGGCGGGCGACGCTGGAGGTCCGCAAGCCGGTGGTCTTCGGCGTGGCGATCATCACGATGGTCCACCTCCCGATCCTGGCCCTGGAAGGGGTGGAGGGGAAGATGTTCCGGCCGATGGCGCTGACGGTCGTCTTCGCCCTGATCGGCTCTCTGATCCTCAGCCTGACGGCCACGCCCGTGCTGGCCTCGTTCTTCCTGAAACCGGGGACCGCGGAACGCGACACCTGGCCGATCCGCGTCGCCAAGCGACTCTACGCCCCGACCCTCGGCTGGGTCGTGAAGCGCCCCGTCGTGGTGGCGATGGCGGCGGCGGCGGGGCTGGCGGCCACCATCCCCTTCGCGATGCAGCTCGGCGGCGAGTTCATCCCCCAGCTCGACGAGGGGGACCTCGTGGTCGTCCTCATCCGTCCCCCGGACGCCTCGCTCACCGAGGGCCTGGAAGGGACCACTCGATTCGAGGCCGCCTTGCACGAGCAGCTCCCCGACGTCATCCGCACGGTCGTCAGCCGGACCGGCCGGCCCGAGATCGGCATCGACCCGGCGGGCGTCAACCTGACCGACGTGTTCGTCCTGCTCAAGCCGTCGGACGACTGGAAGTCGGTCCATTCGAAGGACGAGCTGATCGATCGCATCAACGCGATCGCCGCCGACGTCCTCCCGGGCACGTTCCTCAGCTTCACGCAGCCGATCCAGCTCCGGTTCAACGACCTCCTCGCCGGCGTCCGCGCCGACGTCGGCATCAGCCTGTTCGGCGACGACCTCGACGTCTTGCAGGAGAAGGCCGACGCGATCGCCGCAATACTCCAGAAGATCCCCGGCGCGACCGACGTGAAGGCCCAGGCGCTCGGCGGGCTGCCGTTCCTGAAGATCACGATCGACCGCGACCGGATCGCCCGCTACGGCATCGACGCGTCCGACGTGCTGGACGTCGGCACGGCGCTCGGCGGCAAGATCGTCGGCCAGGTCGTCGAAGGCCCGCGCCGGTTCGACTTGCAGGTCCGCGTCTCCCCCGAGATGCGCAAGGACGCCCAGGCCATCGGCCAGCTCCGCATCCGCGACTCCCAGGGCCGGCTCATCCCGCTGGAAGACGTGGCCGACGTCGAGAACGTCGACGGCGTTTACGAGATCTGGCGGAAGGACCGCCGCCGCCGCGTCATGATCCAGGCCAACGTCCGGGGACGCGACCTGGCGAGCTTCGTCGGCGAGGCCCAGAAGCAGGTCGAGGCCCAGATCCAGCTGCCGCGCTCCTACACGCTCGAATGGGGAGGCACCTTCGAGAACCTCCAGTCCGCGACCAAGCGGCTGACGATCGTCGTGCCGGTGGCCCTCCTGGGGATCTTCCTGCTCCTGTACGCCACCTTCCAGTCGGTCGGGCTGGGGCTCCTCATCTTCCTCTCGGTGCCGCTGGGCGCCATAGGCGGGGTGATGTCGCTCTGGGCGCGCGACCTCAACTTCAGCATCTCGGCGGGCGTCGGCTTCATCGCGCTTTCGGGCGTGGCGGTGCTCGACGGCCTGGTCCTCGTCTCGGCGATCCGCCAGCTCATCGAGACCGGCACGCCGACCCGCGACGCCGTCCGCGAGGCGTCGATGTCGAGGCTCCGGCCGATCCTCATGACCGGAATGGTGGCGAGCCTCGGCTTCGTCCCGATGGCCTTCTCCCACGGCTCCGGCGCCGAGGTCCAGCGCCCGCTGGCGACCGTCGTCATCGGCGGCATCCTGACGAGTACGCTCCTGAAGCTCGTCGTGATCCCCGCCATCTACCCCTGGTTCGATCCGGGCCCGCCCCGGCCCCCCGAGTCGGCCCTTCAGGAAGAAACCTTCGCCGACGACGAGGCCGGCAGCGAGGACGACGCGGTGTGACCCTCGCCGCCTCGCGGTCGAGGGCGAACCCGAGCGCCGTCGGAATCCGCGTCCGAGACCATAAAGTCCTTCCCCCCTCGCGGGGGAAGGTGGCCCACAGGGCCGGATGAGGGGGAAGACGAGCAAGACGACCTACGGCGTTATGGTCGGCCGGACTGCGGATTCCGACGGCTGGCGTGCTCGTCCTCCCCCTCATCTGACCCCTGCGGTGTCTGTCTTCCCCCGCGAGAGGGGAAGACTTTCATCCGGGCCGGATGAGGGGGGCTCGCTTCATTTCCCCTCGGCGGCCCAGGCTTTCATCAGGGCGATGTTCGCTCGGATGACCGCCGCTTCCTCGGGCTTCGGGGAATCGACGTACGCTTTCATGTCGCTGTCGTACATCGCGGTCGGTTCGGGATTCGCGCCCTGATCGCCGGTCTCGGTGATCCAGTCGTCGAGCCGCTTGCGCAGGGTCTCCAGCGTCTCTCGGCGCGCGGGGTCGGCGGCGAGGTTGCGGGTCTCGTGCGGGTCGGCCTGGAGGTCGTAAAGCTCCTCCTCGGGCCGGGTGGGGGCGAACAGGAGCTGCTCCTGCAAGGCGTCGAGTTTCCCCTCGGCGTGCAGATCTCGGAGCCGCTTGACGATCGACTTGGCGTCCTTGTAGCGGTTTGGCTGCAAGTGGGGGCGGCCCGGCAGGAAGTTGCGGATGTACTTGTAGCGATCGGTGCGGACGCTTCGAATGTGGTCGACGGTCTCGTCGCAGCGGTCGCGGGCGCTGAAGACGGCGTCGCGCGGGGCGAAGTCCTTCGCGAACAGGTCGCGCGACTGCATGGCCTTCGGGACCGGAATGCCGGCCATCGCGAGCGAGGTCGCCGCAAGGTCGATGTGCGAGACGAGATCCTCGCGGACCATCCCGACGGGGACGCCGGGGCCTCGGATCACCAGCGGCACGCGGATGCCCTCGTCGTAGAGGAACTGCTTGCCGCGCGCGTGGCTGATTCCGTGGTCGGTCAGGAACATGACGACCGTCTGATCGAGGATTTCCTCGCGCCGCAGCCTCGCGAGGACGTCGCCGACCTGGCGATCGGTGTGGCGGACGGCGTCGAGGTATGCGGCCCAGTCTTCGAGGAGGACGGGGTCGCGCGGATAGTACGGCGGCAGCGAGACCCCGTCGGCGCTCGTGGCGACGAACCGCTTGCGGACGGTCGCGAGCCAGTTCCGGTTCTCGCGCTGCTTGCCGCCGCTGAGCTGGACCTGCATGAAGAACGGCTGGCCAGGCTTGCGTCCGGACCAGTCGGCCCCGTCGTACATCGCGCGGTCCCACTCGAAGTTGTAGTCGGTCTTCCCGAGCGGCCCCTGGCCCTGGCCCGGGCCGACGGCCGTGTAATACCCGTGGCGGCGGAAGAGGGCCGGGAGGGGCTCGACCCCATCGGGGAGCCGGATCTTCTCGACTCCCCGGCCGCTGCGATGGTTCTGCGCGCCGATGCTGGTCTGGTACATCCCCGTGATCAGGGCCGACCGACTGGCCGAGCAGACGGGCGCCGTGACGAACGCGCTCGCGAACCGCGTCCCCTCGCGGGCGAGGCGGTCGACGTTCGGCGTCTGGATGAGCGTCTCGCCGTAGCAACCGAAGTTCGCCGACATGTCGTCGACGACGATCCAGACGATGTTCGGCCGCGCGTCGTCGCCTCGGGCGGCGAGCGACGGGAGCAGGGCGGCGGCGAGGACCGCGACGAGGAACCCGCGGCGCATCAGACGGTCCCCCCGTCAGCGGGGATGATGAAGCTGAGGTGATGGGCGCAGTGGATGCAGGCCAACCGCCGCCACTGGTCCTTGGTGAGCGGGCCGAACAGCCGGTGAGGGGCGGCGGGGCCGGGCGAGGCCTCCAGAGCAGCGAGGGCCTCGCGCAGCCGCCCGGCCGCCTCGCGCGGGTCGCCGTCCTCGGGGGCGGCGGCGCCCGCGGGCATCGGGATCCCTTCGGGCAGGATCCCGGAGGTGAGGACCTGATCGCGCCGGGCGTCGCCGACGCGGAGCGAGAGGTCCTGGGGGGCGTCGGCCGGGGTCTCCACCGCCCGGCGGGTCGTCGCGGCCAGGTGGTCGCAGACCTGCGAGAGCGACCAGGCGCCGAGCTTCGTGTGGCCCTTCAAGAGCCGCTCGACGTCGGCGTGGATCT
The DNA here is from genome assembly GCF_001610895.1 of Planctomyces sp. SH-PL62. Lineage (NCBI taxonomy): Bacteria > Pseudomonadati > Planctomycetota > Planctomycetia > Planctomycetales > Planctomycetaceae > Planctomyces > Planctomyces sp. SH-PL62. The sequence goes on along the minus strand of NZ_CP011273.1, from coordinate 6,049,277 downwards.
CCTGGAAATCCTGGAATTGCAGCGTGCGTCGTCCCGGGGTCATGGTGGTCGTCGTCTCCTCGGAGGACGGGATGGGGGTCGAGGCCCATGCTATCCCATCCTCCGAGGCGCCGTCATCCCCGCGGCCGATCGCCGCCGGTCAGAAGCTGTCGGAGCTGACGACCTCGCCGCCGGCTCGGGTGCCGAGGGCCCACCAGGTCTGGCGGTTGATCGAGTCCTTGATGAACCGAACGCTGCCGTCGCCGAAGGCGACGTTGACGCCGCCGGAGTGGTTGCTGGAGGTCCCGTAGGAGTAGCCGTAGCTCGGGTCGCAGCCGCCGGAGCAGCCGAAGCGGCAGCCGTTGAACTTCAGCTCGTTCGGCGTCTGGAGGACGTTGAACATCGAGTAGCCGGTCGCGGAGTAGGCCCAGCGATAGCCTCGGTTGCTGGCGATCCCGCCGCTGCCCGTGTTCCGGAAGGCCAGCGCGCAGGACTGGAGGTCGGCGATCACGGCGACCATCTGGGATTGGGCGTCGCGGAGGTAGCCCGCCACCTGCGGGCCGCTGGCCCCCAGGCCCATGTTCCCCCGGTAGGGGCTGGTCGTGCCCGCGTTGTCGCCGACGAGCGCCTCGCCGAAGGCGACGGTGTTCGACGAGCCGTCGGTGCAGTCGGCCAGCGAGTAGACCGTGTACTGGCAGAAGAGGCCGCTGCTCTGCGAGGGCTGGATCGATTCAAAGCCGCCCTGCTCCACGGTCGTGCCGTACGACGCGTGGTAGTTGTTGATGTTCGCCTTTCCGGCGAAGCCGTCCGAGGGGCAGAGGAAGGCCGAAATGATGGCGTTCGAGACCGTCGTGTTCAGGGCGTAGCCCGCCCCGCCGGACGTCGGCGACCAGTCGAAGTTGGCGGCGTTGTAGAGCGGGGCCTGCTCCATGTAGCTCAGCAGCATGCCCTGGGCGCTCCAACCGGTCCAGGGATGGTAGTCGGTCGGCCCGCCGAACGCGTTCTTGCCGCCGGCCAGGGGGAACGAGCCCACCGCGCTATGATAATTGTGCGCCGCGAGTCCGATCTGCTTCAGATTGTTGATGCATTGCGAACGCCTCGCCGCCTCGCGCGCCGACTGGACGGCGGGCAGCAGCAGGGCGATCAGAACGGCGATGATGGCGATCACCACCAACAACTCGATCAAAGTGAATGCTCGACGAGATCGCACGTTGACGTCCTCACGCAGACAGGGGAGGGGAAGTGATGAAGCGGCCGAACGGGGACGCCTCGCGAGCGGCCCCCACGATCAAGCCGTGCGGCGCAATGGGAAAAAGCGACGTATACGCCGCCGGACGACCGAAATTCTTCGGATTTTCCGAAATCTCGCGACGACGCGGCTCGCCCCCGAAGCGAGGGGTGGGCGCGCGGGATCCCGGCGCCGCGAACACGGTTCGAAGCGATGCGTCGTCCCGTGATCGAGCGGCTCAGGTCACTGGCCGACCATGTTCGCGGACTTCTTGCCCGCCGACCCGTAGGCCCCGCCCTTCATGGCGTTCTGCAACTCCTGGTTCTTCGCCTGGATCTCTTCGGGGCTCGAATACACCGTCGTCCCGGTCTTCGGCTGCTCGGAACCGCAGCCCGCGACGAGGCCGACGATTCCCAAACCAAGGATCCCGAACGAACTCACTCGAATGATCGAACGCGGCAACGACATGGAGCGTCACTCCTGGGCCAAAGGACGATCGGGGCGCACGCCGAACCCTCGCCGACGAGGTGCGGCGCGACTCAAGTGGAAGCAGTATCGGCAACGGAGGGCGACGAGGCCCGATTCTTTACCGATTGGTGATCTGAACAATCGGCACTATAGTGATGTCACCGATCGAAGGATAGGGCCTCGCGCCGACGGGGTCGCCCGTCGCGAGCCTCGTCACCAGACTCCGGGGACGAGTCGATAACGCACCCGTCGGGCGTATTCCCGGTAGCCCGGCAGCTCCTCCTGAAGCGTCCGATCTTCGCGGGCCGTGCGCACGATCAGCAGCAAATACGAGGCTGCGGCGGGGACCAAAGCCCAGTACGACCCCAGGGACAGGGCCATCCCCGGCACGAGTGCGCCGACCGCGACGTATCCCGGATGCCGGACGAGCGCGTACGGGCCGGCGTCGACGACGCGATGACCCCGGTCGGCCTGGATTCGAACCGTGGGCTCGAAGAATTTGTTCACCGATTCGGCCCAGGTCAGGCCCGCGATCCCGGCCAGGAACAAGGCGTACCCGGTTGCGCACCCCCACCAGGGGACGTGGGACCAGTGGTATCGGCCGCCGTCCAGCGCCGCGATGGGGATGATCGAGATCAACGTCGGGAAAAGGAGGCTCACGAGCCGCCGATTCCACGGCTTGGTCCCTTCGTGATGGTTGACCCGGGCGGCGATGACCTCCGGATTGACCCGCTGGAGGTAAACCGAGATCACGGACCCGGCCGCCACCGTCACGGCGAAGAACAGCCAGCCGTTCGGCCAGGCCCAGGTCCCGGCGGGGAGGAACAGGCAGAGGGCCAGGACGAGCACCGAGCACGCGGTACTCACGACCAGGCGGCGGCGGTCGACGTGCTCGGGCCGTGGGGAGGAAACTCCGTCCGTCGTCATGGCGAGGACCTCCTCTGCGCCTGGATGTCTCCGAGGAGCGTCCGGCTGACGCGGCGTATTCATCTTATCGGGGACCGCGACGATTATAATGCGAGAGGGGCCGACGAGGACGATTTCGCCGTCGCGATTCCCCGACCCTTCTCGGGACGTGTTGGAGGCCACATGAATTCGTCGCCGCGCTACACCTCGATCCGGACGGGCGGCCGGGCCCTGGCCAGGCTGGCGCCGGTCGTGCAGCTTGGCGTCGCGGCGTTCGGGCTGGCGTATTTCCTCAGCCAGGCGCAGGTACTGTTGTCGGACGCCCAGTTCACCTGGTCCGAGCGGCGGATCACCGCCCTGATCGCCCTGGCGACGGTCGTCGGCTTCGGTCTGGCGGGATGGGTGCTGGGGACGACGCTCAAGGTCGTCGCCGGGCTCCTGGACGTCCTGGCCGACGGCGCCGAGGCGTCGTGGCGGACGGTCGACCTGATGGAGATCCACGTCATCCCCACGCTCGGCAGGATCGCCGCCGGGCTGGAGGCGGAAGCTGGAGCGACGCCCGCTCCCGCGTCCGCCCCCACGACGCCGAGGCCGACCACCGCGCCGGAACCGCGACGCCTGACGACGGGCCGCGCCGAAGGCCTCCGTCGCGAGCTGGACGCGGCGAAGGCCGAGGAGGAGGTCGAGCGCGCGATGGAACTTCGCGACGAGCTGACGCGGCACCTTCGCGGCGAGGCCCTGCACGCGCTCGATCGCGGCCTGGCGGCCTGGGTCAAGGCGCTGGTGGAACGTCGGGTGCGGGCGAAGGACGTCGACTGGGAGGTGGCCCGCTGGATCGCCCGCGTCCTCGACAGCCTGGGCGACGAGCCCGAGGCCGCCCCGCTCCGCGCCGCGCTCCCCGAGATCCGCCGCCGGGCGGGCCTCTGCCGCGTCTGCGGCCGGGCCGTCGCCGGCGGTCGCGACGTCTGCGGGCGGTGCGCGACGGCCGTCGACGAAGACTCCGCGACTCCTCCTCGAACCTCCTCTCGCGAAGGCGACCGACCATGAGCGTCCGCGTCCGATGCACGAAATGCCAGACGGCCTTCCTCGCCCCGGACGAGCCCCAGGGGGGCACCGTCGCCTGCCCCAAGTGCGGCACGCTCCACAAGGCCCCCCCCCCGAAACCCGAGCCCCGGCCCGTCCCGGTCGCGATCCGCGTCGGCGACGACGAGCCCGACGAGGTCGCTTCGGTATTCCGGCCCTCGCCGGAGGCGAAGGAGCGCAAGTCCTCCCGCCGCTGGTTCGTGCTGATCGGCCTCCTGCTGCTCGTACTGGCGGGCGTCGCCACGTACCTGGCCGTCTGGCCGAGGTTCCGCAAGCGGACGACGGACCCGGTCGCGCGGGTGGCCGAGGCGTATCTCCAGGCGCTCGTGGACCATGACGAGGAAGTCCAGAAGCGGCTCGCGGTCGTGGAAGATCCGCCGGCGATCCGCAGCTTCTCCCAGCCTTCGCGGGACAAGGCGAAGACGACTTCCCTGCGCGGCTCGTTCGCGCCGATCGCGGCTTTGAATCGACGGATCGAGGGGGAGTACAGCTACGATCCGGCGATCGGCCGGTTCACCCCGCGCAACCCGCTCGGCCCAGCGGCGGAGACCCTCGACGCGCTGCACGAGGCGAAGGCCGACGCCGAGAAGTCCGGCCTCTATGACAAGATGGCCAGCGGCGACCCCGACGACATCTTCGACGCCGCCGAGGGCCTGGGCCAGGTCTTCCAGAAGCTGGCCGAGGGGACCCTCGCCCCCAAGAAGATCCTGCCGACCTACAAGATGCTCATCGACGAGGCCCAGCCGCCGCTTCCCGCCGAGCCCCGCAAGCTGGCCCTGGAGGTCGCCGAGTCCCCCAAGATCTGGGACGCCCTGCTCAGGCGCCCCTTCCTCACCCTCAAGGCCGACGGCCCCTTCGTCTACGACCGCGCCGAGGTCGACGCCCAGGTCGTCGACGAGTTGGGCTCCCCCGGCGATCCGCCGACCCCGATGCGGCTGACCCTCGTGCGTTTCCGCCTGGAAGGCATCGACACCTCCTGGCGCATCGTCGAAGCCCGCCGCATCCTCCCCAGCCTCCCCGAACCCACCCCGATCCCCGCCGATTCCTCCCCGCCCGCCGCCCCCGAAACCTCCCCCGCGCCGCCGACGCCCCCATCCCGCTCCCTCGGCGACCCTCCCGCCCCCTGACCCCACCTTTTCCCGAACCGCGCTCGCGCCGGACGAATCTTCGGCTAGAATATCCCCCGAAGGGCGATTAACTCAGCGGTTAGAGTGCCTGCCTTACACGTAGGAGGTCGGGGGTTCGAATCCCTCATCGCCCATTCGATAAGGTTTTTTGGCTAAAGGCTTTGCATCAAATTGATCTGGGGTCGAATTGAGTGGTGCACGAGGGTAGAAACCGGGGTGCAAACCAGCCCGGTTCCTCCTCGCAATCCCACCCTAGACCTAGCCCCACAGCTCCACCTTGGGACGCACCTGGACGATCCCGATCCTCATGAACCTCGGGATGTACGGCCCCGCCAAGGATTCGGCGAGTTTCACCCTCGGGTCGACCCACCTGACTGGCAACCCGTCCCTGGTCGGAGGGAAATCTAAGATGACTCCGGCGTAGGCGCGGAATGCATTGGATTTCCCGCCTGCGAAATCCTGAACCGGAATCCCCGGAGCTGTCCTTCCGACGGCTCGAGGCGATCCTGGGGATGCGACGACTGATCCTCGAAGGCCGGCAGGGGCGGCGTCGCAAGTGGACGCGGCACTGATCGCCGGCGTCCCGATCGAGGTCGCCCGCGAACGATGTGGGCTTGTCCCGGCATACCGTCGATCCCGATATGATTCGCATATAGAGATCGCTTTGCCCTGATCCGCCAGGCTGATGGGGGGGCTGCCGGCTGATAGCCATCCAGAATCTCGAGGAGACCACTACCGCCAAGGGTATCCGTATCAGCCGCCCCCTGGCGCAGCCGGATCGGCGGCCTGGAATTCGCCATCGGCTTACGCCGGAAGGAGCGTGGCCGTAGTCTCTCCCAGGCGGGATGGGCAATGCTGACAGGATTTGGTGTCCAGGGTCAGCATCCGTGACCGTTCACGCCTCGGCCGGGGCGAGCGAAGCCGGCTTGCCGTCCGAGTGGTGGGCCCGGAGCGCTTCGGCGAGGAAGCCGAGCAGGTGACAGGATCGGCCGCGGCGGGGTTCCTGGAGCGGCTCGCGGACCTATTCGTGCGGCGGGGCGTCCCCGCGTACGTCCGCTCGGACAACGGGCCGGAGTTCACGGCCAAGACGGTGCGCGAGGCGGCTCGGCCGAGTCGGCGTCGGGACGCTGCTCATCGAGCCGGGGAGCCCCTGGGAGAACGGCTACGTCGAGTCGTTCAACGGCAAGCTTAGGGACGAGCTGCTGGAGGGGGAAGTCTTCGACACGCTGCTGGAGGCCAAGGTCCAGATCGAGCGGTGGCGGGTGGCATACACCGTGCGGCCGCACAGCAGCCTGGGCTACCGGCCGCCGGCCCCGGAGACGGTCGCGCCGCGGACGCCGACCCTTGGAGCTTCGCTCCTCGGCCCGGCGGCTATGGCCGAATTGGCCCAGACACTAACATAGTTCGTGGCAGCATCGACGGGGGCAGGTCAGCGTTCGCGACCCTCTCGGCCCGCTTGCCCGCCGCGACGGCGATGTAGCAGGAGCGGTCGCTCAGCCCTGCGGCCCGGATCCAGGTCGTGACGTTTCCGCCGGCCACGACCGCTCCGATGAACAAGAGGGCCAGCCTCGGCGCCGAGCGCCGGTCGAGGATCGAAGCGAGGCGGACGAACCACTGGCAAGGGGCGAGCGTCGGATGCGAGGATGTCATCGGGGGTCGGCTCCGCTCGGGACGTCAGGCAGTCGTGATAACCGCCATCGTCCCGCCCGGACCGGCCCCCGTCTATTCAACGCCTGGAAGGCGGCGTCATGCTTCACCCGGCACACATCGACGGCCGTTCCGTCGTCATCCTCAGGCAGGGCCGCCGGGGCTTCGACGCCTTGGAGAGCGGCATCCTCAGCTATGACGGGAGAACGCTCTCGCTCGGCGAGGGTGGATTGCGACGCACGCTGTCAGACGACGAGTTGAAATCGCTCATGACGGTCGCCCCGGGCAATCGCATCCCGGAATGTCGGGGATTCGACTTCTACCTGATCGCGGAGCCTGGCGTTTAGACGCACCCGCAGAGTTCACCCGCGGCTGTCCATATTCAGCAAATCACGGAAAGTGCAGCTTCTGGGCAGCCCCAGAAGAGTCTCAGCGCCTGCGACAAGAAGTGCCAGGATAGCACAATATTGAAGGACGCTCACAGGGTCATCAAGAAGCTCAACGAAGACTATGCAAAACGTATAGAGCAAGCCGAGTCAGGTGAAGGCTTGGACTGGAAGGAGTTGATGCACGTAGTGCGTGTCTGCTATGAGGCCCAGGAGCTTTTGTCGGATCACCGGATGAGCTTTCCCCGGCCAGAAGCGGAGTTGCTGCTTCGCATTCGAGCCGCTGAATTGAGCTGCAAGCAGGTTGCCGATCTTATTGACGATGGGCTGCAACGCATCTTGGAATGCCAATGCCGCTCCAGCCTGCCTGAGGCCCCAGATCAGGGGGCGGCAGAGCGGTTCGTGGCCGACGTCTGTCGGAAACACGTGCTCAGCGCGTGACCGACGAGGTCCGCCTCGCGGTCACCTTGCTTCGGCCATCTTCTCCTCGGCTGCTTGGCGAAGCCGATTGAGGTAGGCTCGGTGCGTGACGCCCTTGACGCCTTGGTCGGCGGAACCCCGAATCGCTGTTTCGAAGATTCTCGATATCTCGGCTCGCGTGAGAACGGGCTCACGCCCGGCAGCCCAATCTTTGGAGACTGAATCCTGCTGAGCCTTGGCCTTCGCGTTTGCCTCGTAGAAGCTCGCCAGATTCTCAGCCTCTTCGAACTGACGGATGGGGTTAAGAATAATCTTGTTTTCGAGGCGGCTAGCGATGGCGGGAAGCATCTCGAAGTAGCGCCTTCTTGCTTCGCTGGTGATCGCGAGCATGAGAAACAGGCGTCTTGGTAATGCGTCAATCAGTGCTCGGATGGCCGAAAGATAGCGAAGCACGGGGGTCTTTGTGAGTGAATAGTCCTGCTTCTCCAGCTCGTCAAGCAACAGGAAGATGCCCTTAAGGAGTTCGAGCTTTTCGCTAATGAAGACGATATCGCGCAGCGCTTGTGTCTTCGATTCAACCGTATCCAACCTGAATTGGACGCCAAGAAGATCGCGGTGCTTGTTGAGAAGCCTAAGCCCGACGAGCCACTCCATCGCGGTATCGGCGACTTTGGCGAGAGTCGCGGCATCCTCCGCCTGGCGAAGTTTCTGGAGAACGATACGGATCTCGTAACTCCTCGCCAGTTCTCTAACTTGCTCCGCCTGGGCGTCGTTCAGCTCCTTCAACTTAGTTGCGATTTTGATGAGATGGTTCTGGTTCAATTCCTGAAACACACGACGCACAATTGCGTCAAACGTTGGTTCCGGATCCGGGTAGTAGCGGATGATATAGAAGGTGTTGTCTTCGCGATAGAGATCCTGAAGCTCCTGCTGGTAATAATTCAGCAAGTTGGTTTTGCCGATCCCCTGCGTCCCTTCCACGACGAGCACCTGCGTGGCGTAGTCTCGCTCGAACTGCCTGATCGACTCGACAACCTCCTTGTCGCCTTCGGTGTAGTCGAGGCGAGGGTGCCCTGTGGGCTGCCCAGCGGATGGGAACGGGTTCTCGAGGATGCCGAACCGCTCGAAGAGCCATTTACGCGGATCGGCCTCCCTAGGCGCATCGCGTTGGAGTTTGTCACGCAGTCCCATGCGTTTTATCCTCCAGGCGAATGCTTACACTCGCTTTCTCGGGGATGATGAAATTGCCGTGGTATAGATTGAGCTTCTTAGTCTGCGGTTGCCCGTTGGCCACTTCGAGAATCAGCATATTGTGGCGCTCGTACTGCGTCTCGGGCGTCGACCCTTCTGTATAGCGCTCAATGAGCCCGATAGCGCGTGCCTCGTTCAGCCGCTCTCGGGTATTCAGCGGGTGGATGCCATGTGACCGAGCCAGCTCCTCTAGCCATTTCCCCGTCAGAACGTACTCCTCTCGGCCTCTCAGATTCTTGTAAACCGCAAGCGCCGTGGGCGCGAATTCTGACGGGGGTGGGGTGTTGGGGGTTCCGTAGATACCCTCATCAGGGATGTCGAGTGCCGCGCAGCTGATCTCGGATAACCCCACGTAGGTCGTGAACGCGAACTTCCCGATGCTTTTAATCTCGTCCCGCGTAACCGGCTTGCCGACTGTCAGCTCATCGAGGAAGGACGTGAACGAAGGCACTCGGCAGAATTGCTCCTTGAGGGATTTCAGATCCGGGGTCCTGATTGCGGTGATCAGATCGTCCATCGCGGGGAGCTTCCTTAGGCCGCCCTTATCCCGCTCCGCGAATTGCCCCGACAGGAAGAAATTCCTGAAATCTTGATAGCGCTTAACTGTTTTCATTTTTACGATCTCGGTTCCGTCCTTGTCCGAGATGAAAGCCTTTCGAGCGAACGCCAGTGCCAACCTGAGAAGCGAACCGACCGGGAACCGGTAGGACCCCGTCAGTCCACCGGTCGCCTTGCCAGCGTAGCCGCGCGACTCGAAGCTCCTGTCGTCACTCCCGCCAACAGAATCGCCTTGCCGAGGAGCTACCGACGTGGGTTCGGTGGGGGGGGCCTCCACACCAACGGGCGGATCTCCACCATCATTTGCAGGCGGCGGCGGTGCGTCATCGGGCGGCTGTTCACCGGCCGGTGGCTCATCATCGGTAGGCGGAGCGGGCGGCGGAGGTATCGTCCGAAAGCTCCAAAGCAGATCGTCGTGAGAGTGATACGGATGCCAGGAGAGGTCCTCGCCGATAGCAGAAACCTTCAGCGATGCCGAGCCATCTTCGACAACGACTCGGACGCTCCCGAAAGTGCTCGCCAGCTCCCAAAGAAGCGATGTCATAGGGATGTGGTAAAGCGAAGATTCGTTGAAATTAAAGATGAATGGTCGAAAGCTTGTCCCCGAGAGCATCTTTCCGCAGATGCTCTCTAGAGGAGGAGTTGAGAAGAACAGGGGGTGAAGCCCTTCCGCCAGCGTCATCCGAGCGAGACCTTGGTCCGCCGTAAGCACCATGATCGGATGATCTGGACTCAGGCGATCTCGATGCTGAATAGCGGTCTCCAGGATCAGCCGATCGGCGAAGCTGCGTTGTATCACCTGGAGGCCGAGGCTCTTGTCTTCCGCGTCTGAGTCGGGCTGGACGACTCCTCGCAGGGGATCGGAGCCGAGCCTGGGTCGCTCGATTTCAGCCTCAGTCTGCAGTTCCAGGCGGAGCACCGTGCGTTGGGGACCCAGACCAGTCACGTGGTCGAGAAGTGTGGCGGCGACGGGCGATTTCTTCCTCGCTCTTCTCAGCGTGAGATAGCGGTCCGCCTTGAGCAGAATCTCCATGTGAACGATGGCTGGAATCTTAATCCGCGCCATCGGGTATAGATTCCTAACGACGAAGTCCAGACCACCCTGCATCGCCGCAGAAGTGTCTACCACAACGGTCGTCGGCCTCTTGAAGGGCATGTCGGTGACTGCGCGAGCATCGAAGATCGGATTAACAAACCCGCATTTGACCGCACAGTGCATAACCGATTCGAGTGCTCGTCGCGTCCTGTCGCCGTGCGAGGCTTCCTTCTCGCCAGCCCGCCCATTCTCCGGTAGGTAGGCCGCGTTTACTCGAGCTACGATGTCTGCATAGCCGGGAAGAGTCCAAGAATAGGAGCCAAACTGAATCGCTTCTTCGACCGGGGCCTCCACCGCACCTTGCTCATCTCCGGACGGATGAACGGCAAGCTTCCCGAGGCGCAGCCACTTATCCGCTTGGAAGCACACATCTTCGTGCACTTCCAAATACGCCACATTGCCCCCAGCCTCGAAGACTTCGGCCAGGTGCTCGATGGCTTCTTCGGGTGATCTGAGGCAGATACCATTCATCGAATCATCACCGAGGCTCCGGGAAGGTGCCCAAAAGTCTGGGATATCCATTTCATGTGATGCCAAAGGGAGAGCGAAGCATTACCACGCAGGTTCACCGGCTCCTTGCGACCGACGCTTACAGTCTGTATGGTGTCCGACCAGGAGCTTGCTGCCTCATCTTCGAGAACCTTGCCCAGATCATTTACCGCCTTTCTGAAGTGTCCCATCGACCGCTGCTCCGGGGAGAGTCTTGGGGCAAATCCATCAACGAATAGATCTCGCATCTTCGTCGCTACCCCGGAGCCCTTGAAACATCCCCACACGTCTTCAGATCCTGGATGCCAGAGATAGATCTCCTCAAGCAGTCGGGCGCTGTCGAAATTGATCGCCGTTTTTATTTGCTCGTCGTCTTTCCTGGCGTAGTCGAGCAACCTGCCTCGCCGAGCAGGCTGCCAGATAGAAAGACGGAAAATCGGACTATCCGCCCCCATAGACTGTGCACTCTGCGTAATTTGGGTTGTCTGAGGTGTTGGTAACTAGACTCGATGAGTCCAGTAAGTCGCAAGGTCGTGGGAGCCTTATCCCGAAAATCGCCTTAAAGCGAAAGACGGTTTCAGCTGCCCTGGTCTCCCCATGGACCGACAACGGGAGGTGCCGGTTCCAAGCACGGAAGACGAGCTTGCTGCCAGCAATCTCGTTCGTCGATCCAAGCTCCAACCGGACAGAGGTTTCGGCAGTTTGCCGAAACTGTCGAGCGAAGGATTCGACGGAGCGAGGCTTGGCGACGAGCGTGCGCCCGGCCGAGATGGTCACCCACGCGTAGTATCATACGAAACCGCCGCTACGCGGTCGATCGAGTAGCCCGGGATAAGGTCGTGCCGTTGACGGCGGGGCGCATTCAGCCGTCGCTCGGGCTCGTCTCTAGGCCGTCTTGACGGATTGAGCGAGCTTTCGGACATGGATGAATCCGAAGACGAGGCGGGCCACGCCCAGGTAGACATCCTTCAGCTTCTCATATCTCGTGGCGAAGCGGCGGAACTGCTTGGCCTTGGCGAACGCCCGCTCGACCCGGTTCCGCTGCTTGTAGATCTCCTGCGTCTCGTCGTCCCACGGCCAGGGCTCCTTGCGGTTCCTCCGGTTCGGGATCACCGGCAGGGCGTCGAGGTCGTCCAGGACCACGTCGCGGACCGCGTCGGAGTCGACCCCCTTGTCGCCGAGCACCTCGGCGACCTCGCCGACCGCGTCGCGGGCCTGGATCAGGACGGATTTCGCCAGCGGGGCGTCGTTCCGCTGCCCCTCGGCGACGTCCACCGCCACGACGCCGTCCTCGTCGCAGGCGACGGCGATCAGCTTCGTCGAGAAGCCGCCGCGGGACCGGTCGAGGGCCTGCGCCGCGGCACCCCCTTTTTTCGCCCGCCCCCCGCGGCGTGCTGATGGGCCCGGACGACCGTCGAGTCGACCATCAACCGGCGGGCGTCCTCGCACTCGGCCCGCTCGGCCATCAGGTCGAACAGCTTCTTGAGCCGCCCCGAGTGGATCCAGCGGCGGAGCCGGTTGTAGACCGCGTCCCAGGCCCCGAACTCCGCCGGCAGGTCGCGCCAGGGGACTCCGGTCCTCGCCCAGTAGAGGACGGCCTCGAAGAACATCCGGTCGGGCAGCTCCGGCTCGGGGCCCAGCTTCGAGCGGCAGCTCTCGACCATCGGGCCGAAGACGGCCCAGATCTCGTCGGTGATGAGATATCGCATGGCGGTCGGCTCCAAACCGGTTGTCGATCCGCCTTAAAGTCTTACTGAATCGGCCCCTGAGCCGTCAACACGGCCTAGAATGACGCTTCTCTAGCCCGATCCCCATCTGCCCTTCTTCCCGATAATCCCCGCAAATTCCATTAGCATCAGCTTGTCGAGAGCTGGGAAACGATCTAATCCTGGGGCCCATCCCGATCCGCGTCTAGCTGCCGTCTCAATCCTCATCCTCACCCTGACGGCCCGGGAATCCTCCCCAGCTCCAAGGCGATAGCCTCCCAGAGTTACAGGTCAAAGCCTGCAACACCCGTCCCGAAATCGGACCGGTCGCGGGTCGTGTCCCCACCGGGGCCGGATCAGGATCAGAGTTTTCGCCGTCGGGCTGGTGGCGACCACGCACGGAACCGACCTCTCCCTGGCTGCAGGGGCCCCGCGGTCGCACTCGGGACGATCCCCTGATCCCCCGCCCCTATCCGTGGAAGCTCAAATCCTCGACCTCATCTCATCCGGAGCTTCGATGACCTCGACGATCCTGACGGTCACCAGCTCGATCCTCCCATCGGGATAGCGAACCTCGAAGCCGCCCGTGCCCCGGCAACGCGACCATCCCCACCGTCTCTGCCAATCCCTCAGGTATTTTCGTGCGTCCCCGCGCCTGGCGAACCGCCTCGACTTCGCGGAGTCGCCGGTCTCCCCGCCGACGGCCGCGACGTAGGTCACGACGCCCGGCTCGAGGTCGCTCGCGACCGCGAGCGCGTACCATCCCCTTCGGACCTGCATCGCCCCGGCCCTCCTCGCGGTGTAAATCCCCCGGGCCGCGACCGCCCGGGGGCTCGTTCGGTGTTCAGTATTCCGAAGGCAGCAGGCAGCAGGTCGAACTGCGGTCGGCCTCCGTGATCAACCAGACCTTCACTCCGGTCCGGAGCGTGTAGGCGGAAAGGACGCGGAACCCGTTACGCACGGAGAGCTCGTTCTCGCGCCGGTCGTGGGCGTCGACCTCCCCCCAGTCCCCGGCGGCGTGACGCCGCAGGAGCTCGCCGAGGTCCTGGTCCGCCCGCCTCAGGGCCTCCAGGACCTCGGCGGTCGCGACCACGCGCCCGAGGACGAAGCGGGGCGTTGTGCTCATGGCACCACCTCGTCTCCATCCTCGTCCTCGTCGCCGTCGATCGCCAGCTCTCGCGCGAGCCGCTCGGCCTCGCGCCCCATCCAGTCGCCGTACGATTCGGCGAGGTGACACCCCTGGTAGTAGGCGAGCTCCACCTCCCCGTCCTCGGGGGTCGGGACCTCGCCGTGCGCGGCGAACCAGTCCTCGTCGTTGAGGTGTTCGGCCGCCCACTTCAGGTCCTCCTCGGACGGGTCGTACGGCTGCCCTTCGCCCCCGTCCGGGGCGTCGATGTCTTCGGTCATCATCGGTCCTGACTCCGGTGTCCGCGTTGTTCACACGCTGCATCCCGGCACCCGCGAGGTAGACGACTCGCGGGCGCCACGGCGAGTCAACCCAACTCCAGCGGCAGGTGATCGGGCGGGGATGCGCCCTCGGGGTCGTCGAGGATCGCCCGCCTCACTTCGGGGAGCTGGAGCGTCAGGTCATAGACGACGCTGGCGGTCACGGAGCCGTTGAAGAGCTCCGAGGGTCCTCCCACCTTCCCGCCGAGGATCGGCGCCAGGCGGGTCTGCTTGGAGCCCCGGGCGATGAACGCCAGGTAGCCGCGTCCGGGGACGTGGACCACCTTTCGGACGCCCGTCCCGGTGCGGTCCTTCGCGGGCTTGGCGTTCCGCGAGGGCTGCGCCCGCTCGACGATGGTCAGCAGATGCCGGGGTTGGCAGAGGAACGACAGATGCCCGGGACCGTCCTCCGGTGCCACCCGGAACTTCCCCTTCGCGCCGACGCCGACGACCACATGCGGTCTCGAGGCGTCCACCCCATTCCGAACGATCCTCACCTTGTCGCCACGCCGCAAGGCCTCGGCTCGCCCCGCCGAGGGATCGGTCCCCGTAGGCGCCTCGCCCGGAGGAGGGAAGGCCCCCTCCTCGACCTCCACGAGCTGCACGACCTCGGCCACCTTCACCTCTTTCACAGTCGTCTTCCGCTTCGCCATCGACGTGACCTCCGGAGCGGAGGCGCTGGGCCGGACGCGGGGCACGCCCCCCGCACTCGCCGCCCGTTTCCGCCTCCGATCCCCTTACTGCGGGATCGTGCCGCTGAGAACGGACTCACAGGAAAGAATGGGCGAGGGCCCGCGGGTGGAGATTTTCGACCCTGGGCAGTATGGTCGAGGGAGGCACCGGCCTGCGGCGATCAACCCTCCACGCGACACCAGGTCCAAGAACCCTCATCAGGCGTTCGCGAGAAGACTTGACCTCCCCCCGGGAAAGATGAGGCTCCCCCAAAAGGAGCCTTGATCCATGAGGAAGTCGAAGTTCAACGAGGAGCAGCTCCTCTTCGCTGAGGCAGGCGGAGGCCGGCCTGGGCTTCGAGGCCACGTGTCGGAAGTTGGGCGTGAGCCAGGCCACGTTCTTCCGATGGAAGGCCAAGTACGGCGAGCTCGGGACGCCCGAGGTGAGTCGGCTGCAGCTCCTCGAGGAGGAGAACCGGAAGCTCAAGCAACTCGTCGCCGACCTGAGCCTCGACAAAAAGACGCTCCGGGACGTCCCGGCGAAAAAGCCTGACCCCGCCGCAACGCAGGACGATCGTGGCGGACCTCGCGGTCCGCTACGGCGTCGGCGTGCGGCGGCCCTGCGAGGCGACCGAATTCCCGCGAGCGACCCATAACTACAAGCCCCGTCACGAGTCGCAGGAGGCGTCGCGGATGCGGCTCCGCAAGCTGGCGACGGACCGCGTGCGGTACGGATACCGTCGGCTCCACGTCCTGCTCCTTCGCGAGGGCTGGGCCGTCGACGTCAAGCGGGTCCATCGCCTCTACGGCCTGGAGCGGTTGACGTTGCGGCGGAAGAGCCCGAGGCGCCGGGTGAGCTCTCGCCATCGCGACGACCGGCCAGCCGTCGAGGCGGCCGATCAGGCCTGGGCGATGGACTTCATGAGCGACGCACTCGCGGACGGGCGCAAGCTCCGCGTACTGACCGTCATCGACCTGTTCACGCGCGAGAGCCTAGCCATCCGCGTCGGCGTCCGCTTCACCTCGGGCCGGGTCGCCGAGGTCCTGGCGGAGGTCGCGCGGGGACGAGGAGCCCCCAGTGAACTCCGGGTCGACAACGGCCCGGAGTTCACGGGCAAGATGCTCGACCTCTGGGCCTACCTCAACGGCGTGCCCCTGGATTTCAGCCGGCCGGGCAAGCCGACGGACGACGGCTTCATCGAATCCTTCAACGGTCGGGTCGGGGAGGAGTGCCTCGACCAGGGTTACTTCACCGACCTGGAGGACGCCCGGGAGAAGGTGGAAGCCTGGCGGATCGATTACAATGAAGTCCGCCCGCACAGCGCCTTGGGATACCTGCCCCCAAGGAGTTCGCCTCAACCCCGGCCGGGAAGAAGACCGCCTCGTCCGACCGAAAAACTCTCGTTTAGCCGGTCCAACTTCCCGGGGCAGGTCAGCCTATACGAGGCGTTCCCGCCGGAACAGGCCCGGCGGATCGCCGAGAGGCTGGAGATCCACCACACTCCGAAGCACGGCGCGTGGCTGAACGTCGCCGAGATCGAGCTGTCGGTCCTCTCCCGCCAGTGCCTCGACCGCCGGATCGGGTCGATGGACGAGCTGGAGCGGGAGGTCGCCGCCTGGGAGGAGGAGCGGAACGAACGCCGGGTCGAGACCCGCTGGCGGTTCACCACCGCCGACGCCCGCATCAAGCTCCACCGAATCTAGGGCCTGTTGACGGTTCGGTCGTAAATCCCGTAGCAGTCAAGATTGGCGGTCGGCCCGACCGAGTTTGCCTCTCGCCGTAAGGTCATGCCCGAAAAGGTCTTGCGGAATAATCCGTCAACAGGCCCTACCCATCATTGCCGTAGTGGCGGACTACTCGGAGGCCGCCTCTGACGCAAGCTGCTTCCGGCAAAACGATTAGGAAAACCGAGCGTTGCTGTCGTGACGAAAGCTTTCTAACATATTAGTCTTGTTGTCCGATCTAACCTTCGATTCTCAGGCTCCAAGAGAGAACGGACATGGCCGAGCGGTACGCAGACGTGTTAATCGTGACCGTAAATCCGCATGAGACCACCGCTTTGTCGAAAGCCCTCTCATTAGCAACCGGACAGCCCCATGCGCCGAAAACCATAGGAAAACGCGTGTACAACGATTTTGGCACCCTAAATGGCGCCAGTATTTTCCATCTGCTCACAGAGATGGGTTCTGGCGGCCGAGGAGGCTCGCAAAGATCAGTTGACATGGCGATCGACACGATCAATCCTGAGGTCGTTATCGCCGTAGGAATTGCATTTGGCGTCGACGAGAAGAAGCAGAAAATCGGCGACATTCTCATTTCATCGCAGTTGTGGACTTACGAACTCCGACGAGTCGGGACAGAAGAAGGAAAAGAAATTGTACCTAGGGGCGACAAACCCCACGCCTCGACTCGACTGATAAATTTCTTCGAGAACTTTAATCAGCTCAAATGGGAAGGGGCTAAAGCCAAGGCAGGTCTAATCCTAACGGGCGACAAATTGATCGACAACATCGACTATCGAAACGAACTCCTGAAGTATGAGGGCGAGGCGATCGGCGGAGAGATGGAAGGAGCAGGGGTCTATATTGCGTGCGAGGAGAATAAAGTCGATTGGATTGTCATCAAAGCGATATGCGATTGGGCGGACGGCAAGAAAAACTTGAGGAAGAATCAACGTCAGGCGAAAGCGGCCGCGAACGCGGCCGCATTTGTAGCTGAGGCCTTGAAATCGTTTGTGCTTATCGAGAAATCGCCTCGATCAGAATCGGCGAAAGCTCACCCGCCCGCTATCAGTGTTGATGCCCTCGATGAGACCCGGCGTAAGTCAGACTTGAAAACCCTAACTGTGCTGTTTGGATTAATGCCTAGGCCATTGGTAAGTCATTTCCTAGAGGAAGCAAACGAGGATAGGTGGATTTACGATATTCTCACAGAGGTCGAGCCTGCTGAGAAGTATGTGGGATCGGCGATGATTCATTTTTATGATCAACAGCTAAAGGCGAGGGTTGATGGTTTCTTCAAGTATTGGTTGCAAACCCAGGAGGATTCGGCGGGGTTTTTTGAGGATCCTCTGAGCACCGGCATCGCACGCCGCGTTCACTGGAGTCGCGAACCAACCGATTTCGATAAGAGATATCCGCGATTTCACAAGCGGGTTAAATTGGCCTATGAGTCGTTCAAGCAGTTGAATGCGTATCTAAGAGATAACTTTCCAGAGCTAGACCTGGAATCGCTCGATCGAGGTGGTGTCGCCAGATATGTCGAATGGACGGACGAGATCAAGAGAGAAGTCGCCGAGATTAGAAAATCTCTTCTGAAAGAAAAGCAGAAAGATAATGAAGGTCGATCCGCTTCTGCTGGCGAGACCTTGGAGAGTGATGGGGCGACGTGAGCTCCGACTATCAAAGCCCCCCGCCGTGACCTACCCCGTAGATGGCGCCAAAGGCTATGTTAGTGCCTGGGCCGGTTCGCTCGACCCCGGAATCGAATTCATCGCATTTGAGACCGGCAAGGCAATAATCGGTCCTCTAGGGCAAGGTCGATCCCGTGACGAAGTCGAAGTTCACCGACCCAGTCGCGGTAGGCCCAGCCGGCGTTATCCTCGATGGCCGCAAGCTGTCCGTCGAATCGCTCGATCTTCACACCCCAGAAGCGGTTCCCCGGCATCGGGAAGACGGCCTCGCCACCCACAGTGACGGCGAGCGATCTGGCTGCCTGTTCGGTCATGGCGTCCTCCTTCCGGCTGATCGATTATCGTCGGATTGATTTTACCCGAATCCACGACACGTCGTGAGCGAGCGCGGTGTACGAAATCGCAGTGCAGGGACGGGACGCCATCGCGTGAATCGCCTTAATAACCACATAAAGAATCACTGTTGCAATCAGAAAATCTGGTCCCGCAGACAAATAACGTTTCGTGGCCGCTTCCTCAGAATCGTCCGTCCGCAGGACATCGCCACGACCGCAACCGGCGTCTACAGGCGCAGAATGTTCCTGGTGGGATCTCCGCCGGTGCGGCCTGGACGGTGGGGCCGTATCCCTGCGAGAATGCGGTTAACAACGGTGGCGGCGGTCGATCCGGGGACATCGGTCGCCCACCGAGCCGTGGGGCTGCGACGAGCCCGTGAATCGGGTGGCGTTACCGGTTCGCGCCCGAAATGGTTGTCCTGGATTGGGATGGGTGATGAAGAAGGCTGGTCCGTCAAATCAATCAGCGGAGGTGGAGGCAGCCTCGGCCGCCGAGGAGGATTGCACGCCCGTGGCCCCCGACCGCTCGGGCTGGACCCCGCACCCGAGCGAGCGCCGCGATTTCTGGAATCGCATTCGCGCCTTCCCTTCCGAGGTCGTCCGCTGGAGGAAGCGGTTCCTGAAGGAGCTCCTCGAAACGCCCGGACGGTTCACGCTCACCTCTGGGCTCCCGTCGGAGCAACTGACCGAGCGACTCGATTCCGGCATCAGCCATCTTCGCGAGGTAGCCCGAATCCTCGCCGAGCTCTACGGTTCGCCCGACCTCGGCAACAAGAAGGATCCCACCGACGAGCTTGTCTACATCCTGCTCGCTCGGCACACCCGGGAAGGTGCCTACCAGACGGCTTTCGAGTCATTGAAACGCCGGTTCCCGACCTGGGACCAGATGCTAGACGCCCCGCGGGACGAGGTCGAGCGGCTCGTCTATTCGGGCGGCCTGTCGGGGAAGAAGACTCTCGCGCTCTACTCCGCGCTGGGCAAGCTCCGGGAGACTTTCGGTTCCTGCACGCTGGAGCCAGCTCGCGACTGGTCCGACGAGAGGCTCGAGGCCTTCCTTTGCGAGCTGCCCGAGATCCAGCGGAAGAGCGCCTACTGCGTGATGATGTACGCCTTTGGTCGTCTGGTCTTCCCGGCTGACACGCACGTCGGGCGGGTTCTCAGCCGGATCGGCCCTTACCGCGAGTTGGGGCTCTCCCTAGACGGTCTGGACCACAAGAAGCTTCAGCGTGAACTCGCGGATCTGATCCCACCCAACCTCCGCTACTCCCTGCACGTCAACCTCGTCGAGCACGGGCGGACCGTCTGCAGGAGCCCGAAGCCGCTCTGCGGCACCTGCGAGATCCGCAACCTCTGCCAGTATTACCGCAAGGCCGAGTCGGAGCGTGCCATGGCGGCGGAGTCGCCCACGGTCATGGATCTGTTCGCCGGGGGCGGAGGCCTCTCGGAAGGCTTCTCGCGGGCGGGCTTCAAGACGCTCGCGGCGGTCGAGATGGACGAGATGGCCGCTCGCACCTATCGGCTCAACCACCCTGGCGTGCCGGACGAGCGGGTGATCGAGCAGGATATCCGCACCCTCGCGACGGGCGACCTGAAGCGGCTGGCCGGGAAGTCGCTCGACGTCCTCGCTGGTGCGCCCCCTTGCCAGGGGTTCTCTTCGGTCGGATTCCGCTCGAAGAAATCGCTTCTTGGTTATCGCCCCCAGGATGACGACCGTAACCACCTGTACGAAACGATGGTCGAGGCCGCGCTGGTCCTCCGTCCGAAGCTCTTCCTGATGGAGAACGTGCCGGGCATGAAGTCCGCGAAGCGTGAGGACCATTCCTTCCTCGACACGGCGGCACGACTGCTCGAACAGAAAGGCACCTATCAGACCGAGGTCTGGCGCCTGAACGCTTCAGCGTTCGGCGTGCCGCAGGACCGCATCCGGATGTTTCTCGTTGCCTCCCGCCTGAAGGTCATGCCGCTCGTGCCCACGGCGGACTACCAGGACACTCGCAGTCAGCACCTCGACCATGACGCGTTACCTCCCGTCGGCCTGTCCGAGGCGATATTCGACCTGCCGGAGCGGGCCGCAGGGGAGGGCAAGTCGACCGAGGGCTGGTCGACGCCGCATGCCTTGACCGATCCGCGGTTCCGCCGTTACCTCACGAAATTCGGCATACTCCGCGCGTCTCGCCTCCTGTATCAGCACACCGTCCGCTACCACAACCCGAACGACCTCGAACTTTACGCCATGCTCCGGCCTGGCGAGGACAGCATCCACGCCCTCGAAAGACACGGTCGCAGCGACCTGATGCGTTACCGCCGGGACGTGTTCGACGACAAGTACGCGAGGCTCCGGGGCGACCGACCGTGCAAGACGATCGTGGCGCACCTCGCGAAGGACGGCAACGGCTACATCCATCCCACCCAGGTGCGGTCCATCAGCCTCCGCGAGGCGGCCCGCGTCCAGTCGTTCCACGACGGATACATCTTCTGCGGTTCCCCGTCCGAGCAGTGGGTCCAACTCGGAAATGCGGTCCCGCCTGTGCTGGCCGAGGCGATCGCCCGCAGCTTCCGCCGCGCCCTCGAAAGGAGCTGACCCCGTGAGTGTCGCAGCCAAGAATGGCAGCATCGCCTTCCAGCCCCGCGCCCGCCTGCTCAAGCTCATAGGTGAGGAGCTTATCAGCGACGAGGTCGTGGCGATCAGCGAGCTGGTCAAGAACGCGCACGACGCGGACGCCCACAGGGTCACCATCTCGTTCGAGGGCGTGACCGGCCCGGACGGATTCATCAGCATCCGCGACGACGGTCACGGGATGGACGTGGACACGCTGCTAGGACGCTGGATGGAGCCGGCTGCGAGCACGAAGGTCGGCAAGGGGAGGCAGGTAACGCGGCTCGGGCGGCGAGTTCTCGGCGAGAAGGGGGTCGGACGGTTCGCGGCCGACAAGCTGGCTCGCAACCTCACCATCGTCTCTCGGTGTCCGCGGCACGCCGAGGAGGTGCACGCCGTCGTCGACTGGGACCGATACGATGACGAGGCGATTATGCTCTCCGAGGTGTTGAACCGCTGGGAGGTCCGGCAGGCTCGGGAGATCGATGGACACGGGACGTTGCTGCGCATGGGCGGGCTCCGCTCCCAGTGGACGGAGCGTATGTTCCGACGGCTGTCGCTACGCCTTTCCCGCCTGCTCTCGCCGTTCAGGACGGACAAGGACAGGTTCGTCATTCACATCGAATCCGACGACTTCCCGGAATACTCGGGAGAGCTGCGCCAGGATTTTCTCGAGAAGGCCCCATACCGCGTTGAGGCGGAATTCGACGGCGAGCAGACCGTCACCATCGCGCTCAATAACCGCCGCCCGGTGGCACAGCGGTGGAACGGCCATGGGGAAATCTCGTGCGGGCCGGTCAGGATCAGGATCTTCGCGTTCGACCTCGAGGGCGAGTCTCTGGCCAGGATCGGCCCCCGCATGGAGGTGCGGGCGTGGCTGCGGGAATGGACCGGGGTCAGTATCTACCGCGATGGTTTCCGGGTCTGGCCCTACGGCGAGCCCCACGACGATTGGCTACGCCTCGACCAGCGGCGGGTGAACAACCCGGTCGAGAAGCTCAGCAACAATCAGGTGATCGGTTTCATCGACATAGGGAGGGACCGCAACCCCGACCTGATGGACCAGACCAACCGCGAGGGTCTGATCCACAATCAGGCCCTGGACGACCTCCGCAGACTCGCCGGCTTCGTCCTCCAGAGCATCGAGGCGGAACGCCAGTCGATCCGCCACCCGGTGAAGCGGGGGACGAGGCCCGGCGAGGAGCGAGCGGCCGAGGTGGATTCCATCACGGCGAAACTGGAGAAGCTGGCAGGCAAGGCAGGCGGCGAGGTCGGGCAGGAACTCAGGGCCATCAGGCACCGGCTCCAGGAACGGGCCCTGCGGGACGTCACCGACCGCAAACGCATGGTCGAAGGGTTTTCGAGCGTCGCGGCGATCGGGCAGATGACCGCCGGGATGCTTCCGGTCATCCCCCACGAGATGAAGCGAATTCGCGACGAGCTGGAGCGGCTGAAGGCCGTCCTCCACCACCGGCGAATCCCGGAGGTCCGCGATTCGATCTCAGGCCTCGATGCCTCGCTAGGCAAGATCGACGAGACCCTCCGCGTGATCACCGCTGCAACCGGCGGCTCCGAGCGGCGACGGGCGATCGACCTGGTCGCGGAGACCCGGGCTTTCCGGCAGCTCATCGAACCCCTCCTCGCCGCCCACGGCGCCGAGATGGAGCTGGTGATTCAGGAGACCGATCTCCTGCGGACCGAGATGCGGCCGGAGAATCTCTGCTGCCTGCTCCAGATCCTGATCTCGAATGCGCTCGACTGGAGCCGGGGTGAGGAAGGGCCGAGGATCAGGCTGACGCTGAAAGGGTCGAGAGACCATTGCGAGATGATCTTCTCCGATGGTGGGCCGGGCGTTCCCTTCGAGCTGGCGGAGCGAATCTTCGACCCGCTGTTCAGCAGCAAGGAAGGCGGCCGGGGTATGGGGCTGACCATCGCCCGGCAGATGGTCGAGGCACACGGCGGCACGATCGTCCTGATGACGGACGCTCGCAGGCGTGGCGCCAATTTCCTCGTCACGTTTTCCAGAAAGCGTTCCCGGGCGACGGGATACGCGTGATCCCGACCGCAAGGCGATTTGGGGGTATAATCCACCAATTCCGACGGGGTCCAGGATTCGCGCACGACGTGCACCTCACGCCCCGCCGACTTCGGGAACGGATTCATGGCATGCCGGTAGGCGGACCTGTCGTAATCGATCTATTTTGCGGCGCAGGCGGGATGTCCCTCGGATTCCAGGCGGCCGGGTGCCGAATCCTCGCTGGCATCGATGAGGACGACTCGGCGAATGCAACTTTCTTGGAGAACTTTACTCGCCTGCAGCCCGAGGCCCCACCGGTTGTACCGTCTCCCGGGGAGGGCGACCTCCATTCGTATGACCTGGACGGCATCCCGGGAGTCGAGAACGTCGATATCGTGATCGGCGGCCCGCCATGCCAGGGGTTCTCGCGGATCGGCCGGGCCAAGCTCGACTCCCTGCGCGACGAGGGGCAGAGGGAGGAAGGGTTCGAGGAGGACCCGCGGAACGAGCTCTACAAGATCTTCCTGTCGGCCGTGCGCCGCTGGAAGCCCAAGGCGTTCGTCATGGAGAACGTCCCGGGGATGCTCTCCATCGGCGGCCAGAACGTCGCGGAGGAGATCGGGGCCGACCTCGCCGAGTCCGGCTACCGCGTCGGTTATGCCGTCCTGAACGCGGTGTGGTATGGCGTACCCCAGTTCCGGGAGCGGCTGTTCTTCACTGGGGTCAGGGAGGACCTGGCTGCTCGGCCAGCCATGCCTCCGGCGACGCATCGCATCGGCGTGATGCCCTCCGGCTACTTCACCACCGCCGCCTCGGCGAGGACGACCCACTACGCGACCTATCTGCCGTTCGTCATGCACTACGACCTCGACGTGAGTCACGGGCAGGCCCGCTTCCCGGCCACCTCAGTGTTCGAA
This sequence comes from Planctomyces sp. SH-PL62, assembly GCF_001610895.1. Taxonomy (NCBI): domain Bacteria; kingdom Pseudomonadati; phylum Planctomycetota; class Planctomycetia; order Planctomycetales; family Planctomycetaceae; genus Planctomyces; species Planctomyces sp. SH-PL62. The sequence continues at coordinate 6,025,538 of NZ_CP011273.1, read as the reverse complement.
GGGCTCGATGACCTGCCGCGACTGGAGGACCACCTCAGCGAGGGGCACCTTCCACGCGGCGATTTCCGGCGCCGCATGGCATACGACCGGCCGCCGCACTCGGCCTACGCTCGGCTAATGCGATCCTGGCCGGGACTCGGGAGACCAGAGGGGATCGTCGACCACGTCATCCGCCGGACGCGACGCGACTACGAGACGTTCGGCCTGATGCGGCCGGGAGACCGCTATCCCGAGGCCATCGAGATCGCCACCGAGAGGGTGCGCTGCAAGTTCCGGGACAGGCTGGAGGGCGAGAGCGGGGAGGAAATCGACGCGCTCCGCGTCCTGCGGGAGGAGTTCGAGCGAGTCCGGAGCATCGGCCTGCCGTTCAAGGAGTGGTCGCCCGAGCTGGTCGGCTTCGCACGAGAACTCTTCCCGCCGTATCCCGAGGACAAGTTCGTCGACAAGTGGCGGAAGCTGGTGCCGGGCGGGCCGTCCTGGACCGTCACGGCGCACCTGGGGAAGGACTCCTACTCGCACATCCACTACGACGGGACGCAGAAGCGGGCGGTCTCCGTCCGGGAGGCGGCTCGTCTCCAATCATTCCCTGACGGCTTCGCGTTCTCGGGTAACATGGGCGACTGCTACCGGCAGATCGGCAACGCCGTGCCGCCGCTCATGGCCTGGGCCATCGCCCGCACCGTCCTGGGCCTGCTAGGCGAGCCGGCGAGGTCGCCGGAAGACGCTGGAAGGGGAGGAGAATCCGAATAATCCGGACCATGTGGCAGAACTGAACTTGCGGCGGAGATGATGGTATGCGAGCTCATTGGCGCGATCACCCAAACCTGCTTGAATTGAACGTCTAAACCGGCCATGTGCTGCTGGAAAGTAACAGACCGAGGCGATGCCAAGGGGTTCCCGGTCGGCGAAACCTGGCTACGACTTGGTGGCCCCGGATGCGGCGGCCATGATCGAGTCGCTGCGCGCCTTCGGTTACGACCTCCCCACCGCGATAGCGGATCTGGTCGATAACAGCATCTCGGCCGAGGCCAGGAATATATGGCTCACGTTCTTCTGGAACGGCCCGGAATCGCATGTGGCGATCGCCGATGACGGTGCCGGGATGGCGGAAGCCGATCTGGTCAATGCGATGCGCGCCGGGAGCCGGAGCCCGCTGGCCCCGAGGACTCCAGGCGATCTCGGCCGTTTCGGACTGGGCCTGAAGACCGCCTCTTTCTCCCAGTGCCGCCGCCTCACCGTCGCCAGCACGACTGATGGAACTCAGCCCGCCGTCCGGAGGTGGGACCTCGATCACGTCCAGAAGGTCCGCGACTGGCAGCTTTTGCGCGAGGCGGCCTCGGGGTCCATGCCGCGCCTGGCCCAGATCGGCAAGCTGCGACACGGGACGGTGGTCCTGTGGGAGCAGATGGACAGGCTGGTAACGGGGACCGAGACCACGAACAAGACGGACCACCAGAGATTCCTCGAACTGGTACAGCATGTCGAGGAGCACCTCGGGATGGTGTTCCACCGGTACCTCAAGGGGAAGGGCTCGATCAGGCTCTTCATCAACGGGCAGGGTGAACGGGAGCGGGTCGTCCCCTGGGACCCCTTCCTGGAGGATGAAACGGCCACCCAGGCCGGGCCGGTCGAAACGCTCGAGACCTCTTCTGGCAGCGTCGAGGTACAGGAGTTCGTTCTGCCCCACCACGACCGATTGACCAGGGACGCCCACCGCGCCGCCGGCGGGCCGGCGGGGTGGAACGCCCAGCAGGGCTTCTACGTCTACCGGAACCGCCGCCTCCTCGTGCCCGGCGACTGGCTGGGGCTGGGCTTCACCAAGGAGGAACATTACAAGCTCGCACGGATCCGGGTCGACATAAACAACGCCGCGGACCGGGAGTGGGACATCGACGTCAAGAAGTCGACAGCGAGGCCGCCCGCGCACCTTCGCAAGCGGCTCCGCTGGATCGCCGAGGGGGTCCGCAAGAAGGCGGTAGCGGTCTACCGGCACCGCGGTGGCGCAGCCGCGCCGCGACGGACCGGACCGGTCGATCCTGTCTGGAACGCGGCCGAGCGGGCGGGGAAAATCGGGTACGTCGTCAACCGTGAGCACCCGCTGATCGCCCGATGCCTCGCCGAATCCAAGGAACTCCGCCCAACTCTTGTCGCGCTCCTGAGGCTGCTCGAGGAGACCGTGCCGATCCGGAGGATCTGGCTCGAAGAAACCGAGAAGCCCGATGCGCACTCCCAGCCCTTCGAGAAGGCGCCCGACAAGGACATCTCGGGAGTCATCCGGCAGGTTTACGCCGCCCTGCGAGCGGCGGGGCTCTCCGATTCCGAAGCCTCGGAGCGGTTGCGGGGGATGGAGGCGTTCGCAGAGCACGGGCATCTGGTCGAGGCGATCCTGCCTCCTGCCTCGGTGAAAAAGAAGGGCACCAGGTCATGACGACACCGTACGAGCAGGTCAGGCAGGTGGCGCAGGTGCTCCTCAAGTCCGCTCCTCGCCCGCTCCCCGATGGTTGCATCCGGGAGCAGGTTGAGCAGGCACGCAAACTGGTACCGCTGGACGATGAGGATCGTGATCGGCTCGTGAGGGAGCTTGAGACGCTCTTCAACGTGACCATAGGTATTGGCGCGATCCTGGTTGATCAGGCCGGCCACGAGCCGTGGCTGGAAACCCGCCATGCCGAGATCGAGGCCGCCACGGGCTGGCGGTACTGGAAGCGGTACGCCCGGCTCCTCGAGGAGGAGGCGAACTGGCCCCCGAAGGTCATTGACCGAACGGACAAGCTTATCGAAGAGGTACTCGGCTGGATCGAATACCCTGCCCGTCCAGGCGCATGGGATCGGCGGGGCCTCATCTGCGGCAATGTCCAGTCGGGGAAGACGGCCCACTACACCGGGCTGATCTGCAAGGCGGCCGACGCGGGGTACAAGCTCATCGTCGTCCTCGCCGGCGGGCACGACAACCTCCGCAGCCAGACGCAGCTCCGCCTCGACGAGGGGTTCCTCGGCTACGAGAGTAGCCAGATCTTCCAGGAGGGGGGCATGAAGCTGGTCGGGGTCGGCAACCTGGACCCCAGTTGCCCCGCGCCGGACACCATCACCAACAGCTCCCAGAATGGGGACTTCAACCGGGCCGTGGCCGACAGGTTCAAGATTCAGCCGGGCGGGAAGCCACTCCTGTTCGTGGTCAAGAAGAACGCCGGAGTGCTGAAGAACCTGCTGCGCTGGGTGGAGTTCTATGCCACCCCGGGGGCCGAGGGCAGGAAGCTCGTGCGTGGCGTGCCCCTCATCGTGATCGATGACGAGGCGGATTACGCGTCCGTAGACACCGGCGTTGGCAACATCAATGAGGACGGGAAGCCCGACCCCGATCACGACCCGAAAGCCATCAACGGGCTGATACGGAAGCTCCTGTACCACTTCGAGCAGACTGCATATATCGGGTACACGGCGACGCCGTTCGCCAACATCTTCATCCACGAGAAGGGAAAGACGGCGAAGCACGGCGAGGACCTGTTCCCCCGCAGCTTCATCAAGAACATGCCGGCCCCCTCCAACTACGTCGGCCCGGCCCGGGTATTCGGCCACGACGCCGACCCGGAGGCCGGCCTGGAAGAGAGGGAACCCCTGCCGATCATTCGCCCAATCGCCGACTATCAGGGATGGGTTCCGGACAAACACAAGAATGGTCATGTACCCGGGGAACTCCCCGATACGCTCAAGGAGGCGATTCGGGCCTTCGTGCTTGTCTGTGCCGCCCGGCGCGCCCGCGGGCAGGCGATGAAGCACAGCTCGATGCTGGTCCATGTCACGAAATTTACAAACGTCCAGGAAACCATCTCACGGCAAATCGCTGAGGAGATGACCTGGATCGAGCAGGTGCTGAGGCGCGGCCAAGGCGCGGCGGGCGAGGCTCTCATGCCGCAGCTGAAGGCATTATGGGAGCGTGATTTCGAGCCGACCACTGACCGGATGAATGCTACGCGCCTCTCCGGCGAGGACGAGTACCAGGCTCTGGTGTGGGAAGAGGTCGAGGCCCACCTCCAGGACGCGGCCCGGTGGATCAAGGTCCGTGTCGTGAACGGGATGGCCGGGGACATCCTCGACTACTCCGCCAACGCCTCGCAGGGCCTGAGCGTGATCGCCATTGGCGGCGACAAGCTGTCGCGCGGGTTAACACTCGAGGGGCTGAGCGTCAGCTACTACCTGCGCTCCACCAAGATGTACGACACCCTTATGCAAATGGGCCGCTGGTTCGGGTACCGTCCCGGCTATCTCGACCTTTGCCGCCTTTACACCACGGACGAGTTGATCGGCTGGTACGAGCACATCTCAATCGCGAGCGAGGAACTCAGGAGCCGCTTCGACGAGATGGCCCTCGCCCGCTCCACGCCGGAACAGTACGGACACCGAGTCCGGTGCCACCCCGACTTGCTCATCACCAGCGGCGTCAAGATGCGGCATGGCGTTCAGATGGAGCTGACCTACTCGGGCGGCATCAGCGAGACGATCTCTCTCTTCAGGGACCGGCCGACCCTGGCTCGGAACAGGAGTGCGGTCGAGGACTTCGTCGCTAGCCTCGGCAAGCCGCGGGAACGGACGGACAAGAAGCCGCTCGCCACGCTCATCTGGGACGGCGTGCCGACCGAGAGGGTGCTGGACGACTTCCTGGGCCGGTTCAGGGTCCCCAACGACGTCGACAAGGTCCGCATCCCGCTCATCCGCTCCTACATCCAGAACTGCCTCAGGGAAGACGAATTGACGGAGTGGACCGTCGCGCTCATCTCCAGCAGCCAGAAGGAGGCGGAACAGCGGGAGATTGGCGGCCACCGCGTCGGCCTGATCAAGCGGCAGCACATCGGACAGGATTTTAAGGCGGACGATGAGAGGGCTCGCTACACGATCCGCCGCCTCGTGAGCCCGTCCGACGAAACGCTCGACATGACGAAGGCCGACATCGCAGCAGCCCTGGACGCGACCCGGCAGGCCTGGGGAGCCGACCCGAACCGGTCAGCCGACGGTAAGAAGGAGCCGGACGTGCCGGGCGGTGTCCAGATCCGCGACCGCCGACCCGTGACCCGCGGGCTGCTGCTGATCTACCCGCTCGAACCCGGCCCGGCAGCAGTGGAGGAGATCCCCATCGGGTTCGCCATCAGCTTCCCGGGTGGTTCCCGGACCGAGCGCCTCAGGTACCGGGTGAACAACGTCTACTTCGCCCAGGAATTCGGGGGCGAGGAATGAGCCTCGAGACGCTATGGCAGGAGATCTCTAACGACCCCGCGAGGCCGGAGGCCGGCTACCTCTCCCGCCGGGTGGGGATCGACTCCCCGTGCGACATGCGCGCGGCGATCGAGTTTCCCGCGGGGAATCGCGTCCTCTTGGTCGGCGTGCCGTCCGGGCCGCTCGCGAGGGCCGGGAAACTCCCCCGTTCTGCGGGGATCGAGGTATCGCAGATCTCGATGGCCAAACCCAGGGCAGGACAGGCGACCGTCGCCGTGCGCCTGATTGAGTCGCGGTACGCCGACATCTACACCGTCGTTTGCGAGGACCTCGCCCGCCATCTGGGGCGCGCCGCGGACGGCCCGGCTGCCGCCGAGGCACTCGTGGCGAGGCTGCGCAAGTGGCAGCAGTTCCTGGATCGGACGGCACCCGAAGGCCTCGCGCCTCCAGCCCGGCAGGGCCTCTTCGGCGAGCTGAAATTCCTCCAGACGTTGCTCGGCAGCAGCATCGATGCAAGAGTGGCGGTCGACGCCTGGAGGGGGCCGCTCGCCGCCGACCAGGACTTCCAGTTTTCCGAGTCGTCCGTCGAAGTGAAGTCGACGACCGCCAAGTTTCATCAGGTGCTCGAGATCGCTAGCGAGAGGCAGCTCGACGCGGAGGGGCTGCTCTTCGTCCTGCACCTCTCCCTGGAGGAACGGCCAAGTGGCGCGGAGACGCTTCCTGCGCTGGTCGCCGCCGTCAGGGCTTCGCTCGCCGGTGAGGCCCTGCCATCGGAATCGTTCGAGAGTCGGCTGATTGATGCCGGCTACCTGGACGCGCACTCGCCCCAGTATCTCGAAACCGGCTACGCGATCAGGGCCGCGAACTATTTTCAGGTGGCGGGCGATTTCCCGCGGATCGTCGAGGCCGGCCTGAAAGTCGGCGTCGGCGCGGTACGTTATTCCATAAGCGTGGCAGAGTGTATGCGTCACCGGGTCGATGAGGCGACGGTGATCGGCACGATAACGGGGGCCGGCCCATGAAGGTGGACGTGAGCCTGCAGGAATATGCGGATGAGTTGCGCCTGCAGGTCGATGACCAGTCCACCTCGGCGGAAGGGTCGGGTTACTGGATCAACACGTTCACCCGCGTGATGATCGAGCGGCTTGAGGGGCTGGGCGTGCTGGATGGCGGCGAGGACTGCTACCACAAGGCGCGCGGGATCGAGGTGAATGGGTATCACCTGAGCGAGGACGACGGGCGACTCGACCTGTTCACCTGCATCCACGCGAAGGGGAGCCCGCCGCCGACGGTCGGCAAGGACTTGGTCGACGCCCAGTTCCGGCGTCTCGCGGCGTTCCTCGGCAAGTGCTTCGACGGCCTGCACCGCACTCTGGAACAATCCTCCGAGCTGCACGCCGTCGCGCACCGGATCTACCAGCACCGGAAGTCGCTCGAGAAAGTACGGCTCTTCCTGTTCACCGACGGACAGGTCAAGCTCACCAAGTACGGAATGTCGGCCAAATCGGACGACGACCGGCTTGCCGGCATCAAGCTGAGTTGCGAGATCTGGGATATCACCAGGCTCCATCGCTTCGAGACCTCGGGCAGCCAGGCCGAGCCGATCGAGATCGACCTCAAGAAGCAGTTCGGCCAGAACCTGCCCTGCCTGGTCACCCCCGGGGCGGCGGGCGACTGCGCGGTCTACCTGACCTACCTCCCCGGCGAGATCCTGTCCGAGCTGTACGAGACGCATGGTCTTCGGATGCTCGAGCGGAACGTCCGGGCGTTCCTGCAGATCAGAGGCAAGGTCAATCAGGGCATCAGGCGGACGCTGATCAACGAGCCTCAGAGGTTCCTGGCGTTCAACAACGGAATCTCCGCCGTGGCGGACGCGGTCACCTTGGTCGAGGTCCCGGGCGGCGGACGTGCCATCACCCACATCCGAAACCTCCAGATCGTCAATGGCGGGCAGACGACCGCCACCATACACCACGCCCGCTTCAAGGACGGGGCGAAGCTGGACGGGGTCATGGTGCAGACCAAGCTGACCGTCGTCCCGGAGGAGGCCGTCGAGGGCGTCGTCCCGCTGATCTCGCAGTACGCGAACAGCCAAAACAAGGTGAGCGAGGCGGACTTCGCGGCCAACGAGGCCTTCCACGTCCGAATCGAAAAGCTGTCGCGGACGACCCTGGCCCCGGCTCCTGCGGGGGGACAGGAGTCCTACTGGTTCTACGAGAGGGTGCGTGGGCAGTATCTCTACGAACAGGGGCGGCTGGGAACGCTCGCGAGGAAGAAGCGGTTCCGCGAGCTCTACCCGCCGACCCAGCGTTTCTCCAAGACTGACATCGGGAAGCTCCTTAACTCCTGGCACCAGCTGCCCCACGTCGTGAGCTTGGGCGCGCAGAAGAACTTCCTCCAGTTCATGTCCGCGGCGCGCGGGGTGGCGGCCTGGGACAAGGTTGAGACGCGTGACTTCAACCGGATCGTCGCCCTCGCGATCCTGTTCAAGCGCACCGACCAGATCATCCAGGGCCTCGACCTCGGCGGCTACAAGGCGAACATCGTGACCTACTCGATCGCCTACCTCGCCCACTCAACGGGGGGCCGCCTCGACCTCGACAGGATCTGGAAAGAGCAGGAGCTGAGCGAGCCAGTCGAGCAGGCTATCGCGAGGATCGGCCTCGCGGCCCAGCAGTGCATCACGTCGCCTCCCGGGGGGCAGAACATCGGCGAGTGGTGCAAGGCTAAGCGATGCTGGGAGGCGCTTCGGGGCCAGACCGTCAACCTAGGGGCAGCCTTCCGGAAGAGCCTGGCCTGCGAGCCGGTCATCATCCCGAAGGGGCATGCCGACGATTCAGAGGTTACGGCTAACGGAGGGAAATCGAAGTCGTCTGGCCAAGTGGCAGTCGGCTAACCCAAAGGGCAAGCCGAGTTGACGTGGGCGCTTGCGCTCCGCCGGCCGACCTTCTAGGCATCCCCCATGTGCTCGACCGCCTGCCTCCTCACCCCACCGACGTCGGCCAACTCCACGGGCCGTCCGACGAGACCGTTTCAGTGTGAGCTGCGAGAGATCGATGCAAGCATGCGCGCAAACCGAGCGAAGTGGTTCTCCTTGACTTTCGATCCCGCTAAAATCTGCACAGGTGTATCTGGGCCTGCCGAGTCCGGGAAGCCCAGAATGCCGGCGGATGGCCAGCACGGTGAGAAGGATTGGCGATGGCTGATAAGATTCAAAAATGTCCCGACTGCGGCGTCTCGCCTGGGGCGTTGCACCAGAAGCGATGTGACCTCGAGCAGTGCCCGAACTGCGGAGGGAAGGTTCTGTCGTGCCCTTGCACAGCCGAGCAGAAGGCCGTCCGGCTGAATTGGTCTGGGTTTTATCCCGGCGTTGCCGAATGCATCGAATTCGGCTGGTTCGCCAAACTCGTCCCAGGCCGCGGCTGGGTGCCGTGTGGAGCCGAGGAGCCGGATGCCATGGAAGACCTGAACCGACTCATGTTGGAGGCTGAGTGGAGCCCGCTCGAGATGCGCTACGTACGGAAGAGCTGAGCCCATGTCGTCCGGGGTGGTTCCGGTTCGCCAGGATCAAATTCCCGAGAACGGCCTGAGCCGTTCCCTCGATCCGGGTTCCATTCGCTTCGCCTCCAACCCCCGCCCCGAGAGTCACACGCCCCGCACCAATTCCATGATCAAAGCCCTGACGGAAGGCGTCAGCCGACGCCATTTCCCGACAATCTCGCGGAATGCCACGTCCTCCCGGCACCCGTCCGACAGCCCCACCCAACTGTTTCCGCAATTGCATGCGGTTAAATCATTTGCGGAATCTGGAACACGGGTGCAATTCACGCGTCCTCAGTTCGCCTGTCTTCAGTAGCTTCCTGAGCGCTATAGAGTTGAGCATACCCGCTCTTCGGTCGCTACGTAGGAGATCGGGACAGCAGCCAGCATCTGACGGAGCAACTTATCCCTCTTTATCGCCAGCCGTTCGATATCGACGGATATGGGGATGCTAATGAGAAACGGCAGGAATCACTTGACGATCCTGACCCGCTACGCCATCTCGTCGGCCGCACGTTGGATTTCGCCGCTCCGCGACGCGTCGGGCGGCCGCGATCGTCCCCTCAACGCCTTGAGTCAGGCAACCACCGCGGGGTGCATCGACAGAGCATAAGTTACTGAAGGCAGGAGGGCTGCCCCTGGCGAAGTTCTCGACGATGTCCGAGACGTTCAGGACCGGTGGGACCGTGTGCTCGCGCATGGCCTTTCTCTGAGCACGATTCTCTGCTGCGGCCGCCAGAGACGTCATTTCCTGCGGGTCTATCGGGCCGTCATGAAGGGATATCGCTCGCCGTCCTTGCCCAAGGCGTGCGACTTCAGCGTCCGGTGGTCGTCGTTGGCGAACTCGAATGTCAACGATCGACTGAAATTGCCCCACTTTCGATCGTCTGAAACTGCCCCACTCCTCTGACCATGCGTCGCTGACTTCGCGGGGTCCGTCTCCGATCTCGATTCGTCCCCTCGTCGCGCTTTTGGCCCGGCGGCGGTCTTTGAGTCGGTAACTGTCCCCGCGGATGTTGATCACCGTCGCCCGGTGCAGGAGCCGGTCCAACGCCGCGGACGGCGAACACCTGCGCCCACTCGCCGAACGGCTTGTTGCTCGTCAGCACCACGCTCTGCTCCTTCTAGTATCGCGCTGGCAGATCACCTGGAACAGCAGGCTCGCCTGCGGCGTGTCGAAGCCTAGGTACCCCACCTCGTCGACGATCAGCAGCTTCGGCTGCGTCATCACCTGCGTCGCCCGGTGCAGGCGGTTGGAGTCCATCGCCTCGGTCAGCCGCGCCGCGAGGTCGACCGCCGTCGTGGACGTGACGCGATGCCCGCGCTCGGCCGTCATGATCCCCAGGCCGATCGCCAGGTGCGTCTTGCCCGCCCCGGCGGCCCGAGCAGGACGATGTTGCGGCCCTCGTAGATGAACCGCCCCGTCGCCAAGTCCTCGATCAGTCGGCGGTCCAGCCCCGGCTGCGCCTTGAAGTCGAAGTCCTCCAGCGGCTTCGCCGCCGGGAACTTGGCGAACTTCAGGTTCAATGCCACGCCCTTTCGCTGGCGCTCGGCCGGCAGCGTCCCAGACATCCGGGGGTAGCGGCGGTGCGGGCGACATACCTCCGATCTACCAGACCCGCAGCCCAGGCGCAAGTTACTACCCCCGTGAACTGCTCCGCGTAATGATCCCCCAGTTAAGTAGCATGTCACCATCCGACCCGGAACCCGAGGACGTGGAGTCCTCGGGTTCCGGGTCGACGACTACCCGAGGTGCGCGGACTCCGGGTGCACCACGAAGCCGGTCGTGTCGCCTCCGAGCCGCCAGCCCTTGCGACGGAGGCCCACCACCCTCGGCATGGGGTCGAGGAACCGGTAGTCGTGGTGGTCCCCGTCGATGACCTCGAATCCCCCTTCCGGGTCGGGCCAGCGCGTCGGCAGGTCCACGCCGGGCGCGACCTCGAAGACGACCGAGACGTTGTGGCCCCGGGAGAGCAGCTCCCGGGCCTGCGCGTCGTTCTCCTCGCTGCGCGAGAACAGCAGGCTGTAGTTCGGCGGCAGTTCGCTCGTCATGCGTTCGTACTCCTTCGTATAATCGAGGAATCGCGCGTCGTGGAACTCGGTGAAGAGGTCCGGCTCCAGGGTCTCCCACGCGAGGTCGCTGTAAGTGTTGAGGCGGACCACCAGCGTACGCCCCTCTCTCCGTGCCCGCTCGCGGAAGGCTTCAAGCTCGTAGAAGAGCTTCCACCGGAACAGCTCGCGATCCCGGAAGAAGAGGCGAGTCTTCGCGATCCGCGGCAGGCGGGTCGCGGCTTGGTTGCCGTTCCCCGCCGAGTACGTGCACTTGCCGCCCCCGCATCCCTCGGTCGCGAAGCGGCAGACCCGGTAACCCGAGCTCCGATCCGGCGCCAGAGACAGGTTCACCGGCAGGTACTCCGGGTAGAGCGAGAGGCCCAAGGCCTGCTTGTGATTGGTCTCGCCGTCGCTGAGCAGCGGGCCCACCCGATAGATCGGTTCCTCGTCGGGTCCGACGATGTCGCTCACGTCGACCTGCGCGATCGGTGGAGTTCCGGGGGAGATGGACGCCGAGGTGCCCCTCCTCCCCCCCGGGGCCGAGGGCAGCCCCCCGCCCGGCCTTCAGGGCGGGGCGGAGCCCCCGATGACGGCCGACTCGACCACGCCGCGGGTGAGCTCCCTCCGGTCGGGGTCGAGCAGGACGACCTGCGCGAGGACGTCGAGCGCCGACGAGGTCATCTGCGCCGCGAGGCAGCGGTCGATCAGCAGGGTCACGACCCCGGGGCCCTCAATGCAGATCCCGAACTCGGCGGCGCGGTCCACCACCCAATCCTCGAATTCCTCCTGCGCGGGCGGCTCGGTGCTCGCCAGGGTGAACCTCCGGAGGAAGGCGGGCCCCAGGCGGTGGACGTCGTCCGTCGCGGCCGCGAGCCAGACCGGAGGCACGACGCCCGGAGGGACCTCCCCGACCAGGAGCGGCAGGAGCACGTCTTTCCGGCCCCCCGTCTGAAGCTCTTGGGCCTCATCGAGAAAAACCAGCTTGGTGTGCTCGGCGGGGGGGAAGATCACGTTGTCCTGGACCCATCCGAGGTCATGGCGGAACTCCTCTACGGTCGTGGTTCGGCACTCGAAGACGTCGATGTGGGGCGAAAGTCCGTAACCCCAACGGCGCGTCCATCGGATCTTGCACGGCTCGCATGCGCCGCAGGGGTCGAGCGTCGAAGGATCCAGCCGCTGGCACCGGAGCGCCCGGAGCGCCATGAGCATCCCGGTCGTCTTGCCCGAGCCCGGTGGGCCATATAGCAGCAGGTTCGTGCCACGCCCCCCCGCCCGCACCAGGGCCTGGAGGAAGAGTTTCGCCCGAGTGTTGCCCATCCAGTCGGCCCAACGTCGTGGTGTATAACGCTGGATCTCCTGCGGCGTGGGAAGCGCCACTCGATTCGTCGTGCTCATGATTCGCCCCCCTTCTCGAGAGACTGGTGCAGTCGCGCGGTGATCCTCGCGAGGCGAGCGGCCTGGTCGTCGCCCGGTTTCGTCCCCCCGTGCGGGCCGCCGCGAGCGTCCTTCGAAGCGTCCTCGGAAGTGTCCCCCGAAGTGTCCCAGGACACCTCCGAGGCGTCGTCGCGGAGGTCCTTGAGGGTCCACCCGCGACGCGTCCCCCCCTCGCGTCTCCAGCGACGGAGCTCGACGCCCTCGGTCCGGAGCGCATCGACGAGGCCGCCGAACGCCCGGCCGATCGCGTCCTCGGTCAAAGGGACCAGCACGCCCGGGAACTCCTTCTTGGCGACGGTTGTCAGGGGACCCTTGAAGGAGATCGGCGGCCCCGACAGCTCGCCCATCGCTCGGGCCAGGGCCACGACCACCGGCTTGAGCTCCGTAAGCTGGGGGCTGAGCCGGACGACCGTTTGGAAGCGCGCCTTCCACGCTCGGCCCTCGAGGATTTTCAACGCCGCCTCCACCGAGCCTTTCGGCGGGAGGCGCTGCGCCCCCTCCTCGTCGTAGTACAGGGCCGTCATGTACTTCGCGAAACCGATGTCGCCCAGCGCCCAGCTCTTCTTGTTCGCGCCGCTCCCCTGCGTGACCCGCACCTGAGCGTCTCCGACCACCCGGAACCCCATGCCCTCGGCCAACTTGAGGAGCTTCGCGACCGCGGCATCCTGCATGTTCCCGGCGTCCGCCTTCGCCTCGGGCTTCTGCCTGTTGGCCCTTGAATCGTCTCCGTTTCGAGTCATTCTGGACATCGCACCACCTCCGGTCCGCCCCGCGTCGCGACGGGCCCCGACAGGGGCCCCGCCCGGGGCTGGCCGCTTTACCGCGGTAAAGTTCCGCATAAACGGCCCATGACGAAAGTCTGCAATTGCGCCGGCGTCGCCTGTTGCGCCAAGGTCTGCAATAAGGAGGGCCACGCTGAGGCCATAAGATGTTGCTATACAACACCCTTCGTCAGAAACCCGGGGAGTTCGAGCCGTTCTCTGGTTTGGCCGTCGCCGATTTCGACGCGCTGTTCCGGGAATTCGTCGAGGCCCAGGAGAAGCTGCGTCCTCTAGCCGCGCTTCGGACGAAGCGCGCCACGACCGAGCAGAAGCGCCAAGTCGAAGAGCATGTGGCCAAGCTGTGTCGGTTCATGCCCCTGGACGTACGACGCTATCTCGGCGAACTCGACCCGGAACGAGCCCACCTTGACGCCCGCTATTGGGAGATCGTGGGGCGCTACGGAGAGCCCCCGAGCTGGATCGAATGGTCGCTCCGGCATCGATTCGGCGTCTTCATCGATCAGGCCGAGCCCGTGAAGCCGCTCAGGCTCCGGAAGCGGAAGCCGGGCGCAGGCCCCAAGTCGAAGCTCGACGATCGCGACCGACTCTTGGTGACCTTGGTCTGGATCAGGATCCACCCGACTTACGAGCTCCTCGCCCAACTCTGCGGCCTGTCGAAGTCCAACACCCTCGCCCACGTCCGGGACGTGCTCGGCGTGCTCCGGACCCTGCCGACCCCCCCCGTCCCCATCCCCCAGAAGCGGAGGCGGAGTTCCTTGAGCTCGGGCGTCCAGGTCCGCAAGGCGTTCCCGGACTTACCGAAATGGGTGGAGGACTACCCGAGAAGATGGTGACGTGGCCCCGCCGATCGCCGAAGCCAAGGTGGATGGGCGGAGAATCGGTGAACCCCCGACCGTCTGATCGGCTCAGGCTGGGTTCACGTGGTCTCGGGTCCTACCGGGGGTCCCCGTGCCCATCGCCATGTCGTGGAAGTCAAGACAGTGGCCGTTCCGAAGGAGCGACTCGCCCGGGCCATGCGCGGCCGAAGGCCAACGACTCGGCGGCAGGAAACTCGGCGTGGCTGGAAACTCTAGAGCCTGTTATGAACTGTTGCCAGCTACCCTGGCCAGCAGGAGGCCGACGAAGGCGACCCAATGCCAACCCGTCAACGTTTCGTTCAAGCGTTCGTAGTCCCGGGCCAGGCGGCGGAAGCGACCGAGCCAACCGAAGCTTCGCTCCACGACCCAGCGTCGCGGCAGCAGGACGAAGCCGCGTTCGGCCTCGGTATGCTTGACCACCTCCAGGCGGACGCCTTCCGACTCGGCGGCCCTGGCGGCGTCCGCCCCCGTGTAACCCTGGTCGACGAAGGCGACCTCCACCGTCTCGTCGGTGGCCTCGCGGACCGCCTTGACGAGGTCGGCGACCTGGGCCCGGTCCTGCTCGTCGGCCGGCGTCGCCTTCAACGCCAGCAGGTTCCCCAGCGTGTCGACGGCCGCGTGGACTTTCGAGCCCTTCTTCTTCTCGGCCCCGTCGAAGCCGGCCCGGCCGCCGCTCTCGGGCGTCGATTGCAGCGTCCGCGAGTCGAGGATCGCGGCCGAGGGCTCCGGACCGCGGTCGGCGAGGAATCGCACGACGGCCCTGAGGTCGTGGCCGGCCTGCTCGAAGACGCCGGCCTGGAGCCAACGCCGGGCCTGCTGGTAGACGGCCTCCCAGGGCGGGAGGTCGTGCGGCAGGAACCGCCAGGGGCGGCCCGTCTCGACCACGTAACGCAGGGCGTCGAACAGCTCGCGAAGCGGGTGCTCTCGTTGCGGGGCGTCCTCCCGCATCAGCGTCAGGTACGGCAGCAGGAACTCCCACTCGGCGTCGCTCACGTCGCTGGGGTAACCCTTTCGTGTCGTGCTCATGACCTAACGTGAGCAAACGACGGGCGATAAGTCAATAACAGGCTCTAGCCGGCTCCGAACTCTCCGCCGCTCGCTCCGCGAATCTCTTCATCCAAAGGGTGGCTTCAAACGCCAGCTGGCCGAAAACTCTGCATCGCTCGCTCCGCGACTCGATTCATTCTTCACCTTACTTCGCCGAAAACACCAGATAAGTCCTCCGCAGCCTCGATCATCTTCAGGGTCGGGACGATCCCCGCGTCGTGGACCCGAGCGGCTTCGCCGGGAGTCCAGTCGGTCCAGGCCACTGGATGACCATTTCGGACCATCACCCCGCGCCAGGCGAGTTGCTTATCGAGGTCCGTGGCACCGGCCGCGAGGCTCCGCCTCTTCGTCGCCGCGCCGAGGCTTCGCCGAAGTTGGGCGATCCAGAGTATCCAGGTCCTCTGAGCCGCCGCCCTCAGGGGAGGACTTCCAGGGGTTTCGACCACAAGCCCGCCCGGATATGCGTAGAAGCAGTCAATCCCCGCAGCTAGAGCCGCCCGGACGTGCCGAGCCGTCATCCGTGCCAGCTCAAGGTCGCCGCCGATCTCCGCCAGGTCGACCGGGGAGGAGAGGGCCATCAGGAAGCCCCCCCTTCCGACCCGAGAGCCTCCGGCTCGCCCGGGTGAAGGGAGATCGGCTCAGGGACCCCGGGAAGATCCAGTCGCCCCGTCCCCAGCCTCTTCAGAATGATCTGCACCAGGGGGCCGAGTTCCATCCCACGAAGGCTCGCCGCAGCCCGGAGCCGGCGCCAGTCGGTCTCCTCCAAGGGGACCTGCAAGGTCCGATACCTCTCTCCGCGCACCGCCCTGGGCATTGGAAGTCCCCCCAACCTAGAAAGCTGATCCCCCCGAACCCAACCCCAGGCCCGAGGACCCCCGTCCGAGGGACTTCGATTCCGCTTCCGTTCTTCCGATTCGCGATTCCGCTTCGGCGACCGACGGGCCCGGGTGCCGAGGCCAGAGATCCTGATCTTTCATAGAGCCGAAGGCTCCTAACTAAGATCCCTGTCCCTCTCTCCGGGCCCCCCCTCCAACCGTTCGTAGTGGTAGTGCGTGTGCGTGTCTGTCTCGGTATTGGCGTCTTGGGCTCGCGTGTGCTTCTAGTGCTTGTACAGGTCTTTGAGTTGGCCGGGGCTTCGCCCGGCCGGCAAGGGGCTGTAAGGCGGGGCCTCGCTTCCCGCCCGGACCGCCGTGTCCGGAATTCAAAGCCATAGATTCTTGTGCTTGTACATATAGTATTCAAGGGTAATACCCTTATATACCTTACGCCGCACGCTTCCTACCCGCACCGACTCAGAACGTGTCTCGGTGCCCAAAAAAGGGCCCGAATTCCCTAGTAGGGAGACCGGGCCCTCCGTATCGAACATCTTCGCTGGCTCCCGCCTACGACCCGAATCCGTAGGCTTCGCGGAGCCAGCGCACGGCCGCATCAAAGCGGTCTTGAGACGGCTTGATGTAATGCCGATCGGCGATCGACCGCGGAGAATGGCCCAGGAAGAGCAGGGCGTACCTCGAGTGGGTCTCGTGAGTGTCCAGGAGGGAGGACGAAGTCTTGCGGATCAGCTTCATCGGGGTCTGGATCTTCAGGCGGCGGGCCAGGTGGGCGTAATTCGACTTCACCGCGTCGCACTTGTGGCGGACTCCGTCCTCGGTCGTCCACTCCCGCACCCAGGCCCGACCGGACTCCGTCTTCAGGGCGTGATCGCCCGTCCGATGTCCCGCCCCCTCCAACAGCTCCCAAGTCTCGGGCCAAAGGGGATACTCGACTGTCGGGACGGTCTCTCGATCACTAGTCTTGGACCGCTTCCGGGTGATCCTCCCCCTCCTCCAGTCAATCTCCTCCGGGCGGATGTCCGAGATGTCTTTCTGGCCCATCCCGCAATTCGCCATCAACAGCAGGTGAAGGCGGAGCTGGCCCGGGGCCCCCTCGATCAGCTTACGGACGGTCTCCGGCGGAAGCGTCGGGACCGCCGCGGGCGAACCGCCGAACCGATAGCGACGGGACGACAGGTTGGGGGGCAGGGGAACCAGCCGTTTCGACGCGAGCCACTCGATGAAGGTCCTCGCGTGGCGGAGGAGCTTCTTCTTGTACTCAGTCGAGAGCCGGGTCCCGACCAGATGCAGCCACCACCCTTCGAACCGATCAGCGTCGATCGACGAGACGTCCAGCTCGGGGCCGCACCAGTCTCTGAACATCCCCAGGCATCGCCGAGCCCCGTCGAACGAGGCACCCGAGATGTCCCCAGCGTCGAGGCGGGCCCGCTCAAGCTCGAGGAACCTCGCGACCCGGGCCGCGATCGTCCGATCGGGCGGGACCGCGTCGACCCGGGCGAGACGATCCCGCCAGACGCTCTCGGTCGCGTACAGCATCCGGAGCTGATCGATCGAAGGAGGAACCTGGCCGAACTGCGCCCGGAAAGCCTCCTCGAGGATCCAAGCGTCGTCGGCCGGAGACTCCCCCGAACGGATCAACCCGATCTCCGCCTCGATGTTCGCCGCAGCCGCGTCCTCCCCGTTCCGACGAGCCCAGTCGACCCGACGGGCCAGCTCCGACAGCCGAGGGGCGTGCGGATGCGCGACTTCCTCGGCCGCGGCCAACTCCGCCAGCTTCGCCCGCATCCAGGCGTTGGCCTTGGCGGCGGAGGCCTCCTTCGTCGGGGGGGCTCCCAGGGTCTCGGGGGTGACGAAGTACCACCTCCCTTTCACCATCTTCCGCCATCTAGCCTTGTCAGGCTGCCAGCTCATCAAGCATTTTAGAGCCATGGCCGAGTCTCCTGGGTCGAAGGTTGGGGTACAAAACCGCCCGCTCGCGGGCCCGATTGTACCCCGAATACCCCTGAAAACACAGGAGAATCGGCTAGGGTGGTTTTCTTACACGTAGGAGGTCGGGGGTTCGAATCCCTCATCGCCCATTCCTCAACCCAAGCCGTAGCCCTAAGTTAGGGCTCACCCTCCGGGCGGAGGTGGTGCGGCCGAAGTCGGTAGTCTACCGGTTTTGGAGCATCGCCATGCCTCGCAATTCCTCCCGCACCCCGTCCTATCGCCTCCACAAACCGAGCGGCCAGGCCGTCGTCACGATCGACGGCCGCGACATTTACCTCGGAATCCACGGCACCGACGCGAGCCGCGCGGCCTACGATCGCGAGAGGGGCCGGTGGCCGGCCGAACGGGTGGCGGCGACCCGGCTGACGCTGATGGTCCGCCTCGCCGCCGCCGGCGCCCCCTGCCGGGCGATCGGCGGCGTCCTCGGCCTCGGCCGCACGACCGTGAACGACATGCTGCGGGCCCTGCCGCCGGAGACTCGCCGCGAGCTGGAGGAGATCGACCTCGCCACGCTGCTGTGACGGGGAGCCGACGCGACGGAGCGTCGAACGGCCGGGCTCGTCGACGATGACGGGCCCGGCCGTTAGCATGCTCGTCGGACGGCTAGCTGTCTGAACGGCCATCAGGCAGGCGGAGCTTTCTTCTCCTCTCCACGTCTCTCGAACTCCTCTTGATACAAGGCTTCGGCTTCACTGAATGCGGCTTCGCAAAGCCCCGTCAACTTCTCGATGACCAGTCTCGACACAACAGCGGTTTCGCTCGCTCGAAGTCCCAACATCGCCCTTGAGGCATGCGTGATCGAGATGGCGGTGCTTACTCCGGGGTCGTAGAACCCGGCGTCGGAGGGACCGGCCAGCATGATCGGCATGTCTGGAGCAGGAAGGCCTATATCAAACCAGATCCCCCGGCTCCCAGCGTGGTTGCTGTGGCAGGCCATCTTAAAGAACGGGCGAAGGTACTCCAGTCCTACCGCCGCCTCGATGGCTGTGAAGTGGGGATTCTTTATGTTTAGGGCGTTCGCCGCCCAGCCCCATTGCTTCCAGTACGAATCTCCGAATCGCGAGCACAGATCACGTTTTCTGTCTTCGTGACGCTCCATCTCTTCGGCCGATAATGGCTCGTAGTCCGGACCGAGGGCAGCCGCTTGCTCCTGGAAGATCTTCGCATAGTCGTAAGCGTCTTTATGGTCGTGCAGGAGGTAACGCTCCGCAACGTCTTGTCCGCGGCCCGAAATGAAAAGCGAGACCACGGCAGCCTCGTGAAGCGTCCGCCAGCGAGACATCGCTGCTGACGGGAACCCCCCCTCTAGAAGCCATGACACTTCCTGAGCGAGGAGGCAACATCGAGCATGCAGCCGGATCACCGCGATGAAAAGTAAGTCCCCGTCTTCGTTCGCTTGATGCTGGTACTGGTTGTTGAACAGCTCGCCTGTTTCAAGTGATGCGGCGATGAGCATCTTTAGACTGGTTATCGAGTTCCCCCAGATCGATTGGATGTGCTTGCTGTACCTGCGTCGAATCGCTGCTCGGTTCGAGAGCATCTTTCGTGAGCTGGAAATCATGGCTTGGACGATCTCGTCGCCCCGAGAGTCGAGCGCTGCTAGCAATGGAGATGGATTGTCGGGTATATTAATGTATGAGTTTAGTGGCATATCAATGTTTTCAATGTCGCTTTCGCCGATCAAGCTGCCGAATTTGAAATAATCTTCATTTATGGAAGGTAAGGATTGGTTTAGGCCGAGACGTTCCCGCAGCTTCCTTCGGAATCGTCGAATCATAGCCCGCTCCACTCTGGATGATGTTTGTCTGCCAGGAACCGGCCGATCGACCGATTGGATTCAAACAACCATACAGCCTGTCCTCAATTGAGCATACCCCGTGTGCCTACGTGAGATCGACATTCGCTAGGTCTGGGGGCGTCATGTGGCTCAGGCTTTGAGTCCCGGGGTTGGATCGTCGAGGCCAAAGGGATGGTTCCAGATCCCGGTAGACTACCGGATTACCGTCGAAAATCGGCGAAATTGGACCAATCCGGGCGAGTTTGGGCCGGGTTGACGTGCGGGCTCGGCGAGGTACAATTCCTTGTGAAATCGGGAGTTGCCGACGCACTGACTGGGTGGAAGGTCGACGGCCTGCGGTGTCTTACACGTAGGAGGTCGGGGGTTCGAATCCCTCATCGCCCATTTCCTGCCTCATCGCGACTTGCGTCGCGATCTCCATCTCGCCTCGCACGCTTGTCGTCCTGATTCCCACGATTAGTCGGTCAGGCCAGGATCTCGGTGATGACGTCGCCTTCCACGTTGGTGAGGCGGCGGCGGACGCCGTTGTGTTCGAAGGTCAGGGATTCGTGGTCGAGGCCGAGGAGGTGGAGGATCGTGGCGTTGAAGTCGTAGAGGGGGTGGATGTTCTGGATCGCGCGCTGGCCGAGGTCGTCGGTGACGCCGTGGCTGATGCCCGGTTTGACGCCGGCGCCGGTGAGCCAGCAGGTGAAGCCGTCGGGGTTGTGGTCGCGGCCCTGCGCGCCCTTCTGGAACATCGGCATGCGGCCGAATTCGGTGCACCAGACCACCAGTGTCTCTTCCAGCAGGCCGCGCTGTCTGAGGTCGCGGATGAGGCCGGCGGCGGGCTGGTCGAGGATGGCGGCGTGCCGGTCGTACTGTTCCCTGAGCTTGCTGTGGCCGTCCCAGTTCAGCTCGCCGCCGCTGGCGTAGGCGCCGTTGAAGAGCTGCACGAAGCGGACGCCGCTCTCGATCAGTCGTCGGGCCATGATGCAGTTGCGGGCGAACGCGGCCTTGATGGGGTTGGTCGTGTCGTCGGCCCCATAGAGGCGGAGGATGTGCTCGGGC
Organism: Planctomyces sp. SH-PL62; assembly: GCF_001610895.1. Lineage (NCBI taxonomy): Bacteria > Pseudomonadati > Planctomycetota > Planctomycetia > Planctomycetales > Planctomycetaceae > Planctomyces > Planctomyces sp. SH-PL62. Next base: position 6,004,951 of record NZ_CP011273.1, on the reverse strand, counting down.
TCGGTGGAGAGGTCGCCGATCTGGGGGATGCTGAGCTGCATCCGCGCGGCCAGCTCGTAGCTGGCGATGCGGGCGGCGAGCTTGCCGTCGCCCGGATGGGCTTCCAGGTGGCGGCGGTTCATCCGCTGCAAGAGGTCGCGCGCGGCGAGGTCGGAATCGGGCCCGACGCCGGGCGGGGACAGGTGGCGGACCGGGTCCTTGGCACTCAGCGGCGTGCCCTGGAAGGCCGCGGGGAGGAAGCCGGGGCCCCAGTTGTTCGAGCCGTTCTGCGGCACCCCGCGCGGGTCAGGGATCGCGACGTAGGCGGGGAGGTTCTGGTTCTCGCTGCCGAGCGCGTAGCTGGCCCAGGAGCCGAGGCTCGGGAAGCCGTCGAGGACGAAGCCGGTCGACAGGAAGTTCTCGGCGGGGCCGTGGGTGTTGCTCTTGCTGGTGAGCGAATGGATGAAGGCGATGTCGTCGGTGAGTTCCGCCAGGTGCGGGAGCATGTCCGAGACCATCTTGCCGGTCTGGCCCCGAGGCCGGAATTCGTACTGCGGGCGGGCGAGATTCCCGGCGGGCCCCTGGAAGGTGACGGCCGGGCCGCCCGGCAAGGGCTGGCCGTCGTACTTGATCAGCTCGGGCTTGTAGTCCCACGTCTCAAGCTGGCTGACGGCCCCGGCGCAGAAGATGACCAGCACGTTCTTCGCCTTCGCCGGGAAGTGCGGCGGCCTTGGGGCGAAGGGGCGGCCCGGGTCGATCGCGGGGGGCTCCGCGGCGAGCAAACCATCGCGGCCCAGGAGGCTCGCCAGCGCGATCGAGCCCAGGCCCGTCGCCGCGCTGGAGAGGAACCGGCGGCGATCCAACCAGCCCCGGCCGATCGTGGAGAGGCCCTCGGATTGGCGAGTCATCGGGGGCACCTCAGGGCGTGAAGAGGAATTCGTTGCAGTTCAGCAGCACGCGACAGAGCGCGGCCGCGCCGAAGCGGACGACGACGTCCCGGGCGTCGGCGGCTTCCGCCTCCTCCGGGTCGCGACTCAGCGCCAGTTGATAGGCCCGTCGCACCTGCCCGTCCACGCCGCCGTCGCCGTTCTGGTCCCGCGCCACGCGGGCGGCGAAGGCTTCGGCCTGGTCGAGCGTGAAGCGGCTGTTGAAGAGGTTGAGGGCCTGGATGGGGGTGGTCGACTCGCGGCGGCGGGCGGTGCTCTGGCCGGCGTCCGGACAGTCGAACGCGCCGAAGACGGCGTCGCGCTCCCGCCGGACCTTGTGGGCGTAGATCATGCGGCGGAGGCCGTCCCCCTGGAACGACTCGACGGGGATGAAGCCGGTCAGGCCGCCGCGCTTGTCGAACAGGTCGAACCCCGGCCCCCCCATCTTCGGATCGAGCCGGCCGGCGACGGCCAGCATCGAGTCGCGGATCGTCTCGGCGTCGAGCCGTCGCGGCGGGAATCGCCAGAGCAGCCGCGCGTCCGCGTCTCGGGCGGCGGCCTCGGGATGGAACCGGGACGACTGGCGGTAGGTGGCGGACAGGACGATCAGGCGATGCATCCGCTTGACCAACCAGCCGGAGCGGACGAACTCGGCGGCCAGCCAGTCGAGCAGTTCCGGGTGGGACGGCTTGGCCCCCATCCTTCCGAAGTCGCTCGCCGTCTCGACCAATCCCGCGCCGAAATGCCCCTGCCAGATGCGGTTGACCATGACCCGCGCGGTCAGCGGATTCTCGGGCGACGCGATCCATTCGGCCAGCACGCGGCGACGTTCCTGCTCGGCGGTCTCGCCGTCGAGTGCGGCCCCCCCCAGCGCGGAGAGGAGGGCCGGGACGACTTCCTCTCTCGGCTGTTCGGGGTCGCCGCGATTCAACAGGTGGATCGAGTCGGGCTTGCGGAAGGTGCCCGCGAAGGCGAGATCCGCACGGTCGGCGGCGGTGATGCGAGCCTCGAGCGCCTTCCGGTCGGCCTCGATCGCGCGGACCTTGCGGGCGTCGTCCGCGTCGAGCCAGGCCGTGGAATAGGTGGGGGCGGTCTCGCGCGCCTCGGGGACGAAACGGCGGCGGTCCGAGGCGTCGGCCACGGTTCGCCACGACCCGTCCGGGGCCTGCACCTCGATCCGATAGTCGATCGCGAGCCGATCCCCGTATTCACCCCGGCGATCGCGTCCCCAGCTCACGCGCTCGATCGTCCGCTCGGTCCCCAGGTCGATCTCGACCCAGCCCTTGCCGGTTTCGTTCGACATCCAGCTACGGGAGTTGCCGTATTGCCCATCATTGATGAATTGGAGTTCATGGCGGTCGGCGACGACGGTGTCTCCCGACGAGCGGACCGAGACCCCCGCGCCCGCGCCGGCGAGCGCTGCGTTACGCCCGGAGACTTCGAAGACTTCGAGTTCGTCGATGCAGGGCTCGAGCTGATTCGTGGCGAGGACGGTGAACCGCACCCGACGGGTCGCGACCGGGGCGAAGCGGTCGTTGTTGACCTGCGGCTTCACGGCGGGACGCGAAGGGGCGGCGTCGACGAGGGTGCTCAGGGCGTCGAGCGAGGGGCCCGCTTCGATCGTGTAGGCGGTGGCGAGCCGATCGCCGAGGACCCCCTCGCGGTCGCGGCTCCAGGTGATCCGGTTGATGGGGGTCGGCTCGGCCAGTTCGACCGTGACCGTCCCCCGGCCCGGCTCGTCGGACATCCAGCTCCAGGAGTTGCCGAATCGGCCGTCGTTCAGATGCTCAAGCCGATGGATGTCCGAGGTCCGGCTCCCCGAGGCCGCGACCTTGCCCCCGTTGGCGGCCAGGGCCGCGTTGCGCGGGGTCGGCTCGTCTGTGAAGACTTCCAACTCGTCGATACAGGGCTCGATCAGGCCGAGCGTCGGGTGGAGGTTCGCGTCGTGGATGGTGAAGCGGACGAACCGGGCCTCGACCGTGGCGAAGGTCTCCTCGTTGAGCGTCGGGCTCGGCTCCCTGGCCTGGACCCGTCCGGGCCGGGCCGGCGGCTCGAACCGGCCGAGCGTCCGGTCGAGTTCGGCGACCTGCGACTTGAGGCCCGCGACCTGCCGTCGCCGTTCGACGGATTCGGGAGTCCGCATCTCGCGGTCGTCATACTCCACGCCGGCGACGAAGGCCTGCATCGCGTAATAGTCGCGGGCGGTGATCGGGTCGAATTTGTGGTCGTGGCAGCGGGCGCAACCGATGCTCAGGCCGAGGAAGGTCTGGCCGATGTTCACCACGATCTCGTCGATCGCGTCCTGCCGCGCCAGCCGCTTCGAGATGTCGTCCGCGCCGATCTGGCCCGGCAGGAGGACCGAGGCCGTTACCAGGAAGCCGGTCGCGGCGTCCGCGCCCATCGCATCGCCGACGAGTTGCTCGCGGACGAATCGGTCGTACGGCGTGTCGGCGTTGAACGATGCGATCACGTAATCGCGATACGGCCAGGCGTTGGGGCGTTCCGTGTTCACCTCGAAGCCGTGCGTGTCGGCGTAGCGGACGACGTCCAGCCAGTGCTGCGCCCAGCGCTCACCGTAACGGGGCGAGGCGAGCAGGTCCTCGACGACGCGCTCGTAGGCGTCGGGGCGGCCGTCGCCGAGGAAGGCGGCGGCCTGTTCGGGCGTCGGCGGGAGCCCGATCAGGTCGAAGTAGACGCGCCGGAGCCAGGTGACGCGGTCGGCCTCGGGAGCCGGCTCAAGCCCTTCCTGCTGCAACCGGGCGAGGATCATCCGGTCGATCACGTTCCCGGCCGAGGCGTCGGCGACGGGCTCGCGCTCGACGGCGGCCGGGGCCTGGACCGGCTTGAACGACCAGTGGTCGAGACGGTCTTCCAGCTTCACCAGGTCGACGCCGTCGGGCCAGACCGCCCCCTGTTCGATCCAGGCCCTCAGCGTCGCGATCTCGTCGGGGGGGAGCGGGTCGCCCGACGACGGCATGCGGTCGCCTTCATCCTCGGACTCCACGAGCTGAAGGAGTGGGCTCTCCTCCGCATCGCCCGGGATGACGGCGGGGCCGTAGGCGTCGCCCCCCTTGAAGGCCTCGGACTTGACGTCCAGGCGGAGGCCCCCCTTCTGCTTCGCGGCGCCGTGGCAGGAGTCGCACCGCTTCTGGAAGATCGGCCTCACGTCGCGGACGAAGTCGACGCCCTGGGCGTGAGCCGAATGGGCGTCGGAGGCCGCGACCACCCCGAGCCCGATCGCCAGGACCCAAAGCGTGCGAAACGATGGGTTCCAGGTCTTCGGCATGACGAGTCTCGCAGATCGTGTCTCGACAGTTCGGATGCGTCGGCGACGGTCGCGACGAACGACTCCGGGAGGGCCCCTGCTCTCGTGGAGGGGGGGCGGCTCCGGTCGTGCGGGAAGATTCTTTCATGCCATGATAACACGCCCTTGGATGATTCTGCACTTTCTGAGATTGCATAAGCATCAGGCCGCGAGCCGCAGCAGCCTGTCGGCGGCGGCTTGAATTTCCGCGTCGGTCGGGCCGGACCGCAGGATCGCGAGAATCTCCCCGGCCAGGATCTCGCGGCGCCAGGCCCGGCGCTTGTCGGCATGGCTCGGTCGGCGCAGCTGCGAGTCCCACGGCGAGTCGGAGCGGTCCACCAACTCGGCCTCCGACCGTCTCCACGCCCAGGCCTCCGTCAGGGTGTAGGTCCAGAGGCAGACGTGGAAAGCCCCGACGCTCGCGTGGATGAACCGCACCTGCTGCTTCCCCGCCCCGACGACTTCCTTGATCTCGCGGAAGGCTACCTCCAGGCTGAAGCGATCCGCGATCGTCGTCAGGACGTCGGCGACCGTGGCTTCGGGGTCGGTGCAGAAGTAGGCCCGCCAGCCGTGCGGCTCGTCGACCAGCACGACCAGGATCACGCCGCCGGCCGGCCGCCACGTCGCCAGGAACGTCTTGTAACGCTTAACCTCGGCGCCGTCGTAGAGGTCGAAGGAGCCTCGCGACCAGCCCCGCTTCTGACCGGCCCGCTTGGCCAGGTCGACGACTCGCTCGCCGTAGACGCGAGGGCGACCCCGCCTGCCCGACGGCCTGGGGCCGGGGATGGTCCGCAGCGCCGCGTCCTTGCGGAGCCGGCTGACGACCGTCATCCCCAGGGCCTTCGCCGGCTTCAGCAGCTCCTTCTTCGCGTAGGCGCCGTCGGCCACGACCCAGATCGGCCTCTTCATCAGGCCGAGCCACGGCCTCGCCCATCGCAATAGCTCGACGGCCATCTCCAGTTTGGTGCGGAACGCGGGCCGATGCTTGGGGGCGATCGCCGGCAGGTCCACCCGCCGGACGTACAGCCGCGACAGCAGCGGCAGGCCGATCACGCCCCAGGACCGATGCTCGACCAGCAGCGCCAGCACCACGAAGACGTGGCCGTAGACGTGCGGCGATCCGGCCGGGCCGGGCGTCGGGTTGTGATGCACGCCGGCGGCCTGGACATACGGGCCGTAGCGCCGCGTCGGCGTATCGTCGAGCGCCAGCGTCAGCCGACCCCGCCCCGTCGCGAGCGGCGCGACGACCTCGTTCAGCAAGCGGCCGGCGATCGAGCTGGCCTCCCTCCCGGCCGCCGCGACGGCGATGTAGCAGGACTGGAAGCGGCCGCTCAGCCCCGCGGCCCGAATCCACGTCGTGACGGTCCGCCGGCCGTGAGCCAGCACCGCGCCGACGAACAGCAGGGCGAGCCGGGGCGCCGACCGTCGGTCGAGCGGGCCGGAGAGACGGACGAACCACTGGCAGGGGGCGGGCGTCGGATGCGAGGATGTCATCGGGGCCGGCTCCGCTCAGGTCGATGGTTTGGTGTGGTAACCTCCATCGTCCCGGGCGAGCCGGTCCTCGTCCACCTGATACCTTCGAGCCGGGAGCTGCGGTCGGACATGGGCCGGATCGAGGATTGCGACCTCTGGTGGTTTCGCGAGCTGTATTCGATCCTCGCCGCGTTCGCCGATGCACCCGAGAATACCATCGCCCGGATCGGTGGGGGCGTATCCGTCCCCGACGATCAGGCCGAGGACCTGGACCACTTCCGAGGCTGCATCCTCGCGAAGTACCCGGACGCCCGCGATCTCGCCGTGATGAAGGTCGTCGAAGAGGTCGACGCGATCCTCGAACGACGAAGTCTCGGGGGAGAAGCCTTCGAGGAAGGGTTCTGGACGAATCAGGGCTTCCGGGAGCACCCCGACTGGAAGGCGATCCGGGGCCGGGCGCGGTCGTTCCTGCTGCGGTGATTCCGCGCCGACTCATCCCGCAACGCTCGCCTCGTTCGAGCGGCGACCGATCAGAGGTCGGCTCAAGCCTTCAACCAAGGAACGACCAGGGTTGGCCCATTTATCAAATTCCCGGAAAGTGCAGATGATTCTCATCGCCCGATTTCGGGCTGATCCCGGGCGGTCCGACCCTCCGGCTCCCTGCTTGCCCTAATCGAGGTAACTCCAGCTCCGCCGATCAAAATTGTAGATTTTCCGATAGTACGGCGGAACCACCTGCCACACGAGCAGGGGGGTTCCAGAGTTGTAATAAGCAAAGCTGCCCGGCGGGCCCATGCAATACTTGGCGGCTGGAACGGAATTCAGGTATTGCGGTACGAGTTCGTCGAGATTCTTGGGGAACCTGCCGTTGTCGTCGTGATACTCCTCGCAAGCCGCCACGATTCGCTGAGCGTTCACCTCGGCCACCCTGAGTTGAACGGCGTCGTTGGCCTTGAGAAGCCCCAACGTCAACGCGGGTATTCCGATCCTGACAAGAGCGAGACCCCAGCCGGGGCGTTGGATCGCATTCTTCACGAGGCTGACGAGAAACCAAATCGGACAGATGAGCATCGAGAAGAGGAACGTTCCGAAAAACGCTCCGTCCCAGACCAACAAGACGCCGGCGGCGACGACGCTCCCTCTGATGCCACGAAAGAACCCTCTCACGCCAGCCACGTGCGCAACCGTCTCCTTCCGCATCCGTCCCATCTCGTCGCCGAACTCCGCCCAAGACCATCGTAGTCGACCAGCCGGTCGCCGACGGCTGGGGCGGTTTCGCCTTTCATCCACCATAAACATGGTTGTCGGCGTGGTCGATCCCCACGCCGGAATCGCTCACAAGATCGCGAGGCTGGCCGGGATCGACGGGGCCTGCGCGGTCGCTCACGACCTCGGAGGCGAGCCGGCCGCGGCCTGGTCGACGGCTCGCGAGAGTTCGTCCAGGAGCGCCTTGCCGAGCGCCGGGTCGGTCATGGCGACGTACGCCGCACGGCCGGCGAGGACCTGGGGCGGCTCGGCGTCCCTGGGCTCCTTGCCCGAGGCGAGGTTGTGGATCGCCGCGCGGAGGTTCCGCTTGAACTCCCGGTCGACGCGCGGGGGGCGGTCGCCGTTGACGACGAGGCCGGTGATCGACTGCCGCCCTCCTCGACGCCCGACGGCCGTCTTCTTGTCGTGGACCGCGAAGCCTTCCGCCTCGACGATCCGGCGCACCGAGCCGCGCAGCCGTCCGACCGCCGGGGGCGCGTCCGACCCCGAAGCTCGGCTGAACGTGAGGTCGTCGGCGTAGCGGGTGTAGCGCCAGCCCTGACGGCGAGCGAGGCCGGAGAGCCGTCGGTCGAGCCGGAGGCAGAGCGCGTTCGTGACGGCCGGGCTCGTCGGCGCCCCTTGCGGCAGGCACCTCGGCCCGAGGGCCACGTAGTAGGTCTCGCCGTCCTGCTCGACGACCTCGCGGGGCGACTCCGTGCAGATCAAGGCCAGCAAGGTCGCGACGTGCTCGCGGTATCCGGCCTTGCGGAAGAGCCCCTTCACGCGACGCCAGGTGACGGTCGGGAAGAAGTCCTTGAGGTCGATCCGCACCACGACCTTCGGGTCGTGATGGGCGGCGGCGTTCGAGAGGATCGACCGTCCGGGGAGGAAGCCGTGGGCCGCGCCGTGCACCGGCAGCCTCTCGGCGATGTTGCGGAGGATCCAGTGTTGCGCCTGCTTCAATCGGGGCATCGGCGCCCAGATGGCCCGTTCGGTGCCGTCGCGCTTGGGGATGGTGAAGCGCCGGTAGTGGATCCGCCTGGCGGCGTCGCGGTGGAACGCGAGCCAGCGGAGCTGGGGGATCGTCAGGCCGAGCGCCTCGGCGAGCTGTCGGGGCGAGTCGAGCGGGGGGAGCTCGTTCTCGGCGGCCTGCACCTCGGCGTTGGGGAGGTCCCATTTGTCGGGGCCGGGCTCGTCGCTCCAGAAGACGCCGTCGCCGAGGTGGACGATGTGCTCGGCGCGATAGGCGGCCCAGGTCTCGCGCCGCAGGCGGTCGCGCTCCTTCGCCTCGGCTTTCAGCGACTTCTTGTAGTCGGCCAGCTCGCGATCCGACAGGCCGTCGGTCTCGCGGCGGGCGACGAGGAAGCCGCGCTCGGCGAGCTGGGCGTCGATGTAGGGCTGGACCCCCCCGGCCTGGACGATCGCGCGCCAGAGGTCGGACGGGTCGGTCTGACGTTGCGTGGCCATGTCGGGGGTCATCCTGCGGAGGCGTCGAGGAAGCCGCGGGCGGCGAGGTCGGAGACGCGGCCGAGGTAGGCGGCCCTCGCCTCCTCGACCGAGTCGAACGCGAGGGTCTGGAGCCGGGGAGGGCCGTCGTCGCGGCCCCAGCGGACCTTCAGCCGACGGCGATCGAGCGTGACCTCGTAGACGTCCTCGCCCTTCGCGTCGCGACGGCTGAAGGCGCGGGTCTCGGCGGTGATCGCCTCGGCCGGCGTCCGGCCCGCGGCGCGGTCGGCCTCGCGGGCGGCGTACGCGAGCCGTAGGGCGACGAGGTGGACGCAGGGGCCCGCCTTCAGCCCTTGCTTGCGGAAGAACCCGCAGGTGCATTCCGCGCGCGTGACCTGCCCCTCGTCGGCCAGGAGCATCTTCGGGCGGTACTCCCGGTCGTCCTCCCGGACCGTCACCCGGCCGGTCAACTCCAGCCCCGCGCCGGGGAGCCGATTTTCGGCGACGACCTCGACCGCCCCCCGGCGCACCAGAAGGTCGTGCGCCACGCGCTCGCGGGCGTCGCGGAACTCCAGGCGGCCGAGGTCCAGCGGGGCCTCGGTCAAGGGACGCAGGCGGTAGACGTCGGCCGCGACGTCGTACATGATGCGGCCCTGCTGGCAGCCGAGCTGCAACGCCTCGGTGAGCGCCGGCCAGGGGAGCTTCGTCGACTTCGCCAGCTCGCCGATCCCGGCCGACCACCGCCCGGCCAGGTGCGCCAGCACGGCGTCGAGCGACTTGCCGCCAGGCTCCGTCTTGCGGGGCAGCAGCAGGTCGAAATTCAAGGCCTGCGACCAGTTCGCCGCGGTGAATCCGGTCAGCCCGAGCGTGAGCGTCATCCCCCGCCCGCGCAGGACCCAGAAGCTCGGCAGGCCGCTGCCGAGGAGGTGGACGTCGACCTCCTCCACGAACGGCAGGAACCGCTGGAGCAGCATCAGGCGGCGACGGCCCCAGACGCGGGCGACCTTCGCCGACTTCCCCTTGTACGGCCCGGCCGTCGTCGGGATGACCACGTTCCAGGGCTCGAGCACCAGCCGGGGCGCCCGACCCGGCATCAGCTCGACCCTCAGCCCGCGGCGTCGGCCCTTCTCGTCGGCGTGCAGCCGCAGGTGCCGAAGCGCGTTGTACAGGTCGATCGGCGCCAGCGAGAACGAGTCTCGCGGCAGCGCGGCGGCCGACTGGACCTGCAGGAACCCGCGAAGCCAGGAATCCGGGACCCGGATCGTCTTCTCCAGCACCTGCCCGGCCGCCTGCGTCGCGAGCCCCACCCCTTCGGAGCCGATGGTCAGGCGCGTCTCCCGGTAGGAGCGCATCTGCTGGAGGCCCCGGTACAGCGACTCGCTGAAGTCGATGTTCGTCGTGCCGTAGGTCGGCTCGGCCTCCGTCGTGAAGCATTCCCGGTCGACCCCGAGCTTCGCGTACGCGCCCTCGTCCTTGCTGAAGACCTCGAAGAAGACCTGATCGGGATGGACCGTCACCACCGGGTCCAGGATCACGAACGCCAGCGGGTCGTTCCGCAAGAGCCACGAGAAATATTCCCGCTGCGCCTGCCAGGCGTCGAGCCCCGACGACTCGCGCCTCATCCGTACATACGCGAGGTAGGCCGTGCGGTCCTTGGGCTGATAGCGCATGTCGCTGGCGACGACCGCGTGGAGCGCCGACATCGCCTCCCGGAAGCGGATCGGGTCGTGGATCACGCCGTCGAACCGCGCCGGACTTCGGAGGATGTTGGCGGCGAGGGCCAGCCGCGCCGAGCCCTCGGAGGTCGACATGCGGCTCGCCCCGGCGTAGGCCAGGTGGAGTTCGGTCCGCTCGACGGCGGCGGGCTCGTCGGAGGGGACGTCCGGCGGGGGGGAGTCGTCGCTCATCCGCGCACCTCGGCCCTCGAAGGCTTGGGGGTTTTCGGCGTCTTCGGCGTCCTGGCCCGCTTCGATCGTCGGAGCCCTCTCCAGGCGGCCTTGCGGAGGTCCTCGTCCAAGCGGTCGTCGAGGCCGATCTCGCGGAGGACCGCCTCGGCGGGCTCGGTCGCGAGGGCGGCGAGGGCCTCGACGGCGCCCAGCTTCGCCCCTTCGTCCAGGGAGCGGTCCCCGGCCACGGCGGTGAGGCCCTCCAGGTCCCGGCCGGCGATCAGGTGCGGCAGGGCCACCCCCTGATAGCGCCCCTGCCGGGCGGCCCGGCGGAGGAGTTCGGAGAGGCGAGGGCCCGCGTCGCGGGCGATTCGTCCGAAGGCCGAGCCGTCGGCCAGGAGCTTCTCGGCCAGGGACGCGATCTTCTCGGGCGCGTCCTCGGCCACGGCCTGGGCCGCCAGGGCCCGAAGCTCGGGGGTCGAGGTCTCGGCGGCCCCCTCCAGGGCGTCGACCGCCCCCTTCCTCGCGGGCGACGCCGCCAGGGCCTCGATCGCCGATCGCCGCAGGTCGGCCGCGTCGAGGTCGGCGCCGGGGGCCTTCGCCATCGAAGTCAGGGTCTCGATCCCGACCCCCAATCGTCCGGCCGCCCAGGCGACCAGGCCCAGGCAATCGACGATCGGCCGGTCGGGCGAGTCGTCGTCGTCGGGGTCGATCCCGCGCCAGGCGGCCTTCCGGCGTTCGAGCCAGGCTTTCCACCAGCGGGCGAGGGCCGAATCGATCGCCGACGCCGCGTCGCGGGCCGACTCGCCGGCCCTCCCCAGGACGTGCGCCGCGAGGCCCGAGACGATCGGGTCTCGGTCGTCGATCGCCTTCCGCGCCTCGGCGACCGGAAGTTCCTTCCTCGACAGGACCGCCCGGCTCAGGTCCTTGCGGGCGTCTTGATCCTCGCAGCGGGGGAGGATGGCGAAGATCGTCGCGGGCGAGGACCGCTCGCAGACGCGCTCCAGGGCCTTCTTGAACACGTCGAGAAAGGAGAGTTCCGGGTTCTGGATCAGGGCCTCGTCGGGCTCCAGGGCGTCGGGGCCGGCGAGCCGGCGGGCCGCGTCGTACGCCGATTCCCCATGCGTGAGATCCTCGCGGACGAGCCGGAGGAGCAGCTCGCGGGTGGCCGGGTCGTCGTTGTAGGCCAGTTGTTCGATGGCCGCCCAGCGGTTCGGGGCCGCCGGATCGGCCGCGCGGCCGCGCAGCAGCGCCCACCCCGCGGCCGTGTCGAGCCAGCGGAGGCCCCTGTTCGCCTGGAAGGCCACCCCGCCGTACCCCCGCGCGAGTCGCTCCAGCAACCGCCAGACGACCTCGGCGTGCTTCGATCGACCGAGGTGGCCGATCGCCTCGGCGGCGACCTCGTTGAGGGCGTGGGCGTCGTCGGAGGCGAGCTTGATGAGCAGCTCCGCGGCCCGCTCGTCCCCGAGCTCGCCGAGCGCCAGGACGGCCCGACGGCGGAGGCCCAGGTCGGAGACCAGCTCCACGCTCGCCAGGAGCGCGGAGAGCCCGTCCGGTCGGCCGATCCGGGCCAGGCCCTCGGCCGCCAGCAGCTGCGAGACCGGGTCCCGCGAGGCCAGCGCCTTGACGAGCGCGGTCGGGTCGCCGGTGCGCTTGCGGAGCCTCCAGCCGATCGCCTCGATCGCCCCGCGCCGGGTCGCCTCGTCCGGATGCGCGACCAGGCCGGACAGGACCGGATCGACCGCGCTCGAACGCGACCATCGGGCCGCGGGGAGGAACGCGGCGGCGCCCTTCTCGCCCGGCGCGGCGAGTCGGGCGAGGAGGCGGGCCAGCACGTCGTCGCGACGCGGGCGCTGCGTCTCCTCCCACCGCCGATCGGGCGCATCCTCCTCGGGGTCCTCGATCGCCTGGTCATGGCCGCTGATCGAAAGGAGGGCCTGCCGGATCGCCGCGCCTCGCTTCGGCTCCCGGTCCCAGAGGGCGAAGAGCCGGTCGACGATTTCCGGTCGGCCGAGGTCGCCGACGGCTCGGATGAGTTCCTCGGTCGGGGCGGTCCCCGAGGGGTCGTCCTCCACGCGGTCGAGGAAGACCGAGGCGGCGCGGGGGTCGCCCAGGACCGTCAGGGCGGCGATGAAGCGACGCGCGGCGGCGGGCTCGGTCGCGGCCCTGAGCCCTTCGACCAGGGCGTCGAAGGCCGTCGCATCCTTCCGGGTGGACAACGCCATCGCCGCGGCCTCGCGGACCGACGGGTGGCGCGAGCCGAGCGCCCGCCGGAGAGCTTCGCGGGCCTTCTCGTTCTTGTCGGACTCGTCGGCCAGCCAGGCGACGGCGGCCCGTCGGAGCGGCTCGTGGGAGCCCTCCAGCGCCCGGCCCGCGACGGCCGCGACCCCTTCGTTCGCCATCAGCAGCCGGGCCGCCTCGATCGCCAGGTCGTCCCGGCGCGTGAGCATCGCCTCGTCGAGCACGCGACGCCCCTCCGCCGCCGACCCTCCCGAGGCGAGGATCTCCAGGGCCTTCACGCCCAGGTCGAGGTGGCCGGTCCCCAGCGCCTCGGCCGCGAGGGCCGTCGGGTCCAGGCCCAGCTCCGGCAGGCTCTCGAAGGCCGGGAGGCGGATCGCCGCGTTCGGGTCTCCCAGGACCTGCACGAGCACCGGGAGGGCCGCCGAGGCGACCGCGGGGTCGGCCTTCGCCAGGTTCACGAGCCGCCCGAGCGCCGTCCGCCTCACCCGTGCGACGGCCGGCTCGGCGCCCTTCTTGCGAGAACTTCCTCGCTCCCGGACCAGCCCGACGTAGGCGCCGAAGGCCAGCTCGCGGAGACGTTCGGGCGCGGAGGCGGGGCGGGGGGGCCGTCGCGACTCCGCGGCCCGGCGCAGCGCGGCGATCTCGGCGGAGTAGCGCTCCGAGTGGATCGCCCAGGCCTGGTCCCACCCGGCTTGCTCCTCGTTCTCAAGCTCCCGGAGCAGCTCCGAGGAGCGGGCGCGGAGGCCGGGGGCGGCGTGGACGAGCAGCTCGGCCAGGTCGTCCACGACCCCCTCGGCGATCGTCCAGGCGGGCTTCTCGCCGCGGTCGTTGAACGTCTTCGCCAGGAACGCGGCGAGCCCCGACGGGCCGGCCGTCGCCTCCAGCGCCTCGGCCGCCGCGAGCCGCGTCCGGGCCTCCCGGGCCGCCAGGGCCGCCAGCATGAGCGTCGAATCCTCGCGGGGCTCCTTCCATTCCCTCATCAGGAGAAGCAGGAACGCCCTCGCCCGCGCCGTCTCGTCCGGGTCGTCGAGCGCGGCGACGAGATGCCCGTCGCCGGCCGCCGCGCCCGAGAGCGCCAGGGCCGCCGCGAGCTTCTCCCAGGGTTCGAGCGACTTCGCGGCGTCGGAGAAGACGAGCGGCCCGGCCGAGGCGTCGCCGAGGATCGCCAGGCCGAGCGCCGCGAGGTCGCGGACGACCGGGTCGTGGTGCCTCAGCGCGTCGTGGAGCGGGGCGGGCCGGTCCGGCGGCGCGAGCCAGGCCAGGGCCCTCGCCGCGGCCCGTCGGATCGGTGCGATCGGGCCGTCGATCAGGGGGATGAGGTCCGGGAGCGCGGCGGCGTCTCCCAGCCGACCGAGGCCGATCAGGGCCGACTCCGCGAGGCTCGCCCAGTCCTTTTTCCGCTCCTCCTCCGCGGGCTCGGGAGCGGTGGCCAGGGCGAGCAGCGGGGCGAGCGCGGCCGGGTCGCCGTGCCGCGCCAGCGCGAGGGCCGCGCGGAGCCGGACGTCGGCGTGCGGGCTCTCGACCGCCGTCCTCAGCACCGGCCGGGCGTCGGCCCCGACGAGCGCCTCCAGCGCGGCGAGCCGTACGTCGCCGTCCGCGTCGTCCAGGGCGCGGGCGAGGAGCTTCTGCGCGGCGGCCGTGCGCTTCTTGATCAGGCCGTCGACGGCCGACTTCCGCAGGTCGGGATAGCGCGAGCCGAGGGCCGCGTCGAGCGTCTCCAGCCCCTTCGTCTTCTTCGCCGCGAACGCGTACGCCTCGGCGCGGAGGCCGGGGTCGGGGTCGTCCAGGAACTCGAACAGGACGTCCCAGCCCCCCGGCCCGGCCACGTTCGCCATCGTCTCGGTCATCGCCTCGCGGCGGACGTCGGCGTGCCGGCTCTTCATGACGAACCGCAGGGTGGCCGCGCCTCCCCCGCCGACGTTCAGGTTCAACGCGGCCTTGAACGCCTCGGAGCGGACGGTCGCGATCGAGTCGTTCAGGGCGTCGGCCAGCATGGCCGCGGGACGCTCTTCCAGCTTGCCGGGCGGGGCCTTGCGCGCCTCGGCGACGAGCAGTTGCAGCCCCCTCTGGCGGACGTTCTCCGAGGGGGCGTTCAGGCCCGCCTCGGCCGCCTTCAGGGGCTCGGACTCGTGCAGGCGGGCCAGGGCGGTGAAGGCCGCGTCGCGGACGTTCAGGCCGGGGTCGTGGAGCAGCGACCTCAGCCGCTCGGCACCTCGGGGATCGTCCAGCGCGGCCAGGGCGCGGCAGGCCTCGACGCGGGCCTTCTCGTCCTCCTCGCGGCTCAGTTGCAGGAGGAGGCCGAACGCCCGGGCGTCCCCCAGGACGGCCAGCCCTCGGGCACCCCGGAGGCTGGTGTCGACGGCGCGGGCGGCGGCGGCCTGGAGCAGCGGCGCGAGGTCGTCGTCCGTCAGCGTTTCGGCCTTCGTGGACGCCTCGCCCCGGCCCTTCCGCGCCTTCTTCGCGGGCTCGGGCGTCGGCCCCTCATCGCTTCCTTCCAGGTCGGCGAGCTGGCGTTGCAGCTCGGGGTCGCGGGACCGGAGGGCCTGGAGCAGGGCGGGGCGGGTCTGGAGCGAGAGCAGGAAGGCGACCCGACGGACCTCGGCGTCGGGGTCTTCGGCCCGGCGTCGGAGGGCCGCTTGCGCGGCGGGGTCGCCCAGCAGCCCCCGGGCGGAAAGCCGCAGGAGCGCGGCCCTCCTGACGTCGGGGTGGGTCGTCCCCATGGCGGCCAGGTTCGCCTCGGGCGATCCGGCCGGGTAGGCCGATTCCAGCGCGACGAGCGCCGCCAGCCGGACCTCGGGCGTCTTGGCCGCGAGGGCCCTGGACAGGCGGTCCGTCGCCCGATCGTCCCCTGGCGCCAGCGCCTCGAGCGCCTCGACGGCGAGCTTGCCGATCTCGGGCTTCTCGGCCTTGAGGGCGAGGTCCAAAACGTGGAGGTCGGCCCGACCCCGGATCCGCCGCAGGCCCTCGAACGCGGCCGAGCGGACGGCCGCCTCGGCGTGGGCGAACAGGCCCTCCAGCCGCGCCGCCGCCCTGGGATTGTCGGACTGGCCGAGCGACCGAGCGGCGAGGAGTCGAAGCCCGTGGTCGGGGTCGACCCCGGCCTGATCGGCCAGAAGGTCGAGCGACGCCGCATCGTCGAATTCGGCCAGTCGGCGGATCGCGGCTTCGCGGGCGCGGGGGTCGTCGCCCGCGAGGTCGGCCTTCGTCGCGGCCATCGCGTCGCAGCCCCGGAGCAGCAGCGCCGCGGGCTTACCGGCCGCGTCGATCGCGAACGTGCAGATGGTCTGGTCCTCGCCCGCGACGACCAGGTGGTCGCGGTCGTGCCGCTGGACCAGGGCGAGCCCGACGACGCGGGCGACCCCCTCCTTCTGGGTCGCCGGCTTGACCCCCCCCACGCGGGGCCACGACTTCACCACGGCGTCGAGGCCGCCGGTGAGCAGGCGGTCCCCGGGGCCCCAGATCATGGCCGTGACGCGGTCGGCGTGGTTGTTGGCCCGTCCCTTGTCCTCGGGCTCCAGCTTCCCTCGCGCGTGGGTCGAGAGGAGTTTCAGGTCGGCCCCGGCCGAGAAGAACCGCAGGTCGTCGCGCTCGAAGAGGATCGCCGTCACCTCCCCTTCGTGCAGCCGCGCGGCGTCTCCCGCGACGAACTCGGGGGTCGTCTCGGCCTCGAAGATCGCGACGAGTCCGCCGGTCGTACCGACCGCCAGCCAGCGGCCCGACGGATCGCTCGCCAGGACCGAGCCGGGCTCGGGGAGTTCGAGCGTCTGCGCGAGCTTGCCGTCCTTCCGCGACAGGATCTTCACCTCGCGGCCCGACAGCACTCCGAGGCGGTCGTCGGAGAGCAGGGCCAGGGACCTCGGCGGTTCGTCGAACTTCGGTCCGATGGGTTGGGGACGGCCGCCGGGCGGGGCGTGATGGATCCGGCCGTCGCTCCCGGCGATCCAGAGCGTCTCGCCGTCGGCGACGATCGCGAGCCCGCCGGGGAGGTCTTCGCTCTCGGATCGGGGGCGGTCGTCCCCCAGGTGGACCCGGTGCAGACCGGTCGGTCGGCCCTCGGGGTGGGAGGTCACGAAGGCGGCCGACGAGCCGACGCCGACGAGCGCCTTCAGGTCGCCGCGGAACGGGATGGAGTAGTCGATCGTCGTGCTCACGAGGGCGCCCCCTCGACCCCTCGGCGGAGTTCGGGCCAGGCGTGTCGGATGCGGGTCACGGCCACCAGGCAGGCGGCCCGTTCGCTCGGCCCGCGCGAGGGGAGGAACTCCTCCAGGAGCGGCGTCGCGCCCCGGGCGAATGCGACGTCCTCGACGGCCAGGTCGCGCATCACCTCGATCAGCGCGAGCTTGGCTTGCCGCGCGGGCAGGGGCGAGGCCTTCTCCGGGGCCCCGCCCCCCTCGCGCTTCTCGGGCCTCGGCGGGGGGATCTCGAACAGCGATCTCCGGAGCAGCTCCCACATCCCCCGGGGGCCGGTCGGAAGGCCGTCGGGGCGGGCCGGGACGCCGGGGCCGCGATCCTGCGCCGCGATCGCCGCGGCCTTCCTCGTCCCGGCGCCGACCGTCGGCGCCGGCGGGGCGGCGGGCTTCCAGTCGGCCGTGATCCCTCGATCGCGATACAGCGACCACAGGGTCCGGATCACGAACGCCCGCATCCGGCGGTCGGGGCTGTCGGTCAGGCGGAACAGCTCCTCGGGACGCCTCAGCCGCGGGGAGCGGTCGAGGAGCCGCATCCCGAGGTCGCGCGTCGAGGCGTCGGCCGACTCGCAGAAGGCGTACGCGGCGGCGGGGCTCAGGCCCTCCGGGTCGATCCGGCGGCGCCGATTCTCGGGGGAGTCGTCGGCCAGCAACGCCCCCTCGACGAATCGGCGGACGTCCGCGTGGGGGCTCTCGGCCAGCCTCAACAGGGCCTCGGGCGGGGGGGCCCAGCGGGCGAACTCCCACCGCGACAGCTCCAGCGCGAGGTCGCGCAGGGGCTTGCGGCTCTCGTGGAACAGCGGCTCGACCCTCGCGAACGTGAGGAACTCGGCGGGAATCTCCGCGCCCGGATCGACGGGCCTTTCGGTCTTCTCAAGGGCGACGTCGGGGTGATGCGCGAGCAGGTACTCGATCGCGAACCGGGCCCTCGGGGCGTCGGCCGGCCCCGCCGCCGAGGCCATCTCCCAGAGCCGCTCGCAGCCGGCGAGCACGGCGTCGGCCGAAATCTCCCGCACCCCGCCGGCCAGCATCTTGAGGAAGGCCGTCTCGGAGATGATCTTGATGTTCGCGCCCGAGGCGTTCAGCGACTCGGCCTTCGTCTGCTTGTCCC
This sequence comes from Planctomyces sp. SH-PL62, assembly GCF_001610895.1. Taxonomy (NCBI): domain Bacteria; kingdom Pseudomonadati; phylum Planctomycetota; class Planctomycetia; order Planctomycetales; family Planctomycetaceae; genus Planctomyces; species Planctomyces sp. SH-PL62. The sequence continues at coordinate 5,987,153 of NZ_CP011273.1, read as the reverse complement.
CCTTCTTGCCGTGGCCGTACAGCGGCGAGCCCTCGTCGCCGATCACGAGGTAATGGAGCCTGGCCGAGACGCTCCCGGACACCGACCCGCCCGACGACCGCACCTGGTCCTCGGCGTCCTTGCGCTTGAGGGTCGCCATCTTGCCCGTGAACAGGAACGACGCCCCTTGCAGGTCGACCGTCGCGGCGGCCTGGGGCTCGGGCTCGGACGCCGAGGCGGACGGCTCGCGGGGGGCGAAGTCGGCCGGCGTGAACGCCTTCGTCAGCACGCCCACGGCGAAGTCGTGGTAGCTCGGCTCGGAACGGGCGACGAGCGACAGGAGCCAGTCGAATCCGAGGTCGGCCGGCGGGACCTTGCGGACGTCGGCGAGCCAGGCCCGCACGCGATCGGAGAGCCCGGGGTCGAACGCGAGCGCCCTCGCCCAGTCGGGCCCCGCGCGGCGGAACTCGGCGATCCAGGGATGGGCCGCGAAGTCCGGCTCGTAGGCCAGCGCCTTGAGGAACTCGACGCCGAAGGTCGGGGCCCGGAGCTTCCCCTGGTCGACCCACCGGGCGGCCTGTTCCTGGGTCATCTCGTCGAGCAGGATGCGGCGCAGGAAGTCGACGGGCTGCGCGTCGAGTTCGAATTTCGCCAGCTCTCCCAGGGCGAAGGGGGCCACCATCTCCGAGGCGTCGTCGTCCGAGCCCTTCAGCGCGTCGATCAGATCTCGGAAGAATCCGGGGCCGAGCTTCTCGGTCGGGTGGATCCTCGCGAGCAGCCCCTTGAGCAGGTCGAAGGCCGCTGCGCTCTCGGTGAAGAGGTGGGCCCGGAACCAGTCGGGGGTCAGCTCCTTCGCGCCGAAGTGCCTGGAGACGGCGTCGGCCGCGAGCTTGAGGCCGTGTTCGGATTTCAGGAGACGCCCCCAGGCTTCCAGGCCGACCTCGGCGCGGGGGTCGCGGTCGCCGAGGAGGTCGACGGCGAGCTTGCGGACGGCCTGGTGGTCGTTGTCGATCAGGCGGATCAACTCGTCGACCGACAGGTCGCGGGCGTGCGCCCGGGCGTAGCCGGCCGCATACGCGCGGGCCTCGTCGGAAGGCGAGTCGAACAGCCGCAGGACGGCCTCGTGGAGCCCGAGCGAGCGGAACGCCGACTGCTCGAACCGGGGCACGTTCGACAGGACCCAGACGAGGAGCACGTCGACCGGCCGGCTCCGCACGTCCACCAGTCGGGCGACCCACGCCGGCTCCACCTCGCGCAGCGAGGCGCGGAAGTCGGCCTTCAGCGCTTCGGCCGCGAACATCCGGGCCCGGTCGCTGCGGGCCTTCTCCAGGAGCCCGAACAGGGGCCTCGGGGTGCGCTTCCACAGGTCGGCATAGGCGCGATGCTTCAGGAAGTCGCCCGAGTACAGGGCCGGCGAGCGGCCGAAATTCTCCCGGCCGTAGCCCCCGGCTTCGTGGAAGAAAATGTGGTTGGCGATCCAGGTCCGCGGCCAGGGCGTCCCTTCGCTGTAGCGGGCCAGCACCTCGCAGGCGAGGTCGGCGTACGACGAGGGGAGACGTTCGGCCGCGCGGCGGAGGGCCCTCCAGCCGCGACGCCGGAGGTAGGCCAGGGTGGCCCGGCCGACCTCGGCCCCCCCCTCCGCCTGGAGCTCGTCGAACCGGGCCGCGAGCGCGGCGAAGACCTCGACGTCGCCGCGGGCTTCCGCCTCCTTGAAGATCCGCTTGAGCGCCTTCCACGGGCCGTAGCGCGCCGGGATCTCGGCGATGATCCGCAGCAGCCACGATCGGGCCGCGGGGCCGCCGTCGACCCAGAGTTCCTCCAGAACGGCGTGCAGCTTCAGGCGATCGGGCGGGGGGACCTCGGCGTCCGGGGCCTCCAGCGCGCGGAGCTTCGCCTGACGCTCGCTCGCCTGCTCCTCCAGCGGCCTGCGTCGGAAGTCGCGCGAGCGGATCTCGGCCAGGTAGGAGGCGAAGGTGGGAGCCCCGGCGCGGAGGGGCGGCTCGGGCTCCGGGTCGTCCTGCCCCGCGAGATCGACGACGAGGGAGACCGTTTCCGGGTCTCTCGCCTCCCACGCGAGTCGGACGTCCTCGAGGCGGATCGACGTGGCCACGAAGGGGGGCCTCCGCACGTGGGCTTCTGGGGCCGATTTGGGACGAAGGGGCGGGCGACCCGGAGGCCGCCCGCCCCTGCCTGGGAGAGTCGTCTACTACATGACCTGGGACACCGAAGGCTCTCTGACTCGCCGGGGTAACTACTACTCCGGCCGCGGCGGAACCCCGTCCGGCGGGGTTGCCCCAGGCCCGCCGCGGCCGGAGTAGTAGTTACCCCGAGCAGCGAGTCTGAAACAGCCTTCGCTGTGACGGATGGCCGACGGACGACTCGGGCGGCGCAACGCCGCCCTGGCGCAGGGCGCCGAGCTAGAACAAGACCTCCCAAGGCCGCTCATCGTCTTCGAGCGTCATCTTCTTCTAGCTCGCAGGTCGCGTGGCTGCAAGCCTCTGGTCATTTTTCGCGACATGTCTCGATCCGGCGCGTCGATTCGGGGCATCGTCCGCTTCTCGACGGGGATCAAGCAGGGGGCCCGGGCCGGGCGGGGCCCTCCTCCCGGCGGGGTTCACGGGGTCGATTCCTCAGGCTTCGCACCCGGAGCCTTCGCGTCGCGAGGATACCGGGGGCCCTCGCCCGAGCGGAGCCAGTTCGGGGAGACGCCGGATTCCTTGATGAAGTCGAGCAGGACTTCCGCGGGGATCGTGACGCCGGTCTCGTAGCTGTACCAGGTGCGCGCGGGGAGCCCCAGGAGGCGGGCCACCTCCGGGCCGCCCGTCGGGCCGAAGACCTCTTCGCGGACCTCCCGGATCCGCTCGGCCAGTTCGATCCGGCGCTTGATCCGCCGATCGCGGTCCACGTCCGGGAGTTCGCTGAGGTGTTGCAGCAGGGCGCCCTGGTTCCAGTTGTCCCAGGCCTCGACCAGCAGGCCGTCCTTGAAGCGGTGCCAGGTCATCCCGCGAACGGAGACGTGGCGGTGGCAGGGCTCGATGCCCAGGGCGTCGCCGGCGTGGGTCCCCGAGGCGCTCCAGCGTACGACCACGTCGTCGCCGACGCCGATCAAGTCCTCGACCACGAACTTGAGGTCGGGGAAGGCCGTCAGGAATTGCTCGCGGAACCGCTGGAAGGCGTCCAGGCCGGAGATCTCGCCGGACTCCGAGTGGCCCAGGACGTCGACGCTCATCAATTCCTCGATGGCCTCCGTCCGGCGCTCGTTCCAAACCTCCTCGAACCATCGCCGCGACAGGGTCCGATTCCGGTCGCTCATGTCCGCCTCTCAATGGGGTGTGGGTTCGATCGCCTGACGCCGGCGGCATTCAGGATGACGACAGAGAATGCGTATGAAAATGATTTTAGCACGATTCGCCTGTCCGCTTCCGAACTTTTTCCCACGCCGAGGCGTCGCGGCCGACACGGGTCGACGAGCGGCGGTTACTCCATGCGCGCCCCTTCGGTCGCCAGGTCGATCAGGCGGTCGACGGGCTGGTCGGCGGTCCAGGAGATGGCGCGGAGGAGGATGAGGCGGAACAGGGGGTCGTCGAAGGTCCAGGTGTAGTGGCCGGGGATGGAGACGAAGACGCGGCCTCGGCCCTGGCGGCGGGTCCACATCAGGGGGCGCGGGGCGCCTTCCTCCGGGGCCGTGGCGAGGATCTCGATGCGGCTGGGGTCGCCGTGGAGGTTCCAGTAGCTCTCGTCGACGAGGTGGAGGCCGGCGGGGAGGCCCGCGAGGATCGGCGACTTCGCCGCGTCGGCGAAGGTCAGATCGAGAGGGCCGTGGCGGTATTTGATCGCGTCGGTCGAGACCAGGCCGATCAGTTCGGCGAGCGAGTCCGGGCCCTTGCGGCCGTTGACGCCCCAGTGGATCACCACCAGTCCGCCGCCCCGGTCGAGGTAGGCCCGGAGCTTCGGGGCCTGCTCGTCGGACCACGTCCCGTTCGCGGAGTACCAGACGATCACGTCGGACTCGTCGGCGAGATCGAGGCCGGTCCCGTCCTTGACCTCGCGGACCGTGACGTTCGGGGCCGACCGCAGGAGGGGGGCCCAGCGTTCGAGCCAGAGGGGATAGTCGTGCTCGTCGACCCCGTGGTCCTTCGGCCCGGCGGCGAGCGTGATCCTCAGCGGCTTCGCGGCTGCGTCGGCCGGGGCCTTGCGGCCCTTCGTCGCGGCGTCCCACTCGGCGCGGCTGCGGGGCGGGAGGGCGTCGTCGCGGTGGATGGGGGCCGGGCCGGGGGGAGGAAGCAGGAGGAACGCCATCAGGTGTTTGAGGTCCTCGGCGCCGATCGCGGCGGAGAGGCCCTCGGGCATCGTCGAGATCCCGGTCGGCTTCAGCTCCTCCACGTCGTTCCGCGACAAGACGACCTCCTCGCCCGTGGTCAGTCCCACGTGGAGGCGGTCCCCCTCGGAGCGGAGCGAGCCGGTCAGGGCGCGGCCGTCGGCGAGGGCGACCTGATAGGTCACGTAGTCGGGATTGATCGCGACGCTGGGCTGCGAGACGTCGCGGAGGACGGACGCGAAGTCGCGCTCGACGAGGTTCGACAGGTCGGGGCCGATGCGCCCTCCCTCGCCCCGCACCGTATGGCACTTGGAGCACTGGCCGACCGCGCCGAGGAAGACTTCGCGGCCCTTGCGACGGTCGCCGCCGGCGAACTCGGGCGGGAACGTCGCCTCGCGCGAGGGCTCCGGCGTGCCGTCCTCGGACGCGCCGGCCCAGGGGACCAGGATCCGGCCCGGCGAGAGCAGGCGAGGCCGCGAATCCTCGTTGGTGTGGTAGGCGACTTCCAGCGTCGCGCCGGGGCCGGTCGGGCAGGTCACGACGATCGGGATCGGATCGTCGGAGACGGCGTCGAAGGTCAGGGCGATCTCGACGAGGCCGTCGCCGGCGTCCCGGGTCTCGACGCGGGCGCCGGGGGCTTCGGCCCGCGTGCCGGAGCGGCCCTTGACGGTCAATGTCGGCTGCTCGGCGGGCAGGCCGGAGTCGACGGTCGAGCCGGGCTGGACGGCGGGCCTCAGCAGGTCCTTGAGCCGGACCTGCGCGCGGAGCGTCAGGACGCCGGGGGCTTCGAGGTCGGCCCAGAAGTGGTCGTGCTCGGCGCTGGCGAGGGTCAGCCCGCGCGCGGCGGCCAGGTCGAGGTGGGGGAGCCAGAGGGTCGTCGCGCGTCCGTCCGCGTCGGCCTCCCAGCGGGCGTCGACGCCCGCCAGCGCGAACGCCAGGTCGGTCTCCGGCCGCTGGGGGAGGGCGCCCGTCCCGGCGACCGGATCGGTCCGTCCCAGGCCGGGGAGGGTGATCGCGTGGGGGAGGGGGGACGACTGGGCGTCGGTCGTCAGGAGGAGCGTCCGGCGGTCGGCCGAGAGCCCCACGCTCCGCACCGCCAGCAGGTCTCGCGGCGCGGCGAGCTGCATGGCGACGACGGCGTAGCCGGGGCGGAGGGCCTCGAAGCGGTCGGCCGGCGCGACGGCGCGGCCGAACTCGATCTGGACTCGTTTCGAGACGTCATGAAGCGTTTTCGGGTCGATCGGCCGGTCGAAAGCGATGCGGACCTCGTGCGGGCCGCTCGACCAGGCGAGCGTCGGCTGCGGCAGGTCGGGGGCGGCGTGGCGGATCTTGTAGAGCTTCCCCTTCCCCTCGGGGCCGCTCCCCCAGTCGGGCATGCCGCTGTGGGCGGCGACGACGAGCGAGCCGTCGGCCCCGACGCACGCGTCGATCAGCAGCATGCCGGCCGTGGCGATCTGGTCGGTCCGGGCGACGTACTCGCCCCGCACCTTGACGAGGTGCGTGCGATAGAGCTTCCCGCGCGAGTAGCCGGTGACGAGGGCGTCGCCCCCCCACCAGCTCGGGCCGAACCTCGGTTCGTCGCCCATGCCGTTGAACGTGAGGCCGCAGGTCGACTGGTGCTGGGGCGCGTAGTCGAACGTCGAGGGCTCGTCGATCACGTCGGGCAGGTGTCTGGCGTGCCGCGCGGGGAAGCCGTAATGCCGGCCCGCGCGGATGTGCAGCAGCTCGTCGAACGGGTTGCCGTTGGGGAGCCACGTCGCCCCCTCCTGGTCGGTCGCGAACAGGTCCCCCTCGGCGTTGAACTCCAGGCCCACCGAGAAGCGGACGCCCGTCGCCACGATCTCGCGGCTCTTAAAGTCGGGGGAGACCTTGAGGATCGCCCCGCGCTCGCTCCGCACGTCGTACCGGGCCTCGCCGGAGGGGTCGAGCTGGTAGGCGTTGACGAAGTCCTGACATCCCGTCCCGAGGAGGATCGAGCCGTCGGGGGCGAGGGCGACGCCCATCGCGTCGACGCTGTGGACCAGCTCGGGCCAGCCCTCGGCGACGACGATCTCCCGGTCGGCGCGGTCGTCGCCGTCGCCGTCGACGATCAGGACGCACTTCCCTTTGCAGGGGATGAACAGCCCCGCGCCCAGCGGGTATCCGGGGGGCGTGAGGGCGGCGTCGAGGGGCGAGACGATCGAGCCCCGACCGTCCCAGAAGACTTCCGCGCGGTCTTCCAGTCCGTCGCCGTCGGTGTCGGACAGGAGGTGGATCATTCCGTCGTAGCCGACGGCGAGCAGCTTGCCGTCGGGCCGTCGCCGCACGTTGTTCACGTTCTTGAGATCAAGGGGGAGTTCGAAGACCTCGAAGCCGGGGACGAGCATCTGGAACGGCGGGGGATTCTCGACCAGCTCCAGCCGGCGGCGGCCGTCGGGCTCGGGAAGCTTGCGGAGGACGTCGGTCAGGCCGCGATGCTTGGCGTCGAGATAGTCGCGGACGGCGTCGGCCTCGGCGTCGGGGAGCGCGCGGTCGTAGAGGAGGACCTCGGCGAGGTCGCCGTGCAGGAAGCCCTGGACGTACGGGGGCCTGGCTTCATTGCTGTAGAGCCGCGCGCCGAGCGTGAGGCGGTCGAGCCGCATCGGCTCGATCCGGCGCGGCCGGGGCTGCTGGGGGCGGCCGTCGATCGTCGTGGCGATCTCCGCGCCCGGAGGTCCGGTCCCGATGCGGACCATGATCGTGACGAACTCGCGAAAGTCGCGCGGGGCGTCGACGACGTTGAAGAAGCCCTGGAAGCCGCGGCCCTCCACATTGATCGCGTCGAGTCGCGTCGAGGCGAAGGGGCCGAGGTCGATCGTCAGGCCCGAGGTGTAGTCGTTGCGGCCCCGCTCCGCACCGGCCAGGAGCCCTCGAAACATCCCCAAATTCGTCGTGGGCGCGACGACGAGGAAGGCGGTGGCCTCGCTCGCCCCGGCATCCAGGCCCTTCGCCTCCAGGAAGTCGTCGACGCCGTCGAACCGGACGAACGCGCGGCCGTCGGCCTCGACGAGTCGGGGACGAGATTTCGCCTCGGGCTGTTCGAAGGAGCGACCCTCGCCAGAAGCGTCGGGCCAGGCCGCCAGGGGGGCATCGGAGGCGCTCGCGACCCCGTCGGGCCGCCTGCCGGCGTCGAGCCAGGCCCGCAGGCCGTCCCGCACCGGCAGCCCCGGGTCGGCCCAGGGCTCGACCCCGGCCCCGGACGCCGAACCCGCCGCCAGCGCGAACGCCGCCAGCGCCGACGCGACCCACCGACGCCATAGTCGCGGGCCGTGCGCCCGACCCTGGAATCCTTCGATCGTCATCGGCCCGGCCCCCCTTTCGAGACGAGGCCGCGCGATCCGCCGACGCCCGGCGACCGCCTCGACCCCGCCCGTCGATGTTATCCGCGAACGGACCGGAGAGGAATCCGCCGAACCGGCCGCGCCCGCCCCGGGCCTTGCGTCGACCCGACGCGACGGATCATGCCGGATCGCGACGCGCGCGGACGTACCGGCCAGGCGACGCCGTCACGGGGTCAACAATGCGTACGCGCCGGTCGAGCCGACCGGCTGGTATTACGACGGCCTGCGGGCCGGGGCCACGGTCGGGATCAACACGGCGAACCCGCGCAGCGGCAACGGGTCCATCCTGTTCAAATCGACCGTCGGCACGGCCAAGGCCGCCGTCTTCATTCCCGCGTTCCGATCGAGCGAACCGAGGGGGGCCGAGCCCCTTGGCGAAGGCGAATCAACGACGTCTTCGATCGGCGTCGGATCGGAGGCCCTGCCCTCGCTCTCGCAGGATCGCCCTCAGCCGCTCCGCGATCGGCAGCAGCCAGAGGATCAGCCGGAGCCGCGACAGAAGTTGCGTGAGCGCGAGCCCTCCCAGCAGCGCGACGACGGCCAGGAAGATCGAGATCCAGGCCAGGGCCCCCGGCCAGTAATACCAGCCGCCGAAGGCGCCGACCAGCGCGAGCCCGATCGAGGCGCCGTAGGCGATGCGGATCGCCCGGAGGATGAACGCGCCGGAAGGTTGCATCATGGCCGGTTTCATGGGTCGTCGCGGTGGAGGTGGAACGGCCCCCGAGGCCCCGGCGTCCACGGCCGCGGTGAGGAGCACGGGTCGAAAATCACGATCCTCGCGTCGGCCGATCACATTGCAAACCGTGTTCCGCGGGCGTTGGGCGGGATGGCTTCGGCACGGCTTACGAATCGGAGCCCCCTGCGGACCAAGCCCGAGGCTGTCCTGATGGCGCGGCTCGCCCTCCGGATGCGCTTCAGTTCCCGACAAGATTCGTCGCGTGCCTCCCCGGGATGATGCATCCTCGACGATCTTTCGGTAGAGTCGCTCCTCCTCAGGGGCCCCCCGAGGACTCGCCGGGATCGTCCGTCGCCGCGGATGCGATGGGGCGATCTCCGACGCGACCCGCAGGAGGACGTCGATCGGGCGGGGCGGGGGGCTTCGAGGCGGATCGAGCGTGAGCGAGGCAGGACGGCCCGCCTGGCTCGATCCGGAGCGGAAATGGAAATTCCGGAATTCAGCGTTAAGAGGTTGCTTGCATGATGCGCGGAAGATTCGGCTTCTTGGTTGGGATCGTCGGCCTGGCGCTCTGCCTCTCGCCGACGGGCGCCGGGGCGGGATACACGACTGCCGTGGTGATGGTCGGCCTGGATAACCCCCGGGGCCTCGCCTGGGGCCCGGACGGCAGCCTCTACGTCGCGGAGGCGGGCCGCGGGGGCGACGGCCCCAGCATCGTGTCCGGCGACGGCCAGACGGTCTCCTACGGCGCGACCGGCGCGCTCAGCCGGTTGCGCAACGGGGTGCAGGAACGCGTCGTGACCGGCCTGCCCTCGCTCGCGGCCGCCGGCGGCGGCAACGCGTCCGGCCTGCAGGACATCGCCTTCAGCAGCTCGGGCGAGCTTTACGGCGTGATCGGCCTGGGCGCCGATCCGGCCTCGCGCGCCCAACTCGGGGCCGTCGGCGACGAATTCGGCCGACTGGTCCGGCTGCCCCTGGACGGCGCGCCCGTCGCGGGCCTCGCGAACCTCGCCGACTACGAAGCCTCGCAGAATCCTGACGGGGGGGCCGTCGATTCCAACCCGTTCGGGCTGGCGGCCGCCCCCGGGGGCGGGTTCTTGGTCACGGACGCCGGCGCGAACGCCGTCCTCAGCGTGACCGATCAGGGGGTCGTCACGACGCTGGCGGTCCTGCCGCCGCGCCCGAACCCGCTGCCGTTCGGCCCGCCGGTCTACCAGTCCGTGCCCACCGGCATCGCCGTGGGCCCCGACCAGTCGATCTACTTCGGCGAGTTGACGGGCTTTCCGTTCCCCCCCGGGGCCGCGAACATCTACCGCATCGACCCGATGACGGGGCAGCCGATCGTCGCCTTCGACGGCTTCACGAATCTCATGGACCTGGCCTTCGGCCCCGACGGCGCCTTGTACGCGCTGCAACTCACGACCAACGGCCTGGCCTCGTCGACCGGCCCCGGGTCGGGGATCCTCAGCCGGATCGACCTGCTGACCGGCGAGCGGACCGTGATCGTCGGCGACGGTCTCGGCTTCCCGACGGCGATCGCCTTCGGCCCGGATGGCGCGATCTACGTGACCACCCAGGGCGCCTCGGCGGGCGAGGGCCAGGTCCTGCGGATCTCGGCCGTCCCCGAGCCCTCGACCCTGGTGCTGCTCGGCCTCGGCCTCGCCGGCCTGGTCGGCTGCTCGCGCCGCGGTCGCTAAGCTCGCCGGGGGGATCGACGCGTCGATCCCCCCTTCACCCGATGTCTGAAGCCCCCGGCACCGCTTCGCGCCGGGAGGCCGACCTGGATCGGCCGAGCGCGCCGTGGCCTAAGCCCGTTCCTTTGATGACAGGCGAGCGGGATCTTGAGGGCGAGGCACTCGGACCGTCGAGGTCGGGCGAGAGCTTCACCGGCTTCTTACCGACCTGGAGCTGGTCGACTAACGTGCGGCCCATCAGAACGGGGCCGGATCTCGGCGATTGCGGGGCATGAGCAGTTCCAAACGCCGCCAGATGACTCTGTCAGACGTCGGGAAGTGCCTGATTGCTCGCCGTGGATCCTTGCGGGGTGAGTGAAGTGGAGCGGAAGGGGATCGAACCCTCAACCTCAGCATTGCGAAGCGGCCGTCGGTGACAGTCAGAAAGCCGTGTAAACCCTGTCACTGTAGCCAGTTTACCCGCTTTCGAGCCTGTTGCAAAGGCTCTCAGACGCTTGCGGGAAAAGGCAGGGGATCGCGGTAGTGACAATCGGCCATCCGGTAGACACCCGGTAGTGTAAACGGTAGTGGACAAGGGCCGCCCCATGACGGACGGCTCGGGGCCGCCGCCGCCGCCGCCGTCGCTCAGCTCAGCAACTCTTCCACCAGCGCTTCCACGTCTCGGCCCGCCTCGCTCTCGGCAATGAACGCGCGGACGTCTCGCCTGACGGCTGCGAAGTGCCGACCGGGATCGATTTCGAGCGCCCCCACGGCCGCTTCCAGTTCTGCCCCCCGGGCGGAAAGGCGGGCATGGAGGTCGACGGTCGGATCGTACAGGGGAACCGGCACCTGCCAGATATGTTTGTCGAAGTGCCGCTCGTCCTTCCCGTAGCTCATGAACGGCCGCACGAGTTCCGTGAGGCTTGCGGAATTCAGGATGGCGCAGAGGTATTGAGCCTCGGCCGTCGAGGCGGCGGTCGCCCAGTAGAGCCCATGTTCGATCACGGCCCGACGATCGCTGAGCCGTGAGGCCACGAGGTGCATTCCCGAACCGGCGTACACGATGCGTTCCGGTTGGAGGGGGAATTGATGCTGGAATTTGTGTCGGTAGTCAAGCTGGCCACATAGCGTCAATCGGTCGCTGGATCGGTGCTTCTCCCAGATCGCTTCCGCACGACGCCACCAATTGGCCAATCCTTCATAAGCGTCGAGCCGATCGGATAGGCCGTCCATGAGCCCCTCTCGATCCCAGGGAAGCACCGCTTCGAATGCCTCCGCGATGCGGTAGGGGATGACGCTTTCGCCTAGCAGGACGGGCCGGATGAACTCCGTTTCGACGACGCCTTCCAGGGCCGGCAGGTCTTTCCAGGGTTTCTTGTCGTTGTTGCGTTGGAGCGAGCGAACGGCGACCTTGCCTGCAGGCATCCCCAGCGGCCCCGCGGCCTGGCGCGTGACGAAGAAGAGGAATCGTGGAAAGATCGTCGCTCCATTCCGGAAGCGTTCCGCCCACGGCGAGGTGGGGTCGTCGCCCGACGGACGAGATTTCCCCGAGGCTTGCATGAGACTGCTCGCGACCGCATCCCAGTTGGCGTTCTGCTCGGAGACTCGGCCGGACCAGATCGTCACGTCCGTCGGTAGCGGTCTCGGCTGGTCGGCCCGCGTCCCGAACAGCACGGCGGAGCCACGGGGGAAGAAGTGCGGTCGGATGCGGCGCAGATCCCAGGCCGGATCGAACGCGATGGATACGGGAGCCTGTGCGTTCGGGAGCTTGTACCTTCCCGTGCGCAGCCCCTGGAACTGTCCCCGGTCGACGGCCGCGTTCGGCATGACGAAGCCGAACCGCCCGCCGATCTTCAAATAGCGCTCGACCGCCCGCACCAGGAACAGTCCGGAAAGATCCTGATGCGTGGCCACCTTAGCCCCGTGCCAGAGGCCCCGTTCGTCGCTGTATTCGCGGAACGCCTTCTGCATCGCCTCGGTCATGAACCGGAAGGCCAGCCAGGGCGGGTTTCCGATCAGCGCGTCGACGCGGTTCTGAGGCAGGGCCAGCCACCAAGGCCGGGCCAGGTTGCGAACGTAGTAGCTCCAGATGTGGTCGCGACCCTCATCGTGGAGGTCGCACAGGGTCTGGAACGTCTCGTCCAGCGTCTTTTGGGCGGTGAGAGACACGGCGTATCTCTGGTAGAGCGCCGAGAGCTTCGGAACGGAGCTGCCCGGCTTGCGACCACCCGCCAGCTTCGTCATCGACTCGACGATCTGATTGAATCGCCCCGGGTCTTCGAGGACCTCTTCCGGGAAGCGGAGTTCCGATTCGAAGAGTTGTTTGCGGTCGTCGGTCTCGATGACCAGATTGCCGCCGGAGAACAGGTCCTGCGCCTCGCGTTTCCACTGCACGGCGTCGCCCAGGTACACGGGCACCTGGATCGGGCCGCGCTCCGGATGCGTGAGGCGATCGCGGCCGATGGCCAGCAGGTACGTCACGCGGGCCAGAGTCACGGCCACGGGGTGCAGGTCCATGCCCAGAACGTGGCGCGTGAGGCCGGACAGGGCCGTCGGAAGGGGGAGGCCCGCCGCCTCGGCGCTGGCGAGGTATCGCCGGGCGGCGTGGAAAAGGAAGGTGCCGGAGCCGCACGAGGGATCGAGAGCCCGTGTCTCCAAGGGCCGCTCGATCGTGGCCGAGACGACGCGCTCGGCGAGCCAGTCGGGCGTGTAGTATTCGCCGAGCCGCTTCCGCGTCGGGGCCGTGATGACGGACTCGTAGAGCACTTTGAGGACGTCGCCGCTCACATCCTGCCAGCGGAACCGGCCCACGCGACGGGCCAGGGAGCGCACGAACGGCTCGCCCCCCGGGACGTGGGCCACCCAATCGAAGAAGTCCGCTTCGACGACGCCGGTGATGCCGCTCTGTTCGAATTTGCCGCCGCTCAGCAGCGACGCCGGCGCGATGGATTCGAGGTCGAAGCCCACTAGAGCATGGGCGATGATCTCGGCCGTGTTCACCAGGTAGGTGTGTTCGACGAAGAGGTCGTCGCTGTCCTCGAATTGCGTCCCGAGGGCGGTTGTGAGCAACCGGGCCCAAAGCTGTCGCTTCATGAGCACGGCGGGGTGGTCGCGATGCCGAGTGAAGAGCGCGAGCAGCGTATCGCGGTCCAGGTCGTGGGCCGAACTCCCCGCCCCCAGCCGCCGACGGATCTCCCGTGGGGTCGCTGGGATGTCCCGCGCCGTGGCCAGCACGCCTTCCAGCCAGATCAGGAACGGCTCGGGGTCCGGTTTCGTGGCCGACAGCTTGTAGGCCGAAACCTCGCGCGGCGGACCCGCTTCCGCCTCGCCCGGCAGGCAGACGCACCGCCAGTCGGCGCCGTCGGTGAGGATGCCGACGTATCGACAGCCGGTCTCGATCTGTCGGGCCGCCAGGTAGCCGGCTATCTGTGAGATCGCATCGGGCAGGACGTTGCCCGCCGAGAGGTCCCGCTTGACCTCGATCAGACAGCTCCCGACCTCGATATCGATCCGTCGGCGGAGGCCGACCGGCGTTTCCAGGTCCGCGGTGACGACATCCTCCGCCCTAAGCGACAGCGGAGCCGTCAGGACGAGTTGTCGGATATCCGCCTGTAGAGTCGCCTCGGATCGAGTGTTGTCGCGCCGGGCGATCTGGGCGAGGAGTTCGACGACCGTCATGGAGCAACCACTGTTACCTGATGGAGCCGATTGTTACCTGACCGGGAACGGAACATATCATCGGCTCGACGGCCGTGGCAATCGGACGGGAGCCGCCGGCGCCGGTGGGAATCGGATTCGGTAATCCGGATTTTTCCGCGGCGGGGAGGTCGGGGCGGTCGGCGGAGCACCGCGGCCGAACATCTTGCAGCCCCCGGGGTGTCGAAGGAAGCGGCTGAGTTGAACTCATTCGCCGCTCACGTCTCGTCGCCCGAGATGGCTTCCCGCTCGGATGCCGAGGCCGCTCGGGCGACGCCCGGGATGTTGATCCGGGGGAATTTCTCGGCCATCCTTCTCGCGACGTCGGCCAGCGTGGTCTGCGGTTCTCCGGCTCCGGCCGGAGGCGACGCGCCTTCGAGCCACTTGAGTACGGCGAGCCGGTCCCCGACCGTGGTCGCGCCGTTCACGATCTCGGCCGCCCACGCGTCCAGGGTGGTCCGCTCCGGTGCCGTCGGGTCAGGTTGGGCGAGGACCCGCCGGAACGCGTCTCGGGCGCTCCTGGAGCCCTTGGGGCGGCCGGCGGGGTTGCCGCTCCGTCCGGCCTGGAATTGCGTGTCGGATGAAGGCATGGGCCGATCTCCTGTAATCGCCCTGCAAGATCAGGGCGTCATACCGCCGGGATGCGAGGTCCGGGGGTGGTCGGGTCGATTTCGGGGATGTCGTCGGCCAGCAGCGCCTCCAGGTCGAACAACGACGATTCCCGGCGTTCGCGGTACAGGCCGTGATAGCGGGCCAGTTTGTCCAGCGCGTCGAGCTTGTCGAGCAGTTCCAATTCCACGCGCGTTTCCACGGTCTCACCCTCCCGGGTCGTCGTCGTGCGGGTCGTGAGCTTGAACCGCTTGATCAGACGGAGCCGGTCTTCCCGCTTCGCCCTCACCAGGTCGAGCGAGACCCGACCCTCGTCGTCGAAGCGGAGGAAATGCCGCATGTCGCTGGTGGCGATCTCGGCGAGTCGGGCGAGGATCTCGTCCGCGTCCAGCGCTGCGGAGGCCGTCCGGCCCGAGATCGCGGCCCGGATTACATCATTCGCCATCAATCTCGGCCCAGCCATGTGGGGCTGCCGATATCCGGCGCGTCTCGCGGCCTCGGTCGAGTTGCCCAGCGCAGGGCCGACGAACGCTTCGACGAACAGGCGTCGACGATAGGTCAGGTCCATCGGGGAGTCTCCAAGTCTTGATCTTGCCTCATGATCTAGGCTTCGACGTCCAGGATCGTGACGACCGGAGACCGGCCCGGCGATCGGACCGCCGAGACCAGTCCGGCCCGCTCCAAGAGGTCCAGGCCCGGGGAGGCCGAGAATCGGGAGAGGCCGAGATCCGGCCAACCATCCAGGGCCAGTTCGAACTCGGCCGACCGTTCCCATCCGGCCAGCAACCAACAGACCGCGCCGACGTGGGGCGCACGCCGGGGGAGCCGAGACGCGGGGAGCCACCAACGCCAGGGGATCGGGCCGTACAACGGCCGACGGGCCGTTCCGGACCCCGGGGCGTCCGAGACCGAGACGGCGAGCTTGCAACCCGGCTCCCTTTCCACGTCCAGCAGCCCGGCCGATTCGGCCGCATGGAGGCCGCGTCGGGCCGAGTCGGACGATATCTGCAAACCTCTCGCGATGGCGTCCAAGCCCCATCGGTTCGGCGGTCGGTAGCGACAGCAGAGGAACCGGAAGGCCATCGCGACGTGGAAACCCGAGCCCGGGAGCCGACAGGCCGACGCCAGCCAAGGGTAGGGGATCGGCCCCTTGATGAATGGATCTCCCGGCCGATGGCGGGGAGGCCGCCTCCGGGCCGGAGCCTCGCCTGTCAGCTCAGGCGGGAGCCGGAGCCGCTCCAGATCCCAAGCCCCATCCTCCGACGCCGGGGAAGGCTCCATAGATCGCTCCTCAGAAAAGGGACCGCACTTTCCGAGTTTACAACCGAAGTAGAATATGCTCAAGCGAGGTGGCATGCGTGGGTACGGGGCGAATCCGCGAATTCCCAGAAGGCACAGCGGGAAGCAGGCGGCTCCTATGGACGCGCCTGGAGGCCGTCGAGTGGGGCGGCCGGGACGACGTGGGTTACGAAGCGGAAGGGCAGTCATGCACCTGAAGCGGATCGAGGGCCGGTACTACGCCTATGAGTCGGCACGCCGGGACGGGCGGTCCACCTCCCGCTGCTGGGGCCGCATGCCGGATCTCTTCGTCCCCGCGTGCCTGGAAGTGGCGAGGGACTGTCGCGAGACGCGGGAGGCCGACGCCGCGATAGAGAGACGCAAGCAGGCCCGTCTGCTGGCCCCGCTCGTGGCCTTGCGGGACGGGATCGCCGCATACGGCGCTGAGGTCGACGCGGCGGTCGCGGAGGCCCTGGGGTCGCTCGGATACCACCGCCGGAGGCGTGGGCCCTGGCGAAAGAAGAGGGGGGCCGACGTGGGCGAGACGACGACGATTCAAGTGACCCGGACCAACCTCGGCCAGCTACTCCATCTGGCGAACAAGGGGGATGCTCTGGCGGCCGAGAGGCTGCCGGCGGCATTAGACGCGGCGGCGAGGTCGGGCGGCGACATCGAGACGGAGACGGCTTCTCTGGTGCTGGACGTACTCCCGGCCCCGAAAGAGCCGGCCGAGGCTCGGGTCGAGCTGATGCGCCGCGAGCTGGCCCCGCCGGGATCGTCGCCGGTCGTGCGGCTGATGGCCTCGCGCGTGGTGTGCGACTGGCTGCACGTCCAGACCTGGGAGCGTTATCTAGCCCTGGCTTGGGGGAACAAACACCCGATGTCGGCGGGGACCTTGCGGCTCATCGAGAAGAACTTCGACCAGGCCGTGCGGCGCTACCAGGCGAGCTTGGTCGCCCTCGCCCGAATCCAGCGGCTGAGGCTGCCTGTGGTTGCCCAGGTCAACATTGCCGAAGCCGGATCGCGGCAGGTCAACCAAGCGGCGGTAAGGTAGGGCCATCCTTAGACGGGACGTCAGGTGGGTATTTCAGTGACGACGCCAGTACCGGAATTCCCGAGTCGCGGGGAACTAGGAGCCGGTTCCTGCTAGCAGCGAAAGAATCGGGGACTGCATCTAGGATTCCTGACCCGTCCCCGCCGCGTCACCTGGGAGAACGCAGCGATGAGCCGAGCCGACCGGCAGTTCCTCAAGCTCGTGTCGAAGATCGAACGGGCCCGACGGAAGCAGAAGCTCCCTCGCGTCCCGAGCCTCACCGAGAAGCAACGGGCGTTCATCGACGCGTACCTGTGGAAGACCACCGGCAACGCGACGGAGGCGGCCAGTCTGGTCGGCTACAAGTGGCCCGCCAAGGTCGGACCGGCGCTGGTGTATCACCCGCTCGTCAATCGCGTCCTACACGCCCAGGTCGATCTTATGGACGCCTCGCATCGGGGGCCGCTTCGGGTGGGACTGCTGACGTTCAGGTGAGGGGGTCGGAGCCGCTCGGCGCGGCCTCGACGAGAGTCCTGGACTCCGAGGAACTGGCTCCGCGATCAGGTCCGCTGGCTGACCGGCGGGGTCGGCATCCAGTGGGCGGCCTAGGGCGTGATGGTTCAGCCTACCAGTTCGGCGGTGAGTTCTTTGAGCGTCGCTTCGTCGAGGATCTCTTCGGCGACCTCCTGATTAAGGACGTCGGGACCCTTCGGAGAATCGGGATCGACGACGTCCTTCACCCGCTCGCGGAAAGCCTGGGCGATCTTCGTTTGGAGGGAAATGAAGCCGATCTTGCTCAGATGTGGTTCGTCGATGGGAATGGAGATGCTGAGGATCTTGCGACTGTACTTGCCTTCGCGGATCACCACCCCGTTGATCGACCTCGGGTTTCGCGAAGCGGGCTCGTTGTCGATGTACCTGAATTCGATCAGGAACGAGCCTTTGGCCTTCTCGTACCTTCCTACCGCCGCCTTAGGCATGCTGTAAGGCGAAACCTCGACGATCAACTCCATACCGTCGACATCGCGGACGGCTCGGCCGCGTTCCAGTCGATCGGAGTTGACCCAGACATGGCGAGGCATTTCGGATCTCCCTTACTTCAGGAAGGTGCTCAGGAGTTCCGTGGCGTGCTCAAGGCGTCCAGTTCGCTGCTTTTTCTGCTTCTCTCCGGGGGCAGCCTTCAGATCCGTCGTGTCGAGGACGAGGACGCCCCATTTCTCACCGTCGATTTTAATGCAGGTGGCCAGGAAAACGCAGGACCTCATCGATAGCCTGGAATACTCTTCGTCCGTCAAGAACGTCCTCCTCTTGTAAACGTTGCAAACCTCGTCGCGTGCCTCGGTATTTTCCGATGTAGCGACCTCTCCGCTTTCGCCGGTAAGCTCGATAGGTTCGGCGACGCAGACGATCGTCCGCGCCTTCCAGTAGCACGTCCCGGCGACGCCCGTGTTTCCTCTTTCGTCGTGGTCGTCCACCGAGAAGATGGATCGCATTCGACGGTGGTTTTGCCCCGAACGGTCGACGACGCCCAACCAGCAGCCTAGGCCCGGGAACCATCGTTTCTTGAACAGGGTCGCCCTAGCGCTGTGCGAGTTGAGATCCACCCCAGGGAAATGATTCTCCGCGATCGAGTCGAGCGCTTTATGAATTTTCTTTAGGTTCTGTTCCTCGAAGAATCCCAGAACCCAGATGGCCAGTTGACAGAGGGTCTGGAGGATGAGCAGGCCGAGAATGAAGACCGCTTGCCTCCCGGAGATCCACTCAAGAAAGGGATAGCCTCTGAAATCGCGGCCTTCGCTGAACTTGAAGTAAGGAATTGCTATTAATGTGGACCAGATCGTCCACGCAGCGACCACCCTGACCCAGTTTGCTAGGCGATTTGTGCTGAGCCACTTCAGCAGCCCGTTGACATGCCAACGAAGCCAGTGTTTCGGGTGATGTCGTTTCTTGGCCGACACTGATTCGCCCTCTTCCGTCTCGTCTGAAATCAGGCGCGCCAGGATAGGCGACGAGGCGGGGCGGAGCAAGCATGCAGGTCGGTGCAACGCATCAGAGGGCGGAAAAGGGACAGGCCGTCAGTTTATCGCGCCACGGCTTGGGTCCCCGCAGGGGCAGCCTGATGCGGAGGGAGGACAGGGCAACTACCAGTCCCCCTGCCAGAACCCCGATCAGGCAGCGGAAGCTCGACAGCCCCGGCCAAAACGATCACGCTGCCGACCGACCCTCCCTACATTCAGAAAAGGAAGATAGAAGAGTAAGAGTTAGGCGGGGGTGGCGATTCCGCACGGGTCCGCTTGCAATCCAACACGGCCCCCCCCGGCGATCCCGCTCGGGTCCCGGACCAACGGGAGCCAAGCCTGGCATGCTCGGACGGGGGGCCGGCGGTCGGCCTCCCGGCTCTCGGGAAGCAACGCCATGACGCGGCCCCAAAACTCCCGGCCCCGATCGTCCATGTAGCGTTCCGGCGATCGGACGATCTTGACGTCGGATCGGAGGCGGAACCCGTCCAGGACGACGGCCGACGCCTCCGCCATCGCCTCTTGAGTCTCGGCCGCGATTTCCTCGATCGATCCGGCCGGCCCCTCCGCCAGAATCGCGTCATGGACCGGAGCGATGATCGGGAGACTCCGATCCGTCGCCAGGCAGCAAGCCAACCGCAGCATCTCGGCCCCGTTCGCCTGGCATGGGTAGTTCCGGAGCGAACGCGGGTTGGCGTCGGGCCCGACGTGAAGGGTCCAGCCGAACACGGTATGGAGCCGGCCGAGCAGCATCGCGTGGGTCTCGGCCCCCCCCGACCATCGCCAATAGGCCGGGTAGGTTTCGCGATGGAGCCGCAACAGCTCCCGCCCGTAGGCCGTCGGTTTGCCGATCCTCCGGGCCAACGCCTCCGGGCCCATGCCGTACTGGACGCCCAGCACGCAAGCCTTGAAGAGTTCCCGATCGGCCCCGTGGGTTTGCTTGGTCCCGACCTTCGGAATCCGCCCGGCTTGCTTGCCGAACGCGAGGTAGGGGTCTCCGGATCGGTAGGCGTCCGCCATCGCCTCATCCCCGGAGAGGGAGGCCGCGATCCCGAACTCCTGTTGCGACCAATCGAGGTAGGCCACGGCCCGGCCCGGCCCTGGCTTGATGAGCCCCCGGAGCCATGTGGACGGTCCGAAGATGAAACGGGAGTTGGAGGGAGCGTTCCGGCCCGTCTTGGCCCGGTAGGGGCTCAGCAGGGTGCGGTTCCTGCCGTCGGACCCGACCGCCAACTCGCGGAGGCGCAGTTGGGAGAGGGAGATGCGGAGTTCCCGCATGAGGGCCACGTCGGGGTGGCTCCGGGCCATCTCCCGGAACGTGTCGTCGTCCAGCGCCAGCTCCCCGGATTCGAGCCTCGGCCACGACACGCCCGATCGG
This sequence comes from Planctomyces sp. SH-PL62, assembly GCF_001610895.1. Lineage (NCBI taxonomy): Bacteria > Pseudomonadati > Planctomycetota > Planctomycetia > Planctomycetales > Planctomycetaceae > Planctomyces > Planctomyces sp. SH-PL62. Next base: position 5,967,136 of record NZ_CP011273.1, on the reverse strand, counting down.
GCCAGCCAACCGGCCCAGCGCTCGGCCTTGAACGTCCGGCCGTCGAACACGCCGAAGCGGGAGTCGACCGACCGAATGAGCCGCTCCTGGACGGAGTCCCAACCCTCGCGGAGCCGGGAGAGGGTTTCCGTGTCGATCGGAACTCCGGCCCATTCCATCGTGGCCACGGCCCCCATGTATCGGCCCCGGCAGGCCACGGCCCGGGGGAGATCGAGTTCCGGCAGCATCCGAGGGAGCAATTTCGACAACGCCAGGACGTCGGATTCGCAATAGGCCAGCAACGCCTCCCGTTCCTCCGCCGTCCAGGGGCCGCCCCGGATCGCCAGCTCCCGCATGGCTCCCTTCTCGGTCGCGTCCATCGCGTCCAAGCCGTACCGCATCAGCGCCCCCAGCAGGCCGAACCCGTTGGGCGGACAGAGGCCGTTGGCGACGTTCCGGAACTCCGCGTAGAGATCCAGGACGCGGGCCGGGAGCGGCCAACCCAACGCCAGATGGCAACCCAGCTCGGCGGATGCGAAGTAGGCGACGAACAGCGCATCGGGACCGATCGGATAGGGCGGGAGCCGACGGCCCCGGAGGTCGTCTTGCCATAGCCGGATGGTCCGGCCCGACCGGAACTCCCGAGCCACCAGACAAACGGGGGTGGGCCGTTCGCCTGGTGGGGCCGAGAACTCGAAATCGGCGAGCCAGACCTCCCGGTAGGCGTCCAAGCCATGTCCGGGAGGCATCGATCAGACCTCCCCGCGCAGGCGTTGGAGGACGGGGTGGGACCAGTCGGAGACCATCTTGTCCCGGAACGCGATCTTGATGATCTCCTGGAACGTCGGGTCGGGCCAACTCGGCTCCGTCGCCGGGCCCGTGGCGACGGCGATGTCATAAGCGCCTGCGCTCATGTTGGCCGTGATTCGGACCCATCGAGACTTGGCCTCCTCGGCCGCGTCCAGGGCGGATCGGCTCCAATCGTCGATCTTGCCGTCGGGCCCTGGCAGACGGATCGGCCAGAGGAACAGCACGCCTTGCCGGTTGACGGCCGTCACCAGCAACCGGGGGGAGAACGTCGCCTCCGAGGCCAGCTCCGGCCAGAGGCCCTGCGCGACGAGGTAGACCTCCCGGTCCTCTTTCAGATCGAGGACCGACGTCGAAAGCCGATACGACGAATCGGGGTGGGTCCGGACGAACCACTCCCGGGATGGCTTCCGGACCGGAATCGTCGTAATGAGCCGTTTGACGCTGACGGCCGACGCGTAATCCTGAGAGAGCCGGAGCGAGGCCAGGTTGAACGGATCGGCCGAACCGGGCCGTAGCGTCTCCGCTGTGTCTGGGAGGCCGACGGAGGCCGCCTGGCCATCGGCCCCGACGTCCGGCGAGGTTTCGTCGTCGGCCCCGTAGCGGTCAAGCGGGAGGCCGTTCTGTCCATGATCCGCATCGCGGGATTCCCCGCGCGTAGGTCTCTTGCTAGGATTCATCTGGCTGAACTCCTTCGTTAGCGAGACGTGAGTCATGAGAGGCCGTCGGGATCACCTCCCCGACGGCCTCTCCCGTTTCAAGCCCCCAGTTCGCTCAGCTTGCGGTCGGCCTCCGCCGAGGCTCGCTGACGTTGGGCGAGAGTCCGGCCCAAAGGGCTCGGAGCGCTCCCGGCTCCGGCCTGGACGGGAGCCGAGAGGCGCTCGAAGAATCGTTGCAACGCCTCCCGACTCGTGCACCGAGTCGCACCGATCTGAATGGACTCCAACACGACGCCCCGACAACCGGCCGTTGCCCAACGGTAGATCGTGCTGACGTGGGTTTTCCGCCCCCGACGCCGACGGGGGAGTTCCTCCGCCGCTTGGGCGAGCGTGACGACGCTTTCGCACTGGGAATCAATCATGTGATGCCTCCGGCAGCGATACACAATCGTTCGCCGCTAGATCCATCACATCGCGAATCGCGGGGAGTTGAACCGGGAGTTGGGCGGGAGATGCGGGTTATCTAGGAGATGGGAACCGGGTTTCCAGTCGCCAAATGGCTCGATTAGGTCCGCAGATGAACCGCAGCGGCGCAGGCTTGGGCAGCTTGCGTCCGATATCCTTGATCGTCTGATTCAGCTGGAACACGCTGCGGAATGGTGACGGGATGGACTCTGGCCAGCGGGCTGACTCAAAGGCTTCCAAGAGTATGAATTGGTTGTCGGCACGCCTGGCGTATTCGAGACAGATCGCTGTTCCAAGGTACAGACGCCTCGACTCCTGGTCCCACCTCGGCCTAGCGTACCTCCCGCGCTCCTCGGGGTCGTCCTCCAGTTGCCACAGACGACGTTCCCATTCGTGGTATGTCCCGAAATCCCCGAACTCGCGGTACGGTTCGAGTTCGGGACAGAGGCGCCCCCTATTGGTCACGTCTTCTAGCAAGGCGTGCGCGACCTCTTCGGGACGTGTTTCGAAGTAGGATCTGGTGATGCCGAAAACCGGCCCACGCGTCGACTCATCGATCAGGTCTTCTTCCTCCTCGCAGCCGATCCATCGGCCGTCTCGTGTCATGTAGTAGGATAGGCCGGTGGCGCCGACATCCGGGTCGAAGGATCGGACGTGGAACCATCGACATTCATGCAGATCGATCGCCAGCATCCCGAATCGGTCGAGTGGGCGATACCAGATATAATCGGACATTCATGCGACCCCTGTGCAACGGCCGGCCATGCTCGGCCGGCCGCTCGGATGTCCCCGGTTATCCAACTCGTTCCATAGCCTCCGCCGCCTTGGCCCCATCCAACTCCGCATACAGTTCCGTCACCACCGGGGAGCTATGGCCGAGGACGGCCCTCGCCACGTCCAGGCTGAACTCCTTCCGGAGCCGGGTCGCGGCCGAGTGGCGGAGTTGGTGCGGGTGCCATGACGGGATCTCCGGCTCCCCCCGTTTCGCCCGATCCGCGTTGGCCCGCTTGACCCCGTAGGCGATCGCCCGGCGGTAGCTCTCCGTGGTGTAGACCTCGCCCGGCTCTTTCTCCGGCCTAGCCTTTGCCCGGTTCCGTTGCGAGGGCTGGACGCGAGTTGTGCGCCGCTCCCGCATCGCGGCCCGCCGCTCGGCCGTCGCCTCCGCCGGAGAGAAGAGGTAGGCCGTCAGCTCGGTCCGGAGCCACGGTCGGAGGATTGCTTGGGCCGCCGGGCCGAGATAGATCCGCCGCTCCCGGCCGTGGTGCTCGGTCTTGTGCCGCTCGGGAGTGTAGGTCCAGACCTTGCCCGAAGTGTCGATGTCGGCCGTTCGCATGACGCAAACCTCGCCGGGTCGCATGCCGGTGAGACGCTGCAACTCGACCAGCGCCCAGACCTGTCGCGAGACGTAGGGCTTGATGGCGTCGACGAAGGCATCGGGGACCGGCCGAACCGGCTCCGACTCCCGAACGTCGGCCCGGCCGCGCCGGAGGCCCGGGACGGTCTGCAGGGCTTGATGGACCGACGGGGGGACCATCTCCTCCGAGACGGCCCACTTGAAGACGCGAATGATGCGGCCGATGCGGCGGTTGATCTCGGACCGGCAAATGTCGGCCTCCGCCATAGCCCCCCGGACCGCCTTCAAGGCCACGGGGCCGAACTCCCGGGCCGGGGTGTGGCCGTAGAGCTGCCGAAGCGGCCGGACGGCCAACCGGATGTTCCCCGGCTCGACGGTGGGCCTGCCGTTCTTGACGTAGTATCCGTCGGCATGCCGGAGGTAAGCCAGGAGCAGTTCGTTGACGGAGAGATCCGCCTCGGCCGTCGGAGTCGCGAGCCGACGGCCGTTGGAGAGCCATTCGGCCAAAAGGCGATCGTACTCCCCCCGACTTTCGGGGGAGCCGTGCCGGCCGAGGTAGAAGTCTCGGCCGTCGAAAGTGACGACCGCCTGGCCGGAGGGCTTGTGATGCCGGTAGGTGGGCGTCCGGCGGGTGGGCGTGGACATGGGCCAAATCTCCAAATCCGGTAGACTACCGGCTTTCTTGGAGTCATTCGGCCGCACCGCCGAGCGACGGCGGGTATCCTAACGCAAGGATTCGGCGAGAGTTAGGACTAGTGGAGCGGAAGGGGATCGAACCCTCAACCTCAGCATTGCGAACGCTGCGCTCTCCCAATTGAGCTACCGCCCCGATCTGCTTCGGGTTAGGAATAGAGTAGCGACGGCGGGCCGTCGTTGCAAGGCGAACCTGGGCGATTCAGGGCGAGAGGATGATCGGAATGCGGAAGTCGCTGGTGCGTTGGGTTTTGGGGATGGGATGCCTGGTCCTCGGCGGGGCGGGGCGGGTCGCCGGCGAGGAGCCCTGGCGGTTCACGTCGTGGCGTCCGGTCGCGGGGAACCCGGTGTTCCAGGGGACGGGGGAGGGGACCTGGGATCGAAATATTCGCGAGCGCGGGTTCATCCTGCCGGAAGGCGACGGGTACACCCTCTGGTACACCGGCTTCGATTCGGAGCGGTCCGGGGGGATGGCGCTGGGGAGGGCGACCTCGCGCGACGGCAAGGCCTGGAGGCGAGACCCCGGAAATCCGGTGTTCGCGAAATCGTGGGTCGAGGACGTCTGCGTCGTCCGGGCCGACGGGACGTACCAGATGTTCGCCGAGGGGAGGGGCGACATCATCCACCGACTGAGCTCGCCCGACGGCGTCCACTGGACCGACCACGGGTCGCTCGACGTCCGCAAGGTGGACGGCTCGCCGATCGGGCCCGGCTCGTTCGGCACGCCGACCGCCTGGTATGAGGACGGCGTCTGGCATCTCCTCTACGAGCGCCGGGACGACGCGATCTGGCTGGCGACCAGCCGCGACTTCAAGGTCTGGACGAACGTCAAGGACGAACCCGTCCTGGCCCGGGGCCCCGAGCCCTTCGACCGCGGTGCGGTGGCCGTCAACCAGGTCGTCCGCCGCGACGGCTTCTACTATCTTTTCTATCACGCCCTCGCCGAGGCCGGCGGCCGCGACTGGACCACGAACGTCGCCCGCTCCAGGGATCTGATCCAGTGGGAGAAGTATCCCAGGAATCCGATCATCGGCGACAACTGCTCGAGCGCCGTGCTCGTCCCGACGCCCCAGGGAGACCGCCTCTACACGATGCACCCGAACGTCAAGGTGTTCGAGCCGGCTGGGGACTGAGCCGGGTTTCTCGGATCGCGCGCAGGCGTCGCAGGAGCCTGACCATGTGGCCCTCGGCGAAGACGACCGCCAGGTGGTCGTCGCAGAAGCGGTCGTAGCGGACGTGGGTTGTGAGCAGCTTGCGGATCGTCTCGGCGTCGGCGGCCTCGATCGCGCCCGGCGTCTCCGTGAGCTGCTGCGCCGCGTCGATCCAGCCGCCCCAGTCGAAATCGGTCGCGATCCATCCGTGGTCGTAGAGGGCCCGGAAGAACGCCCCGGCCGTCTCGTCGAAACGGAAGCGGGGCAGGGTGATGACGTTCGGGTCGCTCGACGGCTCGTATCTTATCCCATAGCTCGGGCCGGCCGCCTCGAAGTGGTCGAGGTACGGCAGGATGGCGTCGATCTGCTCGTCGGTGATGGGCGACATGAACGCAGGCCTCGCGAGACGAGGGGGGCTGGAGGGACGGCGCGACCGGGCTCACCTCGCCTGGATCTTGAGGACGAGGTCCTCGGCGAAATCGGGCGATTCGAGGCTGGCGACGGCCTCCGCATCGGCGAGGATCAAATCGCCGTGCGCGAGTTCGTCGCCCGACCTCGGGTCGATCCACTCGAAGTGGTAGGACGCCGGGGGGAGTCGGAGGGCGAGCGCGGCTTTCGGGCCTCGGTCGATGTAGATCGCATACACGCCGGGGCGGGCCAGGGTGCTGGCGCGGGCGCCTTCGGCCAGCTTGCTCTCCTGGGGGCGGAGGATCTCGGGCGCGGGCTTCATCGTCCAGACTTCGAGGGTCCGGAGGAACTCGGCCAGGATGGCCAGTTGCTTGCGGAGCGCGAGGCCGCCGCCGCCCGGGGTCGGCTCCTTGACCTCGGCCGAGCCGTCCGGGTGGGCCGGGGTGAACGAGTAGTCCAGGTTGTTGTAAAGCGCCCCGCCGGCCAGGAGGAACTCCCAGGCCTGCGTCCGGTAGACGCGGTCGTCGTTCCCCTTGAATCCGGTCTCGTTGTCGCCGATCGGCCGGTTCAGGTGGGCGTTCGCCGTCACCGCCTCCGGGACGGCGTAATGGAAGTTGTAGAACGACACGTTGGGGTCGGGACGCTCGATCTTCCCCTTGTCGTTGGCGAAGTTCTGCGAGATCAGGTGCTTCTTCGGCAGCGTCCGCTCGGTCTCGACGATCGTCGCGGCGATCTTCGCCTGCCATTCGAGGCTCGCGCCGAAGTAGGGCTCGTTGCAGATCTCGTAATAGAGGTTGTCGAAGTCGTTCAGCTCGGTCACGGCCTTCTTCACGAACGCGAGCTGACGCGCGGTGAGGTCGTCGTGCCGGAGCGTGAGGACCTCGCCTCGCGGGCAGCCGCCGACTCCGTTGACGTTGTTCGCGGCGTTCATCGGGTTGATCGCCCAGAGGCCGTCGTCGTAGAGCACGCAGAAGAGGTTGTACTCGACGACCACGCCGCGCTCGGCGGCCAGCGTCAGGAAGTCCTTGAGCCTTGCGAAGTAGGCGTCGTCGTAGCGGTCGAGGTCGAACTTCTCGGGCTCGCCCGGCTGCTGGACCTGGAGCCAGGGAGAGGCGAACCGGCCCGGTTTGGGCGCCAGGGTGTTGTCGCGGATGTTGAACGAGCCGGGGGTCTCCCGGTACGTCCCCGCGAAGGTCCGGGTGTTGTTCAGGCCGTGGCGATGCAGCTCGTCGAGATACGCGCGATAGTCGAAGTCCAGGTTCAGGACCGCGCCGTAGTGCTCGCCCGAGGTGATCAAGAGCGTCGGCCGACCCCGGAATTCGAAGTACCGCGGGTTCTCGGCCAGGAGCTTGATCGGCTCGTCGGCGCGGGCCGGCGTCGGGGCGAGGGCGAGCGCGGCGGGGATCGCGAGCACGACGAACATCGACGCGACGGTCGGTCGGCGCATGGCAAAAGCTCCAGGGGCGTTCTCGTTGGGGCCTCGCGGGCGAGGAAGGGTCCATTGTCGAGGGGCGGCGCGGGCGTGGCAATCGTCTCGATCGTTCGCGCGTCCGATCCTCGCCCGCGTCGCGGCGGGCCTCAGGCCGAGGCGGTCTCGGCCTCCAGGCTCCATTTCACCAGCCGGCCGACGTCGCGACGGGCGCGGTCGGAGACGCGGAGCACCCAGTTCCCCCGCAGCGGCTGGCCGACCAGCGAGGCCAACTCGCCGGGGCGCTCGGAGTCGAACGAGGCGATCAGGTCGTCCTGCGCCCCGCCTCGTCGCGAGTGGAGGATGGAGCGGGTTCCCGAAGGCGCGAGAAGCTCGACGACCAGGTCGCCGATGAAGGGGTGGCGGATCTCCAAGTCGACCTTGATGCGACGGACGATCCCCGAGGCGGTGATCGAGATGATGCTGGAGACGCCGCCGGTGTTGTTGTCGGGGATTCGCACTTCCGTCGCCTGTTCGCCGCGGACGCTCTGCGACGCGGCGCGGCCGCCGACGCGGAAGCGAATCCGATCGTCGTCGTCGAACTCGATGTCCGAGAGGATCAGGCCGGACTCGCGGCCGTCCCACTCGCGGGAGTGCGGGTTCGACATGCTGGAGACGACCACGCCTCCCATCGGCCCGAAGAGGTCGCCGCCGTCCCCCTGATTCCCCCCCACTCTCGGGTTGGCCTCCAGGTCGCGGCGGCCGTCGGCCTGGAGCAAGGCGCACTGGTAATGCCGATCGGCCGTCCCTTCCTGGCGCTCGTTGGAGCCGAGGATGTCGCAGTGATAGATCGCCAGGCCGCTGGAGGGGCAGGCCCGGTCCAGCCCCACGCGGGTCCGGTTCTCGACGAGGAAGTACTCGTTGCGCTTGCTCGTCCGATACTTGAAGACGACGTCGTACCGGCCGGCCTCGGCCACCTGCGCGCCGGGGGCGTTCAGGTCGACGACCGTATCGACCCAGCCGGCCAGGTCCCGCAGGTAGGCGCAGACCGGCGCCGGGCTGCGGCCGTCGTCGAGGTGGTTGCCGGCCCCCATCAGGCAGTAGTAGCCGATCCCCGAGCTGTTCTGCGAATCGCCGTCGCGGCTGCCGTAGTCGTACATGTCCGGGAACCGGCAGAGGAGGTGGCCGTTCTCGTGGCAGAAGGTCCCGATGGTCAGCTCCGAGGGGTTCCGTCCGAGCCCGGTCAGCAGGTACAGATTCGTCCGTATCGGGCCGAACTGCAGGTCGATGAGCGAGTTGTGCGGCCAGAGCATGTTCTCGTAGAGGCTCTGACCCGCGTACAGGATGTTGATCGCATCGATGATCCCCTCGCCCCGGGAATCGAATTGGCGGAGGTCGAGGCCGCTGGCGACGGCCAGCCGGAGAGCCTCCTCGACCAGCAGCGTGTTGACGTAATCGCGCCGATTCCGGCTCAGGGTGAACGGGCCGACGACGGTGTTGGTGTAGTCCAGCATGCCGTTGGAGACGCGGAGGAAATACTGCCGAACCGAGGAGATGTTGCCGTTCTCGGTGTAGTCGTCGCCGTTGAGCATCTCCTCCACGTCGCTCGCGGTCGTCGTGCTGGAGACGTCCTGGAAATTGACGAGGATCGTCAGCCCGCGCACGGTCCCGATCGAAAGCTGGCGTCCGTTGAGCAGCCCCTGGTTCGGCCCGAAGGTGCGGACCACGCTCTCCATGGCGGCGGCCTCGGGCGGGTGGTGGAGCATCTCCCGCTCCTCGATCCGGGCCTGTCGGACCGTCAACGACTCCTGGAGGTGTCGGACGACCCCCGGAGGGGGAGGCCCGTCGATCGTCACCCCGGTCGACACCAGGCGATTGCCCGCCAGGTCGGCGTAGCAGAAGCGTCCCAGCGCCTCGTCGTAGACCACCGTGTAGCCCTCGACGTCCTCGTAACGGGCGTAATGCTCGTCGCCGAAGACCCGAAGCTGGACCTCGGGGCCGTTCGCCTGCGGAAACGTCAGCATCTCTCCAAAGATCGCGCTCATGGCCGAGTCCTCAGGTCCCTCGCCGTCAGGCGGGTTCGACGTTCGCCGCGCGACGCCGATTCGCCTGATCAGGAAGAATCTGGAGAGTGCTTAAAAGGACCGGCGTTCGCAAGGAAATTCGCAAACGATTTCAATGGAAATCAGATCAGGCGGGAAGGCGTCGTCCGAGAGCCCTGGCGACGACGCGGCGGCGGGCTAGTGATCGCCGAGGTTCCCGTGCCGGAAGCAGTCGACGAGGTGGTCGTCGACCAGGCCGGTGGCCTGCATCATGGCGTAGCAGATGGTGGAGCCGACGAAGTTGAAGCCGCGCTTCTTGAGGTCCTTGCTGATCGCGTCGGAGACGGGGGTGCGGGGCGGAACTTCCTGGAGCGAGCGCCAGGCGTTGCGGATCGGGCGGCCGTCGACGAATCGCCAGATGTAGGCGTCGAATGTCCCGAATTCGTCCTGGACCTTGAGGAAGGCCCCGGCGTTGCGCACGGCGGAGGCGATCTTGAGGCGGTTCCGCACGACCCCCGGATCGGCCAGGATTCGCGCGAGCCGATCGGCGTCGAACCGGGAGACGGCTTCGGGGTCGAAGTCGGCGAAGGCGCGGCGGTAGTTCTCACGCTTGCGAAGGATCGTATCCCAGCTCAGGCCGGCCTGCGCGCCCTCCAGGATCAGGAACTCGAACCAGCGGCGATCGTCGCGGACCGGGACGCCCCACTCCTCGTCGTGATAGCTGATCGCCAGATCGTTCCTCGCCCACCCGCAGCGTTCCATCGGCCCCTCCCACCCTCGATGCTCATTCGGACGACGGATCGCATCGCCCGGTTCGGCATCGTATCCCCGGGGCCCGCGGGGCGCCATGATGCCGCCGTGGATCATGCTGGAGGCGACGGTCGAAGACGTGATAAAATCGCCTACTCGTCGTCGCTGGGGTCGAACCGCCACGTCGGCCGCGAGCGCTTCCTGGAAGCCGTCTCAAAGGAAGAGAGCCTGGCCATGCCCGCCCCCCAGCCGAAGCGTACGGGCCGCGTCCCGACGAGTCCGGATCGTGCCGCCCGCGGGAGGGGGAAGCGAGCGAATCGGCTCCGGCCGGCGCTCGACCGGCTGGAGGGACGCGTGGCGCCGGCCTCGGGCTTCGCGGCCGACCTGCCGCTCGCGGCCCGGTACGCCGTGTCGGAATCGCTGGGTCGGGGCGACGCCTCGTACGCGGCCCGGGGGGCGGGGGACGTCGGCTTCGCGATCCAGAACCCCGCCAACGCCTACGCCGCGACCGTGGCCGCGAGCGGCTTCCGGATCGCGTCCGGGGCCGAATCCTGGTCGCTGACCGTCCAGGGGCTCGGGTACGGCGAAGACGTCCGGGCGCTGGGCTCCGGGGTGGCGACGGCCTTGGCCAACCGCGTCGAGTACGACCACGGCGCGGTGACGCAATGGTTCGTCAACGGCCCGCTCGGGCTCCAGCAAGGTTTCACGCTCGACGTCCGTCCCGAAGGCTCCCCGGCGGACGGCCCGCTCACGATCCGCCTGGCCGTGGAGGGCCTGACCGCCCGGGCCGAGCCCGGCGGGACGTCCATCGCCCTGGCCCGCGCCGACGGGGCGAGGATCGCCTCGTACGGCGGCCTGATCGCCTACGACGCCGAAGGCCGCGCGATCCCCGCGACGATGACCGTCGACGCCTCGGCCGGCGGCCCGACCGTCTCGATCCGGGTCGACGACGCCGAGGCCGTCTATCCCCTCGTGGTCGACCCCTACGTCCAGCGGGCCGCGCTGCCGGTGAACTCCCCGAGCTTCGCGATGAGCGCCGACGGCCGGACCCTCGTGGTCGGGGTCCTGCAGCACACCGAAGGGGACGGCCCGTCCTGGGCGGGGGCGGTCTTCGTCTACGCCCGATCCGGCGAGTCCTGGGTCGAGACCGCCCGGGTCCAGGCCGACGTCCCGATCGAGGGGGCCTGGTTCGGCCTCTCGACGGCGCTGAGCGGCGACGGCCAGACCCTCTTCGTCGGCGCCGCGCGCGCGTCGACCGACGTGATCGAGAACGGCGTCGTCTACGTCTTCGTCCGCTCCGGGTCGGGCTGGGAGCAGGTGCGGACCATCGAGCCGGAGACCGACGCGCCAGGGGGCTTCGGCGTCTCGATCGCGACGAACTCCGACGGGAGCGTCCTGGCGCTGGCCGACGTCCGCGACGTCCAGCAGTACGACCTGTACGGCCCGGACGAGGTCCGGATCTACTCTCGCGACGGGTCGACCTGGGACCTCGACGCCGTGTTCGTCTCGCCGGCCGGCCCCTCGTTCACGTCCAACGGCCCGGCGATGGAGTTCGACGCCTCCGGCCGGACGCTGCTGGTCGGCGCTCCTTATGAGAGGAGCTTCGCCGGCCAGGTCTTCCTCTTCACGAGTGGCCCGGAGGGGTGGTCGCGGCATCTCCTGACGGACGTCGACCCCAACGTCCAGTTCTCCCACATGCTCGGCCGCGGCGCGGCGCTCAGCGGCGACGGCGGCACGATGCTGGTCTCGGGGGCCTGGGCCTTCGACGCGAACGGCTTCCCTCGGTACTCGGCGCTGATCTACGAACGATCCGGGGACGACTGGGTCCGCGCCGGCGAGCTTCCGCTGCCGACCGGATTCGGGGTGGTGGGGGGCGACGGCCCGGTGGCCCTCAACGCCGACGGCACGCTCGCCGTCGCACTGGCCAGGCCGGCTCGCGAGGTCGGCCCGATCCCCGTCGCGCTCGCGCACGTCTTCGAGAAGGAGGCGGGGGCCTGGAGGCTGCTGTCCACGTTCCTCTTGCGGGGGGCGGGCGATTTCACGCTCGCCTTCGCGGCGGACGTGCTGGCCGTCGGCTCGGACGGCGGCCTCGCGACCGACCCCGTGGCCGGCCCCGGAGGGCTGCGGATCTTTTCTTATGAGCCGGGCTTCGAGGTGACGGCCCCCCCTCGGGACCTGACGACCGTCGGCGGACGCCTCGCGACGTTCACCGCCGAGGCGGGCGCCCCGGGGCTCACGGCCGCCTGGCAGGTGAGCACCGATAACGGGTTCACCTGGGCCGATCTCGACGGGGGCGAGGTGGTCGCCACGGTCGACGGAACCACCCAGAGCTGGATCGCCGCGACGACCCCCCCGGCGGACGGCCCCCAGTACTATCGGGTGGTCTTCACGGACCCGGAGACGGGCCAGGTCCAGGCGAGCTTCCCCGCCGCGCTGAAGAGTCGGGCTGCCGAGGTGACCGTGGAGCTGGAAGCCCCCGGCGCGCCGATCCGGGTCGGCGAGTCGACGACCCTGGCGATCCGGGTGAGGACCAACTCGGCCGGCCTCCCCGCTCCAAGCGGGAGGATCGAGGTCGGGGTCGGGAGTCTCATCCTCGAAGCGACGCTGGTGGACGGGCGGGCCGTCGTCACGATCCCGAACACGCTGAAGGTCGGCGACTACGACGTCTATGCTCGATATTTCGGCGACGCCTATTTCCAGCCGATGGTCTCGACCCAGTTCATCGTCGTCGTCGAGCGGCGGGGGAGCCTCCTGACGGCCGAGATTCCGGCCGAGACGGTCGCCGGCCTCCCGACGACGCTCACGGCGGTCCTCTCGCCTCGGGACCTCCCGCTGGAGCCTTCGGGGGGCGTCGTCTTCCTCGACGGCGGGCGGCCGATCGCCTTCATCCCCGTCGTCCGGGCGGGCGGGCGGTTGACGGCCACGTTCTCGACGGCGGGCCTGGCGGCGGGGAATCATTATTTCCAGCTCGTCTTTCTGGGCGATGCCAGGACCGCCGCGGCGTCGTCCGGGGTCTACCGGATCACGGTCAAGGCGAAGGGGACGACGGCCGCCCCCGGACTCGCCCTCCCCCTCGCCCTCGGAGCCCTGTCCTCCCCCGCAACGGCCGAGGCCCCGTCCGGGACGACCGGGCCGGTCGGCTCGATAGATGCGGACGCGACCCACTTCGTCGACGTCGGCGACGAGGTCGCCCTCGCGATCCCGGACGGCGGGACGTTCGCCTCCATCCAGTGGCAGACCAGCGACGACCAGGGGGCGAGCTGGCGGGACGCGCCGGGCGCGACCGGTGCCTGGTACCGGCTGACGGCCCTGGCCGACGACTCAGGCCGATGGTTCCGCGCCCGGCTCGTCGACGGCGAAGGGACGACCGTCTTTTCCTCGCCCGAGGTCCTCGAGGTCGCCCTCCGGCCGGTCCGCCTCTTCCTGGAATCCTTCCCCTCGCGTCCGATCATCGGCGACGGCTTCACGATCGCGGTCCGCGCGACCCCCCTTTTCTCGCATGGCGAGCGACCGCCGGAGGGGAACGTCACCCTGACGTTGGGGACGTTCACGCAGACGCGCCCGCTGGTCGACGGCACGGCCCGGTTCGACATCCCCGGCACGACCCCGGCGGGATATCGAACGGCCCGCGTGACCTACGAGGCGTCCAGCCCCGAGTTCGCCGCGGCGTCGATCGAGGCGCCCGTGGCCGTCGGCCGGGGCGCGGCGGGCTTCACCGCCGCCGTGCCGCTGGACGTCCGCCTGCCCAACGCCCTGGAACTCATCGTCAACGTTCGGGCGCTGGAAGGGAGGGAGATACCGACGGGGGGCGTCATGGTGCTGGACGGCGGCCAGCCGATCGCCCTGCTCCCGCTGGGCCCCTACGGCTATTACGCCACGACCGCGGCCTCGTTGCGGCTCACGGCCGGCGATCATTACCTCCAGTTCGTCTACCTGGGAGACCCGAAGACCCAGATGGTCTCCTCGGGCGTCTACCGGGTGGTCGTCTCGCCGGAGCCGACGACGAGAGGTGGGGCGGCCCCCGCTCCCGCCCCCGTCTCGCTCCCGGTCGCGGTCGCGGGGCCGACGAGTCCCCAGCCGGGCCGCGCGGATTCTCTCGCGCCGACGACCTCGACCGCCGTCGTCGCGGACTCCCCTGCGACGCCGTCCCGGCCGCGAGGCGTGGCGTCGGCGTTCGCGGCTCGCGCGACGCGGGGCCCACGGTCGATCCCGACCGCGGCGCCGATCCGCCCACGCCCTCGGGCCGTCGATCCGACGCTCTTCGCCTCCGGCCGGCTCGGCAAGCGGCCCGGCTCGGCGTGAGGGTCAGCGGTAGAGGACGCCGATCCGGCGGCGGTAGTCGTCGTAGGTTTCCTCGAACAGGCGGCGGGCGGCCTCGGGGCCGAGGTGGCAGGCGGAAGTGAGGACCTTGGGGGGCTTGCCGGCCTCGGTGAGCAGCCGGGCGACCTCGGCCTTGATCAGGTTGACCAGGGTGCAGCCGGTGACGGTCGAGACGGGGGAGACCGGGGTCGGAAGGCCGTCGATCCAGACCGCCGAGTCTCCCGGCGGGGCCTGCTGGTCGACCACCAGGTCGGCGATCTCGTGCAGCTTCCGGCCGGATTCGTGCCGGGACGTGGAGACGTCGGCGTTGGCCCGCGAGGTCAGGGCGACGACGGCCATGCCCAGCCGTTTGGCCTCGGCCGCCACGTCGATCGTCACCGCGTTGCAGCCGCTGCTGGAGATCGCCAGCAGTACGTCGGCGGGGCTGGTCGCGAAGTTCCGCCACAGGACCGGGCCGAAGCCCTGGACGTTCTCCAGGAACATCGCCTGCCGCTGGCCGTTCGCGCCGACGACCGGGTTGTGGAAGCTCATCGAAAGTTCGACGATCGGGTGGAAACCGGGGAACGACCCGTAGCGCGGGAACATCTCCTCGACGGCCATCCGCGAGTGCCCGGTGCCGAAGACGTGGACCAGGCGGTCGGCCAGGATCGCATCGGCGAAGAGCTTCGCGGCCTGGCGCACCGCCGGGAGCTGCGTGGACTCGATCGCGTCGAGCCCCGCGCGGGCGGCGCGGAGGTACTGGGAGAGGACGTCGTCGCTCATGTCGGCTCGGTGTTCGGGGGGGAGGGAGAGGGAGAAGGGGAGGGGGGGCGTCCGGGAGGCGGCCTTCGGAGACGCTCCAGCCGCCGTCGACGCTCAGGACGACGCCGGTCGTGAACCGCGAGGCGGGCTCGCAGAGGAACAGCGCGGCCTCGGCGCAGTCCTCGGCCGAGCCGGGGCCGCCGGCCATCGGCTGCTTGGCCGCGAGGTAGCCGAGGATGGCCGGGTCGCCGCAGGCCCTCGCGGCCATCGGCGTCTCGATCAGGCCGGGCGCGATCAGGTTGAACCGGATGCGGTCGCGGGCGTACCGCGAGGCCGCCGCGCGGGTCATCGCCTCGACGGCCCCCTTGCTCGCCGCATAGGCGATCGTCCCGAAGAAGTCGGGCGCGGGGGACCGGGCCAGCACGGAGCCCATGTTCAGGACCGTCCCCCGCAGGCCGTGGACGTCGACCTCCTGGCCGAGCATCCGTTGCGTCGCGGCGCGGTTGGTCAGGAACGTCGAACGGGCGTTGGCGGCGAGCACGGCGTCCCAGCCCTCCACCGAGCATTCGTGGAGCGGGCCGTCGCCGAACCGCCGGCCGCTGATCCCGGCGACGTGGAACAGCAGGTCCAGGCGGCCGTCGAAGAAGTCGAGCGTCCGGTCGAAGAGGCCGTCGACCTCGTCCGGCGCGGTCGCGTCGGCCGGGATCGCCGCGAAGTTCGGCGGGGGCGAGGGGCCGAGCGTCGCGAGCGCGGCGGCGCACGAGCCCGCCGAACGTCCGCAGACGACGACCGCCGCCCCCTCGGCGAGGAACCGGCGGGCCGACGCCAGGCCGATCCCGCTGGTCCCGCCGACGATCAAGCAGCGCGTGCCGTCGAGGCGCCCCATGATCCGGTCAGTCCTTCACCTGGAAGATGGCCTCGATCTCCACCGCGATGCCGCCCGGCAGCGAGCCCGCGCCGACGGCGCTCCGGGCGCCGACGCCGGCCTCGCCGAAGACGTCGCGCATCAGGTCGGAGTAGCCGTTGATGACCTTGGGCTGGTCCTGGTAGTCGGCCGGGCAGTTGACCAGGCCCAGCGTCTTGACCAGGCGGACGACCTTGTCGAGCGAGCCCAGGTGGTCCCTGAGCGTCGCCAGGATCGCCAGGCCGGTCTGCCTCGCGGCGACGACGCCGGCGGCCAGGTTCAGGTCGACTCCGACCTTCCCCACGATCAACGAGCCGTCGGACTTCAGCGGCCCGTGGCCCGAGACGTACAGGAATTCGCCCACGCGCAGGGCCGTGACGTACGTCGCCACCGGCTTGGGGGCGGCGGGCAGCTCCAGCTTCAAGGCGGCGAGGCGTTCTTCGGCTCCCATGGGCGGCGAGTTCCTTCGTCTGGCGGCTGGCGGTCGGGGGGAAACCCCCGGGGCGGCGGTCGCGGCCTCGGGGACATCGAACGAGCCTAACGGCGCGACGCCCGCGATTCAACCGGGCCCGCGCCGGGAACCCCGCCGCCGGCTGGCCTTAGCCCCCCCTCGATCGTTCTGTTACCATGGCGTCGAGGGGATTTTTCGACCGCCAACCGCAGAAATCGAGGCTCGACGCCATGAGGGCGAACCGCCCGCCGTTCCGCGTGGGATTGATCCAGATGAAGTGCTCCACCGACCCGGCCGAGAATCTCGACCGGGCCTCGGAGATGCTGCGCGAGGCGGCGGCGAAGGGGGCGCAGGTCGCCTGTCTCCCCGAGCTGTTCCTCACGCAATACTTCTGCCAGACCGAGGACGCCGCCACCTTCGACCTCGCCGAACCGATCCCCGGCCCGACCACCGACGCCCTGGCCGCCGTGGCGGTCGAGACCCGGATGACCATCGTCGGCTCGATCTTCGAGCGGCGGACCGCCGGCGTCTACCACAACACGGCCGTCGTCCTCGAAGCCGACGGCTCGGTCGTCGGCAAGTATCGCAAGATGCACATCCCGGACGACCCCCTCTACTACGAGAAGTATTACTTCACGCCCGGCGACCTGGGCTTCAAGGCCTTCGACACCAAGCACGCCCGCGTCGGCACGCTCGTCTGCTGGGACCAGTGGTATCCCGAGGCCGCCCGGTTGACGGCCCTGCAAGGCGCAGACGTCCTCTTCTACCCCACGGCGATCGGCTGGCACCCCAGCGAGAAGGCCGAGTTCGGCGAGGCCCAGGCCAGCGCCTGGGAGACCATGCAGCGCGCCCACGCGATCGCCAACGGCGTCTTCGTAGGCGCCGTCAATCGCCTCGGCCACGAAGGCGCGCCCGACGGCGGCATCGAATTCTGGGGCGGCTCCTTCCTCGCCGACCCGTTCGGCCGCATCCTCGCCCGAGCCTCCCGCGACCGCGAGGAAGTCCTCGTCGCCGAATGCGACCCCCGACTCCAGGAAGAGACCCGCCGCAACTGGCCCTTCCTCCGCGACCGCCGCATCGACGCCTACGCGCCGATCACCCAGCGATTCCTGGACGGGGGGTGAAATCCACGATCGCAACCCTTCCCCCCTTGCGGGGGAAGGTGGCCCGCAGGGCCGGATGAGGGGGAAGACGAGCATGAGAAGCGTCGGCGTTCCAGTTCGTCCGCCTTGATGGTCCCGCTCATCCGCCGCTGCGCGGCACCTTCCCCCAGCGGGGGGAAGGGATCAACGAAGAACCCGAACCACCCCACGCCCGGACGCCGCCATGACTTTCACGCCCGCCCAGCTTGGTTTTCGGATGCCCGCCGAATGGGAGCCGCACGAGGCGACCTGGATCGCCTGGCCGCACAACCGCGAGGACTGGCCCGGCAAGTTCGCGCCGACCCCCTGGGTCTATACCGAGATCGTCCGCGTCCTGAGCGCCCATGAGACCGTCGTGATCGTCGTGGCCGACCGCGACATGAAGCGCCGGGTCTCCAAGCTGCTCGAGAAGGCGGCGGCGGATCTGGACCGCGTCCGGTTCTTCAGGGCCGCGACCGACCGCGTCTGGCTCCGCGATTCGGCGCCGTCGTTCGTCGTCCGCGACCGCGCGCCGATGGGCGTCGAGGGGGAGCCCGACTCCGCCGTGGCGATGGTCAACTGGAAGTTCAACGCCTGGGCCAAGTACGACAACCATCATGAGGACAAGCGCCTGGGCCGTCGGATCGGCCGCAAGACGGGCCTGCATCGCTGGGCCCCGCGCGCCGAGATCGACGGCGCGTCGCGCCGCGTCGTCCTGGAAGGCGGCGCGATCGACGTCAACGGCAAGGGGACGCTGCTGACGACCGAGGAGTGCCTCCTCAGCTCCGTCCAGGCGAGGAATCCGGGGCTCGGCCGCGAGGGGATCGAGCGGGTCTTCGCCGACTACCTGGCGATCTCGAACGTGATCTGGCTGGGCCGCGGCGTCCTCGGCGACGACACCCACGGCCACGTCGACGACATCGCCCGGTTCGTGGACGCGAAGACCGTCGTCGCGGCCGTCGAGGGCGACCCGGACGACCCCAACCACGAGCCGCTCCAGGACAACCTCCACCGGCTCCGCGCGGCCCGCGACCAGGACGGGGAGCCCCTCCGCGTCGTCACGCTCCCCATGCCCGGCCCGGTGATCTTCGAGGGCGAGAACCTGCCGGCCAGCTACGCCAACTTCTACATCGCCAACGGCGTCGTGATCGTCCCCACGTTCAACGACCCCAACGACCGGATCGCCCTGAACACGCTCGCCGAGCTGTTCCCCGACCGCCGGGTCGTCGGCATCCACTGCCTCGACCTCGTCCTGGGCCTCGGCACGCTCCACTGCCTCTCCCAGCAGCAGCCGGCCGCCCCGGCCGTCGACTGACCGCGTCCCTCCCTCGTCCGTCCGCGCGAAAGGGTCGTCTCATGAAGACCGCGTCCTGGACCGCCTTCCTCCTGTGCCTCGTCCCCGCGATCGCGCGAGCCCAGCTTTCCGTGGAGGCCGACGCCCGAGGGGTGATCGAAGCTCGCGTGGGGGGGACGGCGTACCTGTCAGACCTGGCGGTCTCCGTGGTCGCGCCGGGGTGGAGCGGCGACCTGGCGAACCAGCGGGCGGTCGACCCGGCGGCGGTGAAGGTCCACCGGGAAGGCGCGACGACGACCTACACGATGCCGCTCGCCGGGGGGGCCCTCTCGGGCCTCCTCATCGAGCGGATCGTCCGGGACAAGGACGGCGCGACCCTGGAGTTCGAGGTGATCCCCGACCGCGAGGTCGAGCTTGAAGCGGTCCTGCTCCGGGGATCGCTGGCGACGGCCGAGCACGCCGGCAAGACCGCCTATCTCGTCGACGACCCGGACGGCGCCCGCGGCGTGTTGCCGGCCTCGCTCGACGCCGACCGCCACATCGCCTGGTCCGGCGAGCCGGACTGGCTCGGCCTGGAACGGCCCGGCGCCGGGGGCCTGCGAATCTCTCCCCAGGGCGCGCGGCTCCAGCTCCAGGACGACCGCAAATGGAACGCGCCCCACTTCAGCCTGCTGGCGATGACCAGCGGCGGAGAGGTGCTGGCGCGCAAGCCGATCCGGCTCGGCGTCGCGCTCCGCGCCGAGGCCGCCGGCGCGCTCGCGCAGGAGGCCGCGAAGCCGGTTCCGGCCGCGGGGACGGACGACCGGCCGCTGGCGATCGTCGCCCCCCGGCTCGATCGCGATCGGGTCGACGTCTTCGCGACCGTCACGCTCGACGCCGACGTCCACGCCCGGTACGACAACCCGTTCGATCCCGAGCAGATCGCCGTCGACGCCGAGATCCTCGCCCCCGACGGCCGCAAGGTGGACGCGCCGGGATATTATCACGTCCCGTTCCGGCTGGAGACCCGGGGCCGGGCCGAGTCGCTGAAGGTCGCCGGGGCGCCGGGCTTCCGCGTCCGCTACGCGCCGACCGTCGCCGGGGCGCATCGAATCACGCTCAAGGTCAAGGACGCGAGCGGCGAGGTCCGCGCGGAGCCCTTGACGTTCACGGCCGTCGCGTCGAAGTCGCCGGGGTTCGTCCGGGTCGCGCCGAAGTCGCCGCGATACTTCGCCTTCGACGACGGCTCGTCGTACTTCGCCGTCGGCGAGAACGTCTGCTGGGCCAACGGCCGCAACCCGCTGGCGACCTACGGCGCGTGGTTCGAGGGCCTGGGCAAGGCCGGCGGCAACTGGGCCCGGCTCTGGCTGGCGTTCAATGAGAAGGGGCTCGAATGGAGCCCCGCGCCGACGCCCAAGGGGGGGATCGGCGCCTATCAAGGGCTCGGCCGCTACGCGCTCGACAACGCCTGGCGGCTCGACGAGGTGCTGCGGATCGCCGAGGCGAACGGGATCCGCCTGATGTACTGCATCGGCACCTACGGCGAGTTCAAGGACGGCGGCTTCTTCAACGAGGGAAGCTGGATCAGCAACCCCTACAACGCCCGCAACGGCGGCCCCTGCGCCCGTCCCGAGGACTTCTGGACCGACCCGACGGCCCGCAAACTCTACAAGCAACGCCTGCGGTATCTGACGGCGCGCTGGGGGCATTCCCCGTTCGTCTTCGCCTGGGAGTTCTGGAACGAGGTCGAGCCGAGCCCGGTCGTCGAGGCCTGGACGAGCGAGATGGCCGCCTATCTCAAGGCGATCGACCCCAACCGCCGTCTCGTCAGCACCAGCTACGGATCGCCGCCGATCTGGAACGATTCGAACGTCGATTTCACGATGACTCATATGTACGGACAGGGGGGCGGCACCCTGGATTTCACTGATCGGATCCAGGGCGAAACGCACGCCAACCTGAAGTTCGGCAAGCCGTACCTGCTCGCCGAGTTCGGCATCGACTGGCAGGCCGGCGACGAGAAGTGGGACCCCGAAGGCCGGGGCCTGAACATGCACAACGGCGCGTGGGCCTCGATCGCCTCGGGCGCGGCGGGCACCTCGATGCTCTGGTGGTGGGACGGCTACGTGCATCCCAAGAACGTCTATCACGTGCTGACCCCGGTCCGGTCGTTCGTCGACTCGATCGACTGGGCCAGGAACCCCATGAAGCCCCTCGGCAAGATCGCCGTCGAAGCCCCCGCCGACGCCCCTGAGACGTTCGCCGACCTGACCATCTCCTCGTCGCAGGGCTGGGGGCGTACCCCCTCGAACCGCTACACGGCACTCCGCGACGGCACAATCGAAGGGGGGCCGGTCGCAACGACGCTCGGCAGCCCGAGGCGCGGGGGGGACGGCAAGGAGCTGTATTCCGAGGTCGCCTGGACGCTCGACCTGCCCGAGGCCGGAAAGGTCCTCGTCCGCATCGGCGAGGTCTGCACCGCCGCCCGCCTGCGGATCGCCCTCGACGGCCGCGAGGTCGTGGACCGGGCGCTCCCCGCCGGCGAGCCCGGCAAGGGGCCGTGGAAGGGGGCCAGGCTCCTCGAACCTTACAAGGTCTGGGTCGCCGACTACGACGAGGACGTCGCCGTCGAGGTCCCCGCCGGCCGCCATGCGCTGACGATCGCCAACGCGGACGGGGACTGGATGCAGGTGAAATCGATCACCCTCCCCGCGTACCGCTCCAGCCGCTTCCCCGACGTCGACGCCCTGGGGATCGCCGGCGACGACCTGATGGTGCTCTGGGTCCACGACCGCCGCAGCACCTGGCGCGACCCCTACGCCGGCGAGCCCCCCGTCCCCCGGAAGGGCCTGAAGCTCGCCGTCCCGACCGACTCGACGGACGCCTGGCGCGTCGAGTGGTGGGACACCTTCCGGGGCGTCGTCGTCCGCACCGACGAAGCCCGCGCCGGGGCGGGGGCCTTGACCCTCGCCCCCCCCGACTTCGAACGCGACCTGGCCGCCCGGATCGCGCGCACCCCCTGAACGGTCGCCGCGCTCGAAGCCCGACCAGCGTCCTGCCGCCGACGGACCCGGCCCCGCACGGGCGCTCGAACGTACGCCGCCGGCCGGATCGGGTCGGGGCGGGCGGGGCGTCACGCCTCGACCTCGGCGAGAGCCGAGGACGGCGACGGCTCGCCATTTCCGCGGAGGGGGATCTCCGGCTTCGGGCCGGGCGGAAGTGGGCTTGGAACGGAAGTTGCGTTAACGAACCTCGTCGTTGTGACTCGGCTTTGAGTCAAGGTTCGCCCCGGAAACGAGTTAGGTAGCTTCCTCCGCCCCGCTCCTCGCATCGACGTCGATTCGTTGGGCCCAACCTGCCCGAAAGCGCGTCAGCCGACCAGGCCGCCTCGCCGAATCCTCCTCAGACCCCTTGTTCCGACGTATACACGCCTTTAGGCTGTGCGAGCTATTTCGTGTGGCGTGCTGGCTGATGGCGTGTTCATGAAGCGGTGCCAGCGAGCCTTGCGTTTCAGGTCGGGCGAATTCGCATGCAGATATGTTCGTTCGATCACTACGTTCCAAGAAAGAAGGAGTCCTGATGCTCGGTCGTCTGAGAATCGTTTCGATGTCGTGCATGCTGGCCGCTTTCGCCGCCGCGGGCTGCGGGTCGGGGGGGTCCACGTCAGAGGCCGCCGCGCCTCGGGATGAGAAGAGCTTCGGCCCCTCGGGGGCGCAGCACGCCCTGGGAGCGGACCCGAAGGAGGAAGTGAATCGGATCAAGAAGGCCGGGGCCGCGGCGGCGGCGCCCACCCCGGGCCACCTGCCGGGCCGCTGAGCCTCGCCTTCGCCTCGCACCCGTCCCTTCTCCGACCCCGTCGGTTTCCAACCTTCGCGATTTCAGTTCAAGGAAAGTTTCGTATGAATTCACGTCCGTCCCGCGGCTTCACGCTGATCGAACTGCTGGTCGTCATCGCCATCATCGCGGTCCTGATCGCCTTGCTCCTCCCGGCCGTGCAGGCGGCCCGCGAGGCCGCCCGCCGTTCCCAGTGCATCAACAACCTGAAGCAGATCGGCCTGGCGTTCCACAACTACGAGAGCACACACGGCTCGTTCATCCCGAGCTGCATCTACCCCTCGCCGACCGACAACTGGGGCTGGGGCCCCAGCGGCATCCTGAGCATGCTGCCGTTCATCGAGCAGGGGACGCTCTGGAACGCCTATAACGTCGGCCCGGTCTCCAGCAACGCCAGCGGCTTCGCCGAGTACAACAAGAACACCACGGTGTTCAACACCCAGGTGGCGTCGTTCCTCTGCCCGTCGGACGGTCCCGAGCGGAACGTCACCCTGTGCAACTACGTCGGCAACTACGGCGGGCCCTTCCAGCTCCAGGCGTTCAGCGGGACCTTCATCCCGACCCCCCACACGGATTTCCCCGGCTCCGTCCCGGTCAAGATGGCGTCGATCACCGACGGCACGAGCAACACGGCCCTGTTCAGCGAGGTCCTCACCGGGACGCCGAACACCGCCCAGACGACGCCCGGGGCCATGCCCAAGGCCAAGCGGGTCCACTTCATCGCCCCCTCGATGTCGAATTTCGCGGCCACGGCCGACGCCGTCAACGCCAACATCGCCGCCTGCCAGAGCCTGCCGCCCACCACCACGGGCGCCGGCGGCGAGCGCGGCGACTGGTTCCGCGCCTATCCGTTCTACGTCAACTTCTGCGTCTACAACCACGTCTCCCCGCCCAACTCCATCGCCTGCGCCTCCTCGCAGACCGGGGCCGGCAACACCTGGGGCCAGGACTACTATGGCACGGCCCCGCCGAGCAGCAACCACTCCGGCGGCGTGAACATGGCCCTGGCCGACGGTTCGGTCCGGTTCGTCAAGGACTCGATCAACCGCACCGCCTGGTGGGCTCTCGGCTCCCGGAACGGCGGCGAGGTCCTCAGCTCCGACCAGTTCTGACCCCCCCGCCTCTCGAATTTTCCAAAATTTCCCAACCGCCCCGCCCGGTCCTCGCGACCCGGCGGGGCTTTTTTCGTGGCCGGACCGCGCGACCGATGGGCGGGCCGCCGCCACGAGATCGGGCGGCCGTGCCCGGAATTTGATCGCGAGCCGCCCGCGCGGCGCAGGATTCCAGAGCTGCCGCAATCGCCTCCCAACCGTCCCGCGCCCCGATTCGCCCACGACCTCCGGCGGCGTCCGGGTCGCCGTCGAGGGCGGGGGACGACGGCCTCTCCGGGCGTCGGCGCGATCGGGGGCGAGCCGCAAGACGGCGTCCGTGTAAGACTAGAAAATCCGAATGACTTCATGGGTAGGAGGCCGGACGGCCCGCGCCGCTGACGCCGGCCCGACGGTCGCCGCGGCCCGCCGCCCCCTCGATCTCGCGCCGGCGGCGCGGCCCCGGGGGAGGGGCTCGGCGGCGTCGGAACGACGTTTGCTGAAGGAGCGGGCTTGCAACGCCCGACCGGTCGGCGAGCCTGCGTCGGGCCTCGAAAACGGGCCGTCGTCGTCGACGAGCCTGCCGACCGGAAGGCCCGAAAAAATCGGAGAAGTTGGATCTTGGCATGTCCGGTGGGACGGGATATATCTTGAGTCAATGTATAAGCGAATGCAGATCGGCGCGGGGGCTCGCCGGCTTCCGGCGTCCCCGACGATCGGCGTTCCCGCCATCTCGTCCAGGCACCCAGGAGGAATCGAATGTCCGGTCGCCTATGCCGTCGCCTCGCCTTGATGTGCGCCGTCCTTCCGATCGCGTCGATGGGCTGCGATTCCGGGACCACCCCCTCCCAGGGGACCGGCTCCTCGGTCACGGCCGACGGCTCGCCCACCCCCGAGGCGCTCAAGAACGCCACCCCGCCGGCCGGCAAGAAGGGCGGGGGCGCCCCGATCATGCCGGGACGCTGAGCCCGAGGCCCGGCTCCGACGCCGGTCTCGAGTCGCCGTCGCAACGCCGCCTGGCCGCGGTCGCCGCGGCCTCAGACTCTCCTCGCACGTCTCTCGGGCTCTCAAGTCCCACGCCTCTCCACGTCGAATGCACCTCCGCTCGAGCGTTACATCTCATAAGGAAGTCGATCCATGGACAAGAAATCGTCCCGAGGCTTCACGCTCATCGAATTGCTGGTGGTGATCGCCATCATCGCGGTCCTCATCGCGCTCCTGCTCCCGGCGGTCCAGGCGGCGCGCGAGGCCGCCCGCCGCTCCCAGTGCACCAACAACCTCAAGCAGATCGGCCTGGCGTTCCACAATTACGAGAGCACGCACGGCTCGTTCATCCCGAGCTGCATGTATCCCTCGCCGGTGGACAACTGGGGATGGGGGCCGAGCGGCCACCTGAGCATGCTCCAGTTCATCGAGCAGGGGACGCTCTGGAACGCGTATAACGTGGGACCGGTCGCCTGCAACGCCAACGGCTGCGGCCAGTACTATCAGAACACCACGGTGTTCAACACGCAGGTGGCGTCGTTCCTCTGCCCGTCGGACGGGCCGGAGCGGACCGTGAGCCTGTGCAACTACGTCGGCAACGTCGGCGGCCCGCACCAGCTCCAGGCGTTCAGCGGGACCTTCCTCCCGACCCCCAACACGGACTACCCCGGCTCCGTCCCGGTCAAGATGGGGACGATCACCGACGGCACCAGCAACACGGCCCTGTTCAGCGAGGTCCTCACCGGCGCCAACAACGTGGCCACGGTGCTCGCCGGCTCCCCGCGCTCCCGGCGCGCCCACTACAACGCGACGGGGATGACCAACTTCGCCGCCACGCCGGTCGCCGCGAACGCCGAGGTCGCGGCCTGCCAGGCCGTCCCCCCCACGACCGAGGGCTGGGGAGGCGCGCGGGGCGACTGGTTCACGGCCTTCCCCTGGTACATCAATTACGCGGTCTATAATCACATGGGCACGCCGAACACCCGGACCTGCGTCACCAGCCAGATCTGGGCCGGCAACACCTGGGGCGTGGACTACTTCGGCTCGGCCCCGCCGAGCAGCAACCACCCGGGCGGCGTGAATCTCGCCATGGCCGACGGCTCGGTCCGGTTCGTCAAGGACACGGTCAACCGCACCGCCTGGTGGGGGATCGGCACCCGGAACGGCGGCGAGGTCGTCGGCTCCGACCAGTTCTGACCCGCGCCCGGACCACGTCCCCAGGGCTCCTCGGACGGCCCCGCCCGGTCCTCGCGACCCGGCGGGGCCGCCTCGCGCCGGGGTCGGCCGCCGGGGCTGGAAATTGCGGCGGGCCCGCCGGGTCGGCTACACTGGACGCGGCTCGACGGGGCCTCGTCGGCGCGGCCGACGGCCGCCGGTCGACCGCCGGCCCGACCTGGGGGGGACGACGTGGGAACGACGAGCGGAACGGCCCGCGCCTGCCGCATGGGGATCATCGCGGCGGCCCTGTTCGGCGGACTCGCCGCCGGGAGGGCGATCGCCGATCCCCCCGCGGGCACGATCGACGACCCCGTGATCGACAGCGCCATGACCGAGGCCGAGGCGTTCGACGGCCTCCGCCCCGGCTGCCCGGACGCCATCCGCGACGCCCAGCGGCTCTTCGACGTCCTCTATCTCGGCTTCGACGGCAAGGTCCACAAGGGCCAGATCGTCGCCCACCAGGACCTCGTCGACGACATCCGCCACGCCTTCGCCGTCGCCCTCCGCGAGAAGTTCCCGATCCAGTCGGCCGTCCCGGTCTCCCACCCCAGGTTCCGCAAGAACGGGTTCTGGGATGATGATCTCTCGATGGAAGCGAACAACTCGTCGAGCTTCAATTACCGCCCGATCACCGGCGGGACCCGGATCTCCAACCACGGCTACGGCCGCGCCATCGACCTCAACACCGTCCAGAACCCCTACGTCAAGGGGAAGCTCGTCCTGCCGCCGGGCGCGACCTACGACCCCAGGGCCCCCGGAACCCTGACCCGAGACCACCCCGTCACCCGCGCCTTCGTCGAACGCGGCTGGACCTGGGCCGGCGACTGGAAGTCCCCCAGCCCCACCGATTATCAGCACTTCGAGAAGCCCGAGCGCCCCTGACTGATCGGCGAGCGGCCCGAACCCCGCCTCGCCTCGCCTCGTTCCTCACCCTCTCGCAACGATCGTCGGGAGCCGCGCCGTGGAAGTCTGGAGCCGTGTCCTGGTGTTGTCGCTGGGGGGGATGCTGGGCGTCAACGCCCGCTACTGGGTGGGCGTGGGCCTGAGCCGGTGGGTCGCCTCGCACTGGGGGACCTTCGTCATCAACGCGAGCGGCTCGTTCGCCATCGGCTTCCTCACCACCGCGCTGACGCACTGGCTGCCGCATCCCCACGCCCGGCTGGCGATCCTGACCGGCTTCCTCGGCGGCTACACGACCTTCTCCACCTTCGCGTTCGAATCGGTCACGCTCTGGCAGCGCGGCGAGCGCGGCGCGGCGGCGTTCAACATGGCGGGGAGCGTCGCGACCGGATTCCTGGCCGCGTTCCTGGGCATCATCCTGGCCCGAGACCTCTTCCCCTCTTACGGGGCCTCTCAGGCGAGCGCCGACGCCCCCCGGTCGGCGGCGTTCGAGCAGGGCGCGAACGACGCGACCGCGACCGTGGACGAGGAGGGATCTTGATCCCGCCGGACGCCGTACTCCTGCGGCTCCTCCTGAACGCGAGCCGGCGATGGCGCGGTCGGCCCGTCTACCGGGCCGTCGTCGAGACGGCCCGTTCGCGGCAAGTGGCGGGGGCCTCGGTTTTCCTCGTGGACCTCAGCTACGGCGCCCGCCGCCGGATCCACGACGCCCGCAGCGAGTATCAGGGCCTCGACGTGCCGGTCGCCGTCGAGGTGGTCGACGGGGCCGACCGCGTCGACTCCCTGCTCGGCGACCTCTCCGCGATGGAGCCCGCCGGGCTCGTCACGGTCGAGCCGGTCCGGGTCGTCGTTTATGCATCCCATGCCGGCGTCGCGGGCGTCGGAAGTCCCGCCGCCGTCTCTCCGCTCCCCGGAGTCTCGTCGATGACGCTCGAAGGCGAAGCGCGGCGCGTGACCCTCTACCTCGGCAGCTCGGATCTGTGGCGGGGCCGCAACCTGGCCTCGGCGATCGTCATGCGGTGCCGCGAGCTGGGCCTGGCCGGCGCCACGGCGAGCCTCGGCGTGATGGGGTTCGGCCGCACCTCCGTCATCCACCGCGCCCACCTCCTCGGCCTTTCCGAGGACGTGCCCGAGAAGGTCGAGATCGTCGACCGGCCCGAGCGGATCGACGCGATCCTCCCGATCCTGAAAGAGATGGTCGACGGCGGCCTGATCGTGGTGCAAGACGTCCGGGTCGTCGACTTCCGGCCCTCGTCCCCCTTGAAGTGAAGCCCGCCCGACCCTGCCGGAGTCCTTCGCGATGATGGACCTGAACTGGCCCGCCTGCGCCGCGCTGTCGGCCGTCTTCGCCGGGCTCACGGCGCTGCTCGCGAAGATCGGCGTGAGCCAGGTCCCGTCGAACCTGGCGACCCTCATCCGCACCCTCGTCGTGGTCGCCTTCGCGACGGTCCTGGTCCTGGCGCGGGGCGAGCTGCGCGGCCTCGGCGCGCTCACCGCCCGCGACTGGACGGCCCTGGTCCTCTCGGGGGTCGCGACCGGGCTCTCCTGGCTTTTCTACTTCGCCGCCCTGAAGACCGGCCCGATCTCGGGCGTGGCCCCCATCGACAAGCTCAGCTTCGTCATCGCCATGTCGCTCGGCTTCCTGATCCTCCGCGAGCCGATCAAGCCCCTCACCCTCCTCGGCGCCGCCCTCATCGTCGTGGGCGTCCTCCTCACCCTCCCCACGATCCAGGAGAGCCTCAAGCGGGCGTTCGGGTGAGGTTTCCTCGGCCCGACCTCAGCCGACCGAAGACGCCCGGCGGCCGGCCTTGGGATCGGCGCCGTTGGGGGAGTCTTCGGTCCGGGGCTTGACCCTGCGCGTGAGCACGGCGAAGGGGCTGTCGGCCTCTTGCCGCTTGAGCTTGGCGTAGAGGTAGTCGTCGTAGCTGCAGGGGTAGACCGTCAGCTTGCCCGCCTCGACCTCGATCACCTTGTTCGCCACGGCGCGGATGAAGTGCTCGTCGTGCGAGATGAAGCAGAGCGAGCCCGAATACTCGTTCAGGGCTTCCTCGAGCACGTCGCGGCTGGCGATGTCGAGATGGTTGGTCGGCTCGTCCATCATGATGAAGTTGTGGGCGACGGTGAGGATCCGCGCCAGGCAGAGGCGGGTCTTCTCGCCGCCGGAGAGCGACCCGACGGTCTTCTCGACGGCGTCGCCCGAGAAGAGGAAGGCGCCGAGCATGTGCCGCAGGGCGCCTTCGCTGGCGCCGGGGTGGACGTCGCGCAGGTTGGCGATCACGGTCGACTTCATGTTCAGGCCTTCGACCCGGTGCTGGGCGAAGTAGGTGGCGAGGACGTTGCTGCCGAACGCGACCTCGCCCCGCGTCGCCGCGTGGACGCCCGCCAGCAGCTTCATGAGCGTCGTCTTGCCGGCGCCGTTGGGCCCGACCAGCACCACCTTGTCGCCTCGCTCGATCTCCAGCGAGAGGCTGCGATAGACCTCCCTGGCGCCGTAAGAGAACGCGACGTCGACGAACTTGGCGACGATGTGGCCGCTCCGGGGCGGCTCGGGCAGGCGGAATCGGGCGGTGGCGTTGTCGGTCCGGGGCGCGTCGATCCGATCGATCTTGTCCATCGCCTTCAGCCGGCTCTGGGCCCGCGAGGCGGTCGCCGCGTTGGCGCGGTTGCGATCGACGAAATCCTGCATCTGGCGGATCTTCTTCTGCTGCGTGTCGAACGACGCCTGGTGGACCGCCAGCCGGTGCTCCTTCTGCGGGATGTGGGCCGAATAGTTGCCGGGGTAGGAGTGGAGCTTGCCCAGCTCCAGCTCGAACGTCTTGGTGATCACCCGGTCGAGGAAGTCGCGGTCGTGGCAGGTGATCAGGATCGCGCCGGAGTAGGAGCGGAGGAAATCCTCGAACCACTTGACGCTTAAAAGGTCGAGGTGGTTGGTGGGCTCGTCGAGGAGCAGCAGGTCGTGTTCGAAGGCGAGCAGGCCGCCGAGCGCCAGCCGCATCGCCCAGCCCCCCGAGAGGGTGGCGACCGGCGCGTCCAGCTGGGCGACCGAGAATCCCAGGCCCAGCAGGATCGCCTTGGCGCGGGCTTCCATGTCGTAGCCGCCGGCCGAGACGAACGCTTCCATCGCGTCGTCGTAGTCGTCCAGGGCCTGCGGGTCGCCGTCTTCCAGCCCCTTCATGACCGCCTTGAGCCGAACGTCGGCCTCGGTCCAGGGGCCGAGATGGTTCAGCATGTTCTCGAAGACCGTCCCCTCGCGGAGCGGGTGCATCTCCTGCGAGAGATAGCCGATCGAGCACTTGCGGTCGCGGAGCATCTCCCCGGAGTCCAGCGACTCCTCGCGCATCAACACCTTGAACAGGGTCGACTTGCCGGTGCCGTTCTTCCCGAGCAGGCCGATCCGCTCGCCTCGGGTGATCGAGGCGTCGATGCCGTCGTAAATCGTCTGATGGCCGAACTTCTTGTGGGCGTTGACCAAACGGATCATCGGGGGGTTCGTCTCGCGGATGGCGGGCAGGAAGGGGGGGACCGAACGCCGAATCGAAGTCCGGCCGGTCCCGTCGTCGAAATCAGGCGTCGAGAGTCGGAATAAAGTTCATAAGAGTAACTTTATCGATGGTCTTCGGCAAGGGACGTTCGCGAGGCCACGATCGGCCAGGCGCCGAATTTGGGAGGGCGGGGCGTTCCGTCGGCGCTTCGATTCCACCCATATCACCTCGCTTTCCCTCTTCGAGCTCCCAGCCGACGCTTGCCGAAATTGTGGGCGAGTCGAGCGTTCCGCACGGTCGGGGCCGGCGACCAGAAGTCGATCGTCCCGGCGATCTTCGCCTCAACATCGATATTGCCACGCCGTACCTCATCTCCGATGCTTGTCATGGGTTCGTTGGCGTCGTTCTCATGCCCGGGCGGGGGATTTGTCATGGCGGATACCAACCCCACCACAGTCCGCCGTGGTTTCAGCTTGATCGAGCTACTGGTGGTGATCCTGATCATCGCCGTGTTGATCGCGCTCCTGCTGCCCGCCGTGCAAGCCGTGCGCGAGGGGGCCCGGCGGGTCCAGTGCACGAACAACCTCAAGCAACTCGCCCTGGCGGCGGCCAACTACCACGACGTCAACGGCGTCCTCCCGGGCAGCCAGTACGGGGCGGCCACGCTCGGCCAGTTCGTCCGCCTCCTGCCCTACCTGGAGCAGGGCCCGGCCTATGCTTCGGCCAACTTCGACCGGCAGGCTCTCTACCCGGAGAACAGCACGATCGCGGGTCAGGCCATCGGCGGCTTGATCTGTCCCAGCGACACCGATTCAGCCCCGGTGTCGGTGGACGCGGGCGAGTGGTTCGCACCTTCCATCGGGTTGTGGCGGCAGTGCTTCTCCAGCTACGCCGGGTTCTCGGGCACCTGGACGCTGAGCCTGGGCAGCGACGGATTCGCCCAGCGATATGCCAGCATGAATGGCGTGATCTATGGCGAGGGCGCGGTCGGGCTCTCCGGGATCACCGATGGCGCGAGCAACACCCTGCTCTTCGGCGAGTGCGCCCATGGCGTGCTGACCGGGGGGAAGGTGAACACCGACGGCCTCACCCGGCCGCCGTCCGGCTACCACTGGTGGCACCTGGGCGCGGGCAAGCATTCGCAGGTCGAGACGTTCTTCCCGCCGAACGGGTCGGGGAAGATCGGCCCGACCACGGTCAACCATGTCCCGAGGAACCCGGCGAGCTTCCATCCCGGCGGGGTCAACGCGGCCTTCTGCGACGGCTCGGTGCGGTTCATCAAGGAGACGGTCGACAGCTGGCGGAACGACCCGGCGACCGGCTACCCGCCGGAGGTCGGCCGTGACGGGACCGGCGAGCCCGACATCGACGGCATGAGCCTGTACACGATCGCTCCGGGGACGTACTTCGGCGTCTGGCAGAAGCTCTCGACCCGCAACTTCGGCGACGTCGTCGCTACCGACGAGTTTTGACCCGGCGGGCGGTCGACCAGGGCTCGGGGTGCCTTGGCGCAAACCCCCTCCCGGGGTTTCGTCAGTGCTTGCAAGACCGTCGGCGCTTGGGGCCGTCCGTCAGGACGACCTACATCAACTTCTCCAGCAGATCCTCCGCTCGTCTCAGGGCCCGTTCTCGAACCGGAAGGAACACGTGTCTCACCCAGTCTGGGTGAGGTGGCAAGGCCTTGCCGTCCCGGACCTTGGGGACGAAGACGGGACGAAAACCAGGCCAGTGTGCATGTGCGCCGGTTTCCAGGAACTCGCGCCCCCTCGCGATGGCGTTCTCCAGGGCCTTGATGCGTTCAAGTACGGCCTTTTGCTTTGTGTTCATGGTCGGAGGCTCACCGTCGTCGACAGGGAAGGGACGCTCGACGACGACATCCTATGAGGCCGTACCAGGATGACGGACGCCGAGGCGGCTCGCGATCCGTCGACGGATTCCGCAGATCCCTGCGATCAACCCGCGCATCCGGTCGTACAATCTAAATTGGGATGATGTGCCGATCCCGAACCGGGACGAGGCACCGTGGGATGACATGACGGCGAGCGTCTTGACGGCGTGACGCGCCGAGGTCCATCAAAAGCGCCGAACGAAGCCAATTCCGGAATGCTCCTCGTTTGACTCCACTACCTCAAGGGGGGCAGGAGACGGCGATCGATGTTGTGACGTAAGGGATTTGCCTGGTTAAGGATGCGTGAGTCGAATCCGTCCCCGGCCCGAGCGATCGAACCCAATCGCGTTGCGACGCCCCGAGATTCATCAAAAGCGCCGAACGAAGCCAATTTCGACGGCCGAGGTTTTGACGAAAGAGCTTGTCTTGTCAGGGGATGCATAGGTTGGGTCCGTTTGTGGGCGGCGCGATCGAACCCAATTGCGGGAGCGATCGAACCCAATCGCGGCGGCGTCCCGGAGCGTTTCGCTGAGCGGTTTGGGAGCAGTCGACCGGAGCCCCCCTTTAGGGCCGGAGCCGGTTTCGCAACCTGGGACGTCGACGAAATTTGCAGGATGGGGAGTTGGACGGGGCGCCGGTTTTCGGGGGGCGCCCGGCGGCGAGGCGAAAGTCGGATCCAATCGCACGCCCGTGCTGGTCGAATGGGCCCCGAAAATCGTAAGATGGAAGGCTATCCAACCGCCCTGAGCGCGAGCAGCCTCGGGGGGTGGTCGAATCGGTTCCGGTGGCCCGTTCGCTGCCGTGCAAGAGAGAAGACGAGGAGCGTGGGCCATGGCGGAGCGACGATCATTCCAGGGAGGCGGAAAAGGCCGACCGGCGCGAAAAGAAGGGGGCGGACCCAAACCGCCCGGCGGCCCCCAGCGGAGCCTTTCCGGGTCAGGACCTCGGCGATTCAACAAGGGGGCCAAGCCGTTTCGCCCCGGCCAGCCTCAGGGATCGCAGTCCAACTACGGCGATCGTCGGCCCCCTCGGCCCGGCGGACCGGGGCAGGGGCCGGGGTCGAATTACGGCGACCGCAAGCCCTCTCGCGGCCCCGCCGGCGGTGCCCCGCGCCAGCCCCGACGGTTCGAGGCCCAGGGCGGCCCCGAGAATGAGAAGGGCGACCGCCTCCAGAAAGTCCTGGCCCAGTCCGGGTTGGGGTCGCGCCGCGCCTGCGAGGAATACATCCTCCAGGGCCGTGTCACGGTCGACGGCAAGACCGTCAAGGAGCTTGGCGCGCGGGTGCACCCCGGCTCCTCCGTGATCGCCGTCGACGGCGAGAGGCTCAAGGCCGAGCGCCACGTCTACTTCGCGGTCAACAAGCCCAAGGGGTACGTCTCCACTAACGAAGACCCCGCCGGGCGTCCTCGGGTCGTCGACCTGCTCTCCGAGATCCCCGAGCGCGTCTACACCGTCGGCCGGCTCGACGAGGACAGCACCGGGCTGATGATCCTGACCAACGACGGCCAGCTCGCCAACCGCCTCGCCCATCCCAGGTTCGGCGTCGAGAAGGTCTATCGCGCCGTCGTCGCCGGCAGCCCCGGGCCCGACATCCTGGCCCGGCTGACCGAGGGAGTCTGGCTCTCCGAAGGCAAGGTGCGCGCCAAGCGGAGCCGCATCGTCGGCTCCCAGGGCGAGGCGACCATCCTGGAACTGGTCCTGGCCGAAGGCAAGAAACGCGAGATCCGCCGGATGCTCGCCAAATTCGGCCACAAGGTCATGATCCTGACCCGGATCGCGATCGGCCCGATCACCCTCAAGGGGATCAGCGTCGGTGAGCACCGGCAGCTCACGCGGACCGAAGTCGACATGCTCCGCAAGGTCGCCGCCGGCGTCGCCATCTCCCCCACTCGCTTCCTCCCGGACAACGCCCGCCCCCCCGGCAAGGGCCCGCGGCCGAATCAGGGCTACGGCCAGAACCGCCCCAATCAGGGCTATGGCCAGGGCAGGCCGAACCAGGGCTACGGCCAGGGTCGCCCGAATCAGGGTTACGGCCAGAACCGTCCCAACCAGGGCTACGGCCAGGGTCGCCCGGCCGCCGGACCGCGAGCGGCCGAAGGCCGAGGTCCGGGACATGAGATCGACATCGAGGCCCTGGGGCCGCCCCCCTCCCAGCGCCGGGCACGCCCCGAGGGACGGCCCAATGACGACCGACAGAATCAGCCGGTCCGGTCGCCCAGCGGCGTCGTCCCGCCTCGCTCGCATTACAGCGAAGGTCCCCAGGGAGGCCCGCCGTCGCGTCCCTCCGGTCGAGGCCGCCCGGGAGCGCCGGGAGGCCGTCCCCAGGGCTATCGTCCCGAAGGGCCGTCGTCGCGTCCCCAGGGCTACCGCCCCGAAGGAGGTCCGTCGCGACCCCAGGGCGGCTATCGCGCCGAAGGTGGCCCGCCGCGTCCCCAGGGAGGCTATCGTGCCGAAGGGGGCCCGCCGTCGCGCCCGCAGGGCGGCTATCGTGCCGAGGGAGGCCCGCCGTCGCAGCGGCCCCCCCGTCCCGAAGGTGGGGGTCGCCCCGAGGGGCCTGGCCCGCGTCCGCCGGGTGGTCCGGGGCGAGTGCCTCGTCCGGCCGGGCCGCCGCCGTCGCAGCGACGGAGCACGGAGCAGGGACCGCCGCCGGGACCCGCACCGAAGGGGCGTCGGGTCATCGGCCTCGATGCCAAGATTTATCGCGAGACGACCGAGGCCGTGAACGAAGGCCAGGCCCCCAAGCGGCCCATGCCGAAGCGTCGGCCTTTGCGTAAGGCGATGGGTATCAAGAGGAAGCGACCGGGCGGCAAAGCATGAGCGACGCGACCTGCCAGAGTCGGGCCGTGATGCGTCCCACCGCGACCATCCTGGAAAACCAGGAGGTCGCGCGGGGCACGTTCCGCCTCCGGGTCGCCGACCCGGAGATCGCCCGGCGCATCCTCCCCGGCCAGTTCGTCATGGTGCGAGGCGTGGACGAAGGGACCGACGATCCGCTGCTGGGTCGGCCGTTCGCCCTCTACGACGTCCAGCGCGACGGCGAGGGCGAGCCGGTCTCGTTCGATGTCGTCTATCTGGTCATCGGCCGGGGGACCGCCGCCCTGTCGCGCCGGAAGCCCGGCGATCGGGTCGACGTCTGGGGACCGCTGGGCAACGGCTTCGGCCCCTCGCCCGGGCCGGGCTCCGCCCTTTTCGTCGCCGGCGGGATCGGCCAGACCCCGTTCGTTGCCCTCGGTCGAGAATGGCTGGGACGAACGACTTACGGCGACCAGGCGGGCGAAGATCGGCGTCCGCCGGTCGATTCCGCGACCCTCCTTTACGGCGTCCGCTCGGCCGGGCTGCTGGCCGGGGTCGAGGATTTCGAGCGGGCGGGCGTCGGCGTCGAGATCGCCACCGACGACGGCTCCGCCGGCCGTCACGGTTTCGTCACCCAACTTCTGTCTGATCGGCTTCAGGCCGGGGAACGGCCCGCCAAGATCGTCGCCTGCGGTCCCCCGCCGATGCTCGCGGCCGTCGCCCGACTGGCCCAGGAGTACGCCGTGGCTTGCGACGTATCCCTCGAAAACCACATGGCTTGCGGCTTCGGGGCCTGCTTCAGCTGCGTGACCCCGATCCTCCAGGACGACGGCCGGCCCGACCTCCGGCGCGTCTGCGTCGAAGGGCCCGTCTTCCCCTCCCACCGCGTCGACTGGTCGCGACCGTCGCACTGAGCGACGGTCAGCGGTGGGTCCGGGCCTGCTCGCGGATCTGGTCGCGGATCCGGGCCGCCTGCTCATAGTCCTCTCGCGCGACGGCCTCATCGAGCTGCTCGCGCAAGGTCTTTTCTACGGCGAAGTTGCGGCGAATCTCCTGCTCGTTGAGCCGAAGCTGCTCGATCAGAGAGGGGTTGGGGGAATCGGTCGCGTCACGTTCCTCCCACCAGGCCCGCTGATGACTCAGGAGCCTCTCGACGCCGTCGCGGAGAGCGTCGATCGCCTCCTCCGGACGCCTGTGTTCGAGGGAGAGGGCCGCCTGGGCCTGGGCCCGGTGAAACTGGACGAGCCCCCGGAACTGCTCGTGCGAGGCGATGTAATCCTCGTCCGATCCATGCTTTCGCACGAAATCCATGAGCGCCAGCGTGTGGTCGGAATCGCGGATCGCCAGCTCATAGCGCCGGAGCGACAGCCAGGCCATGCGGCGGTGGTAGAACTGGACGAACTCGCGATCCGCCTCGACGCAATGATGCTGCGACATCAGCCAGTCCGAGCCTTTATCGCCGTCCGTCGCCTGGTTGGCGGCGTGGTAACGCAGGTAGTCCAGGTAGGTGGACGCACCGTGCGGCCGCGATCCGTCGGGCCGGCCTGCGACCTCAAGCTGGAGTACGCCGAGCTCGATCCGGATCTGCAAGACGTTACGGCCATCCCGCGCCCGGACCTCGCGAGCCAGGACCTCGCCCGGTTCGGGATCATAAGGCCACCCCTGGATGACGTCGTCCAAATCCTTCCGCATCCTCGAGCCCCCCGAGCGCGTCCCTGACCGCCTCGTTCCCGTTTCCTCTGAAGGATTATAGCCCCTCGATCGCCGGAATTCTAACTGCCGCGACCCGTCCCCCACCCGCGACGCGCCAGGAGACGAATTCCCGAAATCTCGCCCGCCACCCCCTTGCAAAAGAGCCGGAAACCGGTCATGATACCCCAGTCAATCACACCTGCCACTCGCCCTCCTAGCTCAATTGGCAGAGCAGCTGACTCTTAATCAGCGGGTTGATGGTTCGAGTCCATCGGGGGGCACTTCCAACATCGTCCGCCACAGGCCGTCCCGGCCCGTCGGACGCTGTCTTTTCTCGGGTGAATTTCACTTTGCCCATCGGCTCGTCCGGGCCGTCCATGGCGACTCCAGTCGATCAAGTTCGACCCATGTCGTCCGTTGTGTGCGACGACCAGGCCGCCACCGGCCTCGAGTCTACCTGGATTTCCAGGCTGGGCTTGCGCGATCTCCCGAATAAGGGTCCTGGTATCGCGGTCGCTCAAGTTGGGCGAGTTAGGATCCAGGGATTCGCCCGCACGATACGGGCGATGGATGAGCGTCCTCGACCGATCCAGCCGACGGTGCGAGGACGGGACGTCCCACCGCATTCTGGGCCGGGACGTCCCGATCGCGGAGTGGATCCTCGCCAGGTTCGGCTCGCGTGCCTGGCACCTATTCCTGCGGGGCCATTCCGGTGAGGTCGGCGCGGAGGGGGTTGAACGGGCCGCCTCATGCCTCGGTCAGCACGAACACGGGAGGCTCGTTAGAACGATCCCTACGGGCTACCCAAAGTGTGGACCGGTCGCTGGCTACCTGGCGGCCCCGGAGCAATTTCACGAAACCGCCGGGGGCCCGACGGAACGGGTCGTGAGGGAACCCGCGCGACTCGGGATCGAGGTCGTCGACGCGGTGGGCCGGGGCCTCCTGGGCATCGCCGACCGCGTCATGCTCGCAATGCCGCGAGTCCGATGGCAGGCTTCGTGCTACGACCGCTGTTCACGATGCCGTTCGGCCCCACCCTCGACAACAGGGCCGCTTTCCCTCCGGGATGCTTTGAGGAACGACGCGCGAAGGCACCAGTCCGATCCATCGCGATGTTCGGGCCGCCACGCGGTGGCAAGGCCGCCTACCTCGCTACGCCCTACATGGGTCGAACGCGAACGGTGGAACGCCAGCGGCCGGGTGTTGCGCCGCCTCGGCGGCTTCGAACTCGGGGCGGGGCCGAGCGTGTCGGATTTGTGTCGCGAATGAGGCCTGGAGCCTCACCACGTTCCGTCGGTCGCAAGCCGAGATGGCGTTTCAGCTTCCCTGGAGATCACGAAGGCGTCCGCATGCCGGGCGGGCGCGATCGCGAGATCTTGATGATTGCGAGAATGATGATGATTGGCTGATGCGAAGGTGTTGGGTCGATGGATGCGACCGGGGACGTCGAGGGACGTCCCCGGCCGGGATTTGGCGGGACCCTGGGTCACGCGCCGTAGGCCATCGTGCCGGCGGCGGTCCCGCGGGCGAGCGACGCGCTCGTGCCGCTCAGCGTCACGAGGAACTTCTTGTCGCTCGTCGCCGTGGAGGTCCCGAAGATCGTCACGGTGAACGACTTGGTCGTCTCGCCGGGGGCGAACGTCAGCAATTCCGCCTTCGCCGTATAGTCCACGCCCGCGACGGCCGACCAGTTGGACGTGGCGGCCTTCACCGATACGGAGGTCCGCTGCGCCGAGTTGAGGGTGATGTTGAAGGTCATGGTCCGGGGCCCGGTCATGCCTCGCAGCATCCGGACGTCGGCGACGGCCAGCTTCGGGGCCAGGACGGTGTCGTCGTCGACGATCTTCCCGGTGGCCGACTTCGTGAAGATCGTGCCGTTGGTCGAGTTGGACAGATTCAGATTGAAGAGTTCGCTCAACTCGGGGGTGGCGTCGGGGACGATCGAGACCGGGACGACCTTGGTCTTCTCGCCCGGGGCGAACGTCAACGTCCCGGAAGCGGCCACGTAGTCCGAGCCGGCGTGGGCCGTCCAATCCGCGGTGTCGTAGTCGACGGAGACCGACTGCGTGGAGGGGGCCGAGAGGCTGACCACGAAGTTCGCCGTGGATGTGCCGCCGGTCCCCTCGGTCATCGTGACGTTGCCGACGGTGATGTAGGTCGCCAGGAGCTGACGCTGCTCCATGAGCTCGACGGCGGGGCGGCGGGACCGGACGTTGGCGCGGACGGCGGCCTGGCGGCGACGCCGGGCAATGAATCTGTCGAAGAACATACGTTGTTCTCGCTCATATCATGTTAGAGGGCCGGGTGTGGTCCGTCATGAAGCTGGAGCTGGCGCCTGTGCGAGAATCCGCGGCGGCACCGGTCGACCACCCAGAACATAGTTCAGGGATCGAACGAAGGTTGGCGATCGTGTCGAATTGGATCTGAAAAAGCTTGGGAGACGTTCAAGTCAGTGCGTGGAGGCGCCAAACGTCGGCGCGTCCGCGGACGTCCTCGATGCGTCAGGTACGGATGGTTGGAGTGGAAGGCCGTCGAACGGCCCCCCTCCGATTCATTGCAGTCGACCACGCTCAACGTGGTCTCGGCGGGATGCGACTCGAACTGATCGGCGAAGTCACATCTAAAGGTCGACACGAACCTAGCGGCTTTCGACGGCCGCGTCAAGAATCTGATCGAAGATATGTCGGTTTTTTTACGGAATGCTTCTGTGCCTGAATGCACCCTTGGCGCCGTGCGCCGGCTTGATCGAGCGGGCTCGATCAAGCCGGCGACGCGATGATTCTCCAGGGTTTTCGTCGATCGAGGCATGCGAGCCGCAGCCTGCCCTCTATAAAGAATAAGCAGTGAAAATATGCGGATACGGATGTCGTGTCAGTCGACGGACGGTTTCGGTCGTCTCGATCGCTCTGGTCGATATGTGCATGAAACGTGTTGAGAACGGCGGCGCGAGGGGCCGATCGGGTCTCTTCAAGAGAGAGCCCGGCCCGGTCGCGGCCGCGATGCTTCCGCGTCGAAGTCGGGCGACGTGCGGGCCGCCTCGGCGGGGCTCCTGCAGGGGGATCCGGTGGATTTTGGCGGCTTGAACGGCTTCCGGCGCGCGAATGGGGGGCGGGCCGGGAGAAGGATCGACTCGCGTACGACAGGGCGGGCGGAGCGTCGGAGCGAGTTTGGGCTCGTGGAGCTCGGCCGGGAATCCGCGAACGCTGGCGACGGGAACGGTCGCGCCGGACGATGGGGGGAAGTGATCAATTTCGTGCGTAAGGAGACGTCTGGATCCAGGACGTCGACCCTGGCGATCGCGATCAGGAGGCTCGCCGTTCCTCCCCGAAGTTCGAGGTCGAGCCTGCTTTTCCGTGGCGAGCAGTGGCGTCATCGGTCGAGGAGGGCGACGAAAGGCCACCCTCCATCGTCGACGGACGCGGTCCGATGCGGCCGAGGGGTGGAGCCCTGAGGGGTTCGGCGGCAGGAAGTGTGGTGAAAGTCGGCGTCTCATCGTCTCAAGAATCGAAAAGGCACGCTCCCGGACCTCCGGGAGCGTGCCTTTCACGCTGATCGGCGAGTGAGAGAGGTCTGTGGTCAGGCCACCGTGGCGGTGCGCCGACGGTAGAGGAACGCCGCCGGGGCGGCGAGGCCCATCAGGATGAAGGCCGACGGCTCGGGGATGGCCGTGATCCGGGCGTTGATGCTCGTCAGGCCGTTGTTGATCTCCGGAGGAGACAGGACGAGTGTGCCGGCGCCCAGGTCGGAGGAGAGGATCTCATACTTGATGTTCCCGATCATCACGGCCAGCGGCGAGGTGAACGTGAGGACCACGCCGCTGCTGGAGACGGTCAGGTTGCCGGCGATGGTGCCGATGAACTGGGCCTCGCCGAAGGTCGGCGCCAACTGGCCGATGGTCAGTTCGAAGCCGGTCGTGACCGGGGTTTCGATGTCCGTCGTGAAGCCGCTCGTGTCGAACTGGCCGAAGGTGGCGAAGGTGAAGGGGTTGGGGTTGGCGGTGTTGAACCCCTGGCCGTTGAACGAGATGGAGTTGCCATTCCCCAGGTCGAGCGTGCTGGTGCCGCTCGACGTGAAGACGCCGTCGGTGCCGAAGAGCACCGTCTCGGCCTGGACGGCGGGGG
Source organism: Planctomyces sp. SH-PL62 (assembly GCF_001610895.1). NCBI lineage: Bacteria > Pseudomonadati > Planctomycetota > Planctomycetia > Planctomycetales > Planctomycetaceae > Planctomyces > Planctomyces sp. SH-PL62. The sequence goes on along the minus strand of NZ_CP011273.1, from coordinate 5,926,610 downwards.
CGACCGCGACGGCTGCGGCCAAGGCGGCGAGCAGCGCGAGGGGACGAAGAGTTCGCATGGTGTGGGCCTCGAGAGAATCCGTTGTTTGTTGCATCCTTGACCAATCGGAACGACCACTGCGGATTCGGTGTCTCAATCAGCGTGTGTCGCGTCACTCGCAGGCGGGTTGCATTCTTGGAAGTGCGAGGGACGCTGCTATAAGACACTTGCCCATGTGGTGTTGTCAAGGATCATGTCGGTTTGTGGAGTGTTTCGATTGGATTTGCGAAGGCGATGTCGACAAATGGAAACATAAAGCTTTACGCTATGATAAGCAGTGGCATTTTCGGCGGCTTTCTTGTCCTCCTCAGTATCGATATTTGTCTTGGTAAGCCTGGTTGTTTGCGTAAGGCTGATGCCTGGAGATTTCGCTGCAGGATCCTCCGGGATACGGGAATTCGCTGCTATTCAAAGCGTTCTTCGTCGGGTCGAAAATGGGGACCTGAGCTCGATGTAAGTGGCGGGGGGCCTCCTCGGGGGTTGGGGGGATCGACGTGGCGGCCGCGATCGTAGGCGAACGAAGCGGAGGCCGGGGAAGGAGGGTCGTGCGGAAGGACGCCGGGACCGAGGTTAGGTTCTTGCAATCGACTTGGACTTTTGTCAAAGATCGGAGATGCGCGGGCTGCGGGGGTTGTGCGGTCGCCGGGGCGCCCGCGACGGGTCGCTGATTCCTCGGGCTTCATTCGGGAGGCGATGTATGGACGTGTCGAGGCGATTGTCGGACTCTGCGCGGGCGTCGGCGTTCCTGGCCGTGTTGCTGGGGGGGGTGGGCGCCTGGGGGCAGGAGGCGGCCAAGCCGCCCGACGCGGCGGGTGAGAAGACGCCCACGGCCGCCAAGCCGGCCGAGCCGAAGAAGTTTCAGGACTTCGCGGAACTGACGAAGGACTCGAAGAAGTACGAAGGGTTTCTCACGCTGCATGAGAAGGAGCAGCACCTTTACGCCGAGATCAAGCCGAATCAGCTCGATCAGCCGATCCTGGCGCCGATCGTGATCGCGCGTGGAGGGGCGAGCGCGGGGAACCCTTTGAATTTCGGCGACGAGTGGGTGCTCTCGTTCCGTCGGGTCGACGACAAGTTGCAGCTCGTCCGCAAGAACATCCACTTCACGGCGGCGGCGGGGACGCCGCTTGAGAAGGCGGTCAAGCAGAACTACACCGACTCGATCCTCATGGCGCTGCCGATCCTGAGCATCAGCCCCAACGGCGGCGGCCTGGTCGTGGATCTGGGCGATGTTTTCTTGAGCGATTTCGCCCAGGTCGGCATGGGAGGCTTTGATAAAAATCGGTCGCGTTGGTTTAAAATCCGCGCGTATCCCAACAACGTCGAAATCCAGGTGGAGGCGACGTTCTCGGGTGGGCGATCCGGCTACTACTCTTTTGGTGGCGGTTCGTCGCCGGTGGTCGACCCTCGGGGGACGACGATGGTCATCCATTACAGCCTCTGCAAGGCGCCCGACTCCAGCTACAAGCCCCGGACGGCCGACTACCGCGTGGGGCACTTTCTGAACGCCGTGACCGACTACAGCCAGGCGAACCCGGACACCGACTCCAGGCGGATGATCAATCGCTGGCGTCTGGAGAAGGCCGATCCCAAGGCCAAGCTCTCGCCGCCGAAGAAGCAGATCGTCTGGTGGATCGAGGACAACGTGCCGCTGGAGCACCGGCCGTACGTGGAGCAGGGCATCCTGGAGTGGAACAAGGCGTTCGAGAAGATCGGCTTCGCCAATGCGCTGGCGGTCCGCTGGCAGAACGATCAGGACGACTTCGATCCCGAGGACATCAATTACTGCACCTTGCGCTGGATCACGACCGGGTCGACTTACGCGATGTCGGGGCTGCGGAGCAACCCGCTGACGGGCGAGATGATCGACGGCGACGTGATCTTCGACGCCAGCTGGATCAAGACGTGGAAGGAGGAGTACGCGATGCTCGTGGGCGTGCCCACGCCCGTCGCCCGTCCCGGCGAGCCGTCCGCCGACGTGGTCCCGCTGGCGATGGTCGAGGTGATCAGCCCGATCATGGCGGGCAAGCAGGGCTTCGGCTTCTCCGTCCCTCCGCCGGGCTCGCGCCGGGACGCCATCCGCAAGGCGGCGGCCGTCGGGCTGCCGATCGCCCCCGGGGGCGTCGCGCCGATGGCCCTCGACGTCGTGCCGATGGGCTGGGACCCGATCCAGGCCCAGCTCCAGCGCCGGATGAGCCAGGGCCGCCTGGCCGCCTGCAACTACTCCGCCGCCAAGTCGAGCGAGATGCGGTTCGCCTCGCTGGCGCTGGCCGGCCTCGCCCTCGACGACGCCAAGAAGGACGGCGACGACAAGGACAAGGATAAGGACCAGGCGAAGAAGGACGAGCCCAAACTCCCCGAGGAGTTCCTGGGCCAGGCGATCAAGGAAGTGGTGATGCACGAGGTGGGCCACTCGCTGGGCCTCCGCCACAACTTCAAGGCGAGCGTCATGCTCAGGCCCGAGGAGATCAACGACACGGCGGTCACCCGGGTGAAGGGGATGGCCGGGAGCGTGATGGACTACAACCCGATCAACGTCGCCCCCAAAGGCCAGAAGCAGGGGGATTACGCCTCCACCACCATCGGCCCCTACGACTACTGGGCGATCGAGTACGCCTACAAGCAGGTCGAGGGGGACGAGGCGGCCGAGCTGAAGAAGATCGCCGCGAAGTCCCCCGATCCCGACCTGACCTTCGCCACCGACGACGACTTCAGCAACAACGACCCCCAGGTCAACACCTACGACCTCAGCAACGACACGCTCGCCTACGGCAAGCAGCGCATGGAGATGGCGGCCGAGCTGCTGAAGGATCTCGACGCCAAGGTCGTCCGCGACAACGAGTCGTGGAGCCGCCTGCGCGCCGCCTTCGGCTCGTGTATCAGCCAGTTCGGCAACGGGGCGTATCTCGCGGCCGAGCACATCGGCGGCCAGTCCGTCCGTCGCGACTTCAAGGGGACCGAGAAGGCCCAGGACCCCGTCATCCCGGTCGCCGGCGACAAGCAGCGCGAGGCGCTCAAGCTCCTCGTCGAGCGGATCCTCTCGGACAAGGCCTTCCAGTTCTCCCCGGCCCTGCTCCGCAAGCTGGTCCGCGAGTCCTGGCAGGACAACCGCTACTTCTCCGGCGGGAGCGCGGGCTATCCCGTCTACAACGCGATCCTGAACATCCAGGAGATCGCGCTCGACGAATGCCTCGCCCCGGCCACGCTCCAGAGGCTCCAGAACCAGGAGGCACAGAGCGACCCCGGCTCGAACCCGCTGAAGATCCAGGACGTCTTCCGGGCGTTCACCGACGGCATCTTCACCGAGCTGGCCCCGCCGCCGGCCGGGCCGTCCCCCGCCGCCGTCTCGACCATCCGCCGCAACCTCCAGCGCGAGTACGTCAAGCGGCTGGGCGCGATGGTCCTCGGCCCCAAGAACGACAACAACTTCGGGGCGCTTTACGGCTACGTCGTCATGCTCGGCGGCTCAAGCTCGACGCCCCCCGACGCCAAGAACCTCGCCCGGCTGCACCTCGAAGAGATCGGCCGCAAGATCGACGAGGCCGTGGCCCGCGACCAGGGCAAGATCGATGACACCTCCCTGGCCCATCTCACCGAGATGCGGCATCGGATCGACCAGATCCTCAAGGCGAACCTCTACGCCAACGAGCCCTGATCGAGATCGACGACGGCCCTCTTCGGCCGGCCCGACCGCCTCCTTCGGCCCTCGCGGCGGGAGAGGGCCGAGGGCCGGGCGGGGGGGGCCCCCCGGGGGGATCGCTCCATGAGAGGGTTCGCGTGGTTCGCGGCGCTTCTTACGGTCGCCTTCGTCGCGGGCTGCGACCGGGGGGAGGACGACTGGGGGCGTTTCCTGGAAACGGGGCGTTACGAGGGCGGATCGCCCTCGATCTCCCCGACCACCGGGCGGATCGTCTTCTCTTCCCCTCGGTCCGGTCGCGGCGACCTCTATGTGTGCGGCGAGGGGATCGAAGATCCGGTCCCGTTGACCCGCGATCCCGCGTTCGAGAACCAACCGTTGTTTTCCCCGGACGGGAAGACGATCGTTTACGCAAAACAGGTCGGCGGGTGGACCCATCTCTGGTCGATGTCGAGCGAGGGGGCGAATCCGAGGCCGTTGACGAGCGGCGCGTTCCTGGACAGCCCCCGCGAGTTCTCGGCGGACGGCTCTTTCCTCTACTTCGTCCGCGTCTCTCCCTCGACGGGCCTCGCCCGCTCCGCCGACTGGTGGCGGATCGACGCCGACGGCAAGAATCTCCAAAAGCTCCCCCCCGGCGCCCCAATCCCGACGACCCTCCAGCAAGGCCCGCTGGTCGTCGACCTCACTTCGTTTCGCGGCGGCCAGGAGGCCTCGCGCGAGCTTTCGGTCGGTTCTTCGGTCGATCCTCCCCCGCCGCATGCTTCTCAATCCCAGCCGCGCCTGTCGTACGATCGCAAAAAGCTCGCGTTCGCGGTGAACCCTCCCGGCGGGCTCGACGTCGAGGTCTACGAGTTGGATCTCGACACGGGCGCCGTTTTCAGGAGGCACTGAACCGCGGGGCCGGGCTGAAGTCCCATGAATCGAGGGGGGAGTCATGCCGCGATGTCCGTCCTGTGAGCGCGGCGTCTCGGCCGAGGCGTCGTTTTGCGAGGGATGCGGAGCCCAGCTCGCCCCGAATCCGCTGGAGGCTCGCGTCCGCGCGATCGCGGCGCAAGGGAGGATCATCGAGGCGATCAAGGTTTATCGCGAGGCGACGGGCGCGGGGTTGAAGGAATCCAAGGACGCCGTCGAGGCCATGATCCGCGGGGAAGGAGTCCCGACGCCGGGCAAGGGCTCGCGGGCGATCGAGCCGGAACTCCTCTCGCTTCTTGGACGAAACGAGAAGATCCAGGCCGTCAAGCTCTACAGGGAGCGGACCGGCGTGGGTTTGAAGGAGGCCAAGGACGCCGTCGAGGACCTGGGCCGGCGGCATGGGATCGCCGCGAAGGGCTCGGGGTGTGCGGGATTGCTCCTCGCGGCGATCGTCCTGTGCGGGGCCCTGGCGGTCGTGCTCCAGGGCCTCGCCTGATCGCGGCGTCCCTCACGTCTCGTTGTTGCGCAGCGCCGCCTGGTCGCTCAGGTAGGTGGCCCAGTGGGGGGTGAGGGCGGACCGACTGTCCTTGCCCTCGACCTTGGCCCGGCCGATCCCGCCGGGGGCGGGGAAGACGAAGCGGTTCATCACGCCCATCGTCTCGGCGAAGAGACCCGGCGCGAGCCCGTGGGCCGTGGCCATCAGCTTGGCGGGGAGCGAGAGGATGGCCTCGGCGTCGCCGTGGCGGGCGGCGTCGACGATCTTCCGCGCGGCGGCCTCGGCGCTGATGGAGAGGCCGGGGAGGGAGTCGCCGATGGCGAACCAGGCGAACTCCTTGTGGTTCTGGCCCTTGAACGTCGCCTTGTGGATGCTCCCGGTGCGCATCAGGCCGGGGGCCACCGTGGTGACGTACACGCCGTCCTTGATCAGCTCGGCGCGGAGGCCCTCGGACAGGCCGACGAGGGCGAACTTGCTGGAGCTGTAGGGGAGCAGGTGGGGAGCCGAGACCTTGCCGCCGATCGACGAAATGTTGACGATCCGGCCCTCGCCCCGCGCTCGCATCGACGGGAGGACGGCCAGGGTCGCGTAGAGAGGGCCCCAGAAGTGGGTGCGCATCGCCTCGTCGAAGTCGTCCAGGGTCGTCTCCTCGAACGGGCCGACCTGGATGACCCCGGCGTTGTTGACCAGGACGTCGAGGCGGCCGAATCGTTCCAGGACGTCGGCGACCGTGCGGTCGACCTGATCCTGGTCCGTCACGTCGCAGACGAACGTCGCGACGTCGGCGCCCCGCGAGGCGAGGTCGGCCCGGGCGCGGGCCAGCTCGTCGGCGTCGCGGGCGCAGAGGGCCACCCGCGCGCCCTCGCGGGCGAACTCCCGGGCGGTCACCAGGCCCAGGCCGCGCGAGCCGCCGGTGATCAGGACCGTCCGGCCCCGGAGCGGGATCCGCCGACGATTTCGGACGAAGGCCCGCGCGGCGACCGCCGCGCCGACGCCGGCCGCCGTGAGGGCGAGGGCTTTCTTCAGGCCGCTGTGCATGGCTTGGGCTCCTTTCCGTCCGGACTCGCGAGGCTCGAACCAGCCGACTCCAGATCCCCGGCTGCAACTCCGGCGCCGGGGCCCGGCGGCCAGGGGGCTGGACAGGGAGGCCCCCGGGCTCCTAAATTATTAGGGAGACGGCGGGCCGATTTCGAGGGCGCCGGGAGGGTCACGAATCCGACGACCCTCGCATAGAAAACGTAGGGAAGGGCGATCCGTCGCGATCGCGATCGCGATCGCGGCCGGGGATCGAGGCTCGGGCGAGACGCGAGGACGACGCCCCGGCGCGTCCCGGCGGAGAAGTCGAGCCGATCAATCCCTTGCCACGATCGGGGCGGCGCGGGACAATAAGCCCGACCTTCCGCCGACGTCCCGGGCGACGTCGCCGGACCTCATCGCTATTCCGTACGTCCTTTCGAGTTATGCCCATGCCGCGCACGGTTTTGATCGTCGACGATGAGCGCGACACCAACGACATCCTGGCCAGCTTCGTTCGGTCTCGCGGCTTCGAACCGATCCAGCTGTACGCCGGTGCGCAGGTCAAGGCCGCCGTCGCCGAGCATAAACCCGCGCTGATTCTGCTCGACGTGATGTTGCCCGATCTCGACGGCTTCGCCATCTGCGACGACCTGAAGCGAGACCGCGAGACGAACCTGATCCCGATCGTCATGGTCACGGCCTTGCAAGAGGACCACCACCGGGTGACCGGCGTCCGGGTCGGGGCCAATGGCTACCTGTCCAAGCCGTTCACGCCCGAAGCCCTCTTCCGGACGATGGACGAGGCGCTCGCCTGGAGCGACGAACACCGCAAGCGGGGCACCTCGGGCGAGATCAATTTCGACATCCGCAGCGAGCTGACCTATCTTCAGCAGGCCAACGACATGCTGGCCGACATGTTCGCCCATACCCCCCTCACCGACCGCCAGATCAAGGATCTGAAGCAGGCCGTCATGGAAATGGGGGGCAACGCGATCGAGTGGGGGCACCGTAAGAACGCCGACCTGGTGCTCCGGATCACCTACCGGATCGACTCCGAGGCGATCACCCTGATCATCCAGGACCAGGGGCCGGGCTTCAATCCGGGCGACGTCCCGCACGCCGCGTCCGACGAGGACCCGATCGGCCACATCGACCTCCGCAACGAGCTGGGGATTCGTGAAGGCGGCTTCGGGATCATGCTCGCCCGCGGCCTCGTCGACGACTTCCGCTACAACGCCCGGGGCAACGAGGTCACGCTCATCAAGCGCCTCGACGCCCCCGACGTCGACGCGACGACTCGCTGACCCGGCCGGCGAGTCGACCGCCGCTCGAGATTCGGTCGATTCCCTGGAAGAAGCGGCTTTCAGATTCTAGTGTTGAGGAAGAGGAGAGGGGGGGCCGTCGGCGCGGGTCGAGGCGCCCCCGGCCCTCGAATCTTCGCCGCCTGGGGGCCGAGGCTTCGCGCCTGAGACGCCCCCTCGGGGTACGGGCATGGAATCCCGAGGAGTCGCCGTGACCGTGCACCGGGGAGCGGGTCGAGACGACGTGGCGTCCACGCCGCGCCAGGCTTTCGGGATCGTTCCGGGCGAGCCGGCCGTCGTGCTGGTGGTCGATCGCGATCCGGCCCGACGCTCGCGAGCGGGAGTGGTGATCGCGAACCAACTCGGCCGCCGGGTCCGGTACGCATGCGGCCCCGAGGAGGCGACGGCCGTCGTGCGCGGCGAGGACGTCGCGGCGGTCCTGGCCGGCTTGCAAACCGATGATGGAGTCGGGCTGGAGCTGGTCCGGTCCCTGCGCCGCAGTCGTCCCGAGATCCCCGTCGTCGTGATCGCCGGCGACGAGGGGGATGAGAAAAGCGAGGCCGAGGTGGCCGAGGCGCTCCGTATGGGCGCGACCGACTACGTCGCCCGGGATCGCCTGGAGGCCGAGCTGGGGCCGACCCTGGATCGACTGCGGCGGCTCACTTCGCCCGTCCCGCCGCGGGGCTGCGAGGGGCTGGTCCGGCAGGAATCGCGGTTCGTCGTGGCCGACGACCCCGAGGCCCTCGCCGTCGCGATCGCCGCGGTTCGTGAGCAGTTCGAGGTCGTGGGGGGCTGGGACCCGGCCGACTCGCTGCGGATGGCAATCGCGCTGGAGGAGGCCCTCCGCGCGGTCGTCGGCCCCGACCGCCGCGCGGCTCTGACGGTCGTCCACGAACCCGACGCCTCGCGATTCACGCTCCGCAAGGACGGAGAGGGAGCCGCCCCTCCCCCCGCCGCCGGCCCCCTCGCGGCCGAGCCGTCGCGACGGTTCTCGACGCGGGCGCTGCGACTCATGCGGTCGTTCATGGACGAGGTCCGGTTCGACCGCGACGGCGACGGGGTCACGCTCGTCAAGCGTCTGGCCTCCCGACAGGGCCGCCCGGCGGGCGAGGCGACGGACCACGATTCCGCTAGGCGACTGATCGAAGCGTTCCCGGACGCCGCCTACATGGTGGACGCCACCGGGCGGATCCTCTACTGGAACGAGGCCGCCGTCCGATTCACGGGCTATTCGCGCGAGGAGATGATTCGTCCGTTCGCGACGGTCGAGCGGATCGCCTTCACGGACAGTTTGGGCGTGCCGCTGAGCCGGGAGAAACGCCCCGCGGCCTGTTGCCTTCGGGAAGGCCGCTCGGTCGAGCTCCATCTGTTCTTCCACCATCGCGACCACCGCCAGCTCTGGGTGGAGGTCCGCGGCTCGCTCGTGCGCGACAATTCGGGCGGCGTCGCCGGGTGCCTGGTCGTGCTCCGCGACGCGACCTCCTCGATCGTCGTGGAGCAGGCGCTTCGGCAGGCCCGCCGCGAGGCGGAGAGCGACCCGCTGACCGGCCTTGCGAACCGCCGGACCTTCGACCGCCTGCTCGATCTGCACCTCCGAATGCAGGCCCGCGAGGGCCGGCCCTTCTGCCTGATCATGGCTGACATCGACCACTTCAAGTCGATCAACGACGGTTGGGGCCACGCCGTCGGCGACCGCGCCCTGACCGCGTTCGCGAGGATGCTCCAGAACCAGAGCCGGGCCGAGGACGTGGTGGTCCGCTTCGGCGGCGAGGAATTCGTGATCCTCCTGCCCGACCATTCGCTGGACGTCGCCGCGCGGATCGCCGAGCGGCTCCGGGCCGCCACGCCCTCATCCGCCCCGCCCGAACTGGGAGACCGCCGGCTCACCGCCAGCTTCGGCGTCGCCCAGGCCCTCGCCGGCGAGTCCGCGTCCGAGCTCATCCGCCGCGCCGACGCCGCCCTCTATCGCGCCAAGGACCGCGGCCGAGACCGCGTCGAACTCGACCAGGTCGGGGGTGCCGGCGAGGAGCCGGGGGCCGCCGGACGAGGTTGAGCCCCGTCGAATCGCGGCTTCCCGCACTCGGCTAGGAGGCCTGGGAGGCGGCGGGGAGGAACGATCGCACCGCGACGCACGCGTCCGCGGTCGAGCGGGCGCGGAGGAGGAGCTCGCGGAGGCGGGGGCGGGCCTCGGGGGTGAGGGGGGCGAGGTGCAGGCGAACGGCCCGGAGGCGGTCGACGGCGACGCTCAGCGAGTCTGCCCCGAGGGCGGTCAGGACGAGCGAGCCGGCGGGGTCGGCGGCCATCTCGCCGCAGGCGGAGACGGGCCGGCCGGCGGCGTGGGCGGCGTCGATCACGGCCGCCAGGATGCGGATCAGGCCGGGGTGCAGGGCGTCGTCCGCTCGCGCGCCGACGGGGTGGTCGCGGTCCTGCCCCAGCGCCGAGGCGATGAGGTCGTTCGTCCCCAGCGAGAAGAAGTCGACCCGCTCGGCCCAGTCGACGATCAGGGGGGCGACGGCGGCCACCTCGATCATCGCGCCGACGGGGACCTCGCGGCCGAACGCCAGGCCCTCGCGGGCCAGTTCGCCGCGGGCCTCCCGGATCGTCTTCAGCGCGAAGTCGAGCAGGGCCGTGCGGTCGACCAGCGGCACCAGGAGCCGCACCGGGCCGTTCGCCGCGGCGCGGAGGATCGCCCGCACCTGCTCCTTGAACAGCCGCTGCAAGGCCGGCGCCTCCAGGACCAGCCGCCAGTCGAGCGCCTGCGAGGCCGTCGAGGCGGCGACCGAGCCGTGCGCGAGCTTGTCGGGCCGGAGGTCGAACGTCCGGATCGTGACCGAGCGGCCCTGGACCCCGTCGACGAGCTTGCGGTAGATCTCGACCTGCTCCTCCTCGGTCGGCAAGGTCCGACGCGCGAGGAAGATCATCTCCGAGCGGTACAGCCCCACCGCGGCCGCCCTCTCGTCCACCACCCGGCCGATCTCCCCCAGCAGGTTGACGTTGGCCTCGATGCGGGGCGTTTCGGCGACGGTCGCGACCTCGCCCGCGTCCTCGGCCGTGGCCGCGATCCGCAGGGGGGGGGGCGAGGGGACGTCCCGGTCCGGGGGAGGGTCGAGGGTCAGGGAGCCGTCGTCGCCGTCGATGGCGATGCGGCGGCCCGACCGGACCTGGTCGAGCAGGCCGGAGACCTGTCCGATCATGGGGACGCCCAGGCTCCGGGCCATGATCCCGGCGTGGCTTTGCGGGCCTCCGTGCTCGACGGCCACGCCGGCCAGGCGGTCGAGGTCGACCGTGAACAGGTCGAGCACCGAGGCCTCGCGCGCGATCAGGACGATCCGGTCGCCGGCGACGACCTCGGCGTCGCGCGGCCGGAGGTGCCAGAAGATGCGCCGGAAGACGTCCTTGATGTCGAAGATCCGCTCCTGGAAGAACGGGTTGGTCATCCGGGCGAACGTGGCGACGTACTTCTCGAGCGTCCGGGACACGGCGGCCTCGGCCGTGTCGCCGCCGTCGAGCCGGGCGTCGAGGTCGCGTTCCACGCTCCGATCCTGCAGGATCATGAGCTGCGCCTGGAGGATGGCCCCGTGGTCTTCGCCCACCAGCAGGGAGATCCGGCGGCTGAGCCGGGCGATCTCCTCGCGGGCGGCCTCGACGGCCGAGGCCAGCCGGACCTTCTCGGCGGCGGGGTCCTCGGCCGGGCGGTCGGGCAGGGGCCCCAGGGCCGACTGGTCGTCGATCACGTAGGCCAGGCCCGAGCCCCGGCCGGAAGAGAGCCCGCGGCCCTGGAGCTCCCGCGCCGGCGCGGCGTCGGGCTCGGCGGGCGGCTCGGGAGTTCGCGAGGCCCCGGCGGCGGTCACCTGCTCCAGCAGCCTCGCCCCCGTGACCAGGGGCGCGAGCTGCGAGGCGACCGTCACCAGCATCCGGCACTCGTTGGGCTGGAACGGTCGCCGTTCACGGGTCTGGACGACCAGCACCCCTTCGACCGCGCCGGCCTCGATGATCGGCACCCCGAGGAACGAGCGGAACTGGTCCTCACCCGCCTCGACGAAGTATTTGAACCGGGGGTGGACCGACGCGTCGGCCTCCATCACCGCCCCCATCCGCTCGGCGACCAGGCCCGTCAGCCCCTCGTCGAACCGCATCCGGACGTTCCCCACGCTCGACGGGTCCAGCCCCACCGTCGCCGCCAGCACCAGGTCGCCCCCCACCGGGTCGATCAGGTAGACCGAGCAGACGTCGGTCTGGAATCGGCCCTGGATGAGCCGGACGGTGTTCGTCAGGGTCTCTTGCGGGTCGTGGGAATGCGAAACCAGCCGGCTGATCTCTTCCAAGGTCAGCAGCAGCGAGTTCTCCTGATTCGCGGCGGTCGCGGCTTGCGGCATGGCGAAAGGTGTCCGGTTGGCCTTGTCGGGCGAGATGGGGACGCCGCCGTTCCGGGCAAGGTCGGCCAGGCGGCTGGACGGAGCATAAATCGTGCCATGAGCCCAAAGGTCCCTCTCGCGGGCTCCCCCGCCGCAATGACGCCCGACGTTCAGGCAAGCCGTGCACGACGATCGGGCAAGGCCGGGCGAGCGGCGAAGAGGGCCTTTTTCGCGAGGGACTCGTTTCCGAACCGATGAGGAGTATACTGAGCCTCGACATTTTCTGCTCCGTTTTTTCCGTCCCGCCGGATGTCGCCGCGCGGGCCGGCGGGGTCCTCCGACGACGGGTCGTGGTCGCGGCGGGGGCCCGCTCCCGCGCCGACCTGGATCGAGGATTCCGCATCATGAGCGCCCGCAAAGTCCGGCTTGGTCGCATCGTCCTGGGAGGCTCGGCGGTGGTCGCGGCTTCGCTGGCGACGGCCGGGGATCAGCCCCGCGTCGCCTCGATCCCGACCCCCAGCGGCTGGCGTCAGCACGACGTCCACCGGCCCAAGCCGACCGTCGCGGAACCGGCCGACTGGTCGCTCGCCGCCCCCGCCCCCCCGGACGCCGTGGTCCTCTTCGACGGCCGCAACCTCGACGCCTGGGAGTCGGCGTCGGGCGGCCCGGCCGAGTGGACCGTGGCCGACGGCGGCTTCGCGGTCGCGCCCGGCAAGGGGGCGATCCGCACGAAGGAGGAGTTCGGCGACGTCCAGATCCACCTGGAATGGGCCTCGCCCGACCCGGCCGTCGGCACCGGCCAGAACCGGGGCAACAGCGGCCTCTTCGTGATGGGGGCCTTCGAACTCCAGATCATCGACTCCTACAAGGCCGACACCTACGCCGACGGCATGGCTGGCGCCCTCTACGGCCAGTATCCGCCGCTCTACAACGCCACGAAGCCCCCCGGCGCGTGGCAGGCCTACGACATCGCCTTCCGCGCCCCCCGGTTCAGCCCCGACGGCGCCCTCCGCGAGCCCGCGCGGGTCTCGGCGTTCCTCAACGGTGTCCTCGTGCAGGACAACGAGTCGCTCGTCGGCGGGACCTCGTGGCTGGAGGCGGTCGCCTACGAACCGGGCGTCTCGACCGGCCCGATCGAGCTGCAAGACCACGGCCACCCGGTCAAGTTCCGCAACATCTGGCTCCGCAAGCTCCCCGAACGCCGCCCTCCCACCGACGCCGAACGCCAGGAGCCGAAGGTCGTCGCCCTCCCCGCCGCCGAGCTGGACGCCCTGGCCGGCTCCTATGCGGAGCAGGCCGAGGAGCGCGGCCTGACGATCGAGGTGACCCGCCAGGGCGACGACCTGCTGATGAGGCTCCCCTTCCGCGCCACCCCGCTGCGGATCGTCCCCATCGCCCCGCTCCAGTTCGTCCTCCCCTACACCCAGGGGGGCCTGACCTTCGAGAAGGACGAAAAGGGCCGCGCGAAGGCCGTGCAACTCACCATCGGCGACGGCTCGCCCCGGCCGCTGAAACGGGTCGAGAAATGAGCAAACGACGACGGCCCGCGTCGAGCCGAGTCGCGGGCCGTCGTCGCTGATCGGGACGCCGAGGGCATGCTGTCTCGCATGACCCTTCGTTCGACAAGACCCCCTGATGGACACGCCCATGAACCGCGCGATCCAAATGGTTGTGATCGGTCTGGTGGCCTTCCCCTCGCTCGCCGTGACCGCGCGGGCCCAGGAAAAGCCGGGGCCCCTCGAAGGGGCCTGGAGGCAGGTCGGGCAGAGGAACGGCGGAGCCCAGGAATATCAGGGGTCCCCCGACGGCGCGGAGATGATCGACTACATCGTCGGCGGACGGTTCGTCTGGACGGTCGCCCAGAACGGTAAGGTTCTCGCCCTCGCTGGCGGTCGCTACAAGGCGGAAGGGGGCAAATTCACCGAGACCATCGAGTATGCGAGCGGTGGAGCGGTCGTTGAATCGTTCGTGGGCAAGTCGTTCGAGTTCACCATCGAACTCGACGGAGATACCTTCACGAAGGTCGGGACGATCCGCCTGGACGGACGGGACTTCAAGATCGACGAGAAATGGGAGCGGTGCAAGCCCTGATGGGCGAGGCGGTCGTCCCGGACCAACCAGAGCAGGGCGTGGGGGTCGGGGAGGCCGAACTCCCCGGCGCGACTTCGGGATTTCGCGCCGGGGCGTCGTTCAAACGGGTTCGGCTCAGCCGCGGGCCTTGGGGCCGGGGCCGTAGACGGCGTCCTGGCCGAGCTCTTCCTCGATGCGGAGGAGCTGGTTGTACTTGGCGACGCGGTCGGAGCGGCTGGCGGAGCCGGTCTTGATCTGGCCGGCGTTGGTGGCGACGGCGATGTCGGCGATGGTGGCGTCCTCGGTCTCGCCGGAGCGGTGGCTGATGACCGACGTGTAGCCGGCGCGGTGGGCCATGTCGATGGAGGCCAGCGTCTCGCTCAGGGTGCCGATCTGGTTCACCTTGATGAGGATGCTGTTGGTCGCCCCTTCGGCGATGCCGCGGGCCAGCCGCTCGGTGTTGGTGACGAAGAAGTCGTCGCCGACGATCTGGACCTTGCCGCCGAGTTCCTTGGTGAACTCGGTGTAGCCGGCCCAGTCGTCCTGGTCGAGCGGGTCCTCGATCGAGATGATCGGGTACTTGGCGACCCACTCGGCGAACAGCTCGATCATCTGCTTGCTGGAGAAGAGCTTGTCCGGGGCGGACTTCCAGAACTTGTAGCCCTTCTTGTCCCCCTCGTCGAACAGCTCGGAGCTGGCGCAGTCGAGGGCGATCGCGATGTCCTTGTCGCGGCCGGGCTCATAGCCGGCCTTGGCGGTGGCGTCGAGGATGTACTTGATGGCCTCTTCGTTGTCGAGGTTGGGGGCGAAGCCCCCTTCGTCGCCGACGTTGGTGTTGTGGCCGGCCTTCTTGAGCACCGACTTGAGGGTGTGGAAGATCTCGGCGACGACCTGGATGCCCTCGGAGAAGCTCTTGGCTCCCACGGGCATGATCATGAATTCCTGGAAGTCGATCTTGTTGTCGGCGTGCTTGCCGCCGTTGATGATGTTGGCCATCGGCACGGGGAGGACGTGGGCGTTGGCCCCGCCGATGTAGCGATAGAGGGGCAGGCCGTGGGCGGCGGCGGCGGCCTTGGCGGCGGCCAGGCTGACGCCCAGGATCGCGTTGGCGCCGAGGTTCCCCTTGTTGGGGGTGCCGTCGGCCTCGATCATGGCGCGGTCGAGGCCGATCTGGTCGGACGGGTCGCGGCCGACGACCACCTTGGCGAGCGCGGCGTTGACGTTGGCGACGGCCTTCTGGACGCCCTTGCCCAGATACCGCTTCTTGTCGCCGTCGCGCAGCTCGACGGCCTCGTAGATGCCGGTGCTCGCCCCGGAGGGGACCGCCGCGCGGCCGAGGGTCCCGTCGGCCAAGACGACGTCGACCTCGACGGTCGGGTTGCCGCGGCTGTCCAGGATCTCGCGGCCCTTGACCTGGGCGATCGCTGCGATCGACTTACTCATAATGCTCCTCGGATTCCTGTATTGGGATGGGCTTCTCGGCCGGGTGGTTCGCCCGGAGATCGGCCGGCCTCGACTCGCGCAGGCTCCGGCTCCGATCTCGGTTCGGCCGCCGTGGTCGGCTCGGCCGGAGTCCGGGCGGGCCCCGGCGGGGCGTCTTTCGGGATCGCGACGGGCGGGGGCCCGGTCGGCGATCGCGCGGTCCGGGCGCCTTCGCGATCGCGGAGGGCCGGACGAGGGGCGCCGTTGGCTCCCTGTTTTATCCGACAACCACCCCCAGCGGTCAAGACGCTGGTCGGCCCGGGCGGGGCCGGCGTCCGCGTCGGGGGCTCGGCGTCCGTTCGGGAAGTCGCGATCTCTTGGGTGTTTGCGCCGGTTCTTCGGGGGAAGGCGAGTGCGGGCGGCCCCCGCCCCTCGGATGCTTAGAGGGGGTCAAGGGGTGGTCGTCTCCTGGAGAGGAGGCGGAGGCCGCCGCGCGGTGCAATTCCCCGGCGCTAGTTCTCGTGGAGCGGTCCGTCGGCGGCGCGCCGGTCTGTGGAAGACCGGCCGGGGGCCGCGACGGCGCGAGCGTCCGGAGCGGGGGCCGTCGGCAGGGGCCGAGGGACCGCGTTCCCGACGCTCGCGGAGCCGTCCGCGAGGGAGGGGGCCGCCGGGGCGGAGGAGCCCTCTGGCGGCCCTATGGATATCGGCCCGGCCCTCGCGACGGCTTGATCGCCGGCCCCGGATTCAAGCGTCTTCCGCCCCTTCGATCCGCAACAAGGGCACGACGTATTTAGACAGGAAGCGCGGCGAATCCGGCCCCAGATGGCCGCCAAAATAGCCCGTCGAGCTCATCTTCGGGGACCAGCGGACCTGGCGGAGCTTGCGATAGGCCTCGACCCGATGGGGAGCGTCGGTGGGCCCCGGCGGGCGGAAGCCGACGAGCCCGGCGCCCCGGCCCCGGACGCGGTCGGACGTGCCGAAGACGCCGGTGCCGAGCCCCAGGAAGAAGACGTCGAGCGGCGACCAGAAGACCACGGCCTCGCGCCGGACGCGTCCCAGGGCGCGGGTCAGGTCGTAGCCGGGGGAGAGGGCGGGGGCTAGCAGGACGACGCGCTCGACCAGCGGGGCGTCGAGCCGCTCCAAGGCTTGCACCATGACCGCGCATCCCCCCGACTTGCCGACCAGGAAGATGGGGACGTCCGGGCGCTGGTCGTGGAACAGCCGCACGGTCTCGGCAACGTCGCCGGCGCGGGCGGCGCAGTCGGCCGCGTTGGTCAGATCGGCGTACCAGCGGCCGACGCCGTGGCCCCAGCGGACGATCCAGGTGGTGTAGGCCAGCCCCGCACGCCGGACGCATCGCGAGAGAGCCTTTCCGCACAGGTCGAAGCCGCCGATGCCGTCGGCCACGAGCACCAGGCCCTCGCACGGGGTGGCGGGATCGGTGATCGCGGCGACGGCGGCGGCGGCCGAGGTGCGATCGGCGTCACGCTTGCGGAACCAGCTCATGAGGCCCCTTCGTCGCCGGGACTGGACGGCCGCCGCCGGGTCGTTCGCGGCTCCGCCATGACCGAAACCGTTGATTGGCGCATGGGATCGCTCCTGGCGGCGTGATCGCCGGCGGCGGGGCCCGCACGGCTCGGGCGCTCGTCGAGGATGCGGCCTCGCGGGCGCCAGGTCAAGCCGATTTGGGGGGGGCGTTCTCGGGGGGCTTCTCGGCCGCTTTCTCGGCGGCCTTGGCGGATTTCTCCTTGTCCCGTTCCCGATCCCGTTCGCGAGGGCGCGGGGGTTCGCCGGGTTCGCTCTCGGCGTCTTGCCACTTCATGGCGCGGGCGTGACGCATGGGGGCGATGCGGAGGATGACCTCGCCGTCCTGGAAGATGCGGACGGTGCCGTTGGACTGGCTGACGACCACGGCGATGGCCTTGGTCACGCTGGTGATGGCGGCGGCGGCCCAGTGGCGCGTCCCCAGCCCCTTGGAGAGCGTGAGGCCGGCGACCGGGGCGTCGACCAGGCGGCAGGCGGCCTCGACGGTGCCGTCGCGCGCGACGACGAAGGCGCCGTCCATCTGGGCGATCTCCTTGATCGCCTCGCGGACCCGCAGGTCGCGGACGTTTCGTTCCTTGCGCTTGTAGCCCTTGAAGGGGTCGAAGCCCAGGGGGCGCGTGCGGGTCAGCACGTTGCGGACGTCGCCGACGACGATGAGCGAGCCGACGGCCTTCCCCTCGCGGCCCTCGCGGCCGATCTCGACGGCGGTGTCGACCACGGCCTTGAGCGTGTCGAACGGGACGGAGGTCTCCAGCGCCCGGAGGTCGCGGGCGGAGAGCCGTTCCAGGTGTTCGCCCAGGCGGATGACGCTGATCGAGTCCAGCGCCTCGGCCTCGAACGCGGAGTAGACCACGACCACGCGGGCGCCCGCCTTGACGTGGTCGTTGGCGACGGCCTCGATCAAGGCCAGCGTGATCCGCTCGGCGATGGCCGCCTCGCTCGGCTCCAGCTCGATGGCGACCAGCCCCGCCTTGCGGACGGCCTCGAGCTGGCGAGCGGAGGAGCTGGCGATCAGGAATCCGGTGCCGTGGTTGGCCACCGGGCGGAGGAGGTCCCATTCCAGCGGGCCCTCGGGCATGACCAGGACCGCCGACGCCCCCAGGCGCTGCGCGGACCCCGACGCGATCGAGAGGATCGGCAGTGCGGCGGTCCCCTTGGACGTGTTGGGCGGCGTCACGAAATCCTGCCTCGGTCAGTCGGTCGGGATGTCGAAAGAACGGCGCCCGGAAGGACCTTCCGGGCGCGGCGGACCTTTGCGGATGCGGTTGGGAAGCGATTCGATCCGGGGCTCGTCCGCCCTGGCGGGGGAGAAGGGGGCCGTCAAGGTGGTCGAACCGAGGACTCCGACGGGTTTCGCGCCCGTCTTCCCCCTCATCCGTCCCTGCGGGCCACCTTCCCCCGCGAGGGGGAAGGGGTTGCGAGACCGGATGGCAAGGCAGCGACGGCTTACCGTCGCTTCCTGATCAGTCCTGCTTGGGCTCTTCGGCCTTGGGCGCTTCGGGCTTGGCTTCTTCGGCCTTGGGCTCCTCCTTGGGAGCTTCGACCTTGGCCTCTTCAGCCTTGGGCGCTTCGGGCTTGGCTTCCTCGGCCTTGGGCTCCTCCTTGGGGGCTTCGGGCTTGGGCTCTTCCTTGGGGGCCTCGACCTTGGGCTCTTCCTTGGGGGCTTCGGCGGGGGCGGCGGCGGCCTTTTCCTTGCGGACGGCTTCGATGGTCCGGTTCAGGATGGCGGCGCGCTGGTCGTACCAGGCCTTGAGGCCGGCGTTGGGGTTCACGATCCGGACGTCCTTGACGTAGTCGACGCCCTCGACCTTGCCGTAGCCGGTGAACCAGGCTCCCAGGACCTCGGGGCTGACGGCGTAGGGCTTCTTGCCGTCCTTGTTCTTGAGGAGCTTGCCGTCGTTGGCGTAGCCCTGGATGAGGATGTCGAGGATCGGCGGCGGGTCGATGGAGGAGTCGACCAGGCCGGCGTCCTGGGCCGCGACGATCGCCTCGGCGACGGCCTTGCGGGCGGCTTCAAGCTTGGCCTCGACCTCGGGGGGGATCGTCGGCGGGGCGGTGTCGGCCGGGGTTTCGGCCGCCTTGGGGGCCTCGGCCGCGGCCTTGGGCTCCTCCTTGGGGGCCTCGACCTTGGGCTCCTCGGCCTTCACCTCGACCTTGGGCTCCTCCTTGGGAGCCTCGACCTTGGCCTCCTGGGCGAGGCCGCGGCCCAGGCCGAGGACGCTCAACGACATCACGAGGCCCGCGGACCATGCAAGCAAGACGTTGCGGCGCAACACCATCGTTCTCCTTTGTTTCGACTCGTCGCCGGTCTCGGCGCGTCGGCGGGAGCCGGCCGCGTCCGGGGAATTCGTCGTTCCCGACGTCGACTTCGTTTCCATTCCCGCTACCAGTACGTCCCGGCGGAAACATCCCGCCAATGTAACGGGCGTGATTGTCGGCCGCTAGGGGACGTCGGGGTCGGAAGGGGTGGGAATCGCCTGAGCGATCTTCCAGATTCGTCGGCCTCCAGACCCCCTGAATTCGTTGTTTCCCCCAGCTTTTCCAGATTTCAACTTTCCGGGTTCGCGTTTCGCGAAGGTCGTTCGGGAAAGTCGAGTTATGCGGGCGGCCGGGATTGCCGAAATGAGAGGAGGAAGCCGTCTGATCGCGAGATCAAGACGAATCGGTCGTCGCCCGGAAGGTTTCAGGGAGGAATGCGATGGGACGCTCGCCGTCGGACACCAGGAGGAGCCTGATGCGTCGGGTTCGGCCCATCATGGAGGGCCTTGAAGCGCGTCAGGTGATGAGCGCCGACCCGATGGGCGCACTCGCCGGGGGGACGGGCGTGGACCCGATGACCCTGGCGCAGGTCGACGTCGCCGCGACCGCCGACCCGGGCGACGCCCCGTACGATCCCCGGATCGCCGAGACGGCGGCGCCGCTCATGGCCCGCGGCGGCGCGGCGATCCCGGCCCAGGGGTCGAGCGGGGGGTTCTCGAACAACTTCCAGAAATTCTCGTACACCACGCCGAGAGGGACGCGGGTGGTGCTCTCGATCCAGGGTCGCGGGAGCCTGGAAGGGACCTACGTCGACTCGGCCGGGGCGCTGAACCTGCGGTACGACCTGAGCAACGCCTACACCAAGATCGTCGCCAACGTCCACGGCGGGACGGGCCGGGCGGACCTGGCCTCGGTGTACAGTCGGGACCAGGCGGAGAGCGGCGCGTTGAACAGCGTCAGCGGCATCGGCTCGCCCCTGATCGGCATGATCAACCTGAGGCAGTTCGACCTGGTGCCCAACGGCACGGTGAACGTCACGGCGGGCATCGGGGTGATGGGGCTGCGGTCGGCCGGGCCGAACTCGCAGATCCAGCTTCGCGCCCTGCCCGAGAGCGTGACGCTGCCGGCCTCCGAGCGCAGCGACACCCGGGGCAACACGCCGACCTACAACAACAGCCTGGCCAACATCATCGACGTCGGGTCGAGCAGCTCGACCGATTCGACCAACATCCAGAACAACGTCATCAGCGACATCTTCTTCGTGCAGTCGCTGGCCGGCTCCGACGGCGAGTTCGTCTCGGCGGGCGACATCGCCCTCCAGACCAACGAGAGCCCGGACCCCGGCCCGCCGCCGCCCCCCCCGGGCGTGGTCCTGACGATCGACCGGGTCCAGGGCCGCCTGCCGGTGGTTCCGGACGTCCAGACCGACGCCCGGATCTTCGGCTACGACCCGGTCACGGGCCGGGTGCTCCGCTTCCAGATCGACCTGAACCAGGGGACCGGCGTCGTCGACGCGGCCTTCGCGCCGATCGCCGTGGCGGGCGCGCCGGCGGACGTGGGCGTGGCCCTGGGACGGGTCGGCCAGCGTCAGGTGCTGCTGGTGAACGCGGCGTCGAACGTCTCGGTGTACGACGCGACGTTCGGGACCGGCCTGGGCTCGTTCTCCGTCCCGGCCGGCTTCAGCGAGATGGGCTCGACCGACTCGGTCACGGTGATCGGCAGCGTCGCCGAGAATCAGCTCCGGCAGGTGGACGTGGCCGCCAGCCTCGCCGCCGGGACGGCCGTCGCCCCGCCGGCGAACCCCGCCCCCTACACGCCGCCGGCGGGCCTCTCGCTCCTGGGCGGGCTCACCGGCCTGCCCGGCTCGTTCCAGGTCTACTCGACGGTCGCGGCCCCCTTCAACACGCTCCAGCCCCTGGAGAACCAGCTCGGCTACCTGAACGTCGCGGCCGCGACGACCACGGCCGACCCCGAGGGGGGCCTGAATCTGGTGAACCGGTTCAGCACCGTGCAGCAGCAGGCGTTCACGCCGGGAGGGACCTTCGTCCCCATCCCCGCCGGCAACCCGAACGACGTGGCCACGGCGGTCGGCAGCATCGACCGCAACCTCGCCGTGAACACCGGGACGACCAACGGCGCCCCGGCCCCGAACACGATCCAGCTCTTCAGCCAGCAGACGCAGAGCCGTCGCGGGACGGTGGTGCTGGCCTACGGCAACCAGCTCTCCGACCTCAGCGAGAGCTTCCGCCCCGACATCGCCGGCTCGGTCCTGATCGACGTCCAGGGGACCATCCAGTCGATCCGGGGGACGACCGCCGACGGCATGGTCGTCAACAACGCGGGCCTGCTGAACCTCGTCTCGTTCCAGCAGGTGACGAACTCGGCGATCGTGGGCGAGCCGGTCGCCCACGTCCGCATCAACCGCCGCGACAACGTCGTGATCTCCTCGACGGCCCGCTCGGCGGGGAGCCGCGGCGGCGTGACGTTCGTCCCCAAGCTCCAGCAGATCGGCCCCCTTTCGCAGCCCCACGACCGCCCGCAGGCGTGAACCTCGACGCGACGGGCGAAGCGCGAGCGACGGCCTCGGTCGGGTCCCCACGGACCGTCGACCGAGGCCGTCCGCCGTCCCGGGCGGGATCGAAAATCAATACGCGTACGGCGACATGGTGCCGTCGACGTTGGTGATGTAGTTCACGCCGCCGTAGTTGATGATGTAGCCGGGGGCGACGCCGACGTACGCGCTCGGGATCAGGTAGCGCTGGACGACCACCGGCGGCGCGTAGCGCGGCGGCCCGTAGCGCGGCGGCGGATACCAGCGGCCGCGACCGTAACGGCTCCGGGGACCCATGGGATAGCCGCCCGGCTGCCCGGGGACCACGCGGCCTCCCGGCCGACCCGGATCATACCCGGGGATGAGGCGGCCCCCCGGGCGGCCCGGATCGATCATCACGCGCCCTCCCGGCCGGCCGAAGTCGAGCACCCTCCCCGATTGGGCGCGGGCCACTCCCCCGACGGCCATGATGCCGACGAGCCCCGCGACCGTCGCGGCGAAGAAATGCCTGGAAGTCTTCATATGCGTCGATCTCCTTGGGTCGTTCCTCGGGGACGGGCGATTCCCCGCCCGAAGGTCATTGAGCCAGGTGCAACGCCCATGCCGGCCGCATCCGTCTTTGAGAAAATTCAGGGTCGCGGCGAGCCGCCCCCGACGGGGCGCCCCCTCGCCAGGGCCCGGCGGGGGAGCTATGCTGAAGAGGACATTGTGGCTTGTGGAAAGCGGCCTCCAGGAACGCACGACATGGCTCGATCGGCCCTGATTCTGGCGATGGTGCTCGGGTTCGTCCGCCCGGTCGCGGGCGAGGACGCCGTCCCTCCCGCAATCGACCGCCGGATCGATTTCGAGGCCGAGGTCCGCCCCCTGCTCACCGCGCGCTGCACGGCCTGCCACGGCTCCGAGACGCAGAAGTCGGGGCTCCGGCTGGACCGCCGGAAGTCGGCGATGCGCGGCGGCCACGAGGGGGCGGCGATCACCCCCGGCGACGGCGCCGAGAGCCTGCTCGTCCAGCTCGTCGCCGGGCTCGACGAGTCCCGCGTCATGCCCCCCAAGGGGGGGCGGCTGACGACCGAGGAGGTGGCGATCCTCCGCACCTGGATCGACCAGGGGGCCGACTGGCCCGGCGACGACGACCCCCGCTCGTGGTGGTCGCTCCGGCCCCTGGAGCGGCCCGCCGTCCCCGCCCGGGCCGAATTCGCCGACGCCCCCCCGGCGCGGAACTCGATCGACGCTTTCGTCCGGTCCAGGCTCCAGGAGAAGGGGCTGAAACCCTCGCCCGAGGCCGATCGCCGCACGCTCGCCCGCCGCCTCTGGTTCGACCTGACCGGCCTGCCGCCGACCCCCGAGGAGGTCGCCGCGTTCGCCGCCGACCCCGATCCGCTGGCCTACGAGAAGCTCGTCGACCGGCTCCTCGCCAGCCCGCGATACGGCGAGCGCTGGGCGCGGCACTGGCTGGACGTGGCCCACTACGGGGATTCGCACGGCTACGACAAGGACAAGCCCCGGCCCAACGCCTGGCCCTATCGCGACTACGTCGTCCGCGCCCTGAACGCGGACATGCCGTACGACCGCTTCGTCGCCGAGCAGGTGGCCGGCGACGTGCTCTTCCCGGACTCCCCCGAGGCCGTCGCCGCACTGGGGTTCCTCGCCGCCGGCCCCTGGGACTTCGTCGGCCATGCGGAGGTCCCCGAGACCAAGTCCGACGGCAAGGTCGCCCGCCACATGGATCGCGACGACATGGTGAGCGTGACGATCAACACGTTCCTGGGATTGACCGTCAGTTGCGCCCAGTGTCACGACCACAAGTTCGACCCGATCGCCCAGAAGGACTACTACAGCCTCCAGGCCGTCTTCGCCGCCGTCGACCGCGCCGACCGCCCCTTCCACGACGATCCGGCCGTCGCCCGCAAGGCGCTCGTACTGGCCGCCGGGCGTGCGAAGGCCGATCGCGAGCGTCGGCGTCTGCACGACCTCGTCGCCGCGCAGGGAGGCCCCGCGCTGGCCGAGCTGGACCGCCGCCTCGCCTCGGCCGCCGAGCCCGGCGCCGAGCGTCCCGAGTACGGCTACCACAGCGCCCTGGCCGCTCGCGACGACGAGGCCCGATGGGTCCAGGTCGATCTCGGCCGTTCCGTCGAGGTCGCGCGGGTGGCCCTCTGGCCCTGCCGCGACTCGTTCAACGGGATCGGCGACGGGTTCGGCTTCCCCGCCCGCTACAAGATCGAGACGTCCGACGACCCGACGTTCGCCCGGGGCGTGGCGATCCTCGCCGACCGCACCGGGGCCGACGAGCCCAGGCCGGGCGTCGCGCCGCTGGTCTTCCCCGCGAAGGCCGTCGGCCGCTATGTCCGCGTCACCGCGACCCGACTCGCCGAAAGGCAGAACGACTACCATCTGGCCCTCGGCGAGCTGGAGGTCTTCGATCCGTCGGGCGCGAACGTCGCCGCCGGGTCGAAGGTCTCGGCGCTCGATTCGATCGAGGCCCCGCCGCGATGGCGCGCCGACAACCTCGTCGACGGGATCGCGCCGGGACGCGAGTCGGCGGACCTCGAAGGCCTCAAGGCCGAGCGCGAAGCCCTACTGGCGAGGGCCGTCGAGCCGGCCGTCCGCGACGACCTGGCGAAAGTCGACGAGACGATCCACCGCCTCGACGCCGAGAAGGCCGCCCTGCCGGCCCCGAAGATGGTCTACGCCGCCACGATCCACGACGGCGGAGACGGCCCCTTCCGGGGGACCGGGCCCGACGGCGGCCGTCCCAGGCCGATCTACATCCTCGTTCGCGGCAGCGTCGACAAGCCGAGCGACGAGGTCGGCCCCGGGGCCCTGAACGTCTTTCGCGAACTCCCCGGCGACCTGCACGTCTCGCCCGACCGCCCGGAGGGGGAGCGTCGCGCCGCGCTGGCGAAGTGGCTGGTCGACGACCGCAATCCGCTGACCTGGCGGGTGATCGTCAACCGGGTCTGGCAGTACCATTTCGGCCGGGGGATCGCGGCGACGACCAGCGACTTCGGCAAGATGGGGCAGGCCCCGACCCACCCCGAACTGCTCGACTGGCTGGCCGTCGAGTTCCGCGACGGCGGCCGGTCGCTCAAGACCCTGCACCGGCTGATCCTCACCAGCGCCGCGTATCGCCAGGCGTCGACCGGCGACCCCGCGGCCGAGGCCGTCGACTCCGAGGACGCCTTCCTCTGGCGGTCCCCCCGTCGCAAGCTGGAGGCCGAGGCCGTGCGCGACTCCGCGCTGGCCGTCTCGGGCCTGCTCGACCCGGCGATGTACGGCCCGGCGTTCCGGGAGTTCGTGATGGAGCGGCCCGAGCACTCGCCGCATTATGAATACGACCTGATGCGTCCCGACGACCCGTCGATCCGACGCCGGTCGATCTATCGGTTCCTGGCCCGCTCCAGGCCGCAGCCGTTCATGACGGTCCTCGACTGCGCCGACCCGTCGATGCAGGTCGACAAACGGGGCGAGTCGGTCTCGCCTCTCCAGGCCCTGGCCCTCTACAACAACGGCCTGATGCTGACCTGCGCCAAGGCCCTCGCCGCCCGCGTCGAGCCGGCCGGCGACCGCCGCGCCCAGGTGTCGAAGGCGTTCACGCTGGCCCTCGCCCGCGAGCCCTCGGCCGACGAGCTGTCCGGCCTCGACGCCCTGGCGGCCGAGCATGGCATCGCGAGCGCGTGTCGGGTGATCCTGAATATGAATGAATTTGTGTTCGTGGATTAATCGGCCGATCAGCCGGACGGTCGTCGGGACGGCGGGGGGGCAAACGTGCTGGGGCGGATCATCTCAGGCCTCCTCGGCCGATTGCGACGACGGGCGGAGGACCCGGAGGCCTACCGGATCCCGCTCGACGACGCCAATCACATCCTCGCGACGTTCGGGATCACGCGGTCGACGTCCACTTACGAACGGTGGGTCAAAGAGGGGGAGGGCGATGGGAAGGTGGACGGCTTCGACTTGAAGGATTTCGACTCGGTGCTCTTCGATAGCCCCTACATCATCACGGTCGATTGGCGTTCTCCGTTGGAAGCGGGGCTTGGCTACGCAGCCGACGCGCTCGGCCTTCTGGGCGTCCCCCTTCGGGTTGAACTGGAAGAAGACGCGGATGGCGGGGATACGGGGCGACTCTCCTGCGGCGATGGGCCCCCGGTTGTCGTAAGCTATGGGCCGAGAGACGATGACTTCGATCATGTGGTTCGGGGCGTCCAACAAGTCGTCCCCTCGGGGATCGAGTTCCGATCGAGCCGATGGAATCACGGCTCGGACACTTGGTGTTACGCCGTCCTCCCGGGCGATGAATGGGCCGACCTGGAGAGACGCTCGCCGAAGGTGATCGAATACTTCTTCAGTCCTCCGTCGACGGGCCCCAACGCATGAATCGGGGCGGCGTGCGGAAGGGCGACCTGGATTCTGGTCGCTCGCGGCCCGCGTCGCGGCGGTTATCGTGAACGGCCACGTGGAGCGGAAGACGACCCCGTCGGAGGGCTTGAATGCACCGTCGTGAATTCTTATGGCAGAGCGGGGGGGGCCTCGGCGGGCTCGCGCTGGCGGGGCTGCTGGGTGCCGACGGCCTGCTCGCGGCCGACGCGGTCGGCGGCGGGCTGAAGCTGCGGCCGGACGGCGGGCTGCATCATGCGCCGAAGGCGAAGCGGGTCGTGCAGCTATTCATGGCCGGCGGGGCGAGCCACGTCGACCTGTTCGATTTCAAGCCCGACCTGATCAAGCTCCACGGCCGGCCGTCGAGCTTCGGCGAGAAGGTGGAGACGTTCCAGGACGGGCTCGGCCCCTGGCTGCGTCCCATCTGGGATTTCAAGCCCTACGGACGGTCGGGCAAGATGCTCTCCGAGGTCGTCGCGCCCCTGGGGGCGGTGGTCGACGACATCGCGTTCATCCACAACATGGTCGGCAAGACGGGCGTGCACAGCCAGGGGACGCTCCTGCAGACCACCGGCTTCAACCGGCCGGGGTTCCCGTCGATGGGGAGCTGGGTCTCCTACGGCCTGGGACGGCTGAGCGACGACCTGCCGTCGTTCGTCGTCCTCCCCGACCCCCGCGGCCTGGCGTCGAACGGCTCCAAGAACTGGGACGCGGCGTTCCTCCCCTCGCGGTGCCAGGGGACCGTCGTGAACCCCGGCGCGAAGACGCCGATCGCCGACCTGTTCCCCGACGAGCGCGTCGCCTTCGCCGGCCGCGCGGGGGACGACGCGGGCGTCGCCATTTTGAATCGGCTCAACCGCGCCCACGCCGACGCCCGGCCCGGCGACGACCGCCTCGAAGGCCGCATCCAGAGCTACGAACTGGCCGCCCGCATGCAGCTCGCCGCGCCCGAGGCGCTCGACATCTCGAATGAGCCGCCGGAGGTCCTGAAGCTCTACGGGCTCGATCACATCCCGTCGTCGTTCCCGGCCGAGATCAACGCCGAGGAGGAGACGATCGTCTTCGGCCGTCGCTGCCTGGCGGCGCGTCGGCTGCTGGAGCGGGGCGTCCGCTTCGTCCAGATCTGGAGCGGCAACGACAACGGCTTCCCGCGCCGGAACTGGGACTCGCACGAGAACGTCGAGCAGGACCACGGCCCGCTCGCCCTGGGGATGGCGCGGGGGGCGTCGGCCCTGATCCAGGACCTCAAGCGGACGGGCCTGCTGGAGGATACGATCGTCCTCTGGACGACCGAGTTCGGCCGGATGCCGTCGAGCCAGGGGGGCAAGGGGCGCGACCACAACCCCCACTGCTTCACGAGCTGGATGGTGGGGGGCGGCGTCAAGCCTGGGGTGAGCTACGGCCCCAGCGACGAGACCGGCTTCAAGCCGATCGACCGCGAGCACCCGACCGAGGTCTACGACCTGCACGCGACGATCCTCCACCTGCTGGGCGTCGACCACACCCGTCTGACCGTCCGCAACAACGGCGTCGACCGCCGCCTGACCGACGTCCACGGGCATGTGATCACCGACCTCCTGGCCTGACGAATCGAAGCCGATCCAGACGCCGAAACCGTCGCCTAAAGGGGCCCTCCCGTGTCCATGATGAAAGACGCAGACGCTCTCCAGGGCTCCACCCGAACCGCGCAGATCATCATCGCCGCCCTGGTGATGGGCGTGGTGATGTTCTGGGCGATCATCACGCTGGTCCTGCCCGCCGGCGTCGGCCCGCAGCCCGCCCCCGGCGCGGCCGGGCCGGACATCCTCGGCCTGCCGATCCTGACGGCCCTGGCCGTGGGCTTCGGCGCGGTCAGCGTGGTGATGTCGCTGGCCCTGCCTCGGGTGATGGTCGACGGCGCCCTCCGGGGGATCGCCAAGGGCCTCTCGCCCGACTCCACCACCGACGCCCCCCCGGGCGCGAAGCAGATCTATCCCGCCGGCGACGTCGAGAAGCTGCTGCCCGTCTACATCTCCCAGCTCATCGTCGCGTCGGCCCTGAACGAAGGAGCGGCGTTCTTCGCGGGGATCGCCTACATGATGGAGCATCACGCCGCGTCGATCCTCGTCGCCGGCGTCCTCCTCGCCCTGATGCTCACCCGCTTCCCCACCGCCGACCGCATCCAGATCTGGCTCGAAGCCCAGCTCCAAAACCTGGCGGGCAAGCGTCGCGACGACTTCTGATCCGTCCTGGGCGGCCCCGGCCCCGGCCTCTCGTGTCACGAGAGGCGAATCAAGGCCGGACGGCGTCGAAGTACTCGTGGAAGACCCGCGCCAGCTGGCCGCCGTAGAGTTCCCAGTGAGCGGCCGAGGGGTAGTCCTGGAGGCCGGCGATCCAGTTGACGTTCAGCTCGTGGACCGCCGCGTCGACGCCGTATCGCTGGAGCCAGCCTTCGCCCAGAGTCCCGGCGTTTCGGAACTCCGCCGTCGTGCTCCCCTCGGTGAACCAGGTGTGCTCGCGGAGCAGCGCCTCCAGGGTCTTCATGCGGTCCAGGTGGCGCTCCAGCCCTTCGACCGGCGGGCGGCTGACGTGCAGTCGGCCGTCGCCGTCGTTGTGCAGCTCGAGCGCCAGGTGGGGCCGCTCGCCGCGCCGGATCATCTCCTCCAGCCAGGCTTCCAGGGCGTGATTCTCCGGCGAGAGCCCCGGGTCGGCCGGCCGCCCCCAGTCCCGGTTCAAATCCTTGCCGCGAAGGTTGAACCGAGTCCGGCCCAGCGCGACGCCGTCCTTGTTCGCCATCGGCAGGATGTAGACGCAGTACCGCTCCAGGTGACGCTTCGCCTCGTCGTCGCCCGAGAGCAGCCGGGCGACGAGCCCCTGGACGACCCAGTTCCCGCCCGGCTCCCAGGGGTGCGCCCGGGCCCTGAGGAAGACCCGATAAGGCGCGTCGGGGCGGCCGACCCGGACGATCTCCAGCTCGCGCCCCTCCGCCGTCCGCCCGATCGGCGCGATCTCCACCAGCGGATTCGTGGCGATCGCCTTCAGCCATCGGTCGAGGTCCGACAGGCGATAAGGCTCGACGCGCGCGACGTAAAGCACCGGGCCGGGCATCGTGACGGCGAGGCGGACGCGGTCGCCGGGGAGCCGCTCCAGCGCGACCGGCTTCCAGGCCTTCCCGTCCGGAGAGACGACCGCGACCTTCAACTCGCCGGCGACCGACGCCTTCCGGCCGTTCCAGACGTTGTCCAGATTCCGGAACTCCAGGGTCAGCGAGGCGCCCGGACGGGCGTGGAGGCGGAAGTGGATGTGCCCCGCCGCCCGGTTCGGCGACGACCGCTCGTGGTCGTAAAGCAGGTGCACGAGGATCGCACCGTCCGGCCCGGTCTCGTACCAGAGCGGCGAGGCGTTCTCGAAGCCCGTGTCAATGTACTCGAAGCCGTCCGCCTCGGGAGCGGCTTCGGCTGCCGGCGCGACCGCCGCGAACAGGAGCGCGAGCAGCCATCCGGATCTCAGGGGGCTCGTGAGACGCATGCGACGGATTCTCCCCTGACGGTGCGGGACGCCCGGAAGTCGAACGAGGACCGCCGTCGGCCGCGCCGATCGTACGGCAGGGAGGGCCGATCCTCAAGCGCCCATCCGCTTCGGCCTGGTCACATGATCGCGCCAGCATGAGACCCATGGGACGCCCCCGCGAGATCGACCTGCTACAATCCGGCGGTCATCGCCGCTATCATGTTGGAGATCGGTTGAAGATTTTCCGCCTCCCTCCAGGAGCGTCATGATGCGGACATGGATCGCGGCCGCGGGAGTGCTCTGGGCGACATCGGCCTCGGCCGAGGACGTCGCGACGGCCGCCAGGGCCGAGGCCGTCCTGGCGAACTCCTGCGTGCGTTGCCACGGGGCGGACGCGAAGAAGGGGGGGCTGGACCTGAGCACGCGGGCCTCGACCCTGGAAGGGGGCGACAGCGGCCCGGCGGTCGAGCCCGGCAAGCCGGAGGAGAGCCTCCTGGTCGAGAAGGTCGAAGGGGGGGAGATGCCTCCCAAGACCCCGCTCAAGCCCGACGAGGTCGAGGCCCTCCGCGCCTGGGTCGCCTCGGGCGCTGCGTACTCCCATGAGCCGATCGCCCCCCCGAGGGCCGGGGCCGACTGGTGGTCGCTCCGGCCGATCGCGAGCGTCTCGCCGCCGACGCTCGACCCCGAAGCCGAGGCCCAGGTCCGCACGCCCGTCGATTCCTTCGTCCTGGCGAAACTCGGGGAGGCCGGCCTGACCCCGGCGCCCGAGGCCGACCGCGCGGCCCTGATCCGCCGCGTCTCGTTCGACCTGGCCGGCCTGCCGCCGACGCCCGAGGAGGTCGCCGCGTTCGTCGCCGACCCCGATCCGCTGGCGTATGAGAAGCTCGTCGACCGGCTCCTCGCCAGCCCGCGATACGGCGAGCGCTGGGGGCGGCACTGGTTGGACGTCGTCCGGTTCGGCGAGAGCGAAGGGTACGAGACGAACATGCCCCGGCCCGCCGCCTGGCCGTATCGGGATTACGTGATCCGGTCGTTCAACCGCGACACGCCGTTCCCCCGGTTCGTCGCCGAGCAGCTCGCGGCCGACGCCCTCCCCCCCGAGCCGGGCGACGATTGGCTCACCCAGGCGGCCACCGGGTTCCTCGTCGGCGGCACCCACGACATCGTCGGCAACCTGGCGATCGAGGGGATGAAGCAGCAGCGCGCCGACGACCTGGACGACATCATCACGGCGACCAGCACCGCGTTCCTCGGCCTGACCGTCAACTGCGCCCGGTGTCACGACCACAAGTTCGACCCGATCTCGCAGAAGGATTACTACGGCCTGCAAGCGGTGTTCGCGGGCGTGAACCACGGCTCGCGTCAGGTGGAGGCGGCGGACGTCGAGGAACGCCGATCGCGGGCGGCCGTCGTCCGCGAGGAGATGTCGAAGGTCGACCTGGAGCTGGACGGCCTCGAACCCCTCGCCCGGCCCGACGCCGACGCCCCGACTCGGCCGATGGTCGACCCCCGGCGCAACGTCGAGCGGTTCGCGGCGGTGAAGGCGCGGATGGTCCGCATGACGATCCTGGCGACCGGCGACTCGAACGAGCCCTGCCTCGACGAGCTGGAGGTCTATTCCGCCGGGCCTTCCCCGAGGAACGTGGCCCTGGCGACGGCCGGCGGGACCGCCTCGGCGTCGTCCGAGTACCCCGGCGCGGCGATCCACAAGATCGCCCACCTGAACGACGGCCGGCTCGGCAACGGCCGGAGCTGGATCTCGCACTCGCCCGGCCGGGGGGTGGCGACCGTCGCCTGGCCCGAGGCCGTCGCGATCGACCGCGTCGTCTGGGGACGCGACCGCGAGGGGGCGTATCGCGACCGTCTGCCGGTCCACTACGTGATCGAGGCCGCCGAGACCCCCGACGCCTGGCGGGTCGTCGCCACGTCGCTCGACCGCGCCACCCCCAGCCGGGAGCCGCCGAAGCGCCCGCCCCGGCCCTCGCGGCCGACGACGCGGCGCGTCGCGACGAGCTGCGCGGCCGACGGGCCGAACTGGCCGCCGAGCTCGGTCGGCTGGGCGACACGATCGCGATCTACGCGGGGATGTTCAGCCAGCCGGGGCCGACGCACCTGCTCCGCCGCGGCGACCCGATGCAGCCGGGGGCCGAGGTCTCGCCGTCGGCGATCGCCGCCGTGAATCCGGGGTGGGACTGGGACGCCTCCCCCGGAGCCCCCGAGGCCGAGCGTCGGCTCGCCCTCGCTCGATGGATCGGCGATCCGGCCAACCCCCTCCCGGCGCGGGTGATGGTCAACCGGCTCTGGCACTACCACTTCGGCCGGGGGATCGTCGCCACGCCCAGCGACTTCGGGTTCAACGGCGGGCCGCCGTCCCATCCCGAGCTGCTCGACTGGCTGGCCTCGCGCTACATCGCCGAGGGGAGTCGGCTCAAGCCGATCCATCGCCTGATGGTCCTCTCGGCCGCGTACCGGCGGTCGTCCCGGATCCATCCGAAGGCCCGCGAGGTCGACGCCCAGAACCGCCTGCTCTGGCGCATGACCCCCCGCCGCCTGGAGGCCGAGGCCGTGCGCGACGCCGTCCTTTCCGCCAGCGGCCTGCTCGACGCCCAGATGGGAGGCCCCGGCTACAACATCTGGGAGAAGAACTCGAACTACGTCGCCATCTACAAGCCCCGCGCCGAGCTGGGGCCGGACGCCTTCCGCCGGATGGTCTACCAGTTCAAGCCCCGGAGCCAGCAGGACCCGACCTTCGGCTCGTTCGACTGCCCCGACGCCGCGCTCGTCGCCCCGCGCCGGAACACCTCGACCACGGCCTTGCAGGCGCTCGACCTGCTCAACAGCGGCTTCGTCGTCCAGCAGGCCGATGCCTTCGCCAGGCGGATCGCCGCCGAGGCCGGGCCCGACCCCGAGAAGCAGGTCGAACGGGGGTTCGCCCTCGCGCTGGCCCGCCCGCCGACCCCCGCCGAACGCGCCGCCGGTGCCGCCCTGATCCGCTCCCACGGCGCCCCCTCGTTCTGCCGGGCCCTCTATAACGCCAATGAATTCGTTTATGCTCCCTGAGCTGGTCGCCGGTCCGAATTGGGTTCGTTCGCGCCGGCCGGTGTGTTGGGGGTGGCGGCGTAAAGCCTTGGTGGGGAGTGTGTTGGGTGTGATTTTTGGGTTCGGCGATTGGCTTCGTTCGGTGGTTTTCGTCATGTCCGATCGCCTCGCGTCGACTGCTTCGAAGCCCTTGCAGGTCATCTCCGCGCGCAGCATCCCCTCCTGAAGAGAGGATGCGCCGAAATGAGGAATGGCGCGCGCCGCGTCTTGAAAAGCCGCCAACGACTTTGCCGGAGTTCAGGGACATGCATCGAGCCTCGCTGATCCTCGCCCTCCTCGCCGTCGCCCCTCTCGCCCCGGCGCAGGAGCCGACGATCCCCGTGCCGGATTCGATCCGGTCCGAGGGGACGCCGGCGATCCCGAAGTCGACCGCCGCGGCGCTGGGCCGATATCAGAACATCCGCGGGGCGGGCTTCCAGGGGTGGGACCGGGGCAAGCCTCGGGCGGTCTACGTCACGACTCGGTTCGCCGACACGTTGCAGGTCCACCACGTCCCGGCCCCCGGCGCGGCGCGTCGGCAGTTGACGTTCTCGCCGGAGCGCGTGCTGGGAGTCTCGCCGCGACCGAGGCGCGACCAGTTCCTGTTCGTCATGGACGAGGGGGGCGCCGAGAACTACCAGCTCTTCCTGCAGGATCGGGCCGGCGGCGAGCCCGTGCGGCTGACCGACGGCAGGAGTCGGCACGAATCGGCGAAATGGTCCCCCTCCGGCGAGCTGGTGGCCTGGAGTTCCAACGCCCGCAACGGCAAGGACATGGACCTGTACCTCGCCTCCCCGGCCGAGGTCTCGTTCCGCAAGCTGCTCAAGGAGGTCTCCGGCCAGTGGAACGTCGCCGACTGGTCGCCCGACGGCAAGAGCGTCGTCGTCGAGGAATATATCTCGATCACTGAATCCTACGTCCACATCGTCGCGATCGCCGACGGCGCGGTGCGGACGATCACCCCGAAGCCGGCCGAGGGCGAGCCGAAGGTCGCCGTCTCCGGGCCGAGGTGGTCGAAGGACGGGAAGTCGATCTTCTACACGTCCGACAAGGGGAGCGAGTTCCGCCGCCTCGCCCGCTACGACCTGGCGACCGCCGCCGAGACCTGGTACAGCGCCGGAACCCCCTGGGACGTCGAGGCGTTCGACCTCTCCGACGACGGCACGCTCATCGTCGCCGCGACGAATGAGGACGGTTTGAGCGCGCTGCACGTCTACCAGACGGCCACCGCGACCGAGCGGGCCGCGCCGACGATCCCGACGGGCCGGATCACCGGCCTGGAGTTCCGCCCCGACTCGCACGAGTTCGGCTTCACGCTCGATTCGGCCCAGACGTCGTCGGACGTCTTCTCGATCGACCTGGATCGTGGGCTCGCCACGGGGGGCGTCGGCTTGCTCGAACGCTGGACCGAGAGCGAGATCGGCGGCCTGGACGCCTCGACCTTCGTCACGCCCGGGTTGATCCGCTATGCCTCGTTCGACGGCCGGCAGATCCCGGCCTTCGTCTACCGCCCGGCCGCGCCGGCGTCGGGACCTCGTCCGGTCCTGATCCAGATCCACGGCGGCCCCGAGGCGCAGGCCCGTCCCGGCTTCATGGGGCGGCTCAACTATCTGATCAACGAACTGGGGATCGTCCTCATCGTGCCCAACGTGCGCGGGTCGGACGGCTACGGGAAGTCTTACCTGAAGCTCGACGACGGCTTCCTGCGGGAGGACTCGGTCAAGGACATCGGCGCCTTGCTGGACTGGGTCGCCCGTCAGCCCGACCTGGACAAGTCCCGCGTGGCCGTCGCGGGGGGCTCGTACGGCGGTTTCATGTCGCTGGCGGTGCAGACCGACTACAACGACCGGATCAAGTGCGGGATCGACGTGGTCGGCATCTCGAATTTCGTGACGTTCCTGGAGAACACCCAGGGCTACCGCCGCGACCTCCGCCGCGCCGAGTACGGCGACGAGCGCGACCCCAAGATGCGCGAGTTCCTGGAGAAGGCCTCGCCGCTGGGCAAGGCCGCGAACATCAAGACGCCGATCCTGGTGGTCCAGGGGGCCAACGACCCCCGCGTGCCGCTCTCCGAGTCCGAGCAGCTCGTCGCGAAGGTCAAGGAGAACGGCGTGCCGGTCTGGTACGTCGTCGGCGCGAACGAGGGCCACGGATTCGCCAGGAAGCCGAATCAGGACTACCAGCAGGCCGTGGAGGTCTCGTTCCTGAGGGCCTTCCTGCTG
Source organism: Planctomyces sp. SH-PL62 (assembly GCF_001610895.1). Lineage (NCBI taxonomy): Bacteria > Pseudomonadati > Planctomycetota > Planctomycetia > Planctomycetales > Planctomycetaceae > Planctomyces > Planctomyces sp. SH-PL62. The sequence goes on along the minus strand of NZ_CP011273.1, from coordinate 5,891,843 downwards.
GGGGAGGGGGCCGGTGGGGAATGAGCCGGATCGGTCCGGATTTTTCGACGCGGCTGCGGTAGGATGAGCCGGCGGATTGCAGATGTGTCGGGCCCATGTGTGCGAGGGCGGCTCGGATCGGGGGCGTAGTCGATGAGATCCAGGGAGAGCGTCGGCGCCACGCTGGAGATGGTCAGCCAGGGGCGGACGGAGCGGGTCATCGAGTTGCGAGGGACCGACCTGCACATCGGCCGGCATCCGATGGTCGGGGTGCCGCTCGACCATCCCAAGGTGTCGCTCTACCACGCCCGGATTGAGCGGCGGTTCGACGGCACCTATCGCGTGGTCGACCTGATGAGCAAGAACGCGACCCACCTCGACGGGGTGCGGCTGAAGCCGTACGAGCCGACCGAGGTGCGCGAGGGCTCTCGGATCCGGATCGTCGACTATGAGTTCATCTTCCACGAGGCCGCGGCGCGGGTGGGCGCGCCGGGCGAGGTGGCGAAATCGACCGTCCTGGGCTCGCTCGCCGATCTCAGCTCGTCGGGGCTGGTCCAGCGCGCCGTCGACCCGGCCGGTGCGCTGCTCGGCGTGATCGAGGTGGTCCGCGCGCTGGGGGGGGCGTCTAACCTGGACGAGCGGCTGTCCCGGGCGCTCGGCGGCCTGATGACGATCCTGCCGAAGGGCACGCGCGGATTCGTGGCGACCCTGGAGCCCGACGGATCGCTGCCGCTGCGGGCCCATCGCGACGCCAGGGGCCCGGCCGGCCCCCCCGTGCTCAGCCGTACGCTCATCGAGGAGGTGCTGCGGAAGGGGCGGGCGATCCTGATCAAGGACGTCTACGTCGACGAGCGGTTCAAGGACCACGAGAGCCTCTCCGCCGCGATCCGCACGGCGATCTGCGCGCCGCTGCTGGGCCACGACGGCCGCCCCGTCGGCATGGTCCAGCTCGACGGCGTCTCGCCCCACGAGCAGTTCCGCGAGGAAGACCTGGACCTGCTGGCGGCGCTGGCCGTCCCGATCGCCACGGCCGTCGAGAACGATCGGCTGGTGCGGGAGCAGGCGTCGTGGGCCGCCGCCGCCGAGATCCAGCGAGCCTTGCTGCCCCGCGCCCGGCCGGCGATCCCCGGCTACACCTTCTGGGAGTTCTACCGAACGGCGCAGGAGGTCGGCGGCGACCTCTACGATTACATCCGCGTCGAGGACCCGGACGTCCCCGCGTCGGTCCCTTCGCGCTGGTGCGTGACGCTCGGCGACGTGACCGGGCACGGCATGTCGTCGGCGATCCTCATGGCCGGGGTCTGCCCGGAGGTCCGCCTCCTCGCCCGCGCCGGGTACACCCCGGAAGAGATCCTGACGGACGTCAACGAGCATTTCTACGACTCGGGGATCTCCAACCACTACGTCACGATGATGCTGATCGAGGTCGATCCGGCGGCCCACCGGCTCACGGTCGCCTCCGCCGGCCACCCGGCGCCGCTGGTCCGCCGGGTCGACGGCCGCGTCGACCTCATGGATTGTCCCGGCGGCGGCTCGCCGATCGGCGTCGACCGCGACGCAACTTATCGATCAGCCGGCGTCGACCTGGCCCCGGGCGAGGTCGTCGTCCTCTACTCCGACGGCCTGGTCGACGCCGTCGACCACCGCCTCCGCCCGTTCGGGCTCGATCGGCTCAAGAAGGTCCTCGCCCAGACCGAAGGGGCCGCCGACCAGGTCGGCGAGGCGATCCTGGCCGTGCTCAGCGAGCACATGAAAGATCAACGTCCGCTCGACGACCTCTCCATCGTCTGCTTCGGCCGCGCCGCCGAGCCCTCCTGACCCGCGCCTCGCCCGTCGGCCGTCCGGGTCGCCTTCGCGCGAGGAGCGAGCGGGATGCGTCGAGGCTCACGGTTGTTTCGCGGGCGGTTCGGCGTCCTCGGCGGGGTGCGCTTCCTCGGGTTCTTCCAGGACGCCGGAGACCTGGCCGCGGTCGTTGATGGCGGTGGCCCAGATGAAGTCGGGGCCGTGCTCGTCGAGGATGCGGAGCTTGCCGTCCTCATAGATGAAGGCGCGGGGGCCGGGAAGCCCTCCGTGGGGGCCGTCGATCTGGCCGACCACGGCGCCGGCGTTGTTCACGGCGCTGGCCTGGGCGTGCTGGAATCCCTCGGGGATCCCAAGCGTCTGGAGGCCCTGCTCGCGGGTCCAGATCACGGCGCGCAGGGTGCCGTCGGGATCGTTGCGATGGCCGACGACCACGCCCGAGTCGTTCACTCCGCGAGGGATCATGGCGTTCCGGTCCTGGGAGAGCGGCTCGCGCTTCCAGACGCCGGGCTCGGCCTCGGTCCAGAGCGAGGTCTCCCCCTTCTGGACGGCGGCCAGGCGCTTGCCGTCGGGGCTGACGGCCAGGACGTTCGAGCTGAGCTGGTCGGCCTCGGGGATGACGACGGCCTTCCAGGCGTCGCCGTCGCGCTCCCAGACGACGCCCCGGAGGCGGTAGTCCCCGACGCTGAGCCCGCTGATGCGACGGCCGTCGCGGCTGATCCCAGTGGCGAACGAGGCCGCGTCCCCCTCGGCGGCGCCGAGCCCCTTGATCCCCTGGTCGGCCGTCCAGACGAACGCCTGATTCCGCAGGGGGACGAAGGTGTTCGGGGGCGCGGGCTTGCTCGATCGGCCGACGACCACGCCGTCGTCGCTGACGGCGGCGGGGAAAGTCGCGGTGTAGGTCTTCAGCAGCGGCAGGCGGGTGATCTTGTCGCCCTGGGCGAGGAACGGCGCCTCATACAGGATGTCGGGGTTGCCGTTCTCCGGCTCCCAGTGGAAGCCGACCACGTCGCCTCGGTCGTTGATCCCGGTGATGTTCAGCCCCTCCTTCATCGGGGCGACCAGGGGATGCGGCTTGGGCGCCGGCGGCTCCTCGCCTCGCGACGCCGTCGCGAGGGGCCAGGCGGCGGAGATCAGGGCGAACGTGAAGGCGGACGCGAATCGGCTCTGGCGCATGCGAGGTTCCTCCCGCATCCGAGGATACTCCGCGCGGCGGGCGTCCGGAAGGACGGACGGGGATTTCGGTTCCGGCGAGGTCAGGGGCGGTCGCCGCGGTTGCCGATCCTCTGAAGCCTGGGGACGTACTTGAGGTCGGGGCGGGGCTGGGCGAGCGTCCCCTTGATGTTGACGTTGATGAACTCGCCGCTGGCCTCGCGGATCATCGGGCTGAGGAGGGGGACGTCGAACCGATTCCGGCCGTAGAGGACCCGGAGCGTCAGGTCGATGTTGTCGAACGGGTCGCGGGTCCCGTCGCCTTCGAGGCTGATCGGGCTGCCGGTGAGCCGGATCTTGTCGAAATGGGTGGTGCCGTTGACGATCCGGAATTCGAGGTCGGCGGCGTCGAACATCGACTTGCCGTCGTCGTTGCGGCCCCGGAGCGTGAGCGGGTTGAGGGCCTTGGCGAACTTCAGCACGAACGGCAGCTCGCCGAGGTCGCCGTCGACGACGTGGCCTTCGCCCCTCGCCTGGAGGCCGCGGAAGTCCGTGCCCAGGCCGTTGAATCCCACCCGGGCGTTGACAAGCCCCCGGAACGCCTGGCGGCCGGGGAGGCTCCGCGCGTACTCCTGGAGCTGCGCCCCGGAGAGCTGGGCCGATCCGCTGTAGCTCGGGGTCTCGGCCAGCGTGATCGCCCCTTCGCCGTACAGCTCGCCCCCCAGGAAGCTCCCCTTGAGGCTCTCCAGCCGCGCCTTGCCGTCCTTGACGACCAGGGGGCCCTGGAGCCGCGTGACCTGGAGCCCGGCGACGCTGGCGCTCTGGATGTCCAGGACGCCGTGGACTTCCAGGTACTGGCCGTCGGAGCGGCCCCAGACCTCCTTGAGCTGGCCGTTGAGGTGCTCCATGGGGATGCCCGCCTTGAGCTTGTTGTCGACGAGGAAGACGCGGGTGTTCTCCCACTGGCACCAGGCGGGGACGCCGGCCTCGCCGCTCCAGCCGATCTTGAGGTCCCCCCGCGCCGTGAACGGCCGGCCGTCGTCCAGGCGCATCGCGAACTGGGCCATCAGGGTGGGCATGATCCGTCGCAGGTTGGCGCCGAAGAGGAGGTCGCGGACCCACACGTCGCGGACCGCCAGGTCGAACCGGCCGCTGTCCTCGACCACGACCGTCCCCTCGGGGAACTCGACGGGGGCGCCGTGGAACGTGAACCGGACGTCCCGCATCGCGACCTTGCCGTTGACGAACTCGAACGCCCCCAGCGCGTTCTGCATCTTCAGCTCGATCGTCGCCCCCGGCTCGACGCCCGGCCCGGGGGACTTCGGCACCACCAGGCGGACGTGCGACTCCGGCCTCGGGGAGATGGTCACGCGGGTCTGGTCGGGCTTGCCGGTCTCGACGGCGACGTCGGCGTGGACGTCGCTGGCGCCGTCGGGATTGATGAATTCCCAGGACTTCCGCCAGGCGTCGGGGAGGGCCTCGCGCAGCTCCGGGCTGAACGGCAGGTTCTGGGCGTCCAAAGTCATGCCGATCTTCAGCGGCGGGTCGCCGTTGGGGAGGTTGGGCCCCGGCAGCTTCTCCACCTTGCCGGAGCCGGTGATCACGGCCTGGCCGTTGCGGCCCCGCAGGTCCTTGAAGATCCAGAGGTCCGGGTGCAGCTCCAGCCGGCCCGAGAGGTTCCGCACCGGGAACGGAAGCTCCACCCAGGTGATCTCGCAGCGCCGGGGGTCGAGGTCGAGGTCGGCGTCGATCACGAGCCGGCCCACCTCGGTTTCAAGGTTGGCCTCGACCATGCGGCCGCCCTCCTGCTTCAGTTGCGGCGGGCCGACCAGCGGCGCGCGGAAGATCCGCGCGTCGGTCTTGACCGACCCGGCCGGCTTGAAGCGGTCGACCCAGCGGCGGACCTCGGGCTGAAGCGCGTCGAGGAAGGCCGCGTCGACCGGCACCGACTCGGCCTCGACCTTGAGGTCCACCAGGGCGTCGGGGCCGGGGTCGTCGACCGTCCCGTGGAGCCGGGCCGGCTTGTCGCCGATCGGACCGTTCAGGTCGACCGTGAGCCGCCGGCCCTCCAGGGCGAGCGTCCCCTTGAGGTTCTTCAGCGGGTAATCGAAGTGGCGGTAGCGCGCCGAGACGTCTTGCAGCTCGGCCGAGGCCGAGAACTCCACCGGGCCCCCCTCGACGGCCCTGGCGACGTTGGCCTTGACGTTCACCCGCCCCTTGGGCTGGAACACGTCCCACAGCTCGACGAATTCCGGGGGGGTCCGGTCCTTCAGCCGCTGGTCCAGGTCCAGGTCGAAGATCTCGACGCGGAGATCCATCGGCGTCTCGAGCGAGGCCGAAGCGCGGAGGGCCCCGGAGGCCCGGACCCGGGTCGCGCCGTTGAAGCCCTCGGCGTGGACGATCGTCAGGACGCCGTCGCGCAGGCCCACCCGGGCCGACAGGTCGTTGAGCGGGAACGGGAGATGTGGGCAGGCGCAGACCCCGCGCAGGAGCTGGGCCTCCACGTCGTAGGAGAGCTGCGCCTCGGGAGGCAGGCCGGGTCGGAAGGCCAGGTGCTTCAGCTCCACGTCGACGTCCCCGCCGCTCAGGGACAGGGCGTCGAAGCCGGCGGCGAAGTCGGCCGGCAGGCGGCGGCGGAGCGTGTCCGAGAGCGTGAGGTCGACCAGGCCGCCGGTCAGGTCGACGTCGCCGGTGGCCGGGTCGACCGACCCGCGCAGGTCGACCCGATCGAAGAGATCCCCCCGCGCCGAGCCTTTGAACTCAAGCCGGCCTTCCTCGGTCGGCTCGATGCGCAACGTGACCTCGCGGAGGATCGCCGCGGACACCTTGTCGTCGCCCGCGGCGGAGGCCGGCTCGTCCACCAGGGAATTCCCGCCTCGGCTCCGCTCCACGACCAGCTCGACGGTCCCGTTGACGATGTCGATCGGCGGCGGATTCTCGATCGCCGCCCGGGGCCAGGGATGGGCCGGCAGGTCCAGGAGGTTCCAGCCGCCGTCCTTCTTCTGGAGGAGCCGGAGCGTGGGCTGCGTCACCACGACCTCGCTCGGCGACTGCTCCCCCTGGAGCATCCGCCAGGCGTTGAACCGCACTTCCAGCCAGGGGAGGTTCAGCGTCCGGAACATCCGGCCGTCGACCTTCTGGATCGCCGCGACCTGCTTGAGCGTGGCCTTCCCGCGCAGGGGACGGAAGTCGACGCTGCCGAACTCGAACTCGGCGTGCGGGAAGAACCGCCGCAGCTCCGCCCGGATCAGCCGCGTCACCGTGTCGCCGTCGGTGACGAACGCATAGGCGAACCAGGTCGCCGCCGCCGCCAGCCCCAGGCCGACGACCCCACCCCAGATCAGGAATTTCGCCAGGCGTCGCCCGAACCCCATTCCGCCACCCCCCACGCCCGGCCTCAGCCGCGCTTAGGCCTGCTTCGAACGCCACGAGGCCCCGTCGACGACCCGCAGCAGGCCGACGGCCGCCAGCCCCATCGCGGGGATCTCGCCCGGCGTCCGATACCGCATCGAACTCGCGAACACCGCATGGATCAGGCCGAAATAGAGGATCGGCCCCGCCAGGATCACCCAGGCCCGGCCGTCCCGCCGAAGCGTCCACAGCCCGAGGCCCGCCAGCCCCAGGACCGGCCCCATCACCAGGCCCGCCGCGACCGTCAGCCAGGGCGACCGCACCCCCTCCGCGTTGGGCCAGGGGCTCCAGTACCGGCCGAGCTTCGCCAGCGCCAGCTCCAGCGCCCGCCCCGGCTGCTCGCGGACGAACGCGAACGCCCGCCGCTTCAGCAGTTCGTCCTGGTCGCGCTCGCTGTTCGGCCAGACGTCCGGGTCGTTCAGGAACCGCATGTCGCTCGCCCCAGTCGCCTGGGGGTTCAGCCCGTCGTAGAGGCTCGCCCCCATCCAAAGGGCCGTCGGCACGAACTCGCCGTACACCCTCGCGTTGCGGACCCACCAGGGCGCCATCACCCCCGCGAATCCCGCCGCCGCGACCATCGTCGCGACGATCGCCGGGCGGATCGACCGGCCCGAGACCGCACGATGCGCCAGCCACGCCGCGATCGCCGCCGGAAAGAAGAGCAGGCACGACGGCCGCGTCAACACCGCCGCCCCCGCCGCCGCCCCCGCCCCCAGCGCCGGGCCGAGCATCGCCCTGGCCCCGTCCCGATCCCAGAGGACCGCCAGCGCCCAGAGGAAGCCCAGCAGCAGCGGCGCGAACACCGCCTCAGACAGGAGAACGACCGACATGATCACGAAGTACGGATGAATCGACGTGAACGCCGCGGCGATCGGAGCCGCTCGCCCCGTTCCCGTTTTTTCCGAACCGCCGAGCACCACCCGCGTCAGCCGGAAGACCAGCCAGACGCAGACCGCGCCGAGCCCGGCCTGGACCAATCTCGCCCCGAGGGGACGATCGCCCAGGAGGGTCCGGCAGGACGCGAGGAAGAGCGGATAACCGGGCGTGCGGAGGGCGAAGTGGGGGATGTCGCCCCATTCCACGATCTGGAAGACCTCGCCGTCGCGGATCGTCCGCGCGAGTTCCCAGTAATACTCCGCGTCCGGGAACAGGCAGACCCGCTCGCCCCCTCCCCGACGGACCCACCACTCGACGAGGTTCGCCGCCGCCACCCGCAGCAACAGCCCGACCTCGACCGCGATCGCCAGGGCGGGGATCGGAAGCTTCCCGATCCGATCGATCCGACCCGGCTCTCCAGCCATCAGCGGCCATCCTCTCTCGGGACGTGGACGGACTCCATCCCCCGGTGGGACCGGCCGAAGTCGGCGCGGATCCTAAGCCAAACCGCCGGGATCGTCAACTTCAGACGAGCCCGCCCGTCTCCGCATCCTCAGGCCGGCGTGGGCCATGAAGCCATCTCGCGGCCCCTTTCAACAGACAAGGGGGAAGGCGAGCCGGTGAGCCGTCGGGATCCGCAATCCGGCCGGACTTTACAGCGCCGGCATCCGCGCTCAATCACGGTCTTCCCCCCTCGCGGGGGATGAGGGGGTGACGAGTCGAGTTCGTCGGGCTCTCGGGATCAGGGCTGCGGCTCGCGGCGAGACCATCGGAGGCCCAGGCGTCGCGACGTTGCTTCGGTCGTCTTGACGCGTTCGGCGATTCGATGGCCGACGACCCAGAGGATCCCGTGCGGGTCGGCGACCACCGGGACGGCCTGGCGGCGTTCCGACGGCACGCGGCGAATGCGCAGGAAGTCGACCAGCCGCTGACGGCGTCCCCCCATCCCGAGCGGGTCGAAGCTCTCGCCCCGCATGGGCGTGCGGACGACCAGCGGGAAGGTCACGCGGTCCAGGTCGACGACTTCGTCCCAGCCGGACGCGTCGTGGACGATCTGGACCTCGAAACGGGCGTCGGCCCAGGGGACCTGGACCGTCCCCGGCGCCTCCAGCGCGATGGGCGCGGCGGTCGGGGCCGGGGCCAGCCGGGACGAGCGGTCGAGGGTCGCCGCGTCCCCCTCGATCCGCAGCGCGACCCCCGCGCCGACGTGGGGCTCGGCCTCGCCCCGCGCGAGGCCCCTGGCGAGGCGTCGCCAGCGTCGCGCCGTCATCTCACCCTCGGGCCAGCCGGCCGATCGCCAGGCGCGTCGGAGGGCCTCGACGGCCAGGAACGGGTCGAGCGCCGCGAACGCGAGGCGGTCGATCGCGATCCGCTCCGGCCCCGCTTCGCGGACGGTCGCGGTTTCCGTCGAGGCGACGAGCGCGTCGAGCACCCTCCCGTTCGCCGCCGCAAGCTCCCCCAGTCGCACCAGCGCGTCGACCACCTTCGGGTTGTAGTCGGCTTCCAGGCGTGGGATCAGGTCGTGTCGGATTCGCGCGCGGGTCTGGGATACGTCGCGGTTCGTCGCGTCTTCGCGGTAAGCCTGGCCGATCCGGGCCAACTCGTCGCGGATCTCCCGTCGCGAGACCCCGAGCAAGGGCCGGACGAGCGCGACCCCCGGCGCCAGGGGGCGACGCGCAGGGATGCCGGCGAGCCCTCGCGGACCCGTGCCCCGGACGATCCGGTGGAGGATCGTCTCGGCCTGGTCGTCGCGGGTGTGGCCGACCGCGACGGCCGACGCCCCCGCGATCGCGCGACCTCCGCGAGCCACGCATAACGAGCCTCGCGAGCGTCGGCCTCGAAATGCCCGGCGCGGCTCGACGACCAGACGCCCCCCTCGAACGGCAAGCCGAGGGAATTCGCCAGCGCGGCGACGAACCGGGCGTCCTCGCCCGAGGCCCCCTCGCGCGTGCCGTGGTCGAGATTCGCCACCGTCAGCCGGAGGTCGAACTCTCCGGCCAGCAGGTGCAAGGCCCGCAGCAGGCCCACGCTGTCGCTCCCCCCCGAAACGGCGACGACCCAGGCGGTCCCGCGCTCGGGGTCGGCATCGGGCTCGACCCAGCCCGACAGCCGTCGCCGGACGGTCCCCAGCCAGGCGGGGAGGGGGGGCTCGTGATGCCTCGGATCGTCTCGCATCCCCGAAGGATACCAGGATGCCGAGCCCGAGAGGATGGCGGCCGAGGCGGGGGTTCAGTCCTTCTGGGCCTGGCAGTAGCTCAGGGCCGAGCGGAGGTCGGGCCGCACCACCGGCGAGCCGAGGACCCGCCACCACTCCACCTGCCCGAGGTCGGTCTCCGAGAGGACGGGGACCAGGACCTGGGAATCCTCGGAGATGAGCCGGATTCGGGGGAATGCGCCGCGCCTGCCGATGATGCCGACGACGGCGAGCCAGTTCTGGGCGAACCACTCTCCCGGAAGGTCCGCGAGGGGATGCTCGCGGCGGCCGTCGTCGTAGATCAGTTCGAGTTTCCATCGCATGGCGGGCTTCCCTGTGCCAGGTGGGCGTTTGACCACTGGGAAGTATACAACCTTACCCCTGATACGCCAGCCCGTCCCGTCGAATCCTTCGACGAGGAGCCGGGGCGGTCGGGGCGTCTCGTGCGTCGGGGAGGGTGGCGGTATATATTCGTAGGGGAGATCCGATCCGCCCCCGACGCGGCGAGAGAACGATGACGGAGCCCGCCTTGAATCCCGACCTGATCGCCCTGCTGCGCTCGCCCCGGACGAGGTCGTCCCTGCATGTCGAGGGGTCTGAACTCGCCTCTCCGGACGGTTCCGAGCGTTATCCGATCGTCGGCGGCGTCCCCCGGCTGGCGGGCGAGTCCTACGTCGGCAGCTTCGGCCGCCAGTGGAACCGCTACGACGTGGCGAGGACCGAGGAGGACGAGGCGACCTTCGAGGCCAAGACGGGCGTCGCGCCGCGAGAGATGGCGGGCAAGCGGGTGCTCGACGCCGGCTGCGGCGGCGGTCGGTATGCGAAGCTCCTGGGGGATCACGGCGCCGAGGTGCTGGGCGTGGACCTCAGCAGCGCCGTCGACAAGGCCGCCGCGCTGTGCGCGGGGCTCCCCGGCGTCCAGATCGTCCAGGCCGACCTCCTGGACCTGCCGGTCGTGGAGGAGGCGTTCGACCTGGTCTTCTCGATCGGCGTGCTGCACCACTCGCCCGACCCGCGCCGGGCGTTCGCCGAGATCGCCCGCCGCGTCAGGCCCGGCGGCCGTCTGGCGGTCTGGCTCTACCGCCGGAACACCCCGCCGCAGGAGTGGCTCAACACGGGCGTCCGCGCCCTGACCACCCGCCTCCCCGCCCGAGTGCTGGAACCCCTGTGCGCCGGCCTGGGCGCGCTTGGGAGCGTGCCGGTGCTGAACCGCACGCTGAACAAGCTGGTCAACTTCTCCGCCCACCCCGACTGGACCCTGCGCGTCTGCGACAACTTCGACTGGTGGGCGCCGGAGCACCAGTCGCACCACACGCTCCCCGAACTCTCCTCGTGGTTCGTCGAGGAAGGCTTCGAAAACCTCGTCGAACTCCGCCCCATGAAGTCGGGCCGACTCTACGGCTGGGCCTACGACCGCGACCTCATCATCGGCTCGGGCGTAAACGTCGCGGGTCGCAAGCGGCTTCGGCCGTAGGGCGACGGCTGGAAAAGGCCCGGCGAACTCGGCCCATCCCCTAACGTCCTTCTCCCCTGGCGGGGGAAGGTGGCCCGCAGGGTCGGATGAGGGGGAAGACCAGGGCCGTCAGCGTTTCAGGCGGCCGGACTGCGAGCTCCGACGGCGCTCGTGCTGGTCCTCCCCCTCATCTGACCCCTTCGGGGTCTGTCTTCCCCCCTCGCGGGCTTTCAGGGGGAGGTATCGATTTTCATCAATACTTCGGGGGGCGGGGCGGCGTCGCGCGGCGGGCCGGGCCAGGGCTCCGGGAGGAAGCGGCCGGCGGGGTCGGCCCCCCCGATCCAGGCCCGCAGGACGGCGGCGCCCCCCAGCAGGAAGGTCGACCAGCGCCGGGGCTTGGGGGCGGCGGCCGGCCCCGGCCCCGGCTCGGGCTCGGGTCGATCGGCGGCGTCGGCCGCGCCGCCGACCTCCAGCGTCCACAGGGTCGCCAGGGCCATCGCGGCCCACAGCCGGGCCGCCCGCGCCGGGTCGGCCATCCGGCTCCGCTCCCACCGCCAGCCGTCGCTCTTGATCTTCTTGAACGAGCACTCGATCCAGGCCCGCACGGCGTACCAGGACGCGTCGGCCTGTTCCGGCGGCAGGTCGGTGAGGATCAGCCAGGGGTCGGCGCGGCCCTCGTCCCACCGCGCCAGCAGCGTGCAGTCCAGCCGCGCCTCCTTCGTCTTGAAGGCCTGGCCGCGGGCCCGGAACCGGGCCCCGTGCCGCGGGGCCAGCTCGGGCATCCGCGCCCATCGGCCCCCCTGGGGCCGGAAGCAGCCCCGGGCCCTGGCCCGCATCAGCGGGTGCCAGCCCAGCTCGACGATCGCCCGGAACAGGCCCGACGACTCGATCCCCCGGTCCGACAGGACGAACACGCGTCGGTCCGGCCCGACGTGCTCGCGGAGCAGGCCCAGGAGCCGCTTCCAGTGCGGGTTCCAGGCCCCCGGCTCGTTCCCCGGCAGGACCGCCCAGGCGACCGGCACGGCGCACGACCGGTAGAGCGCCGCGACGCACAGGACCGTCATCCGATCGCCCAGCGCGGTGGCGTCGACGGCCAGGGCCAGGGGGCCGTCGCCCCAGCTCGAGAGGACCCAGCCCAGCAGCGGGCCGAAGCAGGCCTCGGGATCGAGCTCGCGGCGGGACCGGCCCCGCTTCGAGGCGGCCGGGCGGTAGAACTCGCGGAGCCGCTGGCGGACCGTGCCGGGCCCCACGTCCAGCAGGGCCGCCAGGTGGACGGCCACCCGGTCCAGCCCGCCGCCGCGTGCCAGGATCATCCCGAGGCTGTACCAGGCCAGGACCCGGGCCTGGCATCGCGACAGCGTGGGGAACCGAGTCGCGACGCGGTCGGACCAGCGGTACAGTAGTTCGGGGCGGGGCATGGCTCCTCCCGGTCGAACAGCGGTCAGCCCTGGTAAGCCGTCCGCTATAAACCGGGACCGTGCCCCGTTCCATACCCCTCTCCCATAAGCCGGACGAAATACCTCCCCCTGAAAGGGAAGGTGGCCGAAGGCCGGATGAGGGAGACCGTCATCGCGGACGAACTCAGGAGGCGACGGCCCTCGCGCTCGTCGCCCCCTGATGCGCCCCTGCGCGGCCCCTTCCCTCACAAGGGCGCTCCGTCGAAAACTCCCGGCGTCGCTCCGCTCGCCGTCGAGACGTTGACTGGACAAGCCCCTTCAGTGCAAAGGACGTGGCGGCGGTCGGAAATTGGCTTCGTTCGCTCCGCCATACAAGCGAAGCCGATTTCCCTAATCGATTTGACACCAACACATTAAACAAGATACCATCTCCGCGGAATTGGCTTTGTTCGGCGGATTTCGTCGATCTCTCCGCAGGTTCGATCGGGCCGATTGGATCGTCCGGGGGAGAGGGAGGGGGCCGGTTCCGGGAGTGCCCCCTACCTGGACGATTTGACCGGATCGCCGATCCGGGACGGTGACGCGTCCCGTTTCAGGGGATTTCCAGGACGATCTTGCCGAACTGCCCCGCCTCGTCCATGTGCTGGTGGGCGGCCGAGGCCTCGGCGAGCGGGAAGGCGCGATCGACGACGGGGCGGAGGGAGCCGTCGGCGAAGAGGTCGAGCATGGCGGCGAACTCGGCCGGCGAGCCCATCGTCGTGCCCAGCAGGTTGAGTTGCTTCCAGAAGACCTGGCGAGTCAGGAAGTCGGGGACCGGGCCGGTCGTCGCGCCGAAGGTCGCGATCCGGCCGCCGGGGCGGAGGAGGTCGATGCAGGCGGCGTAGGTCTCGCCGCCGACGCCGTCGATCACGACGTCCGGGCCCTGGCCGTCGCTCAGTTCGCGGATCTTGTCGACCCAGCCGGCGTCCTTGTAGCAGGCCCCGCCGTCGGCCCCGAGCGCGCGGGCGCGTTCGAGCTTCGCCTCGTTCCCGGACGTGACCAGGACCCTCGCCCCCAGCTTCTTGGCGAACAGCAGGGCGAACGTGGCGACGCCGCTTCCGATCCCGGGGATGAAGACCGTCTCGCCGGCCTGGGCCTTCGCTCGCGAGACGAGCGCCCGGTAGGCGGTGAGCCCCGCGAGCGGGATCGCGGCGGCCTCATTCCAGCTCAGTCCGGCGGGCCTGGCGTGGACGTTCTCGGCCGGGACCTTCACGAACTGGGCGTAGGTTCCGGCGTCGGGGAGGCCGAGGATGCGGAAGTTGGGGCCGAAGAACCGCTCGTCGGTCCCCCAGTCGAGGCTCGGGTTCACGACGACCTCGCGACCGACGAGTGAGGCGTCCACCCCCTCCCCCACCCTCTCGACGATCCCCGCGCCGTCGGAGCCGAGGATCGCCGGCAGCTTGATCCCCGCGTACTGCCCCTTGCGAATCCAGACGTCGCGATGATTCAAGGCCGCCGCCTTCAGGCGGATCACCGCCTCGCCCGGCCCCGGCGTCGGATCGGCGACGTCCTCCAGCCTCAACAGTTCGGGGCCCCCCAGGTCGCGCAGCAGGATCGCTTTCATGGTGACATCCTTTCGTCTGGTCTGGCGAGAAGTCGCTCCGTCCCGGCCGAACTTCGGCGGGACGCGGCGAGATCCCTTATCATTGTCATGATGCGGGCCGGATCAAGGGGTGGCGAGGGCCGACCCCGTTCGCCGGCCCGATCACCGGGAAGGAGCCGAGGATGAACGATCCCGTGCGGCGTTCAGACGGAGACGCGGAGCCGCCGCCGTCCGGGGCGATCGACGACGGTCGCGAGGAGATGGCCCGGATCGCCGAGAGCCTCTCGGCCCTGATCGGGCGGATGATGGAGTTTCAGGAGGAGTTGGAGCCGTTCCTGAGGATCCTGGCCGAGCCGGAGCCGGAGCCGGAATCGGAGCCCCCGGCGACCGGCCCGAACGACGAGGCGGTCCCGGAAAGGGGCTGACGGATCGAACGACGGCCTCTCTCCCCGGCGAGGCAAGGCGGCCCACACGGACGGATGAGGGGAAGACGAGTACGAAAGCCGTCCGGGATGGCGGTCCCCCTCATCCGTCCGTGCGGGCCGCCTTCCCCCACCAGGGGTAAATACATGATCGCGCCATCATGTCTTAATACGTTGAGGCGTCTCGGCGAAGGCCTCGAGGGTTACTCGGCGTGATCGCGACGGCCCGCAATTCGACCTGCTGGGGCCGTCTCTCAGGCTTCGCGGCCCGGTCGCATGTTGTCGTCCAGGTCGTCGAGCATGGCTTCCAGACCGTCGAGGCGGGGGGTGGGGGGGAGCCGCCGGGCCGGGGGATGCGGGAAGGCGTGCCGAGGTCGATGCTCTCGATGTAGGTCGTCGGCGCGGCCGCGTCGGCGCGCGGGGGGGACCGGCGTGCTTCGCTTCGAGGCGGTCCTGGATCATGGAGATCGCGTGGACGATCTGCATCAGGCCGTCGTACTCGTCCTGCTCGGCGGGTTCGAGCCCGCCCTGCATGATCTTCTCGACCAGCGCGTCGATCCGGGCCTTGACGTCGTCGGGCGCGTACAGATCCAACACCGCCCGCGCCCCTTCGGGCGAGAGCTGATCGACGATCGCGTCCAAAAGCCGTTCCAGCGTGGTGGGGGGATTGTTGGCCATGGGGGCATCATAATTCGGTGGCGGATGGAAGGGAACACCGATCGGCCTCCTCCCGCTCCCTCGCCGCGCGTTCGGCAGCTTCCCGGTCACGGCGCGCCTGGCGGCGATCCAAGCGGTGGGCCGTCAGCAGCAAGATCCCGAACCAGGCGACGCAGCCGACGATCGCCAGCGCCTTCGGATGGGCCGGCCGAGGCCAGAGGCGGTTGAAAGCGAAGATGCCGACGGCCCCGACGACGCCCCAGGCCGGGAAGAACGCCAACGGGCCCATCAGGTCCGGGTCGGAACGCCACGAAATTTCTCGCTCGACTTTCCCCTCGGCCGGGGTCATCGCGCGGAAGAGCGACCACATCCCGGCGACGACCGGGACGACGGCGAACACCGACGGATGCCTCGTCCACCACCAGGCGACGGCCGCGACCGCGGCGGACGCGACGAGCGCGGGGGCGAAGATCCGCGTCCAGCGCGCGCGGGTCGCCAGGATCTCTCCCGGGCCGGGGACCGCTCGGGGCTTCCCCCCTTCCCCGAAGCGGGTCTTGTAGGCGAAGAGGTCCCAATCCGACTGGATCTCGGGCCGGATCGCTTCGCGGAGCCTGGCCACGATGGCGTGGCGCTGGTCGCGCCCGAGCTCGGCGAAGTTGACGACGAGGCGGGTCGCAGGGTCCCGGACGACGAGGCTCCCGCCGACCGGATGGATCCGCCATCGGGCCTCGACCGCGTCGGCCAGGTCGATCTCCACCCGTCGGACCACGCCCTGCGAGACGACCCGCGAGCCCTGGAACGTCAGCGAGCCCCGATGGTAGTCCAGCAGCATCCAGGCGGAGAGCCCCGCCATCAGGAACGGCACCGAGACGACGGCCGCCAGCGCGAGTCGATTCGCCGCCGGGGGCGACTGCAGGACCAGGACGACGAAGCTGAAGACGCCCCACGCCAGGAAGCCCAGCAGGAAACCGACCCCCTGACGCCACTGCGAGCGCGACCGTCGGTACGTCGCCTCGATGGCGGGCCTCCTTCGTCAGCGCGGGGAGACGTGGTATCCCGTCATGGTGGTCGGGATGCGGTAGAGGCTCTTGCCGGCGAGGATGTAGAGCACCCGACCGCCGTCGCCGCCGAATTCGACGTTGGCGGCGGGTTCAGGGGTGGGGATCAGGGCGATCCGACGGCCTTCGGGGGTGAAGACGGCCGCCCCCTTCGCCGTGGCGCCGACGATCCGGCCGTCGACGGTGATGGTCATGCCGTCGATCCCCGACTCCTCGCCGAAATCGTGGATCACCCGGATTTTCGAGTCTTTATCATCGTCGTCGTCGTCATCGTCGTCGATGTCGACGGCCAGGAGCGCCCGGCGGTCGGGCCCGTTGTCGGCGACGTAGAGGGTTTCGCCGTCGGGGCTGACGACCAGGCCGTTGGGCTTCTTGGCGCCGGTCTCCAGCCGGGTGACGCGGCCGTCGGGGTCGATGCGGAAGACGCCCTCGAAGTCCAGCTCGCGGGGTTCGTCGCCGACGTAGCGGGGGTCGGTGAAGTAGACGCGGCCCTTGTCGTCGATCGCGACGTCGTTGGGGCTGTTGAATCGCTTGCCTTCGAAGCGGTCGGCCAGGGTACGGCAGTCGCCGTCGGGGTCGGTGATCGAGATCCGACGGCCGCCGCCTGTGTTGGCGCCCTCGGCGACGATCAGCCGGCCCCGGCCGTCGATGATCATCCCGTTGGCCCGGCCACTCGGCTCGCGGAAGACCTTGGTCTCGCCGGTGCTGGGGTTGAACCGCATGATCCGGTCGCCGATGTCGGAGAACAGGATCGAGCCGTCGGCCGCCGTCGCCCCCCCCTCGGTGAACGTCCCCTGGTCCCAGAGCCTCTCGACCCGCTCCAGCGGCTCGACCACCTGATCGAGATCATCGTCGTCGTCGACCCCGCCGACGCCGAGGGCCGTCAGACACATGAGCATAAATGCGGAAGCGAACATGGCGGGGAAGCTCCGTGAGAGGCGGTCGGGCGGGCGACGGGTCAGGTCAGGACGTCCCGGATGACGTGGCCGTGGACGTCGGTCAGCCGGCGCTGGGCGCCGTTGTTGTAGTAGGTCAGGCGCTCGTGGTCGAGCCCGAGCAGGTGGAGGATGGTGGCGTGGAAGTCGTGGACGTCGACGACGTTCTCGACGGCCTGGTAGCCGAACGGGTCGGTCGCGCCGAAGCTGTATCCGCGCTTGACCCCCGCGCCGGCGAGCCAGGCGGTGAACCCCTTGGGGTTGTGGTCGCGGCCCTGCGTCCCCTTCTGGAAGGTCGGCATCCGGCCGAACTCGGTGGACCAGACGACCAGGGTGTCGTCGAGCAACCCCCGGTCCTTCAGGTCGATCAGGAGGGCGGCGGCGGGCTTGTCGAGGATGGGGCCGTGGCGGTCGTAGTCCGACTTGATGCGCTTGTGGCCGTCCCAGTTGAGCGCGCCTTCGCCCATCGCGAAGGCCCCGTTGAACAGGGTGACGAACCGGACCCCGCGCTCCAGGAGCCGCCGCGCCAGCAGGCAGTTGCGACCGAAGCCGGCGAGGATCGGGTCGGGGTCGTCGAGTCCGTAGAGCGAGCGGACGGCGGGGCTCTCGCGCGAGAGGTCGCCCACCTCCGGCGCGCTGAGCTGCATCCGCGCGGCCAGCTCGTACGCCGCGATCCGGGCCGACAGCTCGTCGTCGCCGGGGTTGCGCGCCAGGTGCTCGTCGTTGAGGATGCGGATCAGGTCGCGGGTGGCGCGGTCGTCGTCGGGCGAGACCTTCTCGGGCCGGGCCAGGTGGCGGATCGGCTTGTCGGCGTTGAACGACGTCCCCTGGTAGACCGCCGGCAGGAAGCCGTTGGTCCAGTTCGCCGGCCCCTGCTGCGGGTCTCCGCGAGGGTCGGGGATGGCGACGTACGCCGGGAGGTCCTGGTCGTCGGTCCCGAGCGCATAGCTGACCCAGGCGCCCATGCTGGGGAAGCCTTCGAGCGTGAACCCGGTCGACATGAACATCTCGCCGGGGCCGTGCGTGTTCGTCTTCGAGGTCAGCGAGTGGATGAAGCACATGTCGTCGACCCGCTCGGCCAGGTGCGGCAGCAGGTCGGACGCGTACTTGCCGGATTCTCCCCGGGGCTTGAATTCCCAGGGGCTCCGGGCGAGGGCGCCGTTCTCCCCCTGGAACGTGAGCAGCTTGTCGGCGCCCGGCATCGGCTCGCCGTGGCGCTTGATCAGCTCGGGCTTGTAGTCCCAGGTGTCCAGGTGGCTGACGGCCCCGGTGCAATAGATGTGCACGACCCGCTTGGCCCTGGCGGGGAAGTGGGGGGGCCGAGCGGCGAGCGGCCCGGCCTTGGGCCCGTCGGCCGCGAGCAGCCCCTTCTCGGCTAGGATCGCGCCGAGCGCGATCCCCCCGACGCCCGTCGCCATGTGCGACAGGAACCCCCGACGGTCAAGCAAGTGCCGCCCCAGCGGTGCGTCGTGTGCGTGGCTCATAACCGTTCATCATGCCCGACGGCCGAGGCGTTCGCCAGAGCATCGTCGACGAGCAAGCCGAATCAGGTCCGCGACGCGCGGCAAGGCGGCCCCGCTCCTCCGTGGAGCGGGACCGCCCTGTGATGCGAACCGGGTGAGCCGAGGGGGGAGAATCAGGCGGCGCGACGGCTGCGGGCGCGGCGGGCGGCGAAGAGGCCGGCGGCGCCGAGGGCGAAGGCGGCGGAGATCAGGCTCGCCGGCTCGGGGACGGCGGCGGTGCTGTTGGTGCTGGACAGGTTGTCCCAGTAGATGCCGCGGTTCACGCCGGTCGTCGTGTTGTGGCCCTGGAGGATGATGTTGCTCAGGGCCACGGTCCCGTTGCCGCCCCCGCCGCCGATGACGTCGCCGTCATAGGTGTAGACGAAGTCCCCGCCGACCAGCCCGAAGCCCAGGGTGTGGAACCCGCCCAGATCGGCAGCGGTCAGGGCCTTTGCCAGGGTGAACCCGCCGTTGATGGTGTCCCACACGTAGACGCCGAGCTCGCCCCGGGTGTAGCGCGAGATCTCGATGATCGGGTAGGCCGAGACGTCGTCGGCGGCGTCCACTCCGGTCCCCCAGAACCCCGCGAAGCGAAGCGCGTCGGAGCCGTCGTCCTGCCATTGCGCGTCGATGTAGAGGTCGATGCTCGCCGCGAAGGTGCCGGGCTCCAGGTCGAACTTGCGGCCCTGGGTGTTGTAGAACGCGTTGGCTTGCGCGTCCGAGGCGCTGATGGTCTGGAGGAGGCGGTCGTCCCCCAGGAACGACTGCTGGCTGACGAAGCCGGCCGGCACGTAGCGGTCTTTGTACCACACCCCCGGGGCCTGCGTGTTGCCAAGGACGACCGGGTCGCTGAAATCCATCTGCATGTCCGCCCGTGCGGCGGCGCCAACGCTCGTGGTCAACAGGAAGGCGAAACCCAGGATGCGGTGAACGGAGGACTTCATCATCAATTCTCCAAGACGTTGCGCTTAAGATTCTCGCCATGCATCGCGAAGGCCGGCGTCTTTGCTCGTTCCTCGTCCCATCCTTGCGTTGATCATCAAAGACGTGATCTTTCGCTGATGTCTTGCGACCGTGGGGTGGAGCATAAGATCGATGCAGGCGCCCACGCAAACCGGGTTGAGGGGTTTCATCGCATGACGCGATTCCGCCACGCGCCGGCGCCGCGCGGGCCGGCCCGCGTGCGGCCTGTGCATCGCGACGACGCGCCGGGGCATCCCGTCGCCTCGCGAGGACGCCTCCAGGCCTCGCGGGCCGGGCGGGACGCCGCCGGCGTTCGCTATCGATTTCCCGAGGAGTTCGCTACGATCGGCCGTCGGGCCTGGGGATCGAACGTGACGAGGGAGGGGATGGGATGAGGATTTCGCCGGGGGTGCTGGTCGCCGGGTTGGTGCTGCTGGGTCGGATCGGTTCGGGGTCCGCGGCCGCGGCCGAGGGAGCGAAGCGGCCGAACGTCGTGCTCATCATGAGCGACGACATGGGGTTCTCGGACCTGGGCTGCTACGGCGGCGAGCTGACGACGCCGAATCTCGACGCCCTGGCGGCGGGGGGCGTGCGGTTCACCCAGTTCTACAACGCCGCGCGGTGCTGCCCGACGCGGGCCTCGTTGCTGACCGGGCTCTACCCCCACCAGGCTGGCGTCGGCCACATGATGGAAGATCGCGGCCGGGACGGCTATCGCGGCGTCCTCAACCGGAATTCGGCCACGATCGCCGAGGTCCTCAAGCCGGCCGGATACCGGACCTACATGACCGGCAAGTGGCACCTCACGCGATTCACCGGCCCCAACGGCGACCGCGCCACCTGGCCCGTCGGCCGGGGGTTCGAGAAGTTCTACGGGACGATCATCGGCGCGGGGAGCTACTTCGACCCCGGCAACCTCTGCCGCCAGGAGACCCTCATCACTCCCGCGAACGACCCGGAATATCAGCCCGAGTCATATTATTACACCGATGCCATCTCGGACAACGCGGTCAAATACATTCGCGATCATGAGGCCGAATCGCCCGACAGGCCCTTCTTCCTGTACGTCGCCTATACCGCCGCGCACTGGCCGATGCACGCGCCCGAAGACGCCATTGCAAAATACAAGGGGAAGTACGACGCCGGCTATGCGCCGGTCCGCGAGGGTCGCCTGGCGCGTATGAAGGCCATGGGCCTCGTCCCCGAGGACGCCGAGATCACTCCCGCCTCCGACGACTGGAACGAGGTCGAGGACGAGGCGCGCGAGGCGAGCTGCAAGGAAGTCTACGCGGCGATGATCGAGACGATGGACGCCGGGATCGGCCGGATCGTCGCGCAGTTGAAGGCGGCGGGAGAGTTGGAGAACACGCTCATCCTCTTCCTCCAGGACAACGGCGCCTGCGCGGAGGACATGGGCCGCAACAAGCCCCAGCCGCCGGTCGACGGCCTGAAGCCGCTGGGACCGGACGACCTCCAGCGCCGGGGCGGGCCGCCGATGCAGACTCGCGACGGCCGCCCCGTCCGCACCGGGCCGGGGGTCATGCCGGGCCCGGCCGACACCTACGTCGCCTACGGCCGGGGCTGGGCCAACGTCAGCAACACGCCCTTCCGCGAGTACAAGCACTGGACTCACGAAGGGGGGATCTCCACGCCCCTGATCGTCCACTGGCCGTCGGGCGTGAAGCCCGATCGCAACGGCAAGCTGGAGCCCCAGCCCGGCCACCTGATCGACGTGATGGCCACCTGCGTCGACCTCGCCGGCGCGACCTATCCCACCGAGGTCGACGGCCGTCCCATCAAGCCTCGCGAGGGCGTCAGCCTGCGTCCCGCGTTCCAGGGCGAGCCCCTGAACCGCCCGGGGCCCCTCTTCTGGGAGCACGAGGGGAACCGCGCCGTCCGCGACGGGGACTGGAAGCTCGTCGCCAGGTCGAACGAGCCGTGGGAGCTGTACGACATCGCCGAGGACCGCTCCGAGCTTCACGATCGGGCCGCCGAACACCCCGACCGCGTCCGGGCCATGGCCGCCGCGTGGGACGCCTACGCCGCCCGCGCCGACGTCCTCCCCCTGGGCGCCTGGCGAGGCGGCGAGCAGGCCGCGCCGAGCCGGAATCGCCGGTTCGAACTCAAGGCCGACGCCGATCTTCGGCGCGGTTCGGCGCCCGCCGTCGAGGGCAGGCCGATCAGCCTGATCGCGAAGTTCACCGTCCCCGAGGAACAGCCCGACGGCGTGATCGTCGCCCACGGCGGGACCGCCGCCGGCTTCACGCTGTTCATCAAGGACGGCCGCCCCTCGTTCCTGGTCCGCGACGGCGCGGGGCGCGGCGACGCCGCGAGGGTCTCCGGCCCGCGCTCGCGCCCGGCCCCCACGCGCTCGTCGCCGGGATCGACAAGGCCGGCAAGCTGACCCTGGAAGTCGACGGTCGCCCCGCCAAAACCGCCCAGGGCCGCCTCATCGGCCGCCAGCCCGTCGACGGCCTTCAAGTCGGCCGCGACGACGACGGAGCCGTTGGCCCCTACATCTCCCCCAACACCTTCCGAGGAACCATCGAGTCCGTGGTCGTCGAACTCGGCGACTGACGCCGCAAAGACCTCGACGCGCCGGCACGGAAGCCTTTCCTTCTCCCCTGGTGGGCGAAGGATCGCGCCGACGGCCTCCGTCATCGCGGGCGGGCCGGAACGCCCGACGGTTTCCGTGCTCGTCTTCCCCCTCATCCGGCCTTCGGCCACCTTCCCCCGCGAGGGGGGAAGGACTTTACGGCCCGGATTCGGACTGCGACGGCTTTCGCTCCATCACGGTCTTCCCCCCTGGCGGGCTTTCAGGGGGAGGTATTTCGTCCGGCTTATGGGAGAGGGGTATGGAACGGGGCACGGTCCCGGTTTATAGCGGACGGCTTACCAGGGCTGACCGCTGTTCGACCGGGAGGAGCCATGCCCCGCCCCGAACTACTGTACCGCTGGTCCGACCGCGTCGCGACTCGGTTCCCCACGCTGTCGCGATGCCAGGCCCGGGTCCTGGCCTGGTACAGCCTCGGGATGATCCTGGCACGCGGCGGCGGGCTGGACCGGGTGGCCGTCCACCTGGCGGCCCTGCTGGACGTGGGGCCCGGCACGGTCCGCCAGCGGCTCCGCGAGTTCTACCGCCCGGCCGCCTCGAAGCGGGGCCGGTCCCGCCGCGAGCTCGATCCCGAGGCCTGCTTCGGCCCGCTGCTGGGCTGGGTCCTCTCGAGCTGGGGCGACGGCCCCCTGGCCCTGGCCGTCGACGCCACCGCGCTGGGCGATCGGATGACGGTCCTGTGCGTCGCGGCGCTCTACCGGTCGTGCGCCGTGCCGGTCGCCTGGGCGGTCCTGCCGGGGAACGAGCCGGGGGCCTGGAACCCGCACTGGAAGCGGCTCCTGGGCCTGCTCCGCGAGCACGTCGGGCCGGACCGACGCGTGTTCGTCCTGTCGGACCGGGGGATCGAGTCGTCGGGCCTGTTCCGGGCGATCGTCGAGCTGGGCTGGCACCCGCTGATGCGGGCCAAGGCCCGGGGCTGCTTCCGGCCCCAGGGGGGCCGATGGGCGCGGATGCCCGAGCTGGCCCCGCGGCACGGGGCCCGGTTCCGGGCCCGCGGCCAGGCCTTCAAGACGAAGGAGGCGCGGCTGGACTGCACGCTGCTGGCGCGGTGGGACGAGGGCCGCGCCGACCCCTGGCTGATCCTCACCGACCTGCCGCCGGAACAGGCCGACGCGTCCTGGTACGCCGTGCGGGCCTGGATCGAGTGCTCGTTCAAGAAGATCAAGAGCGACGGCTGGCGGTGGGAGCGGAGCCGGATGGCCGACCCGGCGCGGGCGGCCCGGCTGTGGGCCGCGATGGCCCTGGCGACCCTGTGGACGCTGGAGGTCGGCGGCGCGGCCGACGCCGCCGATCGACCCGAGCCCGAGCCGGGGCCGGGGCCGGCCGCCGCCCCCAAGCCCCGGCGCTGGTCGACCTTCCTGCTGGGGGGCGCCGCCGTCCTGCGGGCCTGGATCGGGGGGGCCGACCCCGCCGGCCGCTTCCTCCCGGAGCCCTGGCCCGGCCCGCCGCGCGACGCCGCCCCGCCCCCCGAAGTATTGATGAAAATCGATACCTCCCCCTGAAAGCCCACCGGGGGGGAAGGCATGATCGCGCCGGCATTCTTCTCATTAAAGGGGCGAGCTGAGCGCGCTCGTCCGGCCTTCGGCCGCCTTCTCCCACAAGGGGATAAGGCATGAAGGCGCCAGCAGGTTTTGTGGGTTCGAGGGGAGGAGGGGGGCTCAACTCAGGAGCGGGGGCCGCGGTCGCCGGCGGGGTAGGCGCCCCAGCCGAGCTTGTCGCGGAGGGTGCTGTAGAAGCTGTGGCCGGGGAGGCGGATGATGGGGAAATGGGAATCGCCGCGGCGGACGATCACGCGGTCGCCCGACTGGAGCGGGATCTGGATCTGACCGTCGATGACGAGGATCATGGCGATCCCCTCGCCCCGGACCACCAGCTCGTAGGTCTTGTGGCCGCTGTCGACCAGCGGGCGCTGGGTGAGCGTGTGGGCGCAGATCGGCGTGACGACGAACATGTGGGCGCTGGGGGGGAGGATCGGGCCGCCGGCCGAGAGGCTGTGCGCGGTGGAGCCGGCGGGCGTGGCCAGGATCAGGCCGTCGCCCCGATAGGACATCACGCTCTCGCCGTCGATGGACAGGCCGATCTCGACGATTCGGAAGTAGGGCGCGGCGCGGAGCACGGCGTCGTTGAGGGCGTGGAAGACCCGGGTCGGCCCCCGGGCCGAGATCACCTTGACCGACATGGTCATGAGATTCTCGATCGTGTACCGGCGGGCGGCCAGGTCGGGGAGCCGTTCGACGAAGGTCTCGACGGTCAGGTCGGCGAGGAAGCCGAGCCGGCCGGCGTTGACGCCCAGGATCGGGGTCGGCCTGTCGGCCATCCGGCGGACGGTGTGCAGCACCGTGCCGTCGCCGCCGACGACCACCGCGACGTCGGCCGGGCACTGGGAGAGGTCCGAATCCGCCGAGAGGTCGATCCCCACCAGGGCGAATCGGGGGACGGCCCGGATCGCGGCGGCCACCCGTTCGACGTAATCCTGGACCTCCTCACGGGTGCCGTTGCCCAGGATCATCAGTCGAAGCGGGTGGTAGCGTCCCGGCGGGCCGGGCGTTTCGAGGGTCGTCGCCATGGGGAACTCCCCGGGCCCGCGGGGCGGGCTCGCCCCGTCTGGGCCGGATTACTGCTGGGAAGGGGAGGCGGCGACGACCGCCGAGCCGTTCGCGTTCGGGTGCGCCCCGCCGTCGGCGATCGACGCCGGGGCTGGATGAGACCCCGACTCCGACTCGGCGGCCAGGTCGGTGAATTCCAGGCCGACGGCGCGGGCCATCTCCAGGGCGGCGGCGGTGATCCCGTCGACGTCCAGGCCCACCTCGGCGAGCTGCTCGTCGCGCTCGGCGTGGAGGACGAAGCGGTCGGGGAGGCCCAGGCGTCGGACGTGCCGCGTGGGCAGGCCGGCGTCGTTGGCGGCTTCCAGGACGGCCGAGCCGAACCCGCCGGGGAGGCAGCCTTCCTCGACGGTCAGCACGAACCCGGCCTCCTCGATCGCCTTGCCGATCGTCGCCCGGTCGAGCGGCTTGACGAACCGGGCGTTGATCACGCCCACGTGCAGGCCGTACCGCGCGTGCAGCCGGGCCGCCGCCTGGAGGCTGGCGCCCAGGAGCGAGCCGCAGGCGATGATCATGCCGTCGCTCTCCCACTCGATGACCTCGGCCTGGCCCAGCTCGATCGGCTGGACGTCGCGCTCGACGGATTCGAGGTTGGCGCGGGGGTAGCGGATGGAGACCGGCGCGTCGTGGCCGAGGGCGAAGTCGAGCATCGGGCTGATGTCGCGGCGGTCGCCGGGGGCCATGACGACCATGTTGGGGAAGGCCCGCATGTAGGCCAGGTCGTAGCTGCCGTGGTGGGTCGGCCCGTCGGCGCCCACGAGCCCGGCGCGGTCGAGGCAGAAGACGACCGGGAGGTTCTGGAGCGAGACCTCCTGGAAGATCTGGTCGTAGGCGCGCTGGAGGAACGTGCTGTAGACGTCGACCACCGGGCGGGCGCCCGCCTTGGCCATGCCGCCGGCCAGCGCCACCGCGTGGCTCTCGCAGATGCCGACGTCGAAGAACTGGCTGGGGAAGCTCTCGCGGACCTTCTGGAGCTTGTTCCCCTCGCACATGGCGGCGGTCAGGACGGCCACCCGCGAGTCCCGCCCGCAGGCGTCGAACAGCGCGGCGCTGAAGGCGTCGGTGTACGTCTCGCTGCTGGAGACCTTGATCGGGACGTAGCCCCCCTCGCCCTTGCGGAAGGGGGCGGGGGCGTGGAACTTCACCGGGTCCTTGACGGCCGGCTCGAAGCCGTGGCCCTTGTTGGTCAGGACGTGGAGCAGGATCGGCCCGCTCATCTCCTTGACCTTCTCCAGGTAGGTCCGCAGCCCCTTCAGGTCGTGGCCGTCGATCGGGCCGAGGTAGGTGAACCCCAGCTCCTCGAAGAGCATGCCGTGCTGGAGCGAGGCCTTGATGGCGTCCTTGAGTTGCTGGACCCAGCGCTCGGCGGTCTCGCCCACCAGCGGGATCGTGGGGACGAGCGACTTGAGCCGCTTGTTCCAGTCGTGGTAGGTCTTCGACATCCGCGCCCGGTCGAGCGCGTTGGCGACCCCCCCCACCGGCGGGCAGATCGACATCTTGTTGTCGTTGAGGATCACCAGGAGCTTGCTCTGGGAGCCGCTCGCGTGGTTGAGCGCCTCGAAGACGATCCCCGAGGGGAAGGCGCCGTCGCCGATCACGGCGACCGAGTGGGAGTCGGTCCGGCCCATCAGCTCGTCGCCCAGCTTGAGCCCCAGCGCGGTCGAGGGGGCGCAGCCGGCGTGGCCGGTCATGAACAGGTCGTACGGGCTCTCGGCCGGGTTGGGGTAGCCCATCAGGCCCCCCCTGGTCCGGATCGTATGGAGCTCGCCGGCCCGGCCGGTGATCAGCTTGTGGGGGTAGATCTGGTGGCCGGTGTCCCAGATCAGGCGGTCGGTGGCGAAGTCGAAGGTCAGGTGGAGCGCCAGGCAGAGCTCCACCACGCCCAGGTTGCTGGCGAAGTGCGCCGCGCGCCGCCCCACGACGCCGATCAGCTCGCCGCGCATCTCGTCGGCCAGCTGGTCGAGTTCCTTGTCGTTCAGCGCCTTGAGATCCGTCGGGGAGCCGATCCGGGACAGGATCGAATCAGGGCTGAGCATCAACACTCCCTTTCCAAAAGAGCCAGCGCCAGCTCGCGGAGCCGTCCGCCGCGCGTTTCCAACGGGCCCAGGGCGGCGACCGCCTCATGGGCGAGCTGCCGGGCCTTGGCCCGACTCCCCTCGACCCCCAGGAATCGGGGATACGTCCATTTTCCGTGGCCCGAGTCCTTGCCGACCCGCTTGCCCAGCTTGGCCTCGTCCCCCTCGACGTCCAGCAGGTCGTCGACGATCTGGAACGCCAGGCCCACCGCCCGGCCGTACCGGGCCAGGGCCTCTCGCCAGGCGTCGGGCGCCTGGGCGATCACGGCCCCCATCTCCAGCGGGGCCCGGAGCAGGGCGCCCGTCTTGCGACGGTGGATCGCCTCCAGCTCGGCCGCCGAGCCGTCCTCGCCGTCGCCGGCGCGGTCCTCGGCCTCCAGGTCGGCCATCTGGCCCCCGACCATCCCCGACGGGCCCGACGCCTCGGCCAGGATCCGCACGCATTCCGCGGCCGGGCCCGACGGCTCGATCCCCCGGACGATCAGCTCGAACGCCAGGGTCAGCAGGCCGTCCCCGGCCAGGATGGCCGTCGCCTCGTCGTAGGCTTTGTGGCACGTCGGCCGGCCTCGACGCAGGTCGTCGTCGTCCATCGCCGGCAGGTCGTCGTGGATCAGCGAGTAGGTGTGCACCAACTCCAACGCCAGCGCCGCCGGCATCGCCGCTTCCCACGACGCGCCGCACGCCTCCGCCGCCATCAGGCAGAGGACCGGACGCAGACGCTTGCCGCCACCGAGCAGGCTGTAGCGCATCGCCGAAGCCAGACGCTCGGGACAGTCCCCGAGAGCGCCCGGGGCCGGACCGGGAAGTACGCCCGTCAGGGCCTCCTCCACGCGGCGGCGGTGCCGGCCGAGATAGTCGTCGAGCGTCGACGCGGTCAAGGTATCTGAACAGCTTGTCATGAAGATGATGTTACACGGAGTGCCGGGGCGGACAAGTCTCTGGACGCCGCGTCGCCTCGCAAAGCGACGTCCCGGAGGGTTCCATCCTCCCAACTCCCCGCGCCCGCTGTTATTCTCGACATTCCCCCCGGCCTTGTCTACATGGCTGCCACCAGAACTTTGCAAGGCAAAGCCTCGCGGATCGCCTCGCGTCCCCGACGACCCGGTTTCGGCGGTAGGATGGGGAAGATGTGGAAATATCGCAGGCCGCGGCGAGCACGGGCGACCTCGCGAAATCTTGGAGACGGTCGCCCCTCATGAGCCTCGTCGACTCGGTCGAAGACCTGCCGCTCCTCTCCCGGACCCCCGATTCCTGGGCCGAGCGCGGCCTGAGCGAGCCGCTGGCGCTGTTGAACGACCATGCCTTCCTGGAGAAGAAGGCGGCGGCCAATGCGCTCGATCTCCTGAACCGTTGGCCCGAGCCGGTTCCCCCGGACGACTGGGCCACGACCCTGGCCTCGGTGGCCCACGACGAGGCGGCCCACCTCAGCTCGGTGCTTCGCTTGCTGATCCGTCGCGGCGGTCGGCTGGAGCGGAACCATCGCAACCCCTACGCCAACGCCCTGCGGGCGCTCGTGCGGAGCGGACGCGGCAACGAGGAACTGGTGGACCGGCTTTTGATCTCGGCCCTGATCGAGGCCCGGTCCTGCGAGCGGTTCCTGGCGCTGGCCCGGGGCGCGGCCGGGAGCGATCGCGAGCTGGCGCGGTTCTACAACCGCCTGGGCGCGTCGGAACTGGGCCACTACCGCGTCTTCCTGCTCCTCGCCGGTCACGTCCTGCCCGACGATCAGGTCCAGGCCCGATGGCGGGAGCTTCTGGAAGCCGAGGCGGCGATCCTGGCCGTTCAGACGCCGGGGCCGAGGATGCACAGCGGCGCGTGACGCCCGGCGACTGACGCTCGGGGTTCTCAGAACGGCGGGTCGAAGCGGTCGTATTCGGGCTCGGGGCCGACTTCGGGCTGGGGGGTCGGCTCGGGCTCCGGGGCGGGTTCCGGCTCCGGGGCGGCGGCCTTGACGGTGCGCTTGCGGCGGACGGTCTTGGCGGCGACGGGGGCTTCGGCCGGGTTCGCGGCCTCGGCCGGGGGAGGGACCGGGACCGTGACGGACGCGACGATGGTCGCGGCGGCGGACCGGGCGAGGTCGAAGGTCGCGGTGGGGTCGAAGTCGGTCGTGATGGGTTCGCCGAACTCGTCGAGGCCGGTCAACACGGAGACGGACCGCTCGGCGCGTTCGAGAAGGCCGTAGCAGTGGCCCAGCAAGGCGACGCCCTTCTGGTATTTCTCAAGGGCGGCGTCGAGCTCGGGCTCCCCGCGCTGGAGCGACTCGACGATCTCCTCCAGCTCGGCCAGGGCGGTTTCGAAGCGGACTTCGGGTTGGTCGGTCATGGGTTCGTCGCGGGCAGAGGAAAGAAAAAAAGGCGAGGGGGCGGAGCCGCTCCACCCCCTCACCTTAGCGATTTCGCGGCGACGGGCCAAGCCGAGGGCCGGGGTCAGCGACCGACAGGCCGGACGGGCGCGGGACGAACCGGCGCGGGTCGGACGGGCGCGGGGCGGACGGGACGGACCGGCGTGGGGCGGACGGGGCGCACGGGCGTGGGCCGGCCGGGACGGACGGGCCCGGGACGCCCGGGGCCGACGGTCGTCTCGGGCGAGAAGACCCGGTTGTGGATCGAGTCCAGCCGCGCCGTGAAATCGCCGCCGTTGACGTTGTTGCCCGACGGAAAGACGCTGTAGAACTCGCCGTCCAGGGCGTTGCCGGCCAGGTCTTGCACGCCCGCCGGGGTGTTCTCGGAGCGCGACCGGACGAGGATCTGGTAGACCCCGCCCCGGATCGGCGTGCCGCCGTTGATGACGACGGTCGCGGCCTGGATCCCGGTGGTGGTCCCGGGCACCACGGCGATCGGCCCGACGAGCCAGCGCGCGGGGGGCTTGTAGCGGCGGACGGTCGTCGAGATGAACGCGAAGGCGTAGTTGCTCGGGTCCTGCACGGTCGCCAGGTTGACGCCCGACCCGGCGTTGGCGTCCGCGCCGAAGTCCTGGTAGTTCAGGTGGACGGAGCCCGACGACGGCTGGAAGGCGGCGCCCATGATCTTGGGGCCGATCGTGTCGATCGTCAGGGCCTGGGAGAGGACGTTGGTGAGGACGATGGTCGGGTTGAATCGGTCGCCGGCGTAGATGGTGATGGTGTAGACGCTGTCGGCCAGGGCGACGTCCGACGTGACGCTCCACGCGCCCGCGTCGTCGGCCTGGGTGGCTCCCAGGAGGATCGAGGAGCCGTTGGAGGCGACGGCGACCACGGCCACGGTGGCGCCGGGCGAGTCGGTCATGCCGGAGTAGGTCGGCTGGACGACGTTGGTGATCCCGTCGGAGCTGGAGGCGCCGGAGTCGCTGGCCGGGTTGAGCTGGCCGACGACGCTGGCGAGCGCGGACGGCAGGATCGAGGCGCTCGACACGGCCACGGCCCGCGCGCCCGGGGGCGCCTGGGGGACGACCGGGGCGGTCACCGCGGCCGGCGGCTTGGTGATCAACACGGTGACGGTATAGTTCCCCGGACGCGCGTAGGTGTGGTCGCCGAAGACGTTGTACACGGTCGCGCCGCTGGTCCCGGTGGCGGTGATCTGCGTGGCCGGGGTCGGGGCGGAGCCATCCCCCCAGTAGATCAGCGCGGTGTAGGCCGACGGTCCGAGGTCGGTGCCCGAGTCGGTGAACGTGGCGACTTGCACGCCGCCGGCGCTCGTCGCCAGCGGGGACGCGGCGCGGCCCGTGAAGGGGACTCCCTGGGCGGACAGAGGCGCGGCGCGGACGACGGCCGTCGAGGCGACCGTGGTGCTCTCGGCGACGCCGCTGTTGACCGTGATCGGCACGCCGCCGACGACGGTGGTCCCGCTCGATCCGCCCCCCTGGCGGGTGACGACGACGCTCACGGGGTAGGTGGCCGCCGCCGCGTAGGTGTGCGCGCCCACCACTTCGTACGTCCCGGTGACCCCCGTGGGGACGATCACGCCGCCGGACGGGGAGGAGCCGTCGCCCCAGTCGATCGAGGCGTAGTAGACGACCCCGGAGCTGGGCGCGGCGTCGGTGAAGCGGGCGACCGTCTGCTGGACGAAGGGCCGGGCCTCGACCGCGGAGAGCGTGACCGGGATGCCGGTCGGGGGCGTGTTCGAGAGGTTGAGCGTGACCTGTTCGATGCTGGAATAGGCGATGGTCGGCTCGCCCGCCCCGAAGCTGAGGACGCCCGGCGTGGCGAAGTCCACCGCCGGGAGCGTGGAGTTGACGACCAGGGCGTCGGTCCCGGGGCCGCCGGCGATGGTGTAGACCTCGGCCGTGGTGGGGCCGCCGAAGCCGGTGAAGGTGAACGTGTCGTTCGCGGAGCCGCCGCGGACCTCGACGCCGGTCACGCCGCCGCCGGAGTAGTCCACGAAGGTCCCGATCGGCCCCCCGTGACGCGGCCGGGCGTGATGACGAAGGCGTCGGCCACGTTCCGCGCCGAGTCGTCGAGCTTGAGGGTGCTCGCGCCCCCCGTGGACCTGGCGAAGACGTCGCCCAGCAGGCCGACGAGGCTCCCCGCGTCGCTCAGGTCGATCAGGTTCGCCGAGCCCGCGCCGGCGTCGAGGGTGGTCGTCACGCCGGCGGCCGAGGCCAGCAGGACGATCGTGTCGTCGCCCCCGCCGGTCGCCACTGAGACCGCGGTCAGGCCGGCGGCCGGGACGCCCAGGTCGATCGACAGGGTGTCGGCGTTGGCGCCGGTGTTGATCGCCACCGAGCCCTTGTTGGCGAAGTCGATCCGCTCGAAGGCGTTCGTCGTGCTGCGGATCCGGGTCGTCTGGACGCCCGAGACGATCGGCCCGGGCTCGACCTCGATGGTCTGCGCGCCGGCGGGGGCGGTGAAGGTGAAGCCGGTGACGGCCACCGTGTCGATGATCGGGCTGAGGTTCGCGAAGTCGATGATGTTGGTGATGGTGCCGGAGCCGACCGTGCGGTTCGGGAAGGCGATCTGCCCGGCGCCGGGGGCCGACGCGAGGTAGGACTGCTGCGAGAAGGAGCCGTTCTCGAGGACGAGGGTGTTCGAGCCCGCGACGGGGGGCGAGAAGTCGACGCTCGGGCCGTAGGGGACGCCGCCGGCGTAGTCGATCGTCAGGGTGTTCCCGGCCGTGGTGCCGCCGATCGCGAAGAGGTCGATCGTGTTCTCGGGGAAGCTGTGGACCGGGCCGCCGGCCACGTCGGCCCGGATCACGCCGCCGGTGACGGAGAGGGTGGTCGAGAGCAGGACGGGGGAGGCGTACAGGCTGTTGAGGTTCAGATCCAGCTTGGCGCCGGAGCCGACGAGGTCGGGGAAGGCCGAGGTGTAGGTCGGCTTGACCGTGTTGACGCTGATCAGCCCGGCACCCGCGGCCGAGCTGAGGAACGTCTCTCGCCCCAGCGAGCCGGTGGCGAAGGCCCCGTCGACGCCGCCGACGGCGTAGAAGACCGCATCGGCGTCGGAGCCGCCGCTCACGGCGTTGTTGAGCGAGACCGGCGCGGCGATGGACGCCGTGGTGAAGAAGAAGGAGTCGTTCCCGGCTCCGGTGCTCAGGCTCACGGGGGCCTTGGTCGAGGCCACGCTCACCACGTCGTTGAACGCGCCGGCGTCGCCGATCACGGCGACCGAGGTGAACGACGACGCCGGGCCGGTGGCGCTGTGGCCGTCGCCCGAGAGGGTCCAGCCCGCGGTCCCCGAGCCCAGCGTGATCGCCTGGGTGGGGTCGCGGAACGTATAGACGTCGGACCCGTCGACCGACAGCGTGAGGTTCATGGCGCCGCCGGCGGCCTGGAACAGCAGCGTGCCGCCGCCGATGCTGAGCGAGGCGGCGAGCAGGCGGCGGTCTTCCAGCGACTCGACCCCGACCCGCCGTCGCGCCGGCTTCCTGGGCCGAGGTTGCTGGAGTCCGAGCCGGTTTCGGCACGCCGAGAGGAAATTGCGATCCATGGAACACTCCGGGGCGATCAAGCTGCGCGACGCATGGTGTGACGGACCGCGCCCGGACCGAGGGGGCCCGGGCGCGGCGTTCGGAGATCGGATCAGGTCAGGTCAGGAGCCGAGCCGTTCGAGCCGGGCGAGGCGGGCCGCCCCCGGCGTCGCGCGGGCCGAAGCCAGTCTAACCGCCGTGCGGGCCGAGGGAAGCAGGGTGCCGTCGAGCCGGAGGAATCGGCCCGTCGCCGGGCGGCCCGGAGGCGTGACCGGGGTGGCCGTCCCGACCTGGGTCCTGGCGGGGAAGATCGTGTGGTGGATGGCGTCGAGCCTCGCCTCGAAGTCGCCGCCGTTGACGTTGTTGCCCGACGGGAAGGTGCCGTAGAACTCGCCGTCCAGGGCGTTGCCGGCGTTGTCCTGCACGCCCGACAGGTTCGACGGGTCGACCGACCGGGCGGTGAACAGGTAGCGTCCCCCCCGGATGCCCGCGCCGTCGTTGAACCGCACCGTGGCGACCTGCTCGCCCACGGTCGTGCCGGGCGTCACATCGATCGACGTGACCAGCCAGCGCCGCAGATTCGGGTGGGACGCCAGCAGCGCGGAGAACCGGTAGTTGTTCGCGTCCCGGACGGTCGCCAGGTTCAGGCCCACACCGGCGTTCGACGCGCCGCCGAAGTCCTGGAACGTGGCGATCACCTGGCCGCGGAAGTTGTCGAACAGCAGGTCCGCGACCTTGGGGCCGACGGTGTCGACGACCACCGCCTGGATGACCGTGAGGGCGCTGATGGTGTGCCCCCGGGCGTCGTACGCCTGCGCCTGGATCAGGTAGTCGCCGTCGGCCAGGGCCGCGGCCGGGGTGATGCTCCAGGCGCCGGTGGCGTCGGCCGTGGTCGATCCGATCAGGAACGGCGCGCCGCCGGGCGAGCCGTACAGGTAGACGACCGCGTTCCCCTCGCTGGCCCTCCCGCTGAACGTCGGCGTGGAGTCGCTGGTCACGCCGTCGGAATTCGAGGCCCCGGTGTCCGAGGCCGAGTCCAGCGCGCCGGAGACCGTCAGGAGCCGGTCGGCGACCGTCAGCTCGTTGTAGAGGTTGGCGGCCGAGCCGAACGTATCCCGGACCGTCATCGTCACGAGGAAGACGCCGTCCTGGGTGACGGGGCCGAAGACCGGCCCGGCGCCGACCGTGGCGGGGTGGGCCCCCGGGGCGAGCGCGTCGGCGTAGGTGTGGCTGCCGATGACGTAGAACGTCGTCCCCACGCCCCCCGGCTGGATCACCCGGCTGGACGAGGTCGGCGAGCCGTCGCCCCAGTCGATGGTGACCGCGAACTGGTCGGTCCTCGCCAGCGGGTTGGCGTCGTTGAACGAGCCGACGACCCAGTCGACGAACCGATAGCCTTCCAGGATGCTCGTGTTCGTCGGCTGCGAGGCCGTCGCCGTCAGCGGCGCGTCGGCGATCGACGCCGAGCCGCTGCCGATCCCCACCACGGCCGACGTCTCGGCGTCCCTCACCACGACGGTGACGACGTAGCTCCTCGGCGTGTCGTAGGTGTGCGGGGCGGCCGTCACGATGAAGCTGTTGGACGTCCCGTTCCGGACGATCGTCAGGCCGCCGACGCCCGACGAGCCGTCGCCCCAGTAGATGGTGGCGGTGTAGTTCCCGGCCGGATTCGCGTCGGTCGGGGCGACGCCCCCGAGGTCGGTGAAGGTCGCCACGACGATCGACGGCGAGGAGGCGATCGGGATGTTCTCGAAGCCCGAGAAGCCGCGGACGACGACGTTGATGGGCGCGTTGTCGACCGAGGCGGTCCCCGCCGTGGTGACCGGGGAGCCGGCCGGGGCGATGATCGTCACCGGCACGCCGCCGATGCTCGTCGTGCTCGTGGAGCCGAGCGACCGGACGGTGATCGCGGTCGCCAGGGCCGGGGCGTCCTGATAGAACGTGTGCGTCCCGTAGACGTAGAAGATCGACGGGGTCGAGGCGTCCTGGACGATCACGCCGGCCGACGTCGAGCCGTCGCCCCAGGCGATCGTCGCGACGAAGTCGGACGCCCGAGCGGTCGCCGGGGCCGTGAAGGCGCCGACCAGCGCGTCGACCAGGCGCTGGCCCTGGACCGCGTGGATCGGGACGCTGTAGACGGTCGGCGTGATCGGGCCGACGTCGGTGACGACGACGCTCTCATAGCGGCGATACGTGATGGGTCCGCCGGTGATGGGCGCGCCGGTGATGGTGGTCGCGCCGCCGGGACCGGCCGCGAAGTTCGCCGCCGTGACGGCCAGGCCGCCGGCGTCGACGACCAGGGAGTCGGTCCCCGCGCCGCCGTCGAGCGAGGTCGAGGCCGCGGCCGACGCGCCGACGAGGGCCAGAGAGGCCGTGTCGTCGCCGCCGCCTTGCAGCAGGACGGTCGCGGCGCCGGCGGGGAGGGCGAGAAGGTCGGCGTCGTCGTCACCGGAACCCGAGGCCATCGTCAGCGTCGAGAGCCCGGCGACGGGGGCGGCGATCGCGTAATCCACCGTGATGGAGTAGTCGCCCGGGGCGAGGTTCTGGTTGACCACGACGTTCGTCTTGTTCGCGACATGGGTGTCGACGAACGCGGGGATCGCCCCGTCCGACGCGATCTTGAGCGTCTGCACGTTCCCCGTCGCGGCCGAGTTCTCGCCGTCGCTGATCCTCACGCCGTCGTTCGGGTCGCCCAGGTAATTGAACGTGTAGGTCGTCGCCGGGACCGTGTCATAGAGGCTGTGCGGGGAGAGCCCGGAGTAGGAGATCGACGTGGCGGCGGAGTCCTCGTCGACGAACTGGAGCAGGCCGGCGCCGGTCCCCGAGGGCGAATGGATCTCATAGGCGATGGCCGCCTCGGGGTCGCCGAGGAGGATGAGGTCGCTCTTGGCCCCCGA